>NVWA01000012.1 GCA_002746535.1 Planctomycetota bacterium
TGAAATTTATTTATTTTTATTTTTTCATAAACATCTTGTGTGAAATGACTTAAGTTATTATTTGATTTCTAATTCGTACAACCATTGAGCAAGCTGCCACCCCTCCTTAAAAAAGAGGGGAACTATAAATAAAAGTTATCTTAAGACTGCTCTCCTCCTTTATAAGGAGGAGTACCGCGAAGCGGGGAGGTGGTTCTTAATCAACTTATGAATAAATTATATCTAGACAGCCTTTTTACACACCCTTATATATCTGAGTGTTTTTAATAAACTATTTTATTTGACCAGAAACCTTTTACGCATCAATCCAACTCATTCCAATCAGGATTTGGTTCTGGTATTTTGGCATGAACACTTTCACGCCAGTTAATTAATTTATTATGAAGATCTTTGGTTATGTCTGGAAAAGTATTTATGAGATTTTCTTTTTCACCAATATCTTTTTCTAAATCATAAAGCTCAAGTCGATTATCTTCAAAAAATTCAATTAACTTATAATTACCCAAACGAATAGAACAACCAGGTGTACCTCCTTGATTGCCATAATGGGGGTAATGCCAAAAGACAGCCTCTCGGTCAATTCTATGCTCACCTTTTAACAATGGCAAAATAGAAACGCCATCTTGATGTTGCTCAGGCATTAAGTTTATTTCAGTAACTTCTAATAATGTCGGATAAAAATCAGGGCTAGTAACAGGAACATCACACATACTTCCTTCAGAAATGTTGCTAGGCCATTTCACAATCAAAGGTTCCCGTGTCCCACCTTCATACATCCAGCCTTTCCCTTCAGCAAGTGGGGCATTACACGTAGGCGAACCTTCGGCAGTACTCAATCCTCCATTATCAGATGTAAAAATAATAATGGTATTGTCCGTCTCCCCTTTATCATCAATAGCTTTAACTAATCTACCGATATTTTCATCTAACGATTCGATCATGGCAGCATAGGTTGGATCGGATTGCACAATTCGACGAACTACCTTCTGATCCCTTTTATGTTCACAAGAAAAGTTTTCGCCTTCTTCCAAAGCATTAATTTTATCCAAACCAAGCTTAACAGCTTTATCTTCATATTTTTTTATTTTTTCTTCTTTTGCTTGAATAGGTGTATGCACACTGTAGTACCACATATTTAAGAAAAATGATTTATCATCACTACTATTTTCAATTAATTTAATTGCTTCATCCGTTAATCGATCTGTTAAATACTCGCCCTCTTTATTTTCCGGAAGAGTATCCATATTCCAAGGGCTGAAATAACCACCTTTTGGATGCCCCCAATGGCAACCGCCAATGTTGACATCAAAACCATGTTTCTCTGGATAATACTCTTCTCCTCCAAGATGCCATTTTCCAACGTGCCATGTGTTGTAACCATTATTTTTCAGCGTTTTCGCAAGAGATTTTTCTGATAACGGTAAATGATCAATATAAGGTGCATCAATAACAATTCCTTTAGTATGACCTCCTATATAATCAGTGACGCCGACATTTGCGGGATATTTACCCGTTAGAATACTTGCTCGAGTCGGTGAACAAACAGGGCAAGCAGCATATGCATTAGTAAAATGCATGCCTTCTGAAAAAAGTTTGTCTATATTAGGTGTTTCATAAAACGTACTACCATAGCAACTCAAGTCACGCCATCCCATATCATCAATTAGGATAAAAACAATATTAGGCTTCTTACCCATTCACGAATCCTTTTTTTTGCCAGTTTCAAAATCAATTGGCAAAGAGGCGGAACAAGAAGTAGAGGAAGCATCTTCATCTAGCTCTTTACCTTTAACTGTTTTGCCACCTGTTTCTTTAAATGCCAATATGCCACCATCAATAACAGAAAGGCCTCCAATATTCATTTCATCAAGGGCTTCAAATGCTGCAGATGCACGACCTCCTGCTTTACATAGTAATAACCTCGGTGCGGCGATAGCTCTAACTTCATCTGCACGTGATTCTAATTGATCAAGAGGTATTAGGTGAGAACCAGAGATATGCTCATCTTCAAACTCCATTTCGGAACGTACATCAATAATGCTGATAGCACCTCCCGCTTCAACTATTTTTTTAGTTTCTTCAGATGAAATTAATTTAGCGATTTCGACTCCTTCACGATTTAAATGAAGCAATTCATCCATGTTCGCAGGTCTTTCTGGAGGGTTGGCAGTAAGGTTTTTAATAAATTCTTCTCTATCTTCAATTTTCAGCCATGGGTTTTCTTTTTTTTCTTCACCAAATGTACTTTTAGTTTTACTTTGGTAATCATGGCCAGGAAATAAAACGGTATCACCAGGATACTCTTTTAGAAACGAATGAATTGAATCATAAAGCTGCCCCGCATCACCTCCAAGGAAATCTGTTCTAGCCACACTACCAATTAGCAAAGAGTCTCCAGAAAAAAAGGCTCCTTCAATATATATTCCCATATGGTCTGGGGTATGACCTGGAGTATGTCGCACAAAAACTGTTGATTCACCTAAAAATAGTTCTTCTCCATTTTCGGGATGATTAGATACTCCAGAATGTTCTGCTTTTTTATGTGCCATCCGAAGGCAATTAAAGTTTTTCGCAATGCTTGATGAACCTGACGGGTGATCGGCATGAGTATGAGTATCGATGACATAAAGAAGATTCCAATATTCATCCTTTAATCGCTTGGTCATATCATTAACAAAATCCAAATGAACATCTATGGCTATGGAATCACCACTTAATTTATCTACAAGCAAATACCCTCGACAGCCTTGAGGGTGTACATAAGGCGCAATCATAAAAGAACTAACTTCTTCAATTTTTTTTGCACTAGTTTGAGACATAAAAAACCCTGGTTAACAATGATTATAATCTACTCAATGCCCTATATTAATCTTTAATTTTAAACTTATTAGAATAAATAGCCTTAATTTTTGATCTCGATTTATTTTTTAATTTTCGTGATTTTTACTGAATTCCAAATGCCACCACTGTTTACTTGTGCCCCAACACCCCAAAAACCGCTTAATTTATTTTTGGCAAATAACATCTTTGTAAATACTTGTGTTTTATTAATTTTTATTGATAGAGCCGAACCGTTTCTAGTGAACACAAAAGGAATTCGCTTATTAATCTGAATTTCTGGAATAACAAAGGAGCCTTTATAGATCCATTTATGCCCTATTGTTTGAAAATCAAATATGGTTATTTTCTTGGGATTAATTGCTATTGAAACAAAACCCGTAGAATCTTTTCCCAGAAGGAAGTTCATTTGTCTGGATTTTTGAGGTAAAAAAGAAAGGTTCCCCTCAGCAACATAACGATTATTTAATTTTTCAGAGCTCCAAGCAATTGCATTATTATTGTTAAAAGCAATTTGCGTCCAACTTTTTCCAGACACTCCTAAATGCCTAAAAACTTCGTGCCAACTTGGATTATATTTTAATATATGATTCTTAAATTTTTCATCAAAGGATGCTAAAGTTTTTACACCTATCATTTTTATCAACAAATCATTAATTCGTTTTTCAGTATTAGCTCCACCACCCATTTGACGAACTTTAGGCATAAATTTTAAAAATTTCAACTTATACTGTGACATAAGGAAACTGAACATCAGATCGGAAACAGCATACCCTTTCTTCCAGTTGCCATTTAATATGTCACTTATTTTAGGAAGAGAGTTCGTTTTAATCAGATTCACACAACTAACTATTCTTGCAGAATAATAAGGGATAGACTCCATGACGTCTTTTTCTTTATTAGTAAACATCACTTTTCTAGCTACCCAAATAGAAATTCCCTCGGCAAACCAATATGGATGTTTTTTAAACGTTGATCCTGCTTGATGATAAATAGCCAGATGTGAAGCTTCATGAGCTATTGTAATCTTTGTCATTTGAGGGCAACTAATTATCTGTATCGTTTTGTCAGTACAAAATGGTCGCATAGCAATGTGAGATGACTTAGTCTTGTAATGTGAAAAACCAAAATTGCTTTTAAAAACACCTTTAGTTAATTTTAATTCAACCTCTTCGTATTCACTATAAAGTTTATAAATATTAATTTCTAACTTTTTTTTAAGAGGACGATTTGGCCCATTAAATAATTTACACACAATTGGCCACGTAGCTTCTGATAAGATCAATAACTCTTTAGCCAATAGATCATTTTTAAAGTTCAAAGTTAATTTAAAATGTTCGCCTGTTACTACTGAGCTCTTTAGCTTTTCTTGCGAAGCTAACATTTGACAAGTTATGATAAACAATACTACAAAAGATAACTTTTTAATTTTCCGCACACCAGATAAATTCATGTTTTGTTCCTGTTAATTGATCGAATCATAATATCATGACTTTTATTTAAAAATAGTTCTGTAATGAATATAACTCAGAAAATATTTAATTTGCAAATGCTATCTGATCCAACATGACTTTGCCTAAATTATAAATAAATTAGAGCAAACATTTAAAGTGTCTATCAATTTGACAGCTTTCTAAATTTCCCAGGAGAAGTTTTAAATTTTATTTGAAAAACTTTATAAAAATAGGAGACATCTTGAAAACCAGACTCAACCGCAATTTGTTCAATTTTTAAATCTGTATTTTGAAGTAATGAGCAGGCACATCGTAAACGAATATTTTGCAATATAGCAATAAACGTTTCGCCTAAAATTTCTTTTGTTACATGTGCAGCTCGACTATCGCTAATATTTAAATTTTTTGCTAAATCTGATAAATAAATTTGTCTTTTATAATTCTGATTTAAAAAATGAAGCAAGACATCTTTTCTGGATCTATTCACTTTAATCGATGAATTGGATTTCAAAAATTCTTGGTGCCAAATTTGAATTCTTGCAGCTAGTTGTCGGAGACCTTCCATGATTGAATCCAATTCAAACTGATCCTTCAATTGATTCTTTTTTAAATTCCATTTTTTAGTTATGTCGATTGCTTTCGAAGATTTTAATTTTTTATCTACAATAATTTTATTGGTAGGAAATTTTGGACCTGCAAAAAATAC
Source organism: Planctomycetota bacterium (assembly GCA_002746535.1). Classification (GTDB taxonomy): domain Bacteria; phylum Planctomycetota. The sequence goes on from NVWA01000012.1 coordinate 4,999, forward strand.
CCATTTAAGCTTTCCTTTTTCCAGCACAGGATACACGCATTCAACTAAACCAGCATGACAAATATGTGTTCTACCTTCAGGATAATGTATTATTTCATTTCTTAATTGATCGATTTCAAATTTTAGACAATTCTTATTTAAAACAGTATTTTTTACGGCAGAACAAAATTGATGTGAATGTCTCAATCTATTGGTTGGTAGAAAAAATACAAGGTCATGACTAATATCGTGAATTGTCACTATTGTTTGCGACCAGTTTTCAAATATCTGAATAGCTTTCTCAGGTATGGTTAATTTCATGATTTAGCAATATAAGCCATATTAATGGCTATATCATTCCTATTTATAGCAATAATTACTGTATTATGATATTATCTTACTTTAATTAAAGGAGAATCTTATGTACCAACTACAAAATATTGATGACACGAAAATTCTGGACTTTGAAAAAAATGGATACGTCATACTACCACAAGTTCTTCCTGCTGAATTCATCGAACGCCTTATTTCTGCTGGTGATTATTGGGTTAATTCAAATCACCAAGAGATGAGAAAAAATTCTGATTATCATATTAGTGATGGGTTTCGAAATTGCTTATCTCTAGACGATAGCTTTTTAGAATTAATTGCCATTCCAAAAGTATTACCCTATATTATAAAACTACTAGGTTATGATATTAAACTCTTAACTTCACATTTGATTTATAAAAAGCCGGCGATTAAAACAAGCGAAACGCCAAAGTGTAATCCAGGGTGGCATCGAGATTTTTATCATGCACAAAATAGTTTAGGTGATAAACTCATTCCACGACTAGATATTAAAGCTGCTTTTTGTCTTACTGATTTACCAAAACCAAAAAGTGGCGGAACTTTAATTGCACCAAAAAGTCATTTATTGAAAGAACGATTAAAAATAAATGACAATGGGTTTCCTGACCATTTTATTGAACCTCAATTAAAAGCTGGCGATTGTTTATTGTTTGAAAATCGTACTTGGCATGCTGGAGCTGTAAATTTGAGTTCTCAAATTCGAAAAGTTGTTATGCTAGGGTATACCTATATTTGGATTAAAGCATCTGATTATCTAATTCAGCCAGATAGTATCTTGCAAAAAGCTGATGAACTGTATGGTGATGTTGGTTTACAATTATTAGATGGACTACCGAAACCAACAAATTTTGATTTAGAATATAATAGTGCACCACTTAAAAGATTAGTTTGTTAATAACAATAAAAAAGAAGAGGAATTAAAGTATGGAAAATCAGGGTTTAAGCATTGATTTAAGCGGTAAAACGGCATTAGTCACCGGAGGAACAGGCAAGTTAGGAGCCGTTATATGCAAGACACTAGCTAAGTGCGGAGCCAATATAGGCATTCAGACATTTAGTCAAATCGATAAAGCAAAAGAGTTAAAAAATGAAATAGAATCGATGGGATGCAAAGCAGGAATAGTACAAGCAGATGTGACTAAACAAGAGGGCATTGAAAAAATTAAACAAATGATGACAGACGAATTAGTTATGCCAAATATATTGGTGAATAATGCTGTAATACAATATGATTGGCTAAGTGTCTTAGATCAACCACTCGAAGATTATGTTAGTCAGTTCGAATCTACTGTTATGCATAACGTGATGATGGTTAAGGCTTTCGTTCCTGAAATGATCAAACAACAATACGGCCGAATTGTCATTACTAATACAGAATGTTCTATGCAATGCAAAATAGGCCAGTCAGCTTATGTATCCGGCAAAAGAGGCTTAGATGGATTGGCAAGAATTCTAGCTAAAGAAGTTGGGGAACACCAAATTACGGTTAATCAAGTTGCCCCAGGTTGGATTATTGATGAAAGTAAAGAAGAGAATGATAAAGGCTATATTGCTGAAGTTCCACTGAACCGGAGAGGTCATGCTGAAGACATAGCAAATGCGGTTGCATTCTTAAGTTCTGATCTAGCAAATTTTATTACAGGATTATATATGCCCGTTGCAGGCGGAAATGTTATGGCTGCTATTTAAATTATTCCCAGCAATTACATTTCAATACACTGACATCATTACTCAATTTCCTTTACAGCATTATGTGATGGTTTAAATTATCGTTGATATAGATATAATGCCGGCTCAATAATAACCATCAGAATTAAGGAAAGTAAATGTCCATCGAAAGTTTAAAATTTTTGTCTTCAGAGCAAGTTTTGAGTCTCGCAAGCGAATTCGGAACACCATGTTTTGTTTATGATCAAAGTACATTAATAGAAAAAGCCAAACAAGTATTAGCATTTCCAAATGCATTTGGTTTAACGGCCAGATACGCCATGAAAGCTTGCCCAAATATTGCTGTAGTAAAAACGTTAACAAACCAAGGTTTGCACATTGATGCAAGTTCAGAATTTGAAGTCTATAGAGCTTTAAAAGCTGGGATTTCGGGTGATAAAATTCAGCTAACAGCACAAGAGCATCCGGCTGATTTCTCAATCATCATAGACAATAATGTTTTTTATAATGCGTGTTCAATTGAACAAATTAAACAATATGGCAAAGCCAATCCTGGAGGGGAAATCTCAATAAGAGTGAATCCTGGTATGGGATCAGGCTCAACAAATCGTACTAATGTTGGAGGTCCGGCTTCTTCTTTCGGAATTTGGTATGAGCAACTAGATGAAGCCATAGCGACAGCAAAAGAGCATCAACTAAAAATCACTAAAATGCATACTCACATAGGTTCTGGTAGTGATCCTGAAGTCTGGAAGAAAGTCGCTTTGATGAGTCTAGAGACGGTTTCAAAGATTGATTCGATACATACTTTAAACTTAGGTGGTGGCTACAAAGTCGCAAGAATGCAAGAAGAAGTTGCTACTGATTTACAAATCTGCGGTGAGCCCGTTAAAGAAGAATTCGAAAAGTTTGCTGAAGAAACTGGCAGACAATTACATCTTGAAATAGAACCAGGTACTTATTTAGTTGCCAATTCAGGTGCCATTCTAACAACGGTTGTAGATAAAATTAATACGGGCAAGGCAGGTTATAACTTCTTAAAAATTGATTGCGGAATGACTGAAGTTACAAGACCAAGTTTATATGGTGCCCAACAACCAATAATTTCTATTTCTAAAGTTGAAAATAGAAATACGGAAGAATATATAATTGCAGGACATTGTTGTGAAAGTGGGGATATCCTTACCCCAGCACCTGGGGACCCTGAAAAGCTACAGCCAAGAGAATTGTCTACAACTGACAAAGGGGATTTTCTAGTGATCGAGGGAAGTGGAGCTTATTGCGCTGGCATGAGTACTAAAAATTACAATTCCTTCCCTGAGGCAGCTGAAATTTTGATTGATGCTAAAAACAAAGAGGCTCATTTAGTAAGGAAACGTCAGACCTTAGATCAAATTATTCAAAATGAAATTCTCCCTGAATTTATCTAATCAGACATGGTCTTTTCTAATTGAAAACATCCTGCGTTTAGAGGGCAGACAATGTCATAAATGGCGATCTGATTATTACCCCTCACCTCGAATTTATTGGATGTTTTGCCTCAATTCTCTAGTATCTCCACTCCGTTTTTTGCTGATGAGAAAACCTTCTCTACAAACGACAAAAGACGGAACGTTTTTTGACAATTTTTTTATGTAGAAGGTAGAGATTTATGAAGCAATCACTATTAGACACCGCTCGTACCAACAAATTTGAAGATTTGGAAAATGGTTGGTTAGAGCTAATGATCTCTAATATCGCCCGAACAGATTTGTTTTTGACGGTTGCAGAAATATTAAGAGCTAGAAGCCACGGGGCTAAAGCCGCAAGTTTATTAACTCAATTAATAGATGAATTATATTCACAAAAAAAATGGGATGTCCTTCAAGAAGTGCTTTATTACTGCGCTGAGAAATATTCCAAGATGCGTGACTTAAAAGATAAGGCACTTGAATGCATTCGAAGTGTCAACTCAGATAATGAATTATTAGATACATATTTAGAACAATCCGGCCTAGCAGCTACAGGTGATTTGTTTTCTTCTTGGAAGGAATTCAACACCTATTCATACCTTGTTCCGGGAAAATTCGTACTACACACAACTCAATTTGGCGCTGGCATGGTAACCGAAGCTGACCCAAAAGCAGACACCATTAAAATCGACTTTTTCAAAAAGAAAAATCATAACATGGGATTAAAATTTGCCGCAAGAGTATTGCAGCCGATTGCTTCTAATCACTATTATGCTCACATGATTAGAGACGAGGAGCTTATCCTTGGTCTCAAAGAAAATAATCAAGCAGAATTAGTAAAAATTGTAGCCCTCAGTTTTAGAGGAGAAGTTTTAGTCTCTAAAATCAAAGAGGAATTATGCAATACAAATCGTGTCAAACGATTGTTTGATTTAAAAGCAGAGCCAAAGTCTTGGACAAGCTGGTGGGGTAAAGCTAAAAGAGTAATTGCTAAAGATAAATTCTTAACGTTAACAGCTGGACTCAAAGGAACTGTTACTGCAAGAACACATGAATTAAGCTATTCTGATGAAGCTGCCGAAAACATACACCTATCCCAAACCGTTTATGATAAAATTACGATTATCAAAAATTACCTGAAAGACCATGGTGAAAACGAGGCTACTCCACTATTTGAAGCTCTTGAAGAAGATTTGGCTAAAAGCTCAAATCAACCAGAAACCCTAGAAATCCTATCTCTTTTCATTGATGGAAAATACAAAATTGAAGAGCATAAAAATAGATTCCAAGAAATTCTCGAAAGCTTTGAAAACCCATTAGAGAAATTTCTTGACCCAGGAAAAATACTTGATTCTCCTTTTATGGCTACCCTTGCTGCCATCAAAAACAACGATACAAAGAAAAATATATTAGATTATATTAAAAAGAATAAATCTGATGCCTGGTTAAAACTCTATCATTATATAGCACACATTGATGATACGTATTTATGGGCACAAACTACTGGAGCTCTTCAAAAAGAAAATCCTGCCTTACTAATGGATATTTTAAATTCAATCTTTTTAAGTCCTGATAAATTCCCCGGTTCATTTTATAGATTAATTCGTGATGCCATTAATGATAAAATAGAACTCAGCGAGTCAGTTTCCAAAATTGATGTTCTTAGAAAAGCTATCTTTTTCCTTGAGATAGTTTCTGTAAATCCACATACAAAAACTATTCAGCAAAATGTTCCTAAATTTTTTGCTGAGAAAAAATGTAATAAGTTATTCTTGGATTATATTCAAACAGCTTCAAAAGAAGAGATTGAACCAATTTTCCGTTCGTTAACTTCTCGTGATGAAAGATTAGAATCAAAGATGAGAGCTGCTATTCTAAGAGTGGTCAGTCGTAGTTACCCAGTGTTGATTAAAAGGGTAGAAATTCCTTATTGGGAAAATGAAAAGGCTTATTACATTACTGGAATTAGCAAAAAAAGACTGGAAGACGAAGTCGAAAATATTGTAAACGTAAAATTACCCGAGAATTCAAAAGCAATTGGAGAAGCCCAAGCATTGGGTGACTTATCTGAAAATGCCGAATTTGATGCTGCCAAAGAAGAAAGAGAACGACTTAATCAAAGAGCAAAACACCTTAAATCAATCATTGAATCGACAACTTTAATTGAATCCATCAATCGTGCAGGTGAAATGGTTGAGCTTGGTACTAAAGTTACTGTTAAGAATAATGAAAACAATGAATTTCAAACATTTCAAATTATGGGTGCACAAGAAGCTAACTCAGAAAACAAAGTTCTTAATTATAAAGCGCCATTTGCTTGGTCAATGTTAGGTACCAAATTGGGTGATAGTTTTTCAGTATCAATAGAAAATGGTGCCGACAAAGAATATACTGTGGAATCAATTCAAGTTTTAGATATTTAATTTTAAGGATAAAAATGGCTGTATTCTCAGATTTAGTAGACAAGGTTGTCTTTATCTCTGGTGCCTCAAAAGGTATCGGCTTATCAATTGCCGAAGCTTTTGCTGCTCAAGGCTCCAAGGTTATCATGAACAGTCGATCTATTCATCAGGATCACGAGTCTGTTGAAAAAGTCAAACAAGCCGCTTCAGAAAATGGTTTTACCACTATCCCTTTAGCATTACCTGCCGACACTAGTTCACCTGAAGCTGTTAAAGAATTATACAAAACAATAAAAAACCATAATGATTTTGGTACCGTTGATATTGGAATAAACAATGCCGGTATATCAAAAGATGGTTTATTTATTCGTCAAAAAGAAGCCGATTGGGACGAAACCATAAATATAAATTTAAAAGGTATCCGCAACTGTTGTCAAGAACAGATAAAGATGATGCGAAAGACTGGCGGTTCAATTATCAACATGTCTTCTGTCATTGGTCAACATGGTAATACTGGCCAATCGGCCTATGCGGCCTCAAAAGCCGGTGTTATAGCATTAACAATGTCTCTAGCTGAAGAATATGCTCGTTCAGGCATTCGATTAAATTCTATTGCTCCAGGCTACATTAACACAGAAATGACTGATAATGTAAATGATGAAGCAAAAACAGCCTGGGAAAAATTAATACCAATGGGTCGAATTGGCAATAGCGAAGAAGTTGCACAAGTTGCACTTTTTTTAGCCTCAAACTGTTCATCTTATATGACTGGTCAAACGATAGGTGTAGATGGCGGTTGGTTTAGACGTTAATCCAAAGAACACAGTATTTCACAATAGACCTACGAGAATAAGTTCTTAATTGCCATTTTAAGCGAACCTAAACTAAATCTAATGGTTGGCTTATTAATAATTCCTTCATATTGAGAGAATCTTTTTGCCTTTTCTGCAAGACAATCAGGATGCACCAAATCAATAGGTGGACTTTGGCCCCAATCTAATTGGTCAAAACCTTCTTTAATTTTTTCATACCTATTTTCCTGAATATATAATAGAGAGTTTTGCTTATACCACCAAACGACATCTGCATTTCCCCAGAACTTAGGCCTAATTACATCTAAGTATTTAAACCCATTGGATTTAAAGGCCTTTGCCCAATAACTTTGGAGTCTTTCATTGATATGATGATTTCCTCCCTGTCCTTTTACAGCGGCACCGAAAAGTATAACGTCCGCACAAGAACATAAATTTTTAACAAGATTTAAACCACGGCCTTCTTCTAAGTGCTCTGCTACTTCCAAACATATAGCTAAATCAAACTGACCTTCTATCTTAAACTCTTCATCTAATTTTTGAGTTTTAAATTCTATTTGACTACTTAAAAGCTTTTTCGAATCTACCCAAGGTCCATCATAACCTACAATACGTGTCGCACCATTTTCTTGTCCGGCTTTCAACCATCCTCCTCGCCCGCAACCAATATCAACTATACTTGTAATGGGTAGCTTGCCTGACAAGTATTTCATAATAATTTTAGCGCTATCATAAGAACCATCTTGCTGAGAACCATAAAACTCATCATCATAAACGGATTCTTCCCAACCTGACATCTAACTACCTCACGACTATCATTAAATTTTTTAATTTAGAATTTAAAAAGGGATGATAGAAAATATTATTTTTTGTTCAATCATTATTCTAATTCTTGTCAAATTAAAACTTAAACAAAACTATTTAACCCTTTTAAATTGATCTAGAATTAATTTTTCTATATTTTGATTTGTTTTTGAAGAAATGAGATTATGTATATCAATATGGTTTTTATCCACTTTTAAAATACGATCGACACCTTTTAGCTTTGTACGTTCTATCGCTACGGCACCATCACCTTCTTTGTTAATAATCTCATTTAAATCTTTAAAATAAACAAACATCTTTTTTCTGATTTTTTTATTAATTTCTGACCCACGAATTGATTTTTTTAACTTTTTAACCAGAGAAGAATGTTGGTCTTTTCCAATGAGAGCTTTATTGCCGATTATCATTTGATATTCACAAATCGGACTTCTAGGCCTTTTATTTAATTCTCTTAAAAATGCTGAACCTGGCCATAAATCAACTGCTGCTTCAGACATTCCATCAAACACACAGTCTACCCAAGTAATTTCTTTTAAGATTATTGATTTTCCAAACTCGAGTAATGGATGCAAAATTGAAATATATGAACCTTGGTTTGGTGGGGCAAACATTAATATTGATGTAATTTTATTTTTGCTTAACTCTTTATTCTCAATAACACTTCTCACCACCAAAGCACCCATACTATGTGTAATCGCAAAAATACTTACGGCAGGATGTTTCTCATTAAATAATTTTATTTCTTTACTAAGTAGCATTGCGCTGTCTGATATTGATTGATCATTTGGATATTGAAAAAACATATAGGATATTTTATTTTTTTCTAAAAATGGCGTAAAATTATTCCACGTCTTTTTATCTGATTCTATTCCATGAACCAAGAGAACTACCTTAGAGCCTTTTATATTTTCTGGTATTGATAACAATCCATATTCGTATTTTTGTGTTTTTTCTTTTAAAAACTTACCGAATAATCCTAAAAATAATTTCACTAGAACATCTCTTTTCTTGATGAAAAAAATTTTACTAGTTTCAATAACGATACGCTCTTTCTCCCAATAAACTTTTACATTGCCTTTTAATCCCGGGGCTTGGTTCAATAGTTTAATAGATAACGTTACAAAAGGATTTAATTTATAAACCTTACCTTTATATTTTTCTAAATTATAAAAAGTACCCATATGCTTATTCATAACTTTTGCTAAGCCATCTAATTTGATATGTCCCTCATTATTAATAGGAATAAAAATCCAAATTTTTTCATTACATTTCAAATTACCGAATGGGGCAAATATCAATATTACAAATATAATTATAAATAGTTGCTGTATATTTCTTTTCATAAGTATCAATCTCAATGACAATTAAACACAAATTTATTAAATTAATTGGTAGAAAAAATAACAAGAATCACTGATTCTACCATTGAAACCATAAAATTATTGTACTCATTCGAATTAAAAAGAACCCATAATATTGACATAAATTGACCTGAAATCATCTTCCATAAACCTAGGCAATAAATTCCAAAGGAGGCAAAATAAGCCTATTTTCGGGAAATGCTGACTAATTAGATTTCTATAAGTATATTTAAAACAATAAGTTAGGTGTTTTTTAAAGGTTGGTATTTCTATTGCTATTATGCGAATGCAATATGGTATGCAGACCCCTTTAACCTCCTCGTTAGCTTCCAGAAGGTGTCTGCATACTTACTTTATAGGAGTGAGGAAATGAAAATTAGAATTTTAGTTATCTTAATATCATTACTATGTTTTATGACTGCAAGTAGTCAGGAAATTAAAATTGGTAATATTACAACCATTCAAGGTGAGCATATAAATGGTTTGGTCGGAGTTGGTCTTCTTGTGGGATTGAACGGAACAGGCGACCCAGATAATGCTGAAAAAATCAGAGCTGAATTGGCATTACTGAAAAATAATGGTTTCGAGAATATTACTGAACGCGACATTACATCTAAAAATGTCGCCATAGTGCAAATCATAGGAGAACTAAATCCATATGCAAAAATTGGCCAAAAAATTTCAGTATCAATTGCTTCAAAAGGATCAGCAAAATCATTAAAGGGCGGTAAATTAATTCATACCCTTTTGACCCATCCTTATTTAGGTAAAGATAAAGTGTATGCCATTGCATCTGGCTCTATAACGGTTGATACGGATAACCCAAATACAGGTACTGTACATGCAATTGTGGAAGCTGAAGTTCCGGTAACTTATTTAATAAAAAAAGATAAAGCACAATATTTCTTATTAGATTTATTAGTTCCAAATTTTTCAAATGCCAATCAGATAGCAAACGACATAAATCTTCTACATAGTAGCAATAGCGAAGATGAAGAAGACGATGAAAAAGATAAATTTTTCATTGCGATTGCTAAAGATGCTGCCACTATTCGAGTAAATATTCCACCAAAATATATTTCAAATCCAATAAGCTTTATTGCGGAAGTTCAAAAGATCCCAATAACTGATTATATTGAAGAAGCTAAAATAGTTATCAGCGAGAGTAAAAGCACTGTCATCGTAAGTGGCGCTGTCACAATGGCTTCTGTAGCCATTGCTTATAAAGACTTAAGTGTAAAAATAGGTCCTCAAGGAGGGCAAGTAGGTAGAGAAGATAGTTTTGTGGAAATACAGGCTTCATCAACATTAAAAGAATTAACAAATTCATTAAATCAACTAGGTGTAAAATCAAAAGACCTAGTTCATATCATAGAAATGTTACATTCGGCAGGAAACATTCGTGCTAAGTTGGTGTTTAGATAATGGAATTAAATCAAAAACTAACATCAACCTATCAAGCCTTTCAATCAAACAAAATGAAAAGCGAAGCTAATAGTGCAAAAGGTGCCAATCAAATTGGAACAGCCGCTAGAGCAGAAGAAAAGCTAGGTGAATTCCAAGGTTTATTGGTAAACATGATGTTAAGCTCAATGAGAGCAACTATACCTAAAAATGAATTGACGAATGGTGGTCAAGGCGAGGAAATATTCCAACAAATGCTTGATACAGAATACAGTAAAAAAAGTGGGTCATCCGACATGCTTCAATTAAATACAAGTCTGAAACGATCTTTCAAACTTCCTTTATCTGAAACATTTAATTGGAGTCAATTAGAAAAAGTCGATGAAAAACGACTAAGAACTATCCATAACGAAATTGGTACCTATGACCCATCAACTCTGATTGGTTCCTCTAAAAACGAACCAATTGCATCAAAAGCAACAAAACAACTTGACCGAATTGTTAAAAGTAAAAAATTACTCGAAAAGCTACCGGAAGAAAAAAGAAACTCATTAGATAGTAGTTTTTTGAAGCAGTGGAAAACAAAAAGAGATGATTATATTGAGAATAAAGGGCCTGGTGGTAGCTATGGTCCTAAATTATGGGAAATGAACAAAGAGCTAATGGAAGAGCTATACCCAGAAATAAAGATGAAAAATAATATTATAAATTATAAAAAAATATCAAAAGCATATGGAGCAACTGCTGAGATTAAATGAAATAGTAAAAGGATGTACTATGATAAGCAATACTAAAAAGCTAGAAGAACTACTATTAAAAACAATTCGCTGTTTAAAATCTCTAACGGAAAGCTCAAATATTAAAAAAGATTGTATTGTAAATAATGATCTCGCTCAACTCGAATCGGTTATGATACAAGAAAACTTTTTAGTACAAGAGCTTAAAGAATCTGAAGATTCAAGAGTACTTATATTACAAGAGCTTTCTACAGAAGAGAATCAAATGCATCAAATGAAACCAAAAGAGTTTTTGAAGTTTTTTGAGAAAGAACCCGCTTCTCGATTAGAAAAACTTTTTAGAGCTATAAAAACAATGGCCAACGATATAAATAGATTAAACACACAAAATAAAGAATTATTAAACTTTGCCATTGAAAATTTTAATGATTTTTTTCAAACATTATTTGTATCTCAAAACCCACCATCGGGTTATGACCAGTTAGGTAAAATACCATCTACTAATGATGCTAACCATATGTTTTTAGATAGTAGAGCATAAAAAATGTCACTTAACTCATTCGGCATAGGCCTATCAGGGCTACGATCAAATCTTGCGGCAATTGAAACCGTTGGGCATAATATCGCAAATGCAAACACAGAGGGATATTCCCGTCAGAGGGTCAATCTAACACCAAGAAAAGCTGACGTGAATGGCAGTTTTACAACAGGTAGAGGTGTCAAAGTTGCCACAATCGAAAGAATTTCTGATAGTTTTTTAGAGGGCCGAGTTCGAAAAGAAACGAGTTTGCTAAATAATCTTACACAAAATGCTAACACAATGAAAGAAGTTGAATTTGTTCTCAATGAGCTTTCAGATGAAGATCTTAGCAGTAAACTCAATGATTTTTTTAATGCAACTCAGGATTTCGCTAATAACGTTGATGATAATTCTACGCGGGTATCACTCTTAGAACAAGGAGAAAGTTTAGCGAGCGAATTAAGAAGACTTCATGGGACTTTATCTCAAGTACAAAGTTCTTTGGATAGCAATCTAGGGCTGGAAGTACAAAATGCCAATGCGATCATAAGTGAAATTGCTAATTTAAACGCCAATATTATTCAAATCGAAGCCGGTGGTTTTGGTACTACTGTTGCAAATGATTTGAGGGATAAAAGAGATGTATCCTTAACAAAACTTTCTAAGATCATGGCACTTGAAGTTGTTGAAGAGTCAAATGGTGCCGCTTTAGTAAGTTCTGCCGGTCAAGTTTTGGTAGCTCAAGGGGTTGCCAATAACTTAGAGGCTTCCCAAGTAGAGATAAATGGAAATATTAAAAATAGAATTCAATTCATAAATGGCATTTCATTTGAAATTAAAGGTGGTCGATTAGAATCATTTGTAGAATCCAGAGATGTTACGATAGAAGGCTTCAAAGATGGATTTAATCTATTAGCGGGACAATTAATTTTTTCATTAAATCAAATTCATTCGACTGGTAGAGGTACAGAAGGACTGGAAAAAACAGTTAGTGAACATCATGTATTTGATCCTAATCTCGCTTTAAATAAAACAGGCTATAGCATTTCAAACAATAAGGAAATTTTTCAAATTAAAAATGGTAGCTTTGATATTGTCATAGAAGACACTAGCACTCAAGTAGAAAGAAGATTTACGATTAACGTTGATTTGAATGGTATTGGTAAAGAAACAACTATGAATGACATTGTCAATCAATTGAATATTGTTCCCAATATTAAAGCTGAAATAAACTCACAGAAAAAATTAGTTATTGAAACGAATAACTCAAATTCAAGATTTCGATTTGATGAAGATTCCAGTAATTTCTTAGCAACAATGGGTATTCATAGTTTCTTCTCAGGTACTGATGCCGCCACTATCAAAGTAAACGAAGATTTAAAGAAGACACCTTCATTATTATCTGGAGCCTTATCAACAAAAGAAGGTGACAATTCAAATGCAGTAAAAATAACCCAATTAAGAGACCAGTTAATATTTAATAATGGTTCAATCAGTCTTGATGAATATTATCAAACAATTGTTGGATCAATAGCAATCGAATCCAGCAAATCGATTGATTTAGTATCTACCCATGAATTAATTTTAGATAATCTTAAAAACCTTAGAGATGAAGTTTCTGGTGTCTCTCTAGATGAAGAAGCCGCCAATTTGCTACGTTTTCAACGAAGTTATCAAGCATCAGCCCAATATATTGCAGTAATTAATGAAATCTTAGAAACATTAATTTTTAGATTGGGAGTTTAGTCATGACATTTGGTAGAGTAACAAATAACATCATTCAACGGTCCACGACCAGAGACATTAATAATAATAATAGTGATTTATTAGCCATTCAAAAGAAGCTCTCATCAGGCAGAGAAATTAATAGTATTTCTGATGACCCTTTAAGCGTTAATCGTGTTTTAGATTTTGATGTAACCATTTCAGAGAATCAGCAGTTTTTAAAAAATATAGATACGGGTATTTCCCAATTAGGTATCTCTGACAATACTCTTGATAATTTACATGCCTTAATTATTCGTTCTAAAGAACTTGTTTTAGGACAATTAAATGGTACCGCAAGTGAAGAGACTCGTAAAGCGAGCTCAATAGAAGTAACCCAAATATTAAAACAAATTGTTAATATATCAAACGCACAAATTGGTGATAACTTTTTGTTTGCCGGAAGCAATAATACTGAGAGACCATTTGAACTCATAGGAAATGAAGTTGTGTATCATGGAGACGAGAAAGATCGCTCCACTTTAGTTTCCAAGAATACAATCGCCGCAACAAATATACCAGGAAGTCGGGCCTTTGGTGTTTTTCAAAATAAACAAGAATCTAGTTTTGATTTAAATCCATCTTTGCAAGAAGGCTTATCATTTTCGACAACGACTTCTTTGCAAGGTGTTCCTCAAGGATTTTCTTTTATATTAAATGATGTTCCCCCACAAGATTTAATAGGGAAAGAGTTAATTGTTATTAGTGGTCAAAATCAAGGCGTCTCAACAAGAGTTTTAAACTATGATGCGGCAACGAATGCCGTAACGGTAGAATCATCTAGTTTTCCTGCTACATTAACAGAAGGCTCAGAGATATCATTTATTCAAGCAGCTACAAAACTGGATGATATTAATAATGGTGATGGAATTACAAAGGAAAAGTTTTTAATTAGTGTTGGAAATCAAACAACGACAATTGATTTAGAAAATGCTCATGATATTTCAGATGTAATTGAACAATTATCTCAAGCTCTAGGCACTAATGCTACTGTCAAATTATCTCAAGATAAACTAGGAATATCAATAGTTAATTTGAGTAGTGAAACTATAACAATCAAAGAAGATGGGCTAAATACAGTAGGTAGAGAGCTTGGTATTATACGAACAAGCACGATTCAAACTATTGCAGCAGGTGAAACCTTTAGTGGAAATACAATTTCTCCATCAGTAATTGAGACAACGGCTTTAGCTTCTTTAAACGGAGGAGCAGGTTTTAATAGTCTAGGTTTTAGAATTAAAAATGGAGATGGTGAGCATATTTTTGACCCAGACGACTTAGAAAGGATTTCAACTGTTGGAGAATTAGTTAACATGATCAACAATACCAGTTTAAATATTGAAGCTGGAATTAATGATGATGGTACCGGCATTTCAATTCGTAGTCGAACAAGTGGCAAGGGACTCTTTATAGATGATGTTATTGCATCGGGGACTATTGACAACATCCTACCTAATAATCAAATAGAAGTTCCTGCTTCACAATTTAAAAGTAATCCAGAGGATTTCATTGGCACACAAATTATTTTTAAAAATGAAGATGGCTCGAGTGTTACCAAGGAAATTATTGACTTTAATGGCACCACATTAACGTTGAATGACAATAGTAAAATAGATGATGCCGCAACATACACAATATATTCAAGTAAAAGATTTTTAGGGCAAGTTGACTCTGCTACCAATACAAGCATTACCGATACTGGCAATTTTGTTAATTCTGAAAAAATTCTTCCCGGAAGTCTTGTTACTATAACTAACGGAACTGGTTCCGGAAACACATTCAGAGTAACTAGTAGCAATGATGACACTATCTTTTTTCATAATCCAAATGGAATTGCTCTAGATAGCACAAGTACTTATGAAATTCTTTCAGGAACAGCGCAGTCATTGGGAATCAACACCTTTAATGAAGGTAGCAAGATAAGCAATTTGAATGAATCTTCTAATCCAGATTTTAAAACTTTCGAAATTACTTATGGCGCAGATCAACTTACAAAAGTTGTTGACGTTAGCCAGGCAAAAACAATGTTAGATGTAATCAACGCTATCGAGTCCGCCACTAATTTTGATGTAAGAGCCTCTTTAGTCAATGGAAATGCAATCAAGCTAGAAGACTCTACTTCGTCAACAACTTTATCAAATAAAATTTCAGTAAATGAAATTGATAGTGGGACGACAGCTGGTTCACTGGGTATCGCAGGATTAACTGCTGAAGTTGGAGAAGAATTTATTGGTGGAGATTTACAACCTCGCAGTAAAGAGTCAAATATTTTCACAGCTCTATTTGACTTAATAAATGGGTTGCAAACAAACTCCCTTAGTAAGCTCAATAATGCAGGTAAAGCACTCGATCAAAGTCTTTCTATAATTCTCGATGCAAGGTCAGAGGTTGGTGCTCGATTAAATAGATTCGACCTGACAAAAAATAGACTTGAGGATCAACAATTATTTGTACAAGAACTTCGGTCTCAAAGTATTGATGCCGACTACATTGATCTTGTATTTCAATTTAATAATAAAAGAGATATCATTGAAGCTAACCTCAGAGCTATTGGTAATATCTTAAATATCTCTCTACTTGACTTTATTTAAAAAAGTTATTTTAAACCATTATTGATTCTAAATTAATATTCGGTATTAATATAACGCACCTTATCATTGATAAAAGCCCAATTAAAAGATACAATGCTCGGAATCTAACAATAGTTAGTATTCTTATCTATAAAAATACTCAAAAGGTAATCTTATGCTATATGTGGGCTTTGGGAAAAAAAATATTAGTCAGATCTGGGAACATCAATTAAAAGTTGCTGATGAGATATCCTTAAAAGTCTGTTATATGCGTTACGATAAAACTGATTCATTATTAGTTGTCATGGATTTGCAAGGTTTATGGTCATCTACCTGTAATAATTTAAGAAAAAAAATTTCTAATAATTTTAATATCCCAATCTCATCTATTGGAATCTTTACAACCCAAAATCATTCTACACCTTACGACAATGGCAAATGCTTTGATTATGACTTCATTACAAAATCCTCTTTTGAGGCCGTCAAAGATGCGATAGAAAATGCTGTTGAAGTTGAGATCGCATTTTTAGAAGCACAACCAGAAAAACCACTCGTTTTTAAAAGAAGAAAATACTTTGAAAACATGGGCGGATTTACTTACTGGTTTGGATATGACCAAACGCCCCGTGGGCCAATTTTAAAATCTTTAATTGAAAAATCTTTTGGCAGTCTCTTGGATGGTAATCAAGGGCAAGTTCGCTCACAAGAGCAAGGTTCTGAAATTCAAGACATTATAAATGAAGAGGATTATCGAGTTTTTGAAGCTGATGATCCGATGATACAAGGTGTTTTCTTTAGAGACATTAATAAAAAACCTGTTGGCAGTTTATTAAGATTTGGGGCACATCCAGCTACTGCCAATAAAGGTGATAACGATTTTACAACAGCTGACTACCCCTATTATTTTCGAACTGCCATTGAAAAAGAGTTCGGCGGGGAAGCATTGTTTTTTACCGGACCGTGTGGAGATCAATGCCCTAATATTCCTGCAAAATCATTGGAACTTTCAAAAGAACTTGGCCATGCAGCCGCAAACGAATTAATCAAAAAATTTGGTCAATTTGAATGGGAACCATGTAACCACTTTCTCGCCACTAGCCCATCCATCGAACTAAACTTGAAAACAGAATGTTTTATTCCAACAGAAGAATTAGAAGAAACAATGAACTTAAAAAAAGAACAGTTTCATATGATGGCTAAAGGAAATACACCTAGCGATGAAAAATTAAATACGTTGAAAAACCTTTCCGATGAAATAGAAATATTTCGAGTGATTCTGGGGAATAGATCTAGCAATGATATTGGAATTCCAAATCAAGCTTCTGAAGATACTGGACATCAATTTGATTTGACAAAAATCGAAATTAACAATTTAATTATTTGCGGTATCCCTGGAGAACCCTTTGGGGAATATGCCAATAAAATTAGAGCCAATGTGGGCGATCGAAGAGCCTTTGTCATTGATGAAGCCAACGGTTATCTAGGTTACTTACCCACAGAAGATGAATTCGGCACCGGTGGATATGAATGCAATGTAGCTCTTTTTGATGAAGACTCAGAAAGAATCATTACTGATGCTTTTAAAATTTAAAAATAAAGAGGAATTCCATGAAACGTTCACTACTTATACTCTTAATCATATTAATAACGCTTCCCGCAATTGCAGGATCAAAAAAAAATAAAAAGACTCTCTTAAAAACAAAATATGGCACCGTCCAGATATTACCAAAAAAGAACCCATGGAATACCAATATTAGTAAATTTAAGGTGCACCCTAATTCTAAAAACTTTATCAAATCCATCGGCGCCAACACTTCAATACATGCTGACTTTGGAACAACTTGGCAAGGTGTGCCCAATGGTATACCTTACGTCATTGTTAGTAGTAAGCAAAAAAAGGTTCCTGTAAAATTTCAATACGCTGATGAAAGTGATATAGGACCCTACCCCATACCAAAGGATGCTCCTATCGAAGGTGGATCAAATGGAAAAGGCGATAGACATATAATTATGATAGATCCAAAAAGAAAACAATTATTTGAGCTTTTCCATGCTTTCAAAACCGACAAAGGCTGGAAAGCAGGTTCTGGTGCAATCTTTGATTTATCATCAAATGCACTCAGACCAAAAGGCTGGACATCAGCAGATGCTGCTGGCTTACCCATCTTTCCCGGATTAGTAAGGTACGAAGAAGTTGTCATTCAAAAGGAAATTACACATGCCCTTCGATTTACTGTAAAGAAATCTCAGAGAGGATATATTTTACCGGCAACACATTTTGCTAGCAAACATAAAGATAAAAACTTACCACCAATGGGTTTACGACTTCGTTTGAAAAAAGAGTTTGATATTTCAAAA
The DNA here is from genome assembly GCA_002746535.1 of Planctomycetota bacterium. Classification (GTDB taxonomy): domain Bacteria; phylum Planctomycetota. Next base: position 23,201 of record NVWA01000012.1, read on the forward strand.
TTCCCACCTACAGCACAAGTCATTTTAAAAGCATTAAAAAAATATGGTATGTATGTAGCCGACAATGGCTCGGACTGGTTTATTTCTGGTGCGCCGCATCCAAAATGGAATGATGATCACCTTAATTCTTTAAAAAAAGTTAAAGGCAATGACTTTGAGGTTATTTATACAGGTGAAATAGTGACTAAATAATTAATTTTAAAATAAAATTGATTTTTTAATTTATGTAGTTTATAATTCCGTTCAAGATAAAAATAATAATTAATAGGAGAACAGCTTTGTTGGTATTTAATCATCTTAGTTATATGTCTCCTCAAGTTCTATTGAATACACCGGCCTAGTACTGTCATCCGGTTATTCCCGGAGTTGAGTAGTACTTACTAAGAAAACTAATAATTAATAACGCCTTAGGCGTTTTGTTTTAATTTAAAATTTTTCAGGCTGGAAAAAATGCAATTACTAGAAGCAAAAGAAATACAAGACTGTTTACCAAAAGGGCAAACAGCATTTAGCTATTACAGAGATCAATATGCTGTGTACCTATTGGGACAATTATTACAAAAGGGATTTTCAATAGCGGAATTAAAGAAATCTTCATTTGCCGGTTTATTACAAAAAAAAGTCGTCAAAGACATCTTAGCTCGGGATTTAAAGATGATACGACTGTTTCCAAAGGCAAATATAGCATGTGCAAAAGAATATCATTTTTCGTTAAACCTGACGATTATGGACAGAGATGATCTTTGTGACCAAACGTCTCGTAACGGAGTCAATTTAATCCTTCAACTCAACTTTAATGCTGAGCACAGTCGGTTTTTTCGCAAAAAACTAGATTGTAAATTAGATTGGCTAAATGGATCATGTCACCCCGTTAGACGTGATAAAATAACAATGGCCTGGTGCCGTATGGATATTAATTTTGATACAGATGAAGTTTTGATTGAAGAAATACAATCAGACTGGATGAGATATTCGCTAAATTGGTATAAGTATGTTAAAAAGGATTTACTGAAATCTGAGAAAAGAAAAATGTGTTTTAAAAAATACGGAATCAAGCCAGAAGCCTATCTAGAATATTATGAACGATTCGTAAAACCTTACGGACCTATTTGGGAAGAATCCATGATGTTTGCGACGCTATGTTTTATTAGAGAAGAATTAGGGTTAAAAAATATTTTTTATCACACACAAGATTCAGGACGAATATTGAAACAGATGGATGACTGGCTACCACCAGCTTCCATATATAGCACTTTGCCAAAGAAGTTTTATTTTAAGTTAAATTCTGAAGCACCTATTTTGCTACAAAAAGATAGAAATCGTCGTGTGAAAAAAGTATTGAAGATTCATCAGTTTAAATTTTATAAACTAATGGCGTAAATGAATATTTTGTTAGGATGCCCTGGTGGGGCATCCTTCTCATCAACTATTAAATTCACAAATAATAATATAATTTATTGACAGAAAATAATAATCAACTAACGTATTGTGACAAATCAACATAAGAGAAGACACCTAAATGACTGAGAAAATTAAAATACTCTTTTTATGTACCGGCAATTCTTGTCGCAGTCAAATGGCTGAAGGGTGGGCAAAACAATTAAAGGGAGATCAATGCGAGTTTTTTTCAGCAGGAATAGAAACCCACGGTCTTAACCCAAATGCTGTTAAAGTTATGTCTGAAGCTGGAGTAGATATTTCTCATCATCAATCTCAAAACATAAATGAATTTAAAGAGATCAAGCTAAATTTTGTTATCACTGTTTGCGGCAACGCCCATGAGACTTGCCCTGTTTTCGCAAATGATTGCAACGTAATACATGTTGGATTTGATGATCCACCAAAATTGGCAAATGAAATAGAAAAGAGAGGTGGCACGGCAGAAGAGCAAATCGAATGCTATCGCCTAGTTCGTGATAAGATTAAAAACTATATCGAAACACTTCCTAGTTCGTTGAGCCAAAGCTAATAAGAATAAATACCACCCTTTCGAAATTCGTTTGGAGAGACTCCTAGAGACTTTTTGAAAATTTTCGAAAAATAATTAGCATCATTAAATCCAGATTCAAATGCGATTTCCTTAACACTTTTTTCGGTTTCTCTTAATAAACCTATGGCGATTTTTAAACGAAATTGAGATAAGTAATGTGCAGGAGAAACACCTCTCTGTAGTTTAAATATTCGTGAGAAATGATATTTGCTAAGATTGGCTGAAAGCGCCATTTCTTCAACACCAATATTATCCATATAGTTTTTTTCACAAAACTCAATCGATTGAAGCACAGGGGAATGAGAACTGACCTTTTGATTATTATCGCAATATACTTCTTCAAGCATTACCATAACTAATTGAAAAGCATAAGATGATGATTTATAAGGATTATCAATTTCGCCCTCTTTCGCTTTAAAAAATATTTCTTTACATAATTTTATCACTGCCCCTTCAGGGTTCAGCTCAATGACGGGTCCGACGGTATCAAGAATATAATTCCATATTCTTAAAATTTCCCGGCCATTCATTACAATATAATGGAATTCCCATTGCTGCCTTTCTTCTAAATAATAAATATGATCGTGGGGCACTTTTACTAACATGGCCTGCCCTGGTGTTAAATTATATTTTTTTCCTTCATATTCTAGCTTGCCTTGCCCTGAGAATGTATACTGAAAGATTACAACATCAGACTTACCTCTTTTCTGACCATCCCACAGGTAATTTGAGCTCGTTTCGAGCATATACCCTGTCGCTGTTATCAATCCATATAAAGGAATTGCCTTCTCAGAAAAAGGAAAACCAAACTGTTGATGCGCTAATCCTTGAAGATAATTTTTCATAATACCTTACAGAGCATATATTTACTTAATTCATCATATTGATCAACTATTATCAATATAATCCTTTAAATGCTCATTTAAAAGCATTATTTCAATTAATCATAATAGCATAATTTTACCTATAATAGCATATATGTCATATTTACCGACAAGAATTCAAACTTAAACTTGTAAACTATAATTAATTATTTCACTAAAAGGAAAATTTATGAGTTTCAAAATAGCTTTTATAGGCGCTGGCAGTTTAGGTTTTACTAGGCGACTAATTAAAGACACACTAAGTGTTCCCGAATTGCAAGATATAGAAATTAGTTTAATGGACATCAACACCAAGAATCTAGACATGATTTATCAACTAATCAAAAAAGATGTAAAAGGCAATGAACTCAAAAAGATAAAAATAACTAAAACGACTTCGCAAAAAAAAGCTGTTACAAATGCAAAATACATTTTTTCTATGTTTCGTGTTGGCGGACTTGAAGGCTTTAAAAATGATATCGAAATACCTTTGAAATATGGCGTCGATCAATGTGTGGGTGATACTTTGGGCCCTGGAGGAATAATGTACGGGCAAAGAGGTATACAAATAATTTTAAAATTATGCAAAGATATTCGAGAAAACAGTTTACCCAATGCACTTCTTATGAATTATGCCAACCCAATAGCCATGCTCACTTGGGCTGCAAATAAATTTGGGAGAGTCAACACCATTGGATTATGCCATGGCGTTCAAGGAGGTCATAACATGATCGCCAATGCGTTTAAAATGAAAAAGGAAGATATCGATATCGTATGCGCAGGCATTAACCATCAAACGTGGTATATAAAAATTTCTCACAAAGGAAAAGATTTGACTGGCAAGTTACTAAAAGCTTTTGAAGCACATCCCGAATACAAGAAAACACAAAAAGTTCGTCTCGATGTGTTAAAAAGATTTGGGTATTTTAGTACAGAATCAAACGGACATTTAAGTGAGTATGTCCCGTGGTATAGAAAACGAGGCAATGAAATAAAAGATTGGGTTGATTTAAGTTCTTGGATAAACGGGGAAACAGCAGGGTATTTAAGAGTAGTTACTGAAAACCGAAACCAATTTGATACTGATTTTCCTAATTGGATTAAAGAACCTCATTTTAAATATAAATATGAAGATCGAAGTGAAGAACATGGATCATTTATTATTGAGGCAATGGAAACAAACAGAATTTACAGAGGACACTTTAACCGGATTAATAATGGAATTATTAAAAACCTTCCCAATGACTGCGTAATAGAAGCCCCCGGTTATGTAGACAGGAATGGATTAAACATGCCATTAGTTGGTGAACTACCATTAGGATGTGCTGCCATTTGCAATAGCAGTATCAGCACGCAAAGATTAAGCGTAGAAGCTGCCGTTACGGGAAATGATGAACTGTTGAGACAAGCTTTCATGATGGACCCATTAACTGGTGCTGTTTGCAACCCACCAGAAATTTGGCAAATGGTAGATGAAATGCTTGTCCATGGAAGATCATGGTTACCTCAATATAAAAAAGCTATTACGCAAGCACAAAAACGTTTGAGATCTGGGAAAAAGATAAAGCTTAAAAAATATATCAGCTCAGCTAAACTAAAAATCAAGAAGACACCTATAAAAAGGAAACTAACAAAAGCCAGCTAACGTTTTAAATTATCCATTCACTAATTTCTCTGCTAAACCATTTGTAATAAATTTAGCAGAGATTCTCTTCTTCATCAATTAACTTTCTCAAAATGTAGACAAATTTATAATCTGTCAACTGCTCTTATAGCCTACCTCTTATTCATACGATTAGACATGATTTCATAGATAAAGTCAATTGATATTAAATATACCCCTATAGAATAGCTATTTAATAACTTTTAGACATAAACTTAAATACTTTATGCTAATTAAAAGACATGTCAATCATAGAGGAAAATCTTATGAGTAAATTAAATTTTGGTATTGTTGGTGCAGGTGCGATTGCCCACTCTTGCTGCAAAGCTATTAACGATCATCCTGAAGCGCGAGTTCTTGCAGCATCAGACCCTAATGAAGAAAGATTACAGGGCCTTAAAGAAAAAAATAATATCACTAATACTTATGCTACAAATGAAGAGCTTTTTGGTGATGCGGAACTTGATGCCGTTTATATCGCCGTTCCCAATAAATTTCATGCCCCGCTAGCCATAGCAGCATTAAATGCTGGCAAACATGTTATCCTCGATAAACCTTTCGCGTTAAGTTATGCCGAAGCAAAGGAAGTTGCCTACGTCGCAGCAGCAAATGGAAAAACATTTACCGTTGGTATGAATCAAAGGTTTACACCAGGTGTTCAGCAAGCAAGATCACTAATCAAACAGGGAGATCTTGGAGAAGTCTATCACGCAAAAAGTTTCTGGTTCCGCAGAAAAGGAATTCCTAAATTTGGCACATGGTTTTGCAGAAAAGACATGGCTGGCGGAGGAGTGATGCTGGATATAGGAGTTCACTTATTAGATGCTACGTTATATGTCTTAGATAATTTTGAACCTGTTTCAGTAACAGGTCAAACATACACTAAATTTGGCGACAGAGGCTTGGGTGAAGGTGGATGGGGTATGAGCGATGCAAAAGAGCAGGTTTTTGATGTAGATGACTTCTCCACGGCATTAATTAAATTTAAAAATGGAGCTAGCGTGTCTCTAGACGTATCATGGGCTATTCATCAAAAAGAAAGTAATAAAATGGATATTCAGATTTATGGTACTGAAGGCGGTATGCTTTGTTATGGCCAAGAGAAGTTCAATTATGGAGAAGGAAGCTCTTATTCAGTCCAGCAAGGTCTAAATGGAAAAAAAGAATTTGAACATGGCGACCGTTTCCATAATTTCATCAATCATATCTTAGGTAAAGAAGAACTATGTAACCCTATTGAACAAGCATTAGTCATCCAAAAAATATTAGATGGCATTTATGAATCTTCCAAAACCGGCAATGAAGTAAAATTAGATTAATTAAAAGGAGAATAAGATGAGTGGTCCATTAGACTTTGGTGTTCAAAGTTATTGTTTTAGAGAATTCAAAGATAACATTGATGTTGCTAAAAAAGTAAAAGAGATTGGTGTATCATCTATTGAAATATGTGCCGTTCATGCGGATTTCAATGATATAGAGTCTTGGAAAAAGATAGTCAAAATTTATGAAGATGCTGGCGTATCAATTGTTTCAATTGGTGTGCAAACATTTAAAGGTGATGATAGAGAAAGAGATTGGTTTGAGTGTGCAAAAATAGCCGGTGCAAAACATATTAGTGCCCACTTCACTATCGATACTTTTCAAACAGCCGTCCCAATAACAGCAAAGCTAGCCGAAGAATATGATATGAAAATTGGAATACACTGTCATGGAGGTTATTCGTTTGGTGGTGCACCCGTAGTCTTAAAACATTTGATAGAACTAGGTGGTGATAGAATCGGTGTTAACATCGATACCGCTTGGTGTATGCAAATTGGACCTGGCCAGGGTGATCCAGTTAAATGGGTTCGAGAAACATTTAAAGGGAAAATTTTTGGTGTACACTATAAAGACTTTGATTTCAAATCAAATGGTGCCTGGGAAGATGTGATTGTTGGAACTGGGAATTTAGATTTACCTGAATTTGTTTCTGCCCTAGAAGAAACTGGCTTTGATGGCATGGCTGTAATTGAATATGAAGCTGATGCGGACAATCCTGTTCCAGCATTAACAGAATGTGTAAGTAAAATGAGAGCCTTAACGGTAAGTGCTTAAAATCTAATTAACACCGTGGCACCTTTAAGGTGTCACAACCCCCATTAAAGAGTTATTAACTTCATACTTTTAAAGTCGCCTAAAAACTTTATAAAAAAATAAATGATACAAATCTATAAAATATGAAATATCGTGATCTAAACAACTCAGCTTATCTTTTATTGACATATTGTGCGATTTAAATAGTATCCTATTTAGTAGTGATTCACTCATTCGCAATCATAATTATATTAAATTCAAATCTTATTTGTTGAAATTATAAGCAGAACATATGTCATTTGCAACTTTAGAGTTTGCTGTATTTTTCCTAATTGTTTTTTCTCTTTATTTAATTATTTCCAAAAAATATCAAAACATTCTACTTTTACTGTCTTCCTATTTTTTTTATGGCTGGTGGGATTGGAGGTTTTTAAGTTTAATTCTTTTTTCCACCGTTGTCGATTTTTTAATCGCAAAAAAAATGACACATGTATCAGAACCAAAAAGAAAAAAACTTCTAATACTTAGCTTAATAATTAATTTAACTCTTTTAGGGTTCTTTAAATATTTTAACTTTTTTATTGAATCCTTTAGTGACGTTTTAGCCTCAACAGGACTTCAATCTAATTTAAGTTCCTTGTCAATAATATTACCTTTGGGCATCAGTTTCTATACATTTCAAACTATGGCTTATTCTATAGATGTTTACCGAAGAAAAATTGATTGCGTTGACAATTTTTTTGAGTTTGGACTTTATATCTCCTATTTCCCACAACTAGTTGCTGGCCCAATTGAAAGGGCTCAAAATATTCTTCCTCAGTTAAAAAAGCATCGCACCTTTAATTTCACAAATTTCAAATCTGGATTATTACTTGTACTTATAGGCTTAGTACGAAAAATTGTTATCGCTGATATAGTAGCTGTTGAAGTACAACAAGCTTTTCAATCTACCACCGACCTAACTAGTTACCAAATAGTTAGACTTGGTGTTTTATTTTCACTTCAAATTTATGGAGATTTTGCCGGCTATACTGATATTGCACGTGGCTTAAGTCGTATGATGGGAATTGAATTAATGGAAAATTTTAAAGCGCCTTATTTCGCATTAAACATAACTGACTTTTGGCGACGTTGGCACATCTCACTATCTACATGGTTAAGAGATTATCTTTATATTCCTCTTGGTGGAAATAAAGGGAACACTTGGTTCTGTTATCGCAATATAATGATCACGATGCTTTTAGGAGGCTTGTGGCATGGTGCATCCTGGAAATTTGTGATTTGGGGATGTATTCATGGCCTTGCATTGGTTATTCATAAGATTTGGTTATCTTTTCAGAAAAACAAATTGGAACAAAAATCATCACTACAAAAAATTATCCTAGCCCCATTCTGTTGGTTATTAACAATGTTTACAGTTATGACTGCTTGGCTTTTTTTTGCAGCTCCTGCTTCACAAGATGCTATGATTCTGGTTAGTAATCTATTCATGATGACAGGAAGCTTTAGCGAATTGAATTTAAGCTTACCAGTGAGCATGATTGGGCTTCTGATATTAATCGATCTGCCACAACATATTTCTAAAAACCACACAATCTTTATGGAATGGCCACCATTATTGAAGGCCTTTTTATATACATTCTTTTTACTATTACTGTTTATGTATGGGGGTAAACTAAGTGAGCCGTTTATATATTTTCAATTTTAAATTGGAATCATATCTATCTTTAATTTCTCTTGTTGGAATATCACTATTTTCCTGTGCATGGCTAATTAGATTTATTGTATACCCAGATCCAAGAATTAAGCTAATAGGTTTTACAATTCTTGGATTGGGAATCATTCTACCTCTATTAACATTCAAACTCAGTAAAGAATGGCGTTTAAAAATATCAATGTCCATGCTTGGCACTTGTTTTGGACTATATGGTTTTGAATATTTTTTAGAAATTCAAGAACGACATTTTCAAACCTCAAAAGTAATCAAGAAAGAAAATGTCATTTCAACCTTTGATCGTCTTACCAATGAAGGCCAAAACCCTTCTATTCCGATAGCCACACTCTCATTAGTAAAAAGATTAAATAGTAACTTAGATGGGAGTATTCCTACTGAAGAAGGTAGCTTGCTTCCTATAAGTAATGCTTCTAGACAAAACATCCTATTATGTGAAGAGCCTAATGGCCCCGTCATTTTTCAAAGCGACCGATTTGGGTTTAACAATCGAGATGATATTTGGGATTCTCACAATATTGATATTGCCTTTTTAGGTGATTCTTTTGTAGAAGGTATTTGTGTACAAAGAGAAAAAAATATTACTGGCAAAGTTATCGAGAAATACCCAAATGTTTTGAATTTAGGAATTGTTGGGCACGGTCCTTTAGCAATGTTAGCAACTATTAAAGAATATCTTATCCTCAAAAAACCCAAGATTGTTGTTTGGTGTTTTGTTAGTAATGATCTATATCCCAATTTGGCTCTTGAAAAAGGTAATAAAATATTTTTAAATTATTTAAAAAAAGATTTCACACAAAATTTATACAAAAGACAAAATGAAATTGATCTACTCATTAAAAAATACATAGATCTCTCTAGAAACAAATCTTCTAGTAAAAGATTTACTTCTGCACCAGCACCAACCACAAGTTATAAACAAAAAATTAAAGGTATGGCAAACTCAAAATTTACCAAACTGTATAGATTAAGACAAAAAGTATTCAGACCTTATTTAGCTAAATTTAACAGTGACTTGGCTTTATTTGATCAAATTATGACTGAAGCAAAGAGAACTGTTGAATCTTGGAGTGGAGAAATAATATTTGTCTATTTACCAACAGCTGAGCGGTTTTATAAAAGGCAACTCAATCCATTTAAAAATGATCTTCAGAAATTAATTCAAGATAAAAAAATAAAGTTCATTGATTTAGAAAATGAATTTTTAATGGATGGCAATCCAAAACGATTCTTCAAAAATGCTCATTCACACTATAATGAAAACGGGTATGCTTTCGCTTCAGAAGCTATTTTGAAAAGCATACAGTCTCGTAATCAATAATTTTAATAGCCTTTATTTGGCTTTTAAAGTTCTTTTTGTCACTGCTATAAAGTTTCCTGGAAATAAGAGTCCTTCTACATCCACTGCTTTACCATGAAAACTCATATTTGAAGATTTCCCTGGTTGTATGTAGTGATAAATAGTATCGTCTTTGGTTTGCAAATGATGCAAATGGCCTAACTTACAATTGTGTTTTAATGGTGTTATTTTTAGGGAGCACTGACACATGTTAACGCCTGATAGTTTAATTTTTTTACCATGAAAGTTTTTTTTGTAGCGTTCGATCACGAATTTTGGTTTTTTATCAGATACATTTATTTTATCTATTTCAAGTAATTTACCTGCTAGAAACTCTTTTCCTTCCAGTTCAACTAATGAACCATCTTCAAAAATTTCTAGTACAGAGTCATTCTGTTCAGTTTCTAAAAATGAAAAGACTCCTCTTCGATTAACAAATACTAGATAAGCCGATCTGTTTCTATCCATTTCAAGTATTGCTTTTTTATCAACTTTTAATTTGTCAAAAAACAATTGAATATCGACAAGATACCCGATTTCTTTGAATGGTTTGACTATTTGCTTCTTATTTGTATCTAGCTTTATTTTTTTTATTTCAAATTTTTTCTTTTTATCAACTTCAACTTCTTCAGCTATTAAAAATGTTAACGCGACTAAATTTATCAAAAATATCAATATAGTTTTTTTCATTTACAAATCCCACATTTAAAAGGTTTCGAATACATATTATTTTTCATATACCTAATGCTTAAACATTATTAGGCTTAGTTTTATTTTTTCTAAACGAATCAAACTTCATTATCTTAGCGTTATCTTCTCAATAGTTATTATTTGTAACCTGTTTCATATTCTTTTAAACGTTATATTAATCGTTGATCTATATTTTTTGACAAAAAAAAAGGCAGGATAAAAATCCTGCCTTTAAGTCTTTATTAAATAATTAAATTATTTAACTGCTTCATAACCACCTGTACCAGCAGTATCATCGATTTCAGCATTACCTAATGCTGCATCACCAATAGCTGTTGCACTTGGGTTAATTCCAACATCACCTGTACCTGCGGATGCATTAGTACCACTTGTATTGATATTAAGTAAACTACCTACGCCAGTACCAAGACCGACAGTAACTTGCTCACCATAATACGCTACAAACGTTGGTGTAAATAATGAATCATTTAAAGCTGTAGCCCAACCACTAAGTTTAGTTGCTGCACTTAGAGTCACAACAGTTGTAGCAGCACCTTTATAAGACGCTGTAACAGTTGCTGAGAAAACGCTAGCAGCGTTAGTTGTGGATGTACCATTTGTCATTACAAAGTACAACGTATCACCGATTACTAAATCCAAATTGTCACCAATGACAACAGACGTAGTAGTTGTAACTGTGTAAGTATCTAATGTTGATGCTCTTAAGCCAGTTGTACCGCCATCAGCTGTTAGTGATCCATCATTGGCATTAGCTGCTACAGCAACACTTACTTTAAAACTTTTTGGAATAATTACAGTATCATAATTGCTATTCCAACCAAAAGAATCTCTTATATCTGTAACACCAGCTGCTGCACCAATATCAAACGCAATACTAGTATTTGCAACAACAGCAGTAATAGTCAAATATACATCGACGGTGTTTATGAAAAGCATATCACCTACGATCAGATTATTTAAAAAGTCTTTTGTTGTTCCTGCAGTTAGCGCAGAATAGAATAAGTCTCCTCCAGCACCAGCTATACCTGTTAACGCACCAAGAGTTGTTGCGTTAGACATATCTGGACCAGCACCACCTGCAGCATTTTGAATACTATCAAAGTCAATGTCAACAGCTGTTGTAGTACTATTATCCGCAACATCCTCAAACATATTTGTAGCATTACCTTCGTTAGTAATATCATCAACTTGAGTCATTGTAGCGGTCAAAGTATTAACAGCTGTAACTGCTGCATTATCTTGGTCACCAGCATCTAACAAATCGGCATCACCATTCGCGTCATAATCAACACGAGTAAGCCCCGGTCTGAATTGAGTTGAGAGAACTGTTAATGCCGCAGAACTAATACTGTTACTTAAGTATACAGCATTTAGTGTTCCTAAACCAGGGATAGAATCTGAAGATATATCTCGGTTTGCCGCATCATCGGTTGAGACTGTAGAAAAACCAGTTGTAGAATAAACAGCATCACCTGAAATAACATCTTTTGCTGTATATCTAACATTACCAATACTCAAGCCTAAAACAGTTTCTGTCATTGTAGGAGCAGCAGTAATTGAAGCATCTGTATCTTCACTCAAGCCTACAGCAAAAGTAGAAGCATTTAAAGCAGCATTTGTGGTTATTGTTTTAACCTGAACACCGGCTAGATTAGCAACACTTAATGTCAATGAATTTGCTGCAGTTGCTGCAATAATATTGTCTTTATGAACGACAATAATATCTATTTTATGGCCAGCAATTAATGCATCTTCAAATTCTTGAGCTGTATCTAAATCAAGAGTTGTTGTTTTGAAAAAGCCATTTTCTTCAACATTAAACAAGTCACCATTAGTACCAGTTAAAGCATCTACTTTTGTCCAATGTCTCAAAATGATACCTGATTGAGTATACGCCTGAGCCCATACATCAAACTCATTGTCGATAGCTGTTGCTTCAGTATCAGTCAAAACTGTACCGCTAGAGTTTGTTGGAATAGGGAATCTAACGATCAACGCAGCTAAACCAATATTTGCTGACTGCAAACCGGCATTAGCAGGACCAAAGCCAGTATTAACATTACTAACAACAAATTGTGATTTAGGAGCTAATCCTTTATCAACAATTACTCTGAAGTTTGCTGCAACTGTTGCTGTCAAGTTACTTAATGTCCAGTTTCTTGCTGCTGTCAGTGCATTAAAATCAATTGTTGGTGCCGTAACTGTATAAACTTCAGCATTAGCATTATAGAATTTAACATAAATCACATCGTCAGATTCGTTATCGTTTGTATCCCAAACTTTAACTACAATTCTATATATTTTTTCTTCTTGGAATTTATTTGCATTACCTTCTGGAGTAATCGTAAGCGTACGACCAGAGACAGTAGCTGTTGTTACAAACCGTTCACCGTCAACTTCTGTCGTACCTGCAAATGTACCAGCACCATTGAAATTTGCTGCTGCAACATAAACCCTATTCTCTTTAGGTTTATCCGCTGCAGGTGCTGCCTCAGTGTTAGTTAGCGAATAAGTTGTATTAACATTGCCACTCATCAAAATATTCAAGCTTACTGAACTGTTACCAGCTTCTGTGCCATGAAGAGTAAATGTTAATGCAATATCATCATCGCCATCAGTAATAGCAACTGCATTTGTTAACGTTGTACTTGTACCAATACTTTTAGCAACTGTTACAACATGATAGCCTACATCTTTAAGATTTAGGTCATCTTCAATTGCAGCAGTATGAACAACCAATGATGTTCCATCATATTTGGCAGCAATTGTACCTGTTTGAAATTGCCATAACCAACTAGTATTTGGTGCCGCTAATTGCTCTACACCATTATCCGCTGTCACAACAGCATCAAGACTAATTGAATCATCATTTTCTTCTGAAAATTGATAATCACCGAGAACTTTCAAATTCAATGTAACGGCAATTCCAACTGGAATTTTCACTCCGTTTGTAGCTGAAAATGAATAAAAACCTGTTGAATCTGTTGTAGCAAAATAAGTTTTATCCAATACACCTGCAGAAGTAACCGTTAAAGCCAAGTTAATAGCGTCAGCAACAATAAAAGTGTTGTCTGTAGTATTAGTCTTAACAATGTAACCAGTCAAAGCAGCCAATGCTTGATCTTCGATTGCAAGAACAACTTGTGCGGCTAAACCTGATTCACCTGTCTTAACAGTTTCAAACAACATTGCAGCAGCATTAATTGTAGTAGATAGCTTATCAGTTGATAAAACACCTGGTGATGCTAGCACATATTTTTTACCTGCGAAGCTACCATCAAACTGAGAAGTAACAGCAGATAAATCAAATTTCAATACGAGCTCTTCGTTTGCATCAGTAAAGTCATCAACAGCAACATCTAACAAAGTCACAAATCCACTTGCATCTGATGTTCCGCCAGCAAGCCTAAATGTACCAGCACTTGACAAAGCACCATTTAAATCTGTAGTTTGATGACCCGTTACAATTGCGCCTTGAACTGGTAAGCTGTTATACACAACTTGGAACACAAATGTCGGATGATAATAAAGTGTTTTAGGACCAATACAAATTTGACCTAGATCAATTGTGTCTTTTGCTCCAACGTCATTATGAAGATCAACATTTAAGTCTGTAACCGTATTTTCATACGGTGAAAAGCCATCAAGCTTAATACAATAGATAGTTGTTGTACCATCTGTATAAGTAACAGTAAAGTCTTTAGCTGCATTATAGTTATATGCAGGGACTGTTAACGTCGCAACACCATCTGTACCAGTGGTTGTTGTGTAAGTTATTGCAGTAGTTAAATTTTGTGATAATGCCGTTTCATACAAAGTTGCCCAAGTACCTGCTTTTGTAGGACTAATAGTCACTACAGCACCAGTTAATAATGCAAAATTTTGATCTAAAACAGTTAATTTAAACGTTACCAAATCTAGTGTGAACGGGTCCATTAAAACTGTACCAAAACTACCAACCAAATCATCTTTAATGTCAGCATTTGCAGATACCAAAGCAGCATTGATTGTTTTGTCACTATACCCAATTTTTTCTGCGTGCATTGTAACACCAATTGGTAATGAATCATAATCAACACCTGGAGCCGGATTGCCTGTCGCATTTGAATATACAACAGAACCATCTGTACCTGAAGTTGCGTGTCTAATACTATGATCCCAACCAGCTAATACATCATCATTACCAGCAGCTGCTGTCCCAATGATAGCGTCTGAATCAATTGTTACTGTTGCACCAGAAATGTTGTTACCATTAGAGCTATCAACCAAATTACCAGTCAATGTACCTGCAGGCACCAAACGAATGTCTTGAGTCTTAACAGTATTCATTTCAAGAACAATGTCTGGCTTAAATGGAGTATCCAAATCTAAACTTGTTAGTGAACTTGTTCCATCTTCAAAACCCAAAGAGTCGCCATTTGGATTAACAATACCAGTTATGTGCTCTGGATCTATAACAACAATGTGAACTCTTGAATCTGGGTACGTAGGATAAATTGTTCCGTTTTCATAAAGCTTATTGTCATTTACATCTTTGTTGTCTGTTAGTGTTTCAACAAAAGTTAATAGCAAATTATTATTACTATTGTTTGATGCTCTTTCAGCAAAAACTTCATCAAAGAAGTATTCGCCGTTGTGTTCTGCTTTAGAAGTAACCCATTTTCCGTTTAAGAAAAGTCTAACTTCCATTTTTGGCAACGCTTCACCCGTTCTATACGAATGAATGGCACCTTGTAACATAATTTTTTTGTCAAGCTCAAGAACCTTAGTTCCGATATCGATCGGATCACTTCCATTGCTTCCACAACCTGCCAAAAAGAACAGTGCTGCAGTTGTCATCAAGCTAAATAACAGCTTAAATTGTTTCATTTTTTCTCCTTAGAAAAAAAGTTTTTTTATGAGACATACCTTACTTAGGGATGTCTCTGTTTCAAAATTATAATAATTCACATTTAAAAAGCTGAGTATTTTACTCAGCCAACCTAACAAATCTAAACAGCAACTAAAAGCTTTATTAAATACCTCACAAAATTCATTTCGAGGCCAAATTAAACTTGCCTTTCATGAACTCTTAGTGTATTCGCCCTTCTAGAGGCTTCATTAAACTATACTAAATTAATCAAACCCTCCTTCCATCATCTAAAACAAAAGCTTTATATTGCCTTAAAACCGTCTTTTTACTCATGGAAAGACACCTCTCGACAGAGATCTCCTACCAAAAAGGGAAGAATTGTACTTAATTTCAAATCAAACCTAAGACACAAATCAAATTTACCTTATAAAAAAAGCTACTTTTTCCACTTTTCCATGTTTTATATTCACATGGAAAATATCTGACTCTTTTGAGCCCCTTGCCAGCCTATTATAAGACCGAATTAACACATAATTCGAGCTACTAGACTCCAAAACTACTCGTTTTTACATTTTATAAAATGTAAAATATATCATAAAACTCGAGAATTAAACTACTTTTCAAAATAACTAATGAATATTTGATTAGAATCCCTAGAAATCTTAAAAAATGGCCAAATTCATACTCTATTTGCAAATAGTGGGCTCACATTGGCTCTACAAAGTACCTTTTTCTCTTAAAAATTAAAGTTCTTTGCCTACCAATAAATTGAATTAGGACCTCTTAAAACGTGTCCTAAGGGTATAATAAAGGCATACAAGGCTATTTTGAGCTTATACAGGGAAACCCGCTCTTTATTAAAACTTTAGCCTAAAATTTGATTCCCATAAAAGTCTCTTATATAAACCTTAATACAATTGGTCAAAGAGAAGGAAAATGGGACTTAATCCAATAAAACCATTTTTTCCTCGAGACAAAAAACCGTGCCTGCAAAACGATTCTATTTTGAATCAAATCCTCTATACATTATATATAGCACAATTCATGAATTCAATTTCAAGCAGAAACCCTAAAAAACAACGGCTTAAGCATCATCATTTAATTTGTAATTCAAGCACTGATACTCCTTAAACGCTCTTGAATCATCGCCAACCATAGGCTTTATTTTAAATTCCAAGGTATAATTCTGTTTATTTAATACGTGCTCGGGCATAGTAACCGGGCCACAACTACCCGTTCCAAGACCTCTCTGAGTAATATCTATATTAAACAAGACTTCGTTTCTTGGATTCAAATCTATCGTATGCTTAGCTTTGAATAAATCATGAGGAGTAAAGTGGCTTGCTGAAGTTTCCAGCAGATCTTTCCCCTCTACATACAAACCAAAATCCTTTTTGTTCGATAATTTTGCCCACCTTGTCCCGACATGACTGCCATGCTCTTGGGGCATTATGTATGGAACATATAAATCCTTAACGCTTGAGCGAAATAAACCTACATGGCAACCATCTTTTCGGTCAACATACGATTCTTCTGGTCCTCGACCAAACCAAGCCAATTGATCAAAATCTTTTACTAAAGAGAACACATAACCTATTCGAGGAATATCATCAATTTTTCGATTCACAGTATAATTTAATTTTATTTTCAAAGATCCATCTGCAAAAATAGTGTGCTTCTCCTCAACGATAAATGCTTTCTTGATGACTGTAGTTGAATAGATTTTTGCAAATGAAATCTGAACTATTTTACTTTTCGAAATAACCTTTGCCCGAGACTTAAACGTTGATTTAAGATTAAATAAATCCCACTCCAACCACTTTCTTAAACTAAGTCGTCCACCTCTATTCACAAGCAATTTAACACCATCATTATCTATAGGCCCTCTCACAAAATTTGGACACGATGGCAAACCACTTAATAGAGATTTATTACCACATTTTATTTGGGTCAAACCACCTTGTTTTTTTGAAAAAACATACGAGAAGTTATCACCAGCAACGACAACATTACCCGCATCCTCAGTAACTTTTAAATCACCATCAGTTACTTTAACTGAAACCTTATTCTTCTTTCTGATAAGAAATTGCTCCAAAGCAACCAAATGGCCTTTCGCAGCCCAAGAGGAAGATTTAGACAACTTAACTTCGAACTCAATAAACGTTTCAGAACCTGGCGTATCGTTAAATTTTGGGTATGAAATAGATACCTTTTTAGACTGACCTGGAGATACATTCAAACGTGATAATTCACCTTTGCCAATGACGTTACCATTATTTTTAATCACCCATAGAAATTCATATTCTCTAGCATTAGTAAAACTAAATTCATTCGTAATTTCAAAGGTCCCCTTCTTGATATCTACAGCTTTAAATTGAAAGGATTGTTGACATTTAAATATTTCAGAAACTGCCGCTGGATGAGGGGTCAGGTCTGGCGATACAATTCCATTTATACAAAAATTTGCATCATTTGGTTGATCACCAAAATCACCGCCATACGCCCAATAAGATTTCCCTTTTGAATCCTTTTGCAACAACCCTTGATCCTTCCAATCCCAAATAAAGCCTCCTTGCAATCCATCATATTTTCGAAAAGCATCCCAATAAGCTTTAAAGTCACCATTGCTATTTCCCATGGCATGAGAATACTCACATAGAATTAATGGTCGGATACCAACTTTTCGTTTTGAAAAATCAATAATATCTGCAACACTAGCATACATTGGACAAACAACATCAGTAGAAGCATTTACCGTCCCCTCCCACGGCCCAAAATTAACCGCACCTTCATAATGTAATGGCCTAGAATCATCATACCTTTTTATCCAACCAGCCATGCTTTCATGATTACTTCCATAACCACTTTCATTTCCCAATGACCAAAAAATAATTGAAGGATGATTTTTATCCCTTTTGACCATTCGAATTCCTCGATCCAAAAAAGCATTGGCCCAATTTGACTGATCACACAACGTATTATAATTCCCGTGTGTTTCAATATTTGCCTCATTAATTACGTATAATCCATATTGATCACATAAATCATATAAATAAGGATCGTTAGGATAATGACATGTTCTAACAGCATTAAAATTTAACTGCTTCATTAAAGTTATTTCCTTTTTCATTGTTTCTCTGGAAACCGTTTTTCCTTTTTGATCATCATGATCATGCCTATTAACGCCTCGAATTAATCCAATCTTGCCATTAATCAACAGGTGCCTGTTTTTAATTTCAATTTTACGAAATCCAAATGTGGTACTGGTACAATCAATCATTTTATTTTTGAAATCATATAAACTCACTACAGCTGTATATAAATTTGGAATTTCAGCGCTCCACAAATCTGGCGATTTTAGGTCTTCTTCAATTTTCAAATCAGGCACATGTCGATAATCGTTAAACTCCCCCTGCATCACAGGTAACTCTTTCTTAACTTCTTTCACAAGCTTGCCTTTGTTGGAATAAATCTGCAAAACTACTTTATAAGGTTTGTTAACATTGCGACCAATGATGAACTCACCTCCAAATTTAAGGACACCATGCTTATAGTTTGCATCAAGATCACCTATAACAAAGACATCTGCAATATATTCTTTTGGTGTCGAGTATAAGTATACTTCTCTTGATATGCCAGACATCCACCAATGATCTTGATCCTCCAAGTAACTGCCATCCGACCAACGTATAACTTTTGCAGCAATTACATTTTTACCCTTGATTAAATAATTAGTAATATCAAATTCAGAAGGCAGTCGACTATCCTTTGACACACCTACTTCACAATCGTTGATGTAAAGCACTAAAACACTCTCTACGCCACCAAAATGTATTACCGTCCTGCGATGCTTCCAGCCACTTGGCAAATTAAACTCATGCCGATAAACACCCGTTGGATTTTTATCAGGAACCCGCGGGGCATCATTAAAAAAAGGCATCTGAACATTCGTATAGTGATTACGATCATAACCTTGCATTGTCCAGCATGAAGGTACGTCAGTGTTATCCCAGGATTGATCTTTATAGTTTTTTTTAAGTACCGATTCTTTAACATTATTAGGTGCATCAAATAGTTTAAATTTCCATTTTCCATTTAAGCTTTTGAAATAAGGGCTGCGCTCTCTATCACACGTTTTTGCCTCGACTCTTGTTTTATAAGGAAACAATGTAGCCCTAGCTTCTAATTGATTAATATTAGTGATCTGTGGATCTTCCCAATAGTTATATTGTTTATTCATCTATTTTTCCCTTTAGTTTTTTGATAAGTCTACCCAAAACCCCTATTATAAAATAGGATATTTGGTATATAAAATAGGATACTTGGTATTTTAAAGGAACGTAAAGTGGATTTAACAATAATAAACACTGATTGTGCCTACAGGACTATTTTGCACCATAATAAAACCAACCGGATAGGAATAGGCATCATAAATAAAACTCAACACAAGGATTATCAGGATGTGATAGTAAAAGCTTATTCCCTAATATATGTGATAAATGGTACAGGTGAATATCAAGATCAAAATGGACAAAAGTATCAGCTAAAGCCCGGAAGTATTTTTCAAAGAATACCCGGACAAATACATAGCAACTGGGTTACTCCAAATGAAAATTGGTTGGAATGCTTTATCGATTTAGGAGAAGATTTTTATAGTGCTCTTGAAAGCTATAATTTCATCACGATGAAATCTCCGGTGGGTTATATTGGATTGGATGAAACATTGATTCAACGGTTTTTAAAATTAAAGGATTCCTTTTCACGAGCACTAGATCACGACCTACAATTTCACTTCTTAGAAATATTAAACTTATTCACTTTTATCATGAAAAAATTTGGACAAAAATCTATCAGTAATCAAAATCAACAAATTATTGAAAAATCATGCTTATGGCTAAGCAACAATAAAAATTACAATCTACCAATTCAAATGTTATGTCGAAATAATAGCTGGGGTTATGAAAAGTTTAGAAAATTATTTCAAAAAGAAATGGGGCTCTCTCCAGGAAAATACCGAATCATGAGACGCATGGAAAGAGCTTGTCAACTTCTTCAAAAAGAAAATAAACCCATTAAAGAAATTGCTCTTTTATTAGGCTATCCAAATGCTTTCGATTTTTCCAATCAATTTAAAAAAACCTACAATGTAACTCCATCAAAATTCAAGAGAAGCTAGCTAGTTTCTTCACCCAAAAGTATGCGAGCAGTTAAAATGCCCATTTTACTAAGGTTATATTCTTTACTATACATATGCCGTGGGTTCTAAAATCATAAAGGCCTCTTTCCTTAGAATAGATTAAAAGACCAGAGAACATGCTGCACGTCTCATCCCCAACGTTTAAAAATAAGCGAGGTGTTTATACCACCAAAGGCAAAATTATTATTCATTACATATTCATTTTGCATTTGCCGGCCTTTGTCCTTTATATAATCGAGTTCAGCACAACGATTGTCAATATTTTTTAAATGCAATGTGGGAGCGTACCAATTATTATTCATCATTTCAATACTCATCCATGACTCTAATGATCCACTAGCACCCAAGGTATGGCCCATGTAACTCTTTAACGAAGAGACCGGTATATTACTACCGAATAAATTATGTGTAGCAATTGATTCAGCAATATCACCTAATTCAGTAGCTGTTGCATGAGCATTCACATATCCAATTGCATCAGGAGACAATTTTGCATCGTCTAAGGCCATTTCCATCGACTTCATCATTGTCTCATGAGACGGCTGAGTTATATGGGACCCATCAGAATTCGTTCCAAAACCAACAACCTCTGCATAAATTTTTGCGCCTCTCGCTTTAGCATATTCTAGATCTTCTAGTACAAGAGCCCCTGCACCTTCACCTATGACTAAACCGTCACGTTCTTCGTCAAATGGCCGAGGGGTCAATTGAGGCGTGTCATTTAATTTAGTAGTTGCATACATCACATCGAAAACGGCAGCTTCGGTAACACATAATTCTTCGGCGCCACCGGCAATCATCAGTATCTGTTTTCCATTTTTTATAGCTTCATAAGAATAACCAATCCCTTGACTTCCAGAAGTACATGCACTCGAAGTAGGAATCACTCTTCCTTTTAAATGAAAAAACAATCCAACATTTGCTGCTGTTGTATGCGGCATCATTCTGATATAAGATGTTGCCGTAATACCTCGCATACTACCTTCTGCTCTCATCCTAGCAAACTGCCAAATGGCATCTGTGCTACCTGTGCAAGAACCAAATGCCACACCCATAGCGCCACTTGTAATTATTGGATCTTCTAAAAGCCCTGCGTCAATCAAAGCAATTTCCGAAGCCCTAGTACTTAAAATTGAAACTCGCCCCATACTTCTAACTTGTTTACGCGTATAGTGTGCCGGCTTTTCAAAGTTTTTTACCGGGGCACCGCACCTAGTCACCAACTCATCAAACTGGTCCCAATCAGCAATATATTCAACGCCACTCTTTAGGTTTTTCAGATTATCCTGAACTTCTTCCCAGTTATGACCAATAGGGCTAATGCCACCCATTCCAGTAACGACAACTCTTTTTGACATTTTATATCATTCCACCATTGATAGAGATCACTTGTCTAGTTATGTACGCAGCTTTATCAGAAAACAAATAACTTACTAAACCCGCAACCTCTTTTGGTTGGCCAAGCCTCCTCAGCGGAATTATTTTTTTTACTTCATCTAGAGGAACATCATTTATCATATCTGTTTCAATTAAACCTGGTGCCACACAATTTACGGTAATCCCTCTTTTTGCTAATTCGATCGCTAATGATTTTGTAGCTCCTATGATACCTGCTTTAGCAGCCGCGTAATTTGTTTGTCCACGATTCCCTGCAATTCCAGAGACAGATGAAAGTGTTACAATCCGACCTTTTTGTTTTGACCTCACCATAGGCATAACAATTGGCTGGATCACATTAAAAAAACTATCTAAGTTGGTATGTATGACATCATCCCAATCTTCCCCGGTTAAAGCAGGAAAAGATCCATCACGACAAATTCCAGCATTACAAACAACACCATAATAGACACCATTTGTATCCATATCACTTTCTATTGTTTTTTTGGCTGATGATCGATCTGAAACATCAAATTGAACTATGCTAGAACTTCCATTTTCAATACCGATTTGCTCTGCTGTTTCTTGGGCTCCCTTTTCATCTTTTAAATAATGCACAACAACATGAAATCCATCATTTGCTAATTCTACGGCAATAGCGCGACCAATGCCTTTGCTAGATCCCGTAACCAATACCCTTTTTAAACTCATTTTTTTTCACTCTCTAAATTTGCTAAATATGATTTAATGTCATCCGGCTGATAAGCGTTAATTTTAGCTTCACAAAAAATAGTATTATTATTTATATCTACAATTTTACAATCAAATGAACCTAAGCCCTGATCATCAAACAAATGATTTGCCTCAATTCTATAAGAACTGTTCTTCTTAAAAGATGTCTTATGCGCAAGAAATTTTCTTGTGCCCAATAAAAAACCAATTTTAATCGCTTCAGCTTTATTTTTTGCCTGATAACCAATAAAGGCAGCAACCGTTTGAGCCATGTATTCTATTCCAACCCAAATAGGTATATTAGAATCTTCATCAACAAATAATTTATTTTGATTGACACAAACTTCTGACTCAATCACACAATTATCGCATTTGATTATTTTATCAATTAATATCATAGGTTGAGCATGAGGCAACAACTCATCCACAGAAAATTCAAAAAAATTACTCACATTATTTCCCTATAATTATAGAACAATTATTACCACCAAAAGCAAACGAATTGCTCATTATATAATGCTTCTCATTATTTTGATATCGAAAATTATTTTTGACTAAATTTAATTCTGGGATCTTCTCATCTCTCTCATTATCCCATAAATGAGGGGGCAGTTTATTGTGCTGATTTAGATTAGAAATCAACATACAGCATACTGCTAATTCAATGGCCCCAGATGCCCCCAAAGTATGACCAATCATTGGCTTAATACTACTGCAGGGCATTTTATCATTAAATATTCTACGAAATGATTTTGCCTCCATGATGTCATTTAATTCAGTTCCTGTACCATGCAAATTTACATAGGTCATATCATCTGATGATAATTTTGCATCCAATAAAGAATTCTTTATGGCTATCTCTGCACCTAACCCTTCAGGTTCCGGAGCAGAAATATGGTGAGCATCTGACGAATCACCATAACCAAGAAATTCCCAAGCATTTTCAGAAGATTCTTTTGTCATTAAAAAAAGAGCCGCCCCTTCCCCAATGTTTATGCCATCTCGGTTCAAACTCATGGGATTTGTTTTGTTTAAAGAGATTGCTTCCAAAGAATTAAACCCTCTAACAGTTAATTTACATAGTGAATCAGCACCACCGACAATAACAGCATCACAGACTCCCATCTGCAATAAGTTTCTGGCGGATTTAAAAACCCTTGCGCTCGATGAACATGCCGTAGAAATGGTATAATGCAAACCCGTTAACTTTAAATATGATTTCAAAAATAAAGACGGGGTACCAACTTCTTGTTGCTTGTAATCAAACTCAACAGGCCATTTACCAGTATCGAGCTTTTCTTTTATAGCGACTTCACCTTCAGCAATTCCTGAGGTACTAGAACCAATAATAACCGCCACTCGATCTAATCCATATTCATCTATTGCCTCTTGAATATCGTCTTTAATCTGATTATATGCTGATAACAACAATTGATTATTTCTACAATTAAGTTTTGAAAGGGACTTTGGAACTTCCGGCAACGGATATGAGACCACACCAACAAATACGGTTTCATTTTCAATATAACCCCGAGATGCTACCAAGCCATTTGGGCTACCATTTAATATTCGCCCCAGCACATCTTTTTGATTATCACCCAATGAATTGATAATGCCTAAAGCATTTAAATAAAATGACATTAATCTTTTTTTCCGTTATTTAAATCGTCTTTACTCGAATAAACTGTTTTAATTTTAAACACATAGTCTTTTAATTTATTATGAAATAAGACTTCGTTTTCTTTATAGGTAATCGTAATTAGTTTTTCATTTGCCAAATAAAACTCTCGAATATGTTCATTGTTTTTGTTTTCTTCTTTGAGAGTTAATATAGCCAAACGATTTTTCAACTTGTCTGCTGAGATTTCTGATAAATAAAAATCTCGGAGAATATGAATAGGTTTAAGAGGGGCTTTAAAAAAAGGTTCTGGCAAATAGCGCACATATTTTTTGGTATGCTGGATAACAAACAAACGACTTTTTATTGGAGTCATTGCTACAAGAGTAAGTCGATTATTAAAATATTCAACTTGCACATCGAACTTTAATTTTTTTTTACCAAAAGTTATTTCAAATTTTTTAAGTCCTGACAGATCTTCATTCAGATCCATTAAAACCGTTCCCTTAAACAATTTCTGACCTTTTAAAGTGAATTCAGGATTAAGAAATATTCGCTCTTTTGCTTTCCTACAAGAAGGTATTAGCAACAACGCAAAACTCACAAAAATTATAAGCTGAATAATTTTATTCATTCTGTGTTTTTTTTATTCGACAAATTAGGGCTAAAGTATTGATTTCTTTTTCACTTTCTCGAACATAGTTATTTGTTTTAGGTTTAGTGCTCATATTATTCCTCTATAACGTCTTTCTGTTAAACATTTAAATAAATCTATTTTTTATCAATTCTATTTTACTCATTTACTCAAACACATCTTTAATACTATCTTCAGCGTCTTTACTTCCAACCATTGGCGATAGCAAAAAAGTAAATACAAGACCAAATAAGACGGTTAGGCCAAATGAACTCAGGAAAACAGCATTGCTAAATGCTAACAATCCAAAAGATAACAAACTCGTTATCGCAGATAAGAATACCGCGTACCCGACTTTATCTCGATGCTCCTTGGCTTCAGCAAAAAAAATAGTGTAATCAATACCTATACCCATGACTAACAATATAGCTAATATATGAAATATATTCGTTTCGATATTAACCAAAAAGAAAATAAAAAAAGCTAGCCCACATGCCAAAATAGGCGGTAAAGTAACCAATAAGCTTTGAATGAATTTATATTTAAAAAATAATAAAATAAAAATAGCTAGATAAGAAATTAGTACAAAGATAAAGATATGACGCCTATACCGGCTCAATAAGTCGGAAAGATCCTTTACTTTATTTATGTAGTGAACATCGTTATGCTTACGCTCAAGATCTATCAAAATATTTTCTTTGGCAACATTCGAAAGTAAAATCATTGAAGCAAACCCTCTCTCCGTTTTTCCCAACCACAAACTGCTAATATTTTCTCCTATAGGGCTAGATAAGCCTTCTTTTAATCCCAGATAATTCTGGCTTGAATTCTCAATATTTTTTAGATACTTCGTTAGATTTACTTCGCCCAACCCAATACCTAGCATCTTTGTTTTAAAAATTTCTTTTTCACTTCGGAGGTTTTTTCGTAACAGTAAAAAGTTTTCTTTTTGATATTTTACAGAAGGGATAAAGCGACTTAAGCAGTGGTAATATTTAAATACTTTTTCTTTTGCGAGTTCATTCAGGATTGGCTGTAGCTGTTCTTCTAATTCTAAAACGTCTTGAGCCGTTTTACCCTCGATTAATAAAAAACGACTGAGGTCAATATCACCTATTAAAGATTTAATTTTTTTATCAATATTTTTCAATTCTTTAGAACTTGAATTTAATATTCGGATGTCATCATTCGTAGAAATATTTAAGAATCCAACTAGACTTACGACAACTAATATTAGCAAAATAAATATTTTGTGATTTGCGATACGTTCGATCTGCCAAAATCCAATTATTATTTTAGTGAAATTAAAAAGGAACGGTATGTCGTTATTGCTCTTATTCTTTAAAAGAATTGGGTAGACCATCAAAACTGTCAAAAAGGCACCCGTAATACCAAAACAGGAGAAAACAGCCATTTGCTGTAAACCAGGAAATGGCGTAAATATTAAACTAAAATAGCCTATCACACTAGTGATAACACCCAATGTAATGCCCGGCAAAATTCGATTTAAAATCTTTTCGTTTGATATCTCCCCAGAAGAAAGTCTCTTCTCTGCAAAAAAATGAAAAGAATAGTCGATACAAACACCAATCAAACTCGCACCAAAACCCAAAGTTAATAAGTGTAGCTCTCCAAAAATCAAAATGGTATAAGTAAAACCAGTCAATAAACCCATGGCCAATGATAAGAGGCATAAAAATATCTGCCTAAAAGATCTGAATGCTAACCACATAAGCAAGATGATCCCAAGTAATGAACCAATGCCTATAGTTGATATTTCTCTTTTTGCACCTACACTACCTTCATGTGCAAAAAATATCATACCAGAAATTAAAATTTTTAAATCCTTTTGGCCACTAATGATTTCTTGTTTTATTTCATTGATTTTATGGACAACTCTCCCCTGAGAATTAATCGAAAAAGAATCTTCATCCGTTATAGCACTTATAAAAACATATTTAATATTCTGATCGTTCGCCCATAATACATTGTCTTTATATCTCATTTTTCCCATTGACTTGGGTATCGATAACCAATAAGAAGAAAACAAAAGCATTGGGTCTTCATTAATTAATTTACCTGCAACACTTCCTAAAGGCGAATAAAGCGTTTTAATTGAATTGTCACACAAAGACTCTATTGCGTTTTTATTTTTAAGAACTTTAATGACATCAGGCGATAAGAGTTTGTCTTTGTAAGGGAAAAAAGTTTTAAAGATCTGCTCTTCAGCATCTTGACTCATTTCCATTTTTATGCTTGAAAAATAATTCGTCGCTAATAACTTTTTCTCAAAACTCTTTGCGCTACTTAAGGCCACCAACTCATCTGCATGACCAATTAAAAAAAAGCATTGATTGCTCACTCTTTTAGTAAATTTATTTACCGCATTACTAACAACAATATCCTGCTCTGTCTCAGGCAGTAAATCAAGCAAACT
This sequence comes from Planctomycetota bacterium, assembly GCA_002746535.1. GTDB lineage: Bacteria > Planctomycetota. The sequence continues at coordinate 50,419 of NVWA01000012.1, forward strand.
GGATTTAAAATTAAGACCATTTGCTGCCAGTTGAAAAAGGAGGCCAGATGAAATAGCAAATAATAAGCACCAAAGCCCAAAAAAGAACTGTGTTCTATTTTTCAAAGACGGACAGTTCTGAAGTAGTTAATTTTTTAGGGTTTTTATGATTATTAAATTCTATGGTGGTAATATCGGTGTTTTGCTCAAGTATCATAACGTTATCAATATACAATTCTCCTTGCAATACAATAGACTTGAAAAACCTTTTCATCTTATTTTTTTTTGGCTTTAACCCAAGTGTCCACTTGTTTTTTTCAAACTTATAAAAAAGTGAAAAATGTTTTTTTAATTCTTTTAAATTACCATTGAACATTGATTTAAAAACATTCGTCATCCCATGAATAAGAGGCTGTTTATCCATAGATATATCCAATGTTACTTTGCCTTTTTCAATTTGAATCATTTTTTGCTTTGTAATGACAAAAGATACTTTGAATGGCTTTTCTGTTTGCCAGCAGATACCTTTACTGTCAATAAAAATGAATTTTCCTGAACTTAATAAGGGCTTATGCAAAACAACCATCTTTTTTATTTGTTTAAAATCTGCAATGATAATTTTTTTGCTTTGAATCTTCTTCATAACAGCATTTAAATGGATTTCGTTCTTCTTATCAACAGGAGAATTAAAGACTTCAGTGGTATCACAAAATCCATCGGTAAGTAATATCAAATGGATAAAAAAAGTAATAAGAAATGGAATTTTTTTTAGCATTAATTATCTCGGTCTTATATGCAAGAAAGTGTTAATTATTTAGTCTGATGAATTACGAAATCAGGTATTATCTTTAAATTGTTCCAATTTTTTAATTAAAATTTCTGGCGAAGCATAGCACATCTCTTTTGTTCTCATATCTACTGCCACTTGAACCGTATGGCCTTTGCAAATCTTTCGGTTTGTTTCAGCATTTCTAATTTGATAATAAAGCTTAAATCTATTTTCAAACTCAACCACCGCTGCTGATATCACAACTTTCATGCCATAAGTAGCGGGGGTTACATATCGGCATTGCACTTCTATCACAGGCCAAGAATAAAACGATTCTTTCATTTGTGGGTAATCATAGTTTATTTTTCTTAAAAGCGTTGCGCGGCCAATTTCAAAATACTTAATATAGTGACCATGCCAAGCAACTTCCATAATGTCAATATCAAAGAAAGGGATTTCAAAAAGGGTCTCCGCTGTCCAAGGACTATTTTTAAATGTTAGCTTATCCATTGATCAGCAAATACTCCAATACTGATCCTGTAATCTTTGAATAATCACTCTTAAGTCTTTATCCAACGGTCGGTCTTCATCTACAAAAGCAGAAATATCACTTATAGAATCAACGATATCCACTACTCCGGCTTTCAACTGCTTTTTATCAAAATCATTTTGTCTAATTCGTATATTAATTCCTTGGCAAACTGATATCAAAAGTGCGGCAACAACTTGTTCTGTTAATTGCAAAATTCTTAAACAATCCCGTGCAGCAATTGTCCCCATGCTTACTTTATCCTGATTGTGGCATTCTGTAGAACGGGAAAATACGCTAGCAGGCATAGTTAACTTTAGAGCTTCTGCCGTCCAAGCCGAAACAGAAATCTGCAGTGCTTTCAGGCCATGATTAATGGCACTTCTTTCACCCTGTGCCCCTGAAAGGTTTTTGGGCAATTTATTATTCGTGTTTTGATCCATCATAAGAGCCATTTGACGGTCTAGTAGATCTGCAATATTTGCGATGGCATTTTTCATACTATCCATGATAAAAGCAATATGCCCACCATAAAAATGGCCACCATGAAGAATACGTTTTTCTTCAGCTAATATAATAGGATTGTCATTCGCACTATTTAGTTCCGTTTCTATTTGCTCTTTCATCCACGGCAAGGCATCATTTAATACCCCAATAACATGCGGTGCACAACGTATAGAATAGCGATCTTGTAATCTTTTTTCTTCCCGTTTTTTCTGATCATGCAAATCAGCATAAATCCAAGCCGCCACTTGATTTTGGCCTTTGTGTTTTTTTACAGCAAATAACTCTGGGAGAAAATGATCCTTATTACCCATCAAAACCTCAACCGACATAGCCGTTATTCTACTAGCAATCTTTACCAAATACTCTGCCCGTGAATATGCCTGACATGCTAAAGCCGTCATTACAGAAGTACCGTTCATCAAAGCCAAACCTTCTTTAGGCTTTAACTTCAAAGGTGTAATGTTCAATTCTTTATAAACTTCAGCAGTTTCTCTAATTTCGCCTTTATGATAAACTTGACGTTCACCTACAATCGTTGCGGCTACGTAGCTAAGTGGTGTTAAATCACCACTGGCACCAACCGAACCTTCTTCAGGAATAACCGGGATGATATTCTCATTAATCAATAATTCTAAACGTTCTAATAATTCTAGCCGAACCCCTGAGAAACCTTGACTCAAAGAAGATAAGCGGGTCGCTAAAATTCCTCGACCAATCGCAGCTGAAAAATAATTTCCTAATCCACAGCCATGAAATCTAGTTAAATGCAATGGCAACTCTTCAATCAACTCTGGGCTAATTCCCACAGTACAAGAATCGCCATATCCTGTAGTTACACCATAAATAACACCTTCATCTTTCCAATATTTTTCTAAAAATTCAGCGCCACTATTAATTTTGTTCTTCCAGGTCGTACTCTGTGATAATCGAACTCCTTTTTTACTGTCCAATATTGACACTAGATCAGCAACTGAAATTTCATTTCCACCAAACTCTACTATTTCTAAATCCTCATTCACCATTTATTCACACCTGAACTTAATTCCTTATCTCCAAAACGGATAAAAGGTATACCATTGATAGGGATATTTTACACAAAGTTTTTCAATTCTTTCAACATAAATTTCAACAATTTCCTTTAGTGCTTCCTCACGATTTTTTCTAGGCAAGACAAGTTGATCGCTGAGCTTCTCAAGATACACATTATATTTTTTTTCATGCTCTTTCATGCAGAAAATACTGTAAATAGGGCATTTAAGAATGCTTCCTAATATAAAAGGACCTGTTGGAAAATAGGCCTCCTGCCCCAAAAAAGATACTGCCTGCCTTTTGTCAGGTGAAACATCTGTGAGGCGATCAGCAAGAATTGCTATAAATTCTCCATTTTCTATTTTTTGATTCATCAACATGGCCGTTGCCATATTCATTTCATTAATGGCAATTATTTCCACAACCACATCGGGATTAATTTTTTTTAAAACGGAATTCAATTTCTCGGCATGTTCAATATAAACCAAAGCATTAATTATCACAGTTTTATGTTCATTGATCAATGCCCTAATGACTTCAATATTTCCTAGATGGGCTCCTACTAACACGGCCCCTTTTTTTTCTTCTGCCATCCTCACAAGCACTTCTCGATTAGGCCAATTCAAATATTCTTTTTTGATATAACCTAACCAAGCAGAAAATTTATCTAAACCACTATTGCCAAAAGAAAAAAAATGATTCAGTACATCACCAATTAAAGGTTTTTTGAGGTTTTTAAATTCTGGAGAATAATCCGCCAAACATTTAAAATATTTTTTTGAAGCGTTTCTAGCCACTGTGCCCGATAGAAAAAAATAAAATATAACCGGAGCCATAATTATTCTAGCAATATTTTTTCCAAAAAATTTATACAACAGTACTGTAATATAAATACCTCCATAAGAACCTCGCTCTTGCACTTTTGACCAATGCTCCTCTTCAAGATCAATTTCATAGGGTTTCCATTTTCTATAAATAAGAACAGGAAACCTTAATAACATTCCACAAACTAATTTGGTGTGCATCCAAGTTATTGATAAATTATCTTCCCAAATTCTGAAATTCGAAATCTCATCTTGATGATATTTTACTTTTGTATCTAAAGTTTTAAGGGGTAGACCAAGCCAAAATAAATGAACTAATATTTCTGTGTCAAAGTCCATGCGCTTACCCACATGACTCTTTTGAAATAAACGAAATACTGCTTGTACAGGATATACACGAAAACCACACATAGAATCTTTTATTTTAAATGAGAGTGTCTCTACCCATACCCAAAAATGTGTGATATAGCGTCCCAAATAACGGCCCATTGGCACTGATTCATCAAAATTTGGCCGACCAAGAACAATACTACTTGGATTTTCTTTTGATATACCTAAAAACTTTTTTACATCTCCACAATCATGCTGACCATCTGCATCAATTTGAAGTACATGGCTATAACTATTTTCTTGGGCCCAATTAAACCCTGTTTCCATGGAGACACCTTTACCTTTGTTCTTCTCATGATGTAACACAACCAACCATGAATATTTCTCTTCTAATGCCATCAAAACTTTTTTAGTTTCCTCATTGCTACCATCATTAATAATAGCACATGGCAAAGCTGCTGCTGACAACTCTTCCATCATCCCACTAATTTTTTCTTTATGATTATAATCAGGGATAACGATGCAAGGGTTAAATGTCATGCGACTTCACAACCATAAAAAGCTTGCTGTATCTTTTTGCAATTCATAACAATGTTATTCGACCAGAAGAAAATTTTCGTGAGGCATTAGAGTATTCATAAAACAATCGCTTGTTTTTATATTCAATGGAAATATCACATTCGCCCTCTTTCTGCAAAATATTAAAAAACTTAATATTTTCCATGGATTTAATATTAGGCTCAACTTTAAAATATTTTTCAGCGTACTGCATTACCCAGTTTATCTGCACTACTCCTGGCACAACCGGAAGGTTTTCAAAATGACCTTTTAAATAATATAAATCTGAAGGGACTTTAATTTTTAATAATACCTTATCTTCATCAAGGTTCTCTTCCAGCAAATCAGGAAATAAGTTTCTATCTAAATCTCGTTCTTTAAATAAATGCTGCAACTCTGCTAATATTCTTTTCCCTTGTTGGTTTTGAGGCACAAATTCCACATAACGCCATTTTCTTGGTAATAAAATTCTTTCAAAATGACCTAATAAATAATCCTTTATATTATTCGCCAACTTAAGTCTGCCGTTTTCTGATAAGAACTTATTTCCAATATCATTTAATTGCAGAACCGCTCCTAATTGAGTACGAGATTTTCCATTCGAAGCTCCACCATTCAAAATTTCTAGAACAGCCACGTCCACAATAAAAGCATGTTTAAGTAAACGCTTTTCCATTTCTGCAAGTGATAACCTTTTTTCTTCAATCTTAACAATGCGATCATTTCGACCCAATAATTGAAAACAATGATTCCTTTTTAATTTAATTAAATCATTTGTTTGATACCAGCCATCAATTCTCTCTTCATTAATAAAAGGCGAATCAACTAATAAAACATTTTCTTTGTTTATTGAAATTCTTACACCATTTAATGGTTTCCAGGTTTGAGAATCCGGCGAATCTTTGATCCGTTGTCTCCATGCAATTCCTCCGGTTTCTGAAGACCCAAAAACTTCAATTGGCGCTTCTCCCATATCATCTTCAAAGACATTGACTGTATCAAAAGATAAGGGCCCTCCAGAAGAAAATATTTTTAACTTCTTTGAAGATTGATTTTTCAGCTCAACCAATGAAGGCATTCTTGATAGCTGCGCCGGACTGGAAATTAAACAAACTTGGTCATAAGCTTTAATTTTTTCAAAAAGTATTTCTGGATATTGAAATAATTCTAGAGACATAAGCCGTTCCGTTGCTAATGGCCACAATAAGCTAAATAATAATCCATAAATATGCTGATGTGAAACAGTAGAAGTAATTACGGATTTATCAATTTTTGCCCCCCAGATATCTTCCAGCACGTTCACTTCTTCGATTAAATTATTCAGCGTCTTTTTAATCTTCTTTGGATTACCTGTTGAGCCAGAAGTGAAAAATGTAATCGATATGTTTTTGCTATCGATAAGATTAAAAGACTCCGTGTCATTAATACCATCTATCTTCACTTGATCATTGATTACCAAAACTTCTTTTGACGAATCAAATTCTGAACCAAGCAAGTAGGCGTCCACTTGTCGCTCCAACTCATTCAATATTCCTTTTTGAGGACCCGGAGGTAACACAATTGATTTGTGACAATGCAACAATGCCAAGAAACCTACTAAAAAAGAAAACTTATTTTCTGCATTTAAAACCCATTTATTATTCTTAGACAGGTTTATCTTTTTCATCAATATAGAAACTTCTGACTTCAATCGACTTAACGTCAGATCCTTTTTTTCGCTGTCAAAAAGAACCTGTTCATTGTTTTTAGAATCCAAAAGAAAATGTGTGATTGGAATTAACGAATTAGTAGACATTACAACTCTGCTTCCATTTTCTCATGGGCTCTTTTCACTTTTAATCGAATTAAAAATTCAATTGAAAATAATGACCCAATTAGAAGATAACTAATAAACCCATTATAAATTGCCCAAATTTTATCATCTTGAAAGATTGTCCAGAAAGCTATTGAGCCATTCATGATAAAAAAATAACACCACACAATCGTCACTGTACGACAATATTTGATGGCATGATCGGGTAATGTCTTCTCTTTAATTCGTGCAAATCGCTCAATCATGGTTGGAGCTTTTTTTAAAGATATAAAAAATAAAATCAAGAAATTTAAATTTATTACTACTGGCATTGCCTTTAAAAATTCGCGAGAATTAAAAATTATGGCGGGTAATAAACTAAGGATACAGACAAAAAAAAAGGGCACGAATTCTTTTATCTTATTTTTGTTGGCTATAAAATGGCCAAAAAATCGAATCGTTATCAAGACAATTGCAAAATAACCTACGTGCTTTACAGAATAATGACTCAACCCATAATAAATACAAAGAGGGTAAACAATTATTACTAATCCTGTAAAAATATTCAGCAATATTTTCACTTCGTTTCCTGTAAAATTTTATAGGTAATCGCTACAATATGCTCTACAGTTCGAATAGCTTTAAACTCTTCAGGATTAATTTTACGATCCACAATCTCTTGAAGCTTCACTATCATATCAACGGCATCAATACTATCGAGATCCAGTTCTTGATACAATCTTGCCTCTAAAGTAATATCTTCTTCAGGAATTTCAAAGAGCTCAATCAATGTTTCTTTGATTTTTTCAAACACATCTTCTCTGGTCTTCATCAATTCTCCTGACTATTAAAGCTGCGAACAAACTCTGCAAGATTATTCACCGAACTAAAATGTTCTTTGGTTGCTTCTGATTTTGAATCAATTTTTATTTTATATTTTTTTTGTAACGCAATACCCAACTCTAGTGCATCAATCGAGTCCAAACCTAAACCATCTACAAATAATGGCTCACTTGGGTTTATATCTGCTGGTGTGACATCTTCTAAGTTCAAAGAATCTATTATCAAAACTTTTATTTCTTCAACTATCTCACTCATAACTTGCTCTCTTTTCTTTAAAACATTCAAACAAATAATTCTTTAAGACTTTGGATGCTATGATTTCTGATTTGCAGTCTTTAGTGATCTTTGGCACATCAAGAAATTCATTAACCTCCATGCTTAATATAAACTTTTTATTCGGCACGTTATACCATTTTTCTCTTTTAGTTAAAGTTGAAGGTTCGCACTTAATAAAGATGGGTAACAATTGACAGTTACTCTTTAAAGTAATTGCAGAGAAACCCTTTTTAAATGGCTTTAGATCATCTGGTAGCGACCTAGTTCCTTCTGGGAAAACAACTATATTATGTCCTTCCTTTAAACGATCAACACACAGGTGAATTAAATCTTCGGGGCTTTTATTGGGTATATAACCTGCACCAGAAACTGCTCCTCGTAAAAAAGGGTTTTGCCATAATTCATCCTTAACAATGCAATCCGTACCTTCAATAACAGATAATAACAATACAATATCTAACAGCGTTGGATGATTTGAAACAATCATACAGCCTTTTACACCACTTAATTTTTCAAGCCCATTATACTTAACATCCATAATTCCTAATATTTTCATTTCAAAAATAAAAAGTTTAAACGCATAATGAATAGACTTCTGTATCATTTTAATTCTTTTCTTTTGTGGAAGAATATAGCAACAAGGGAAAAATAACATCGACAAGACTAAAGCACCCAGACCAAAAGAAGAAAAGGCAATACCTGTCGCAATAACTCTCCAATAATGATTGATTTTATTCAACCTTATCTCCTTTTTTTAAAACAAAAGAAGTTTTTGGGAAGCTGCATTTCTTAACCTCTGAGCTTTCAGACAAAAATGATATTAACTCTTTGGCATTATTTTGTGTCGTTTCATTACTATAATTTTGCCTTTCAATTGTATACTTGGCACCAACGCCAAAATTGTTTAAAAATAATCCTATGGCAAAAGAGTTTCTATAATCTGGATAAAATCTTTTATATTCGGCTGGCACTTGATCATCAGCAATTATCAGAAGAACTTTAATTGGTTTATCTTCAGACAGAAAGCCCACGGCCTCCATAATCGAAGACAAGAAAGTATCTTCTCCTGCAGAAACAAAACAATGCGGACTGGTATTTTTGGACAGAATTGTAAAAACACCTGCAGCAGCATTATGAACAGATAGGCTAAAAAGTGCTGGTGAAAGTGTCTCTTCAGATGCAATAGAATTCAATAGTTTTATTGAACTTTGCAATTCTCCATGCTGAGAAGCAAAAATAATTTGTATCTTTTCCGTATTTTGTGACCCAAAGCATTTATCTGTAACATATAAAGATATTTTCGTTAAAAAACTTAAACGTCTCCTTGTTAGTGCAGGTATAAAAGCAAAATCGGGCGCATCTGTCGAAATATTTATAGTGTCTAAATTATTATCTATATGCTCATCAGCAGCAGGTAACCACGCATGCCATTTTTCTACAAAAAACTCCTTTTGCCAGATTGGTGAAACCATTTATTGTTCATTTCCAGTATCTTAAATAGAGCGTTGATTATAATAATAATTAATGAGAGGTCATGCACATCTTCCAATTATTCTGCACCGTTCTAGAAACTTCTGCGAACATAAAATAAAGTTTATAAATTGCTTAAACAATATCACATAATTACTTAGAAAAAAGTCACTCCTATAATAGAATAATCAAGTTTTCCAACAAGGATTATTAAATCACCATGAAAAAAAGTTCAGAATTAAAAACCCTCTACGCCGAAATATTTAAGGAAGAACCATCCAACCTTTACATTGGATATGCACCTGGAAGAGTAGAGATTTTAGGCAATCATACAGATTACAACAAAGGTTTCGTATTAACGGCAGCCATTGATCAAAAAACATATTGCTTTGGGACTCTTCGTGATGATGAGAAAGTAATTATCCATGCCCTCGATATTGGAGAAGCAATTGAGTTTAATATTAACAATCCTCCTCTTCAAGAAAAAGGTCATTGGGGAAATTATTTTATAGGAGTTCTAAATATAATAAAAGAAAAATCTAGCATCTTAAAAGGCTTTCAAATAGCCATTACTAGCGAAGTACCCATGTCGGCAGGTTGCTCGAGTAGCGCCTCCATCGAAGCGTCTTTTGCTTATTTTTTAAACGAAACAAATCAACTTCATTTAAATAAACAAGAGATAGCGCAAATATGCCAAAAAGCTGAAAATGAATATGCCGGTGTAATGTGTGGTTTAATGGATCAGTGGTCCGTTGTTCATGGGCAAAAAAATAATCTTGTATATTTCGATAATGACACTTTAAAGACAAACCTGATGTCTCTCGGAGAAGAGGATATCTTTATGCTGGTCTTTAATACTCAAATAAAACACACGCTGATCGACAGCAAATACAATGATCGGCGAGAAGAATGTCAAAAAGTAGTTGATGAATGTAAAAAAAGAGGTTTCAACATTGATTCTTTGAGAGGTCTTTCTATAAAGGACCTACCAAGTATTAATAAATTTTTGAACTCAACTATTTATCGTAGAGCAAAACATGTTATTGAAGAGAATCATCGAATTCAAACATTAGTAGATGCATCTTATGAAAATCAACCGCAACTTCTAAAGTCATTTATGCTTGACTCGCATCATAGTTCTAAAGATCAGTTTGAAAATAGTTGTCCAGAATTAGACTTTGTCGTTGATCAGTTATACCTAGAGAAGGGGTGTCTTGGCGCTAAACTCTCTGGAGGAGGATTTGGTGGATGTGTTGTTGCGCTTGTCAATCCTAACGAAGCGGAGAACATCCAAGCTACTATTGAAAAAGCCTATATAGAAAAGTTCCCCGATTTAAAACCTTTAGATACAATTCAAACGCTACCTGGAGATGGTGCCGGTTTTATCGAGACCAAATAATAACAGACTGACATCTAGAAAACTTTTAATTCTCTAAATTTCAGCCTGCAAAAATATCATCTCTGAGAATAATTACAATCTAACATTTTGATTTCAAGTTTTATAAGCAAAACTATACTTTTCCAAACTTTTAAATTAGGAAATATTATTTATGAAATCTAAAAAAATACAAATTGGCGTCATTGGGTTAGGCAGAATTGGCTGGAGCTATCACTGTAAAAATATTATGAAACATAAACATTTTAATTTGCTTGCTGTCGCTGATCCTGTGGAAGAACGATTACTTGAAGCCAAAAATGATTTTCATTGCCAAACGTTTAAAGATTACAAAAAGCTTTTAGACTGTCCAGATTTAGAAGCTGTTGTTATCGCATCCCCAACTCACTTACATAAAATCATGGCACTAGAAGCAATTAAAAGAGGTATCCATTTAATCATGGAAAAACCCATTGCTGGTAATTTAAAAGACGCAAAAGAAATTATTCAAAAAGCTAAAAGAAAAAAAGTATTTCTAACAACCTATCAACCTCATCGTTTAGAAGCTTATTTTCAACATTTTAGCAAAATACTTAGCAGCGGTATCATTGGCGAAGTTTATCATATTAAATTTGGGCGTTATCGATTTGTCAGGAGAAACGACTGGCAATCGTTGTTAAAGTATGATGGAGGACAACTTAGCAATACTGGGGCACATGTCTTAGATCAGGTTATTAGCTTATTAGGGCCAGACATAAAAGATTGTTTTTGTCAGCTAAGATTGGTTGCTGCGCTAGGAGATGCTGATGATGTCTTAAAAATACTGGCAACAAATAAAAAAGGGTTGTTAGCAGAAGTCGATATTAACATGGCAACTTTAAATGATGATTACTTAATGGAAGCTATTGGCACAGAAGGCACCGTAAAAATGCCAAACAATAAAATTATCGAAATAAAAAAGCTCAATAAAAAAAGCTTAAAACCTATAAAATTAGTTTCCGCTATGGCCAGTGAAGATAGAAAATATCCTAAAGATGAATACAAAACTACTCAAAAAAATATTCAAGTTAAGTCATCTTACTCTGTAAATTTCTACGATGATATCTATCAATGCCTCCGAAAAGGAAAAGAACCCTTTATAAAGCCGGAACAAACTTTGGCCGTTATGTCATTAATGGAACGCTGTAAATTAGAAAGCAAAAAAATAATTCACTCAAAACTTTAAAAACATTTCGAAAGAGTTTCCGACATAAAAAACTATTTCAACTTGAATGGGCATATGAATAAAGATTCTTAGTGATCGGCTAGAGGCCTATTATGCAAAGCCTCCCTTGAAATTCACCAGATAACTTTTGCTAACTTTTAATATATTTCCTAATTAATTTATCATTATTAGGAATAGGTCTATACTTATTTTTTTCTGATTGATATTATCAAATATAAAAATATAAGACATTTCTAAGGTAACTGCGTATAAACTTACACAAAATTCGACAACCATAAAAAAGAAGAAATGAAAATACATAAAAAAAATCAGCTGATTTGGTTAATCATCATCACCTCTATTTTAGTTCTTACGTTAGCCATTTTTCTCGCCTATAAAATAAAACAAGATGAAAAAAAAGAGTATTTTGTGCAGCTAGGTCGCGCAAATGCCTTAGCCCAAGTAATCGCAACTTCTCTAGATGAGCAATTAAATAAAAACTACCATACTTTAGCACAAGCCATTTTAAAGAATGATCTTTCAAAAATAGAAAATCAAATAGATGGCCTACTAATCCTAAAAGATAACGCCATAACTTTTCCTCAAAATATTAATGAAGCCTTTTTTAATGAACTATCAGAACAAGTAAGCAGTTCAAAAATTAAAGCCTACAAAGAAATAAAAGACTTAATTAAATCACAGCAATACCAGCTAGCTAAAGAAAAACTTTTGGAGGAAGAAAAAGATACCACTACTAAAAACAACTTACTATTTCTCCACCTAAGATCAATTTTGTTATTCAAACAGGATAAAACAGAACATTATCGTTCGTTGCTAGCAGAACTCCTTTTGAATAAGAAGAAAGACGTTGCTAGCTTGCCTTGGATTTTTTGGGAGTCCGTCTTTATAGGATATTTGGAAATTTCACCTGAATTTAACGACTCATTCAAGCAAATTTTTCAAGAAATGATCTATTTGGTTCAAAAACATTATTTGTCAAATGACTTCGACTATTTTTGGCAAAAGCTAACCTCTTTTATGAATTCACATCCAACATTCGTTTCGAGCGAAACTCACAAGCTCATCAATTTAAAAGCAAACCTCATTCGCATTACAAAAAACTCAATTGCTTGCAGAAACCTAAATCTCCAAAAACTGCCTAGCTTAATAAACAATATGGACACCTATAACTTTGACTTGAACGACAAGCCTTTTGTAATTCAAATAAGTATTAATCAGGAAAAAAGAATTTTCATTTTACTTTCTTGGAAAAGAATAAAGGAACTTTTAGATTTAAATCTTAGGCAACTACAAAAAGACAGTCTATTTCAATTTTATTTAACAAATAAAAGTTCATTGAAGTCCAATGTTTCAAAGGTTCTTTCGCACTATTCGGATATTTCCTTAAACCTTACATCTGCAGAAAACGGACTAAATAAAATCAAAAAACGAAATCAAATGTTATTAATCATTTTATTTATCACAGTGGCATTTATTACGACATGCCTATATTTCTTATACAAGATCATGCTTTTTCAATTAACGCTAGCAAAAATGAGAACCGACTTTGTCACTAATGTTTCACATGAATTACGAACGCCAATTGCCGCCATTCAATTAATGAGCGAGACACTTGCGAACCAAAGTATTAAAGAAGATAAAGACTTGCTAGAATATTATCACTTAATACATAATGATTCAAAACGATTAGGAAGCTTAATCAATAATGTTTTAGATTTTTCAAAATTAGAAAGCGGAAATAAAAAATACGAATTTAAAGATAACTCTATATTAGAATCAATCGAAAATGTTAAGGCTTCTTATTGCTTAAATTCACAAGCAAATCATCCCATTATAAATATTGATTCTAATCAAGACAAAATCATATTTAAGTATGACAGCAATTCCATGGAACAAATAATCAGCAACCTAATAGAAAACTCCATCAAATATGCCCGTAATAATCAGAGACCAGAAATTACATTAACCATTAATATAAAAGATAATTCTGTTAATATAATTTTACAAGATAATGCCAAAGGAATTCATCCAAGTGATTTGCCACACGTCTTTGACAAGTTTTTTAGAGGCGGCAACCTGACCACACAAAACATTAATGGTAACGGCTTGGGGTTGTCTATAGTAAAACAACTTGTTGAAGTCCATCATGGCTCCGTTAAAATAGAAAGCACCATTAATGAAGGCACAAAAATACTTTTATCGTTTCCAAAATCACAATGAATATTACAGGAAAAATATTAATTATCGAAGATGACCCCGGCATCAGAAGAGCTTTGGTTGACAACCTTACTATTCAAGGACATAAGGTTACCTCTGCCTCCCAAGGTAAAGAAGGTTTTGAGCTTGGCATGCATGAAACATATGATCTGATTTTACTAGATATAATGTTACCTGAGATGAACGGTTATGACATTTTAGAAAAATGGCGGGAAGATGCCATTGAGACACCCGTACTCTTTTTGTCCGCTAAAGGAGAAGAGGTTGATAAAGTAAAAGGGCTTGAGCTAGGTGCCGATGATTATATAACAAAACCATTTCAACTAAACGAATTACTTGCCAGAGTAAAAGCCTCATTAAGGCGTTACAAAATCAACACACAAAGACAAGATCAAGGACTAACGGAATTCAGATGGCAAAACAAAAAAGTTGACTTTGAATCTTGCATCACAATTAATGGTGAAAAAAAATACTCTATTTCAAAACGAGAACGTGAAATATTAAAAATTTTAATTGCAAACCAAGGGAAATCAATTTCACGAAATGAGATTATACGCTATGCGTGGCCAGACAATGAATACCCTTCTACGAGAACAATTGATAATTTAATTCTCTCCATAAGAAAAAAAATTGAAGATGTTCCTTCAAACCCACAGCACCTAATCAGCATTCACGGAATTGGCTATCAATTCAACCCATAACGCTATTTAGTGGATCTTTTAGCGCTATTAGTTTTCTCATGACAAAACCATGACAATTTTAATTAGCTCAATATATAATTACGCTAGAGATTTATTAAAAGTTAAAGGAGAAAAAAATGCGATTACTATTAATTTCCATCATTAGTGTTTTATTAATGTCTTCATCACTAATTTCAGATGATGACAGCAAAGCAAAAAAAATGTTAAAGGAGGCTCTTTATCTTGAAGTAGGCCTAGGTCAAAGAGAAAAGGCATTTCATGCTTATGAAAAAATCTTAAAGTCAAAAGATCTTCCCAAAGAAACAAGAGCACTTGCGCTACTGCGAAAAGGAATTATTTTAGATTCTTATGGCAAAAGAGAATCTGCGATTGAGTGCTATAAAACAATCATCCATCATTATTCCAAAATGGAACGCATTGTCAGAGAAGCTCGTCAACGACTTGAAAGAGGTCACCACAAAGTAGATCCTCGTGAAAGGCTCGAACAGGAAATTAAAAAATTAAAAAAACATAGAAACGATCTTATTCGTCATCACAAAGATGATGCTGCCGATGAAGTTGACAATGAGATGGTTAAGCTTAAACACAAATTGCATGAGCTCAATAGGCATGGTGATAAACATAGAATAAAAGAAAATATTGAAAAGTTAGAAAAACTGCTTCAACATCCTGATGTTAAAAAAAATAATGAAAAAAAGGAACATATTAAAAATGAAATTAAACACCTCGGCATCAGACTTCACAGCATAGAAGAGAATGAAAGAACAAAAGAAATGAAAGAACCTCATAGTCGTAGACCCAAACCTTATAGGCAGAATCATGAAAGAGGTGATCGCGGTAGACCAAGGTATGACCAGCAAGCCAAAATAAAGGACGTCAAACTACAAGTTAAATTGCTTAAAAAACTACTAAAAGAACTCGAAAAAGGATTAAAGAAGGCGGAAAAGAAAGACCATGACGAATTGATTGAAACGCTTGAGAAAAAAATAGATCAAATGGAAGAAAAGAAAGACCATCTTGAAGAGTGGCTAGAAGAACAAGAAGAGGAGGAGGAGAATAATAAAAGAAGAAGAAATATAATAAGAAAATAAACCACCCTAGAAATATTTTTAATTTCAAAGGTCGCTGGGATAACCATCAATTTTTTGTTTAGGCCCTCTTTCAAATAGCAGAGAGGGTGCCTTTTCAATAAAGTCGCTATTCTTTTACTTAACAATTAAACTGATTTAAATGGTGATCTAAATGTTTGTAAAACATATTGTTCCATTCGCCAGATTTTAATTTACCAAAAGAGTGCGACTCTTTATTATCAAAATAAGATTCTCCGAACTCCTGAGTTTTTTTGATATACTCGACCAGCCGAGATTTCTCTTCATCAAATTCTTTTTCATCCACCACTTTAAAAGCCGGCGCCGTTTGAAGATTTTTCTTATAGGGTTTTTCGTTAATAACAGCTTTCTTAACAAGAAGCTTTAATATAATTTTCATTAAAAATTTTTGCGGCGGATGCTTGTCAGTAAAAACCAACTCATAAACTACATTACAGTGAGCAAGCATTTGAGCCACATCCATTTTTCCCCAACTTCTTTGTGAAGAAGATGATAATTTTTCAATTCGGGCTAAGACTACAGAGACATCTTCTGTTTTAAAAATATTTTTCATAATTTTGACATTCCTATTTTGGTAATACAAACCATCCTAATGAAACCCATCGGGCAAACCAAGACGATAGATTTTTTTCAATGAGAATCAAATCCTGTTCTGTGGCTGAATTTTCAATGCTAACTAAAGCATCATTTAACGAATGTCCATTTTTAAGAAGACTCAATAATTCATATTGGATAAAACTAATTTGCTCTTCCTCTACTATGTTATCTTTTCGAAATATACACCAAAAGGATTCTTCCAACAAAGGCTCCAGCTCAATAATGTCTTCTTCCTCTTCAAGCTGTTCAATTGCCTGGTGTCTAGAAAATACTAAATTCCAATGTTCATGAAATAAAGTACATGATGGCTGAAACGCTAGTCCTTTTGATTCTATTAGATGGATCTCTTTTACGGTCATGGGAACTAATTGCAATTCGTTGCTCAATTGTAATGCATCAAATGATTCAATATGTATTAATTCTAATTCCGTTGCTTCTAACAATATTGGGTACTGAGTCCAATCTCTTGAATTTTTTAAGAAATCAAGCAAGCGATTTGACAAATTTGTTAAAGAAAATGATTCTGATGAATTCTCGTCTAAGTAATGACTAATTAACTTATTAAATGCTTCATAATTTAGTAAATTGCATAACAATGGAAATTCACTTTGCATGGTTGAAAATAACCGAAACCAGTATTGCTGGTTATAGGTTAACAACCGTTCTTTGCCTGAAAGGTTTTTTAAAGGAATAATTTGTTCAACTAAATCAATTGGATATGAATCCATTTGATAGTCAATGCCATCCTCGGTAAAAAGAAAGGTCTTTGTAATCGCACTAAAGAAATCGATCTGATATTTATTAAGGTCATCAGGGGACTTAGGGGGATTATTCATTGCCAATTACCTGATAATTTTTTGCTTTTAAAGCCTCACTATGTGTTTCAGGAAACGAAATAAAATCATCATCCCATTCTAACAAAGTAGAAACCCCACCAGTTTTTTCATAAACGTACCGGTACAATTCCCAAACTTCTTCACAAACATAATTGTTATGTGTATCTAACAACGTTCCATTGTCTTTTTTGGTATGACCAGCAACGTGCATTTGCAAGACTCGATCATAAGGCAAATCTTTTAAATAGTCGTGTGGATCATACTCGTGATTTACTGAAGATACAAAAATATTATTCACGTCAAGCATCATGAAACAATCCGCTTTTTCAACCACTCTTTTATAAAACTCCCACTCAGGCATTTCCGAATTTTTAAAGCTGACATAACTAGATAAATTTTCTAGACCAAAAGGTAACTCAATATAGTCCTGAACAATACGAGCTTTCTCAGCAATATAATCTGCTATTTTTTCTGTGTAAGGTAATGGTAAGAGATCATGAGAATACTTTCCTCCAATACTTGACCAACATAAGTGATCTGAAAACCAAGGGGTTTTCGTGATTTTTGTCAGTTTTTTCAACCGCGCTAGATAATCAAAATCCAATGGATCCGAAGAGCCTATACTCAGAGAAACACCATGCAACACTACTCGATATTGTTCCAAGATTCTATTTAAATTAAAGAGTGGCAGACCACCATCAACCATAAAGTTTTCTGAAATAATTTCAAAAAAATCTATGTTGGGTTTGCTAGTAAAGATTTCAGGATAATGATCTACCCTTAAACCGATACCAACACCCAAATTTTCAAAAGAGTTTTTGTTTGTCATATATTTTATGAAGGGGAATAACTATTGGTTTTATTGTTTCATTAATTTTTTAAAAGCGCGACATATGTCGCACTTTCAAAATTAAATTATTTTGCGTTTAGTTTTGCTTTATATTTTTTAAGTTTTTTCGCATCTACTTTACAGCCACCAAGACCTTTACAAGCATTTAAGCTGCCGCATTTATGAGCCTTACCTGCTTTTTCCAAAGGTACTCCAGCCGCTTTTGCTAATTTAACTAATTTGGCATCTGATACATGACAACCACCCAATCCTTTGCACACATTTAAGCCCGCACATTTATGGAGTTCTTTGTATTTAGAGTTTTTCTTTACTGCAGCTGAATATTTTGCATATTTTGCTTCGGTAACCTTGCAACCACCAAGGCCTTTACAAAGATTTAGTCCGCCACATTTATGAGCTTTGCCAGCTTTTTCGATTTCTACTCCAGCCGCTTTTGCTAATTTGACCAATTTCTTTTCTGACACATGACATCCGCCCAATCCTTTACAGACATTCAATCCTGCACATCCATGAACTTCTTTATACTTTGAGTCAGCATCTTTTTTCTTATCATCACTCTTTGCTTCTTTTTTATCACTAGACATCAATGGATTTGCAGAAAATATAATACTTCCACCCATAATTCCTGTAATAGCTAATTTTGTAAATCTGCTTCGCTTCATACTTAATTCTCCTAAATTTAAAGTTAATAATGTCTAATAGTAGTCGGGAATATTTTTATTACTTACATTCTTTTTTCAAAATTTTAAAAAATAATCCTTCATTCACTAAGCATTTCTTTTTTCCAATAAAAAATGTAGTGTATTTGTCAAATTGTCACACTGTGCCAAGAATATAGCAAATTGTTGATCGCCTCTTAAATCCTCATCTGCTAATTCTCTCAAACCTTTAATTTTAATTTTTGCGATTTCTTTCAGAAAATCATTCAATTCTTTTTGTCCAAGAGAATTAGTAATTTTTTCTTCCACTGAAATTGTTTTTATTAACAATTCATCCAGTTTTTCTTTTTGAATAGATAGTAAGTTTTCCTTCTCCTCATCCCCTAATTTTTTAAAAAATTTAAATAATAAGTAACTTCCTAGAATAAATGCAAAAACTAATTCCTTTAAAGCATTGATTGATTCCATGAAATTAGCTAAGACACCAATACCTTCGTATGGATTAAAATACTTTTTAGCTGCGGGGTGAATTGGAAGCAAAGGCCATTGGCCAGCCTTTTTCTTACCTATCAAACCAGGAAATTTCCATTTTAAATCCGTTTCATAAATTGACTTTAAAACACCTTCGACTAGTTTATTTGAAGTGTTTTCGCCAACAGCTAAAAAAGCAACCGTTCCAATTGTTCTAAGATCCTCTTGAGGAATCATTTGATTGTTTCCATACAATCCTTTCGGTATTTTGAGTGATTGATAAAAAGAACTCTGAATTGAAAATGCATCGGCATAATTAAACGGTATTAAATCATATTTATCAGATGCCAATATTTTTTTAAGTGTTGGGTTTAATAATCCTGTCGTAATAATTGCAAGGTCAATACCTTCATCATTCTTTTCTAATAAATGATAAAACTCATCAACATCTTTAACCGGCACTTCGGTATATTTTATACCTCTAAATTTTAATATATCTAAAGATGTTTCGCGATAACCAGATCCAACTGGTCCCAATAAAATACGTTTATTTTTGAAGTCCTCATATCCTTTGATATTTGAGTTTTTTTTAGCAATAATATGGGCAATATCATAATACAAAGGAGCGATAGAATAAAATTTGTCATTACTAACGGCACCAAACTGCAATATAGCAATCTGAGCTTTACCGCTCACGATTAACTCTTTATTTTCTACAGAACCATTTGTGGTCAGAACTTCAACAGAAATCCCAAGTCGTTTTTCCAAAGGCTCTTTTATCATCTTTGCAAATCTGTAATACTGTCCGCCCTGGCCAGCTGACGCAATTACAATTTTAGGGGGTAATGTCTCTCGAGAAAAGACCCAATATAATAAGCTAATTATTACTAATGTAATTAATGAAAGCCAAATAAGCCTTTTGGCAAAAATTCTTTTTTTCACTTTCAATCAATACCTTAATTTACAGCTGCTCATTATCATAGTTAGACCTTCTGCTAACCAATCAACTACTACATCCGCCACAACTGCTGCCGCAAGAAGAACCGCAGGAAGATCCTCCTCCAGAAGAATCACCGCTACCAGCATCGTAGGAAGAAAAACCTGAATCACCATCACTAAATGAGAAGAAGCTTGCATCAACCCCTCCCTCAGCATTAATTATCACTACGGAACTAGCACCAATAGTATCGGCATAATCATTGTCTCCATAGTAAGTTCCAGAGGTTAGCGCTGGTAACTCAAAGTCATTCGCATTATTCAAGGCATCTGTTTGGCCAGCATCAAAACCTTCATCGCCAACACTTAAAATTTCAGCACCTGCTTCATCTACTAAATCAAAATTAGAAACCTCCAAATTATGCTCATGGCATAATCCTCCCCACAACCAAGCGTACATGTAATAATCGTCAAAACCATAATAACCATAAAAGATTGGCGCTCGGCATGTATCTCTAAATCGATAATGAACTTTATCCTGAATTGGTTTTTTGGTTCGTAATATGCGGACATTATCTTTTATTTCAATGTCATCGACTTCAATGAATTTTCTCAGGGATTGTTCAAAATCCTGCAGATATGTTTGGAACATTAATTTATATTTATCAACCATTGAATCATAAGACTCCTGATTTTTAAACTGGGTACCCAAACGTTTTTTTAGATCTTTAGGATCCTCCCCTTCATTAACTTTAAAATCTTTAATCAAAGAATTTACTTTAATCATTATGGGATAATCCCCAACTTTATGAACACGATTAATTGATATTTCAATTAATGATTGAAAGGGTGATTTATCATCCTCTAGAAGCAACGTTAATTTTTCAAAAAAGTCAGACTCCACTTTATGAATCTTTAAATTAAAATTTTCTAAAGCATCTTTTAAATCATCTTCCTTGCCTTCTTCATCGAGATAAAAATCTAAATCATCTTTGGACAATCTCACAATATTATTAATCCCCATTTGTCGACACGCCATATTGATTTGATGTAATATCGAGATCGCGGTAAAGGTTTCTTCTTCTTCCTTTTTACTCATAACGCCACCTGTACAAAAATGAAACATTTTCAAAAATGCTTTTTCAGGTTTTACTTTATTGATGACTGTCATTTTACTTGGGTCTATATTAATTGATCCCGATAAATACATAGTTATTCCTTCTCGTTAAAAGTTTGACAAGATCCACAAGCTACATTTGAATCTTTTGTAAAAGATGACTCGCCCCAATACTCAATAGGCGGTTCACCGAAATAGAGGGAATATAACCCTAACGTTTTTTGGAATTGCCGATGATTTCTGCTTTTATTATCATCAGGCAAATGATGCAAGAATCGACCAAAGTTTTCCATACAAAAATCAGCATAATATTTTGTAAATAAAAGGAATTCATGCCAAACCAGATCCACCGGATTACTGGGTGTTAATGATGCCGGAGTGGCTCCTGCTAAAGTTAAAAACTTTATCCCTTCAGTTAAAGCATCCTGACAATTGAGCTGTTCATTATCAAATGTTTGTTTTAATTTGTCTTTTAATATTGGTAAGTCATTCAGTATTTGATCTACGACTGAAGTTACATTTCTGCTTGAGATTTTATTAAATTGGCTTGCGGTAGTCATCAATGTTAAGCTACAGACCTTAATAAGGGATCATCATTTAAAATAATATACGAGGCAAACTTCTTCGCCAATTTTTTGACCTGTATGCACAAACTTCATTTTTACAAAGAACTCTTTTGGTGCACCTTTGCCAGGAACATAGCTTGCTCGCAACTCATAGGCTCCTTGAAAAACGGCAACCTCTTTTAGTAATAAGTCAAATGCTTTGCGACCTATCCCTCGGTTTTGCCAATGCTCATCAACCATGAAGCGCCATAGAATATATTTTTGTTGGCTGACATTTTTCGATAACATAATAAACCCTACCGGAGTATTATCAGCCACAATACCTTTCAGCCAAGCTGATTTTGAAAAGTTCGCCTCGGCCATAGACAACACGTTTTCTGCGACAAACTCTTTTTGGTGAGGAGCAACTTTTAAATTACAATAGGCAAGAAAGTTTTTATGAGTTATATCTTCTAATTTAACGGTCATCCTGCTGTAATCTATTTCTTCTTTTCGAAGAAACATTGACGTATTACGACCCATTTTTTTGATGGCATTAAGGGAGCGTTTCGTTATCGTTTCGTCTGATTTAGATTCGTGCTCGTTCGACAAATATCTTTCCCTTTTAACTTGCTATTATTCACTATACACTCTCGGATAAAACTTGTCAAATTTATTATATAATTTTCATATAATGCTTTATATAAGCTCATCACCCAAAAGTAATGGTATTGAGACATAATTAGCCATGCTGATCAAAAACCACTATATTTAGATATGAATAATCTTTTATGCCAAAATGTTGTAGAAAATTAAAAATTATTTTTATTTAAAGAGTTTTGCATTTGCAAAATTTATTTAATTATTGGATTTAATCGAAATTTCCAGAATGAATGTTTCACCCAATTCAAAACAGGAAAATTTGATTTCAAAACATGGAACACCGGCTTTATGGGCTACCTCATACTTGCCGGGGACTCCTTTTAAAACCATTGGCAAAGAGATATCAAAACTAAAGGGCGTATCTGAAAAAGAACTTTTTGCCGCACCTGCCACCATATTAATTAACTCACCGACACCATCTTCAATATCGTCATCACTTAATTCTTCTGGCTCCATATATAACATATTGGCTACTGTTGTACGGGCTAAGGAATCTGGCAAGGAAATGATTGCAGAGCCTGAACCGGCACCCGCTAAACCAATTATCCCTGAATATCTACCGTCCATCAAATAGTCGCTTTTCAATTTTAAACCCTCTCGTTGAACCTGAATTCTTGCCATTTTTTCAAATACATCTTTCGTGCATTTAATAAACGGATTCAACATATTCACATCAAAAGTCTCAGAGGCCATAAACTTCTCAAAAAAGGGGTGCGGAATCATTATAAAGTATAGTTCAACAAATCTAACGAAACAATAAAACTTATTTAAAATTTAGTTTTTCCTCCATCAAAACAAAAACATCAATAAACAGCAATTTTTATACAGTTAGTTAAAGATTGAACCTTTTGGGCTTAATGATAAACTTACCATTTTTAGTAAACATTAAAAACTTCATTTAGGCAGATTATACAAATGTCAAATCAGCTAAAAGTCCTTGCCGTTTTTTTGCTATTATTCATTTCATTTTTCTCAATTCAAAGTGAAGAAAAATTCATTCCAGAATTTGGAGACTCAATAAAGTTTTCAAAAGATAGCCCTCAAATTAGCTTAAACCAACTTAAAGGTAAAGCTGTCTTGCTCGTCTTTTTTCAATCGTGGTGCCCATCGTGTAATAAGTGGTCTGGCAAAATGTTTAAAAAAATAGAAACAGCTCATGGGGACAATCCCAACGTTGTTTTATTTGCCATCAAAACTGATGGTGGTGGCACATCTGGTGCAGAAGCATATTTAAAAGAGAGAAAAGTAAATTTCAAAAAGTGGTTTATAGGTACTGACAAACTTGGAGCATATTCGCAATTATTTAATACAAAAAAGTCGCTCTATGGCGGTGTTGAAGTTTCTCCCGATGGATCCTATAGAAAAATATCCGATACCTCAATGGCAGGCCGAAATTTTGAAAATATTTACGGGGACCAATTAAAACGAATACTGCCAGAAAAAAAATACATACCAGAACTTTCTGGTGTAGTCAGAAATGCTGAAATGTCTTTGTTTAAACTTTCTCTACTAGAATGCAATAAGCTATCAAAAAATAAAAAAATTAGGGACGAAGCAAAAGCTTTGAAAAAAGATATCCTAGAGGCCGCAAGTAATAAAGTAAAAGGCCTCTTAATTGAATTAAATGATGACACTCAAGAAAACCGATTCATTTCTTTTATGTCTTTAAGAAGCATAGCAATAGAACTCAAAGGTACCGCCTCTTCAAAAGAGGCGATCAAAGGTTTAAAAATTGCCAAAAGCGCTCCCTTTTTTAAAAAAGAGTTGAAAGCGGAAAAGGTTTATTTGTCCATATTAAGCAAGGCATCAAGGATGAAAAGACGCAAAAGGGAAGAAGTTCTGAGAGCAACATTCCCAAAATTTGCTGAAAAATACCCAGACACGTACTATGGAAAGCTAGCTAGTAGAAAATAAAGAAGACTCTTTTGTGTCCTCTAAGGCATTTTCGAATAACCTTCAACCAAATCAACGTATTTCATAACAGCTAAAATAACGTGATAACCAACCATTCCCAAAGCATAAAGCAAAATACCACTACCAAAGATTATTATCAATAACATTGACCGTGCTTCGTTCTCAGCCGTTTTTATACGATAGATTTGCTCCATCCCATCAGAGACACTCCCCGTTCTTTCGCTAGTCGCAATCATCGTTTTGCTCACATCATCCAACCACTTGAAATTGGAAATTAAATCATAATAAGAAACCCCTGTTTTGCTAAGCTGAATAGCCGTTTCTATATCTCTATAGAAACGGGGACTTTGTGTAACAGATAATGTTAATGACAATGACTCATGAACTCCCAAGCCACTTTTCAATGCAAGCCCATTTGCAAACATAAGTTTTTTAATATAGCCATCTCGAATATATTTGCCCAGTATAGGGATTCTAAAAACCAAATCTTCAAGTAAATGTCCAAAGGCAGTTTTTGATATCATCAGTTTTGGTATTACAAAACCAACAATAAATGCCACGATAATGTAGGGAGTATAAAACAAAATTACACTTGTAAAATAATCCATCGCAGTAGCTTTTTCAAATAGAGATGGAATATTCATGAGAATTGGTAAAAGAAATAATACAAAAAGAGGATAGAGAATTCTGACAATTAATTTTCTTCGGCTGGATAGATGATGATCATACCATTCATCCAATCCCTTTAAAACTTCAACCATCTGGCCTGTTTTTTCACCAATTTTAATAATGCCAATTTCATAAGATTTAAATAAATTTGAGGTTAGCATAATAGAAGACAATGGTCTTCCTTTAACTTTCATTTGATCAGACCACTTTAGCCCTATTGCAAGGAATGGGCCTGCCTTATAAGTTTTAACACCCTCTGAAATAGGTATACCTGCATTTAGCATTACTTGCAAATGATAGAAGAAAAGCTTTTTACTTTTTAAGGATAGTTTCATGGTTGGTTTTAATAATTTAAATGCACAGAGTTTCACCCAAAGGTTTTGTCGTATTTTTAATTACTAAAAGAGGAAACATCTTCTTTTATTTATGCGTAAATATCTAAAGTTCAAGCTCAATGGCAAAACTATTTCTTTAGTAATTTATTTGAAATCTCATCAATTAAATTTATTGCTTCATGAAAATATAAGTCTTCTTTCAGACCTATCTCCATTTTTTTAAAGGTTTCTTTCAATGATTCTTTGACGGCCTCATTACCCTTTTGAGAAACAATCGGGGTTACGATCAGAGTTCTTTTTTCTTTTGATATCTTTTTCAGCTCCTCAGCTTTTTTTTGCAAAAGATCCAAATCTTCTAACTGTTGATTATAAGAAACCTTCGTTTTTTTCATTCCTCTTCGTTGTTTTAAAAATTTAGCATAGCCCAATACATTAGAAAAGTATTCACTTTTATCGACTCTAGCTTGACTAGATTTAATCACAACTTCAAAGCTACCTGATGGAGCATATTTTTCATAGGATGTAGGTAAATAAATATCTGACTTTAATGCATTATCCTTATATTTTTCACCTGTTTCTAATTCCATGTATTGCGTTGGCATAACAACGTCAGGAACAACGCCATTAAATTGTGTTGTTTGACCGTTAATTCGATAAAACTTTTGTATCGTTATTCTTAAAGCACCTATATTAACATCTTTTTCATTGGTTCCTCGTTGTAAACCAAAAAAGGTTTGGACCGTTCCTTTTCCAAAACTACTCCTCCCTGATCCCAATATGACACCTCGTCCATAATCTTGAATGGCTGCCGCAAAAATCTCAGAAGCAGATGCACTAACTTTATTTATCATCACGACTAATGGACCAGCATAAATAACTCCGCCGACAAGGTCAGACAATATATTGCGAGGTTTTTTTCTATTGGATGGTGAGCGAACTTGAACAACAGGACCTTTGGGGATAAAGTGGCCAACCATGTTTACAACATCCGAAAGAGAGCCTCCGCCATTATTTCTCAAATCAAAAACAATTCCGTCAACATTTTGTTTCTTTAGAGCTAAGAGTTCTCTCTTTATATCTTCTGAAGAAGATCGGCCCAAGTCACTATTTTCTTTTTTCCAATAAAAACCCGGCAATAACAAATACCCTATTTTTTTCCCAGATTGTTTATCTTCAACAACCATGCTTCGAGCATAAGAATTTTCAAGAATTACGACATCTCGAATAATGGGAATCACCTTGATTAATCCGCTTGGCTTTTTAACCGTCAGCCGAACTTCTGTTCCTTTTTTACCTCTAATTAACCGAACTGCTTCACGTATTCCCATGCCTGTTAAATCAACAGGCTCACCATTACCTTGAGCAACTTTTATGATTAAATCATCTTCCTTTAGTTCTTTTTGTCGTGAAGAAGCACTACCTGGTATAATCTTAACAACTTTTAATGTATCACCATCTTCTTGAAGTTGTGCACCAATCCCTTCTAATTGACCCGTTAAATCGATATCAATATCTTCTTTTTCTGTAGGCATATGATAAGCCGTGTGTGGACCAAAAATGCTACAGACGGCATTGATATAAAGATTAAAATGATCCAGCTCACCTCCATCAGCGATTCGTTTGAATCGCATATTAAGGCCCTTTAGTATTTTTTCACGAGCCTTCTTTTCAAGTTCTTTATCAAGAGGTTTTATTTTAAGTGCAAGATAATTGATCTTCTTTTCTGTGGCCTTTTTCTGATCCTTATCTGTGCTCTCTTTTTTTATTAATTTATTTTCTTTTTCAACTAGCATTCCAACATAAGTACTTATAAAAAATTGATGCAAAAGGTTTTGCCAGCGCTTTACCCTCTCTAAATTATCCACAGGAAATTCAAGTAAATCAAAATCACTTATTAGGGTGATTTCCTTTTTAAGATCCAAAGGAACTGATAATAATTTTTTATAAATTGCTTGTACTTCTAAGTTCCGAGTTTGCTTAATATTAAGTGAAACTTTTGATAGACGACTAAACCCATTCTTAAACTCTGTATCAATTTCTTGCTCAAATTTACTTAATTTCTCAATATCTTCTTTGAGAAAAATATTTTTATTAAAATCCAATATCTTGATAAATTTATTAAATGCTTTTTCCGAAACTTCATCATCTATTTTGTTTCCACGGTAATGGTAATAAAGCAATAGTTGGCTAATTACCGCCATAACATTTCGTGCACGTTTATAATTTAAATTCCTGTTTTCATTACTTACTCTTAACCCACTAATCGCTAGCTTTTTATTCTGACCACAAAGAAACATAAATGAAATACAACTAAACAAGCAGATCAAACAAATTTTTCTCATATGTATACTTCCTACTTAAAACAAAACTAAAAATTGGATAAAAGATATCTGTTTATATCTTCCTAATTCTGATAGCCCCGTATTCTAGCCAATGGCACCCATTTTGCCAAAGAATCTCTTATTGAAAACTATTTGATATTTATTAAGCAAATTCTTTTAGATGAAATCTAATCTAATTTCTTGAAGATAACTATACGGTACTAAATTTCCAAAAAGTTGAATTCAACTTTAATAATAATCTAATTGCCTTTTTGATGTTCTTGAAATTGCTTTTCTTTATTCTTCCATAAAAAATGACTATAAACAATCGAGAGTGGTACCATCACAAATACTACTACGGCAATTGGCCAAAGTGGAACACTTCCGCCGCTTTCTTTAATTGATGGAGGCATCGTCATGGACATCTGAACATATGCTATCGTTCCTGTGAACGAAAAGAATCCAAGAACAAATGCCAAATGAATTTTCATAAACGAACCATACCCTTTTTCATGGTACTTTTTCCATTGTTCAAATTTATCTGTATCCATGCATTTCCCTTACAATGAAGTAAATGAAAATTTACTTCTATTATAAACCAAAAAATTTACTTTTTCAAATTCTATTATAATGGAAGCGGTAAGGATAAACTAAAAGCTCAACTGTGATTTATCAAACAGCGAAAGATCTATCATAATTTCATCCGCCGCTGAAACATCTTGAGAAGGAGCACCTTCTCTTTTAAGAGCAACACATTTCATCTTAGCAGCTTTGGCAGCTTGTACTCCCACTAATGAATCTTCAAAAACCAAACAACGTACTGGAGATACTTTCATTTTCTTGGCAGCTTTAAGATACCCTTCAGGAGAAGGTTTGCTTTTTTTACAATCTTCAGAACCAATAAAAAAATCAACTAAATGACTAATTTTCATCCGCTCAAGAAACTCTTTCAAATGAACTCTAGATGACCCCGACACAATTGCAATCGGTAATTGGGTTGCCAATTCCGTTAATAAATTTAAAGAGCTTTGTATAATAAAGTCATCATTCTCAATTAATTTATTAAAAATTAATGTTGTTTTTACTTCTAGCTCTTCTGCATTATGAAAGCGAGCTGGAAACTTTTTCTCAACAGTTTCAAAAACTCCAACCCAAGATCTACCATAAACAATGGCAATGACTTCATCCAAAGAAAGGTTTATTCCTTTTTCTTCCAGAGTTACTTTTAAGGCCTTTGCATACAATATTTCTGTATCGATCAATGTCCCATCCATATCGAAGAATACCGCTTCAATCATTTATCCTTTTTCCTTAAAAAAATTATAACTCCAGGTTGCTAGTAATTTATGATCTGGGGAACTTGCAAATGAAGCTCTCGCTACCTCAATTACTTCTGTTGGAATGATATCTTTTCTAGATTCCATCAAAGGCTGAGCATACTCTTTTTTAAATTCCGGATGCCCTTGAACCCCTACAAAATGATCCTCAAGTTTAAGAACAGAACAATTACAACCTTGATAGAGTCCAATCGTTTCCGCATTAGGGGGTAATTTTACAATTTGATCTTTATGACTTGAAATCAACTTGAATAATGTTTTAGCTGGTTTCATCCACGGTTGAATCTTCGTGATTTCTGTTTCTTTTACGCCTACCATCCAGCCTTCTTTTGCTTTTTCAACTTTTCCTCCCAAGGCTTCTGCTATAATTTGATGTCCAAAGCACACTCCAAAATATTTTTGCTTTTCTACATACAACTTAGCAACAAAAGATTTCATAGCATCAATCCAAGGCAAATCTTCATAAACAGAATTGGAGCCACCAGTAGAAAGAAAGCCATCAAAAGAACTAATATCTTCTGGAAACTCTTTTCTTTGCATTTCAAATGCAACTAATTCAACCTCATGATCAATTTCTGAAAACAGTTGCGTGAACATGTCCACATAAGATCCAGACGCATGAGGAAAAGTTCTATTGGAATCATCACAGACTAATAATGCTATTTTCATAGTGCTGCCTTATAAACGAAAGCTAAATCATTTTCTAAGACTGGGATAATATTTGTATGATGACACGGGTCCGCAAATGCTTCTTGGGTCAATTTATCAATCGCGCTTTCTTCAATCCCATGTTGCTTTAAGCCAAACTTTATGCCCAAAGATTCAAAAAAAATACGACAACAATCAGACAAACTTTCACCTTCAAGACTTCTTGCCTTAAATAGTTCTTGAATCTTATTTAATCGAATTAACGCTTCCTCTGAAAGCTTGTCTTCTAGAAATTTTAAAGCAAATGGGAGCAACAAAGCATTCGCCAACCCATGATGCATGTGAAACTGTGAAGATAATGGATGCGCCAATGAATGTACCATTCCTAACCCTTTTTGAAATGCTGTAGCACCCATTGTTGCGGCCATTAACATTTTTTCCCTAGCTTCTAAATCCGAACCATCTTTATAGGCTTTTGGCAATTCGGACAAAACAAGGGCAATTCCTTCAAGGGCAATTCCATCCGCCATTGGATGAAACCCTGGAGCCAAATAAGCCTCGAGACAGTGAGTTAATGCATCAATGCCAGTAGCCGCTGTAATATGAGCTGGAAGTTTTTCAGTTACGAGAGGATCTAAAACGGCAATGTCCGGCATCAATTCTGGAGCGAAAAAGATTGTTTTTTTGTTCGTCTCTTTCATGATAATGACCCCAGAACGTCCAACTTCACTTCCTGTTCCTGCAGTTGTTGGGATCGCATAAAGAGGAGGCATTTCATTGACAATTAATTTATCTCCTCCAAGTGCATCGTCATATTGTGCTAAGGGCCCTTCGTGTGCCACAGCAATTTTGATTACTTTAGCAACGTCCATAGGGCTTCCCCCGCCTAAGGCAATTATTCCTTCGCAATTGTTTTCTTTAAATGCTTTGACTCCTAGTTCGACATCTTCTTCTAATGGGTTAGGATGAGTTTTATCAAATATAATAAATTCTTTTTCACTAGCAGAAAGCATTTTCAAAACATCCTTGACAACTCCGAGATCATTTAATGTTTTATCTGTTACCAATAAAATTTTATTCATCTGCTCACTTTTTAGTTTTTCGCCCAACGCAATAATTGCATCGTTACCAAAATATATAATTGTAGGGTAATTATATTGCTGCATTAAAAATCCTTTCTAAATGATTTCAAAATATCGTTGCAACTGCCAATCAGTAATTGTTTTTTCATATTCTCGAACTTCCCACTCTCTTGATGAGGTAAAATGCTCGACAAATTCTTTTCCAAATAATTCTTTTGCTTCTTTTGATTTTGAAAATCCACGTGTGGCATCCAATAAATTACTAGGCAAATGCCATTTTTCAGGAAGCTTTTCTTCTTGCTCATAAGCATTCCCCTGAATTGGTTTTGAAAGCTTCAGTTTCTTTTCAATACCAGTTAGTCCTGCACCAATAATTGCAGCAGCCACTAAATATGGATTCGCATCCGCAGAGCCTAATCGGAATTCCACCCGCTGACTTTGAGCATTGCCGGGAATGGCCCTCAAGGCCGTCGTCCTATTTTCCACTCCCCAAGTTGCAGTCGTTGGTGCCCAAGCGCCTTTGACTAATCGGGCATAGGAATTAATAGTTGGTGAACACATCGGCAGGAATGGTTTTAAATACTCTTGCTGACCTGCTACATACATTTCCATTAATCCGGACATATTAAATGGTTTGTCTTTATCATAGAACAAACTATTTTTAGACTTTAAATCATAAAGAGACTGATGCACATGACCACTTTGGCCTGGATAATCCATAGACCACTTAGCCATAAATGTAGCCATTAGACCGCGCTCTTGAAAAAATGACTTTGTGAACGTTTTAAACATGCTTGCTTTATCTGCCATTTTTAAAGCTTCGTCATAAAGCAAGGCGCCCTCCCAAACACCTGGCCCAGTCTCGCAATGTAATGCCTCTAATGGAAAGTCCATGTCTTCGCAAAAATCCATGTATTCATGAAATAAATCGGATTCCGTATTACTTCTTAAAATAGAATATCCAAAATTACCTGGGGTGAAAGGGGTCAAGTTTTTATAATTTTTTTCTCTTACTGTGTGTGGCGTTTCATCAAATAAAAAGAACTCATACTCAAATGCTAAATTTAAACCATAGCCCATTGTTTCTGCTTTTCCTAAAACTCTTTTCAATAAACTTCTAGGACAAATTGGATGCAATGATTTTTCATCATCGGCCACAAACTCAATCAAGAAAAAGGGGGTATTGTTTTCGCCGACCAACCGCCTTTCTGTTGAGAGGTCTACTTTATATTTTGCATCAGGATAAGCCGTATGCCAACCGGTATATTTAGCATTATCATATAGCTGATCGTTGAGATCCCACCCTAAGACACAGTCACAGAAACCAGATGTAGAGGTGACAATAGATTCAAATTTTTCAAGACTGACATATTTCCCCCGAAGAACACCATCTATATCTGCGAAAGCTAATTTAACACGACGCACACCTTCTTCTTGATACTGTTTTAATTTTGTTTCAATTTTTTTATTTTCTGACATTTAGAATTACCCCCTTATTATATTTCAGTTCTAAAGTGAATTGATTTTAGTTTTGTTAAAGAGTGAAAACAATATTTTGAAAGACCAGAGCCTTTGCCACTATTTTTATATCCTGTCCATGCTAATGCAGGATCCAAATAATCACATCTATTCATAAAAATAGTTCCCGCTTCTAATTGATTTGCCCATCCTTGAGCCTTTGCTTCATCTTTTGTAAAAACCGCTGCTGTTAATCCATACTGATTATCATTAATTAACGCAATGGCTTGATCCGCATCTGTCACTTTCATAATCGGTAAAATAGGACCGAAATTTTCTTCTTGCATGACTTCCATTGAATGATTTACATCAACTAATAAAGTAGGTTCAAAGAAAACCGCTTCGCCAATCTTACTCTGCTTACCTCCAGTTACTATTTTCGCTCCCTTTTCTAAGGCATCTGCGATTTGTTCTTCCATTTCAGTAGTAGCTTGAGGGCTAGAAAGTGGACCCATAGTTGTTGCTTCGTTTTTTGGATCACCTAAAGTGTAGGCATTAATTAACGTCGCACACTTTTCAACAAAGTCATCATATATGTCTTCGTGAACATAAACTCTTTCGATACCACAGCAAGATTGACCAGCGTTATACATAGAACCATCTACCATAGATCCCGCGGCATGGTCTAAATCAGCATCGGCTGCAATATAAGCTCCATCTTTGCCTCCTAATTCTAATTGGCAATCCATAAATGTTTTACTAACACTTTCATATATTTTTCTTCCACCACCAACTGAGCCTGTAAAAATCACATGATCTATTTTTTCTTCTGTAATTAATTGATCTGTCTGCTGATGACTTAAAACTAAATTTTGCAAAAGATGCTGACACTCTTTTATTTCTCCAAAAGCATTTTGAAAATGTTGGCCAATTGCTAAAGTATTTGAAGAATGTTTTAGCAATACGCTATTGCCCGAAAGCAAGGCAGCCAAAACGCCATTGATAGCAATTAATAATGGGTAATTCCAAGCAGCCACTACAAAGACAACTCCTAATGGCTCATGAATTATTCTTCGATTAATTCCTTTTTTCTCTGGCAAAACATCGTCTTTAAGCGCTTCGCATGCCGTCTCAAATAAGAAGTTTGCTCTTTCGAAAAAGCTGTCTATTTCTCCATTTGCTTGGGAAAGAGGCTTACCCATTTGTTCTGTAATATCTTTTGCTATTTGGTGGCGATTGATTTCAAAATAATTTATGGCATCTTTTAAACATTCAACTCTTTTTGAGGCTGAAAAGTTTTTCCAACAAATAAACGATTCACGAGCCACAGCAACTTTATTTGCAACATTCGTTTCTAAAGAATATTCTGAAACTATTTGATTCGTAAATGGGTTAACAGATTTGATTGTAGTCATTATGATTCCTTTATATTAATTTTCTTTTTAATGGAATTTTTAAAAACGTCGTTTGAAGTTTGTAAATGTTTTTTTATCGCTTTTACCGCATCGACTTTATTTCTTTTTAATAGCGCCTCAATCAAGGTTAAATGATCTTTCAAGGTGACTCGATGCGTTTCCTTGGTAATGATTAAATTATGTTGTTGCTGAAACTTCATCGATAAACGTATTGAATTAGCCATTTGCTTATAGAAAAAGTTTGCGTTTGCGTTTAACAAAATCTCATGTAACTCCTTGTCCAATTTTAATATAGCAGTCATGCTACTGCGTTTTTTATCTAACTGTTTTAAATGTTTCTGTTTTAAAGAATTCAATGATAAAAAAACCTGATGACCTACTGGTAACCCAGCAATTATTCTGGCTCCTTTACATTCTATTTCTTCGCGACATTCATATAAATCATTTACAAATGAAAATGAAAGTTTTGTGATTTCCCAATTTTTTCGCGGATGCTTTTCTATGAGGCCCGATTGACCCAATTTAATTAATGCTTCCCTCAAGGGGATTGTTGAGCAATTTAATCTTCTAGATAATTCCGATTCCGAAAAGCTTTCACCTTGCTTGAGCTTTCCAGAAGATAAGAGATTCATTATCTCATTTTCAACCCTCTCAGATTCAAGCGTGTGATCAGGTTTATAAATTATCACCTCATTACTTTTTATTTTTCGTCCTAAATATTTTCTTCTGCCTTTGGGAATTAATATCTTTTCGTTTACTAGTTGCTGATAAATGGTGTGAACGGTTGACCGACTAATGGTTAATTGATTCGACAATTCCATCTCAGTAGATATGGCTAAACTAAGGTTTTTGTGTTCAAATAAAAGAGATAAGACTTTGCTTTTAGCCGTTGTGATAAGCATGTCTCTTGATATTTTTTTCATATCTCTCAATATTGTTATTTATATATATTTAACATGAAGGATTTTAATTAAAAGTTTTAAATATTAAAAGAACATTTTAATAATCTCTTTAAATACCTTAAAAATATTGCGTTTAAATCCTTTTCTCTTCAATTAAGGAGTGCAAATATTCTATTCAGGGAAATTGAGTCTAGACATTTTTTATTAAATTGTAGGAATGGCTATTAAAGCCTTGAAAAGAAAATTGATCGCAAATGAGTCGTTCCTGACTTAGTTTTGATATTAATTAAATAGCGACCTTCTGGTGCATTTGGTGGTATTTCCAATTTAAGAGGGAAATCTTTTGTGACTGTAGAATCTAGAAAATAATTGTGACAGTAAATTTTTTTGTAACGAGTTAAGTAAATTTCAACAATCTTTTTAGAACTTGTAATCGAACCCGTAATAAGATTCTCTTTCGAAAGAACAATTCCGCCAGTATCTTGCTCGCCATCAATTTTTACTTCAATGGGATTAATCGTATCTGTAATTTTTGACCAGTCGATATCATTTATCATGATGTCATCTGATAAATCTAATTCTATTCGGTGTTTGACCTCATAGAGCTTTAGTCGATCCTTTATAGAAAAGAGTAAGGGATATCTTTTTTTGAGATTAAGACGATCAATATTGACGGTGAATTTAAATTCAAGTTCATCATCTTTTTTAAATATTTCATCCTTATAAATGGACGGCGAAATGGAAACTTCTATGACATTATAATCTATTATATTTTTCAAAGAAAGCTCCATACTCGAAGAGTCGACTAGTTTGCTTTCTTTTTTTATTCTCACCAAAAATTCTGCGACATGATCTTCACCAGGCAATCTCTTCAGTAATCTCACTTTATATTTAAAAGAGAACTTTAATTGAGGTAGCTTTTTCACCATAAAGACCCCATTTAAGACATTAAGTTTAGAGTGCTCATCAAAAATATGTAATTGATAAGGAATGCGGCAACCGGCAAATTCTGGATTCAAAAAGAACTTTGTACTAATTTCTTTTGAACTTCCTTTTCCTAGTTTACCCCAATACAAATATTGATCTTTCAGTCTATTCTCGTTAAAGATTAATTCGGCCCGAACTTGATTAGCGGCAATAGGCGACTCATTTTTTATCATGACTTTATATGATAAATAATTTCCTGCTGAAACTACAAGTGACGGTTTAAAATTAAGTATCATTAATTTGGGTTGAATATTTTTTGAAAAGGCACCACCACTCTCCCAAACAATTCCTAATGATTTAAATTTATTTTTAATACTTTCAGACAGCCCTTCTTTAATTGATTTACATATATCTTTTTTCCTAAAATAGAATTCATTACTTTTCCAAACATCTCCTTCAATAGGCCCATCGCCTTCCAACAATTTAAAAGCAAGCCTAACATCAAAATTAAATTGAGGGTATTTTTTATTAATGAAGATGTCGTTACTCGGATATTTAAATTCATCAAATTTTATTTTCCCCAAGATCTTTATCTTTATCTTAGATTCTAAGGCGCCTAGTCGGTCTATTTCCCGTCGAACTTTTGAGTTTGATAGTCGGATATTATTTTTTTCAATTGTGGCCTTTACCATATTTATATTTAGAGAAACGCCAAGATTTTGGATAGGAATATTTTTTGCAACAAAATACTCTGCTCGAGTCAATTTCAAAACAGGTTTTACGACATTGCCATTATCCCCTAAAACGATTAATGACTCCACTTGCTGTACAGACCCTTTGCCATATGATTTTCGGCCTATAACCAATGCTCTATTGTAGTTTTGTAAACATCCGGCAACAATTTCAGAAGAAGAAGCGCTCTTTTCATTTATTAAAATGATTAATGGGCTTTTGACATCACCGCTATTTTTTGATAAATAGGTTTCGTTTTGTTTTCCGCTTTTTTCGATAACAATAATTTTATTTTTTGGCAGAAAATAATCACAAAAGGAAATGGCTTCATTAAACGAGCCTCCCGGGTTATTCCTTAAATCTAAAATAAAGGATTGAATGCCGCCTTTGCTTGTTAGTTTTTCAACCTTCCATTCACCTTCCTCCCAGTAAACACTTTTCCCCTTGCCGTGTTTTAAGTTTTCTAGCTTTTCTTTAAATGCCTTAAAACTTCCAACAGAAAACCTTTTGATTTTAAAATAACCCACCTCGCCATTAATTAAAAAAGCATCCACATTATTTTGTTTTAAAAGGACTTTTTCTAATTGATATCTTTCCTCAAAACCAGTATCTTTTTTCAGTAAAATAATTTTTACGAAATCCGGAGACTTTTTAATTAAAGCCCGCACAGACTTAAGCGAGAGACCTAATAAAGGTTGTTCATTGATCGTCGTGATGATGTCACCTTCTTTTATTCCCGCCGTTTCAGCCGTACTACTTTCATAAATATTTTTTACGACTATATCACCATCTTCTAAAATAAAATCTAAGCCAATATCAAGCTTTAAGTTACCTGATCTTAAAATCAACTCCTTGGATAAAATGGGATCATAAATAGCAGAATGAGGATCCATTGTTTTCAAGGCGCGGTAAAGGCCTTTGTATTGCACCAAAGATAATTTATATTTTTCTTCGTTATTGCAATTTTTTTTTATGCAATCATAAATGGCGAAACAAATCTCTAATGCAGATGTAACAGATTTATCTTTAATCCTAATATTTTTAATAATTTTTTTTCTATATTTTACTAATACATTTCTTCCTTCAACATTTATTTCATATAAGGAAAACTCAAAAGATATTGCCTCAGAAAAAGCCTTAATAAATTTATCCGACTTCAATCTCTTGACATCATAATAATCACTTTCGATCTTTTCAGCTATTTGTTTATAAAGTGATAGCTCTTGGGAAAAAGAATCACAAAGGAAAAAAATGGACGCTAATATTATAAATAAAGACTTTGGGCATTTTGAATTATTCAAGAAAAACACCTATCAGTTTAAATGCCTAAATAAGATGACAACTAAAATGGTTTTATTCTTTAAAGATTTGGTCTTACTCAATTTCTACTGAACTTTTTGAAGTTAGAAAAGCAAACACTTCTTTAACTTCAGTGTTCAGCATGCGAATACACCCATTTGATTTATTTTTACCAATAGATGCTGGATCCCATGTTCCATGAATTCCGATACCATTCGATTCAGCAAAGGGAATCCAATGTGTTCCTAGTGGATTTCCATTAGTTCCACCATCAGCATATATATACTCTTTACCATTCGAAGGATCTGTCCACATAGGTTTGTAACGTTTAGAATTTCCTGCAATTTTAAATTCACCTACAGGCGTTTTATTTTCTTTACCTAACCCGACTTTATAACGTTTCAAATATAACCCATCAAGAAATAGGACAAGAGAATGCTGGTCTTTACTTATATGGACAGTGGTTGTTCCGTTTACTATTTTTAACTTTTGCCCCGGTCTAATAGTTGTTGAGTCTTTCATACCATTTGCCAATTGAATAAGGTTCTGTGTAATATTGTATTTCTTTGCTAGTTTTACTAACAAGTCACCAGTGACAACAATATGATGATTCATATTCGAAACATATGAATTTTGAAAATATAAATATTTATTTAATTTATTTAATCGATTTTCAATTTCTTGATATCTAGGATTTTCTTCCATCATGCCATTGTAAGCAAGACCATAAGCATAATGAATTTCCCACCAATATTGATTTACTTTATTACCAAATTTATCCCACAGTTTATCCCCAAGGGTTAACTCTATTTGTGGCAATTCTTTAGGGTCAAGGGCTTCTATGTATTCCTTAAAGACGACCATCCCTTTTTTATATTCTTCTCTCCCAACATACATGAGCACGATTTCAATTTTTGCTTGAAATCTTAATCCTTGATTTACCTCTTTATTTCCCCAAAGGGCTTCTAAAATTTCCTCTGCTTTGTCAAACTTTTTAAGCTCAATATAGCAAGCCCCGAGATCATGCTTTTCATGATTTGTTAATTCTTCTTTTTTAGCAAGTAATTCAGCCGCTTTTTTAAAATTCCCATTTTTAAAATAGGTTAAGTATGGACTATCTCCATTTTCAATGATCGGGTCGTTATCAGCTTCAATTATTGTAGGTTGGACTTTGATATGGTTATCGTAATAGTAATATCCTGCCCCAGCAAGAATAATTAGAATCAATAATTTGTTGAAAGATGAACCTTTTTCGGCCATTTTGCCTTCCTTTTTCTATACATTATATATAAGTATAATTCACATGACGAAGAATCAAGTTTACAAAGTGTATTTTATATTTTATAAAACGCAAAAATAAAGACCTAATTAAAATTACTTTTCAATGAATTTAAGGCAAATTTGAAATTTAGGTAATGATTTGCATTAATGACATTTCAGCTTAGAATCTGCCAACATTTCTCGTATTGTAAATTTTCATTAACTGTTATAGAGGTTTATCGATATATGGTTATCGGCAAGAAATTAGGCGAAATCCTTGTCGAAAGTAATCTTTTATCTGAACTTCAGTTAAAAGAAGTACTTCGAGCACAAAAACTATTCTTCCCTGAAAAAAAGCTAGGTGAGGTCGTACTAGAAAGGGAATATACCTCCGAAAACGATGTTTTTAAAGCATTAGCAGATCAAGGTGGTTTCGACTTTATCGATCTTGGCCCAGTTACTCCTTCAGAAAATGCAAGGACGGTATTGCCGGATGATAAATCTCAAGAATTCGAAGTTATTCCGGTATCCTATACCGATGGTGTTCTAACAATTGCCACAAGTGAAGCTAGCAACCTTAATCTTACCGATGGAATCGATTTTTACTTAAACGGCCTAACAACTAAATACGTGGTTGCCACCCCTTCGGCTATTGAGCTTTCAATTAGAGTTCATATTGAAGGAAATGTAGATGGCGACATGTCCTCGCAAATTAGTCAAACGATTCTTGACATGGAGAGCGAACTAGAAGTCAGAGTAGATGAGATTGACCCATTAGACTCAGATGAAAATAGTGCGCCAATCATAACTTTAGTAGATAGCTGGATCAAACAAGCCACAGAGATAGGTGCTTCAGATATTCACATCGAACCTTTTGAAGAAGTTTTACGCGTTCGTTTTCGAATTGATGGAGTCTTAAGAGAGCAAGAAGCCCCAAGAAAACAATTACAATCTTCCATAATTGCCCGTATTAAAATTATGTCGGGCATGAATATTTCAGAAAAAAGAAAACCTCAAGACGGCAGAATCAAACTAAGAATTAATGATGAAAAAGTGATTGACCTACGGGTATCAGCACTACCCGCCTATCGAGGCGAATCCGTTGTAATGCGGATTCTAGACCCTGAGAATACCGATATAGGATTAGATCAACTGGGTCTTTCTGATAATATTCTAAAATCATTCAACAGCTTGATTACAAGACCAAATGGCATATTTATGTTGTGTGGGCCAACAGGTTCCGGCAAAACAACAACGCTTTATGCGGCACTTCAACATTTGAATAAACCAAATGTTAAAATTATTACAGCTGAAGAACCCGTGGAATATAGTATCTATGGAATAAATCAATGTGACGTAAAAAGAAATATTGGATTAACATTTGAAAGAATTGTTCGGGCAATGTTAAGACAAGCTCCAAATGTAATTCTAATTGGTGAAATTAGAGATTTAGAAACTGCAAATATTGCCGTAAGAGCCTCACTAACAGGGCATTTAGTCTTTAGTACTATTCACACAAATGATGCTCCATCAGCAATCACTAGATTAATAGATATCGGTTTAGAAGGTTTTTTAGTAGCCTCAAGTATATCAGCAGTTCTTGCGCAAAGACTTGTTAGGACCATCTGTTCGAGATGTGCTGAACCCATTTCACCTAACCTAGAAGGGCTAGAAGGTTTGAATATTCCAAAAGCTGTCTTAGAAAGCGCCAACTGGCAAATGGGCAAAGGTTGTCAGCTATGTTATAAAACTGGCATGAAAGGCCGAATGGGCATCCATGAGCTAATGATCATGAATACAGCTCTTAGAAAATTAACCTATGAGACGTCAACCACTTTAGCTTTGCGCCAACAGGCCATACAAAATGGAATGATATCTCTATTCAACGATGGTTTGCAAAAAGCCATGAATGGCAAAACAACAATTGAAGAAATATTAACTTATGCAAGAGTAGCGGAGTAATAATCGTGGCATTACAAATTAATCAACTATTAGATGCTGTTTTACAGCACAAAGCATCAGACTTACACTTAACTGTTGGTCGCCCCCCTTCCATAAGAATTGATGGGTCTCTTCGAAAACTTGGTAAAGATCCTTTAACAGGTGAAGAAACAATGGCATTTATGAAAAGTATTACAAGTGATCAGAATCAAGTCGAATTAGATGAACTTGGCTCAACGGATTTTGGTTTTACTTTTGGTGAAAAATGTCGGTTTCGCGTTAACGTCTTCAAGCAAAGAGGCAACCTCGCTCTTGTTTTGAGAATGATTCCTGGAAAAATTTTGTCAATGGAGGATTTAAATTTACCTGAAATTTTTAATCGCTTTTGTGAAGCTCCGCGCGGATTAGTTTTAATAACGGGTCCAACAGGTTCTGGAAAATCTACCACATTGGCTGCCATTATAGACAAAATTAACGAACAAAGACATGAACATATCGTGACGGTTGAAGACCCCATAGAGTTTATACATGCTCATAAAAACTGTATCGTTAACCACAGAGAAGTTGGAACAGATGTAACTACATTTTCCGAAGCCTTAAAAAGAGTACTACGTCAAGACCCCGATATTATTCTAGTAGGTGAAATGCGAGATTTGGAAACCATAAGCTCTGCGATTACAGCTGCGGAAACCGGTCACCTTGTCTTTGGTACACTACATACGATTGGAGCTGCGGAAACAATCAATCGAGTAATCGATGCTTTTCCCGCTCAACAACAAGAACAAGTTCGAATTCAGCTGGCAACAACCTTATTGGGGGTCGTATCACAAGCTTTGATTCCACACTCATCTGGAAAAGGACGCGTGGCCGCATTTGATATCATGTTTAACACTAGCGCCATTTCCAATTTAATACGTGAAAATAAATCTTTTAGAATAAATTCAGTCATAGAAACATCTAGAAACTTAGGCATGCGACTAATGGATGATCATCTCTTTGAATTAATGACAACGGGCCAAATTACAAGAGCAGATACGCTTAGTAAGGCTCAAGATCGAGAAAGCTTAGAAAAAAGAATCTATGAGTGGGAAGAAGAGCAAGCAGTGTTAAAAAACAAAGAATTAAACAAACAGAAAAAAAACAAATAAAATAATTATGAGAGATTAATAATTATCTCTCTATTAGGAACTTCAATTTATGGCTAAAAGACTTGGTGATATCTTAGTTGACACTAACACCATTACCACTGATCAACTGAAGGAAGCTCTAGATCTTCAAAAAAAAGAAGGAAAGGCTCTCGGCGAAGCTTTAATCTCTTTGGGTTATGTCACAAATGATACCATTGAGTTTGCTCTCAAAGAACAAAGTGAAGCGGAAAAAATTAATCTTGATGAATTCGATATCACACCTGATTTAATAAGTCTTGTTCCAAGAGAATTCGCAGAGATGTCATTAGTTTTTCCACTAAAAATGGAAAATGACGTTTTAACTATCGCTATGGCCAACCCAAGTCAAATAAGCACCTTAGATTCATTAAGGTTCATGATTAATAAAGACGTCAAAGCCTTACAAGCTGATCAGGAAAGTATCGAAATTGCCATCAATAGGTTTTATGGCAAAGGTCAATCAATACAGTCCCTAATTCAAGAAATGTCTCTTGGAGATGACGCTTCAGATGTCGAACAAATAAACAAAAATGACATTGAAGATCAAGCTGCTGACCCAAATGCCTTACCTGTAATAAAACTTGTTAATATTATTTTATTGCAAGCCATCAAAGAAAAGGGTTCAGATATTCATTTTGAACCTTTTGAGAATGTTTTTAGAGTTCGCTATCGAATTGATGGCGTCCTTTACGAAATGGATTCTCCTCCTAAGCACCTTGGGCAAGATTTAACTGCACGTGTTAAGGTGATGGCAAATTTAAAGATTGATGAAAACAGGCTCCCTCAAGATGGACGTATTGAGTTGTCTCTCGGAGGTGAACATATTGACTTACGTATTTCAACTTTACCGACAATGTTTGGTGAAAGTACAGTAATGCGTATTTTAGACAAATCACAAGTAAACCTAAGTCTTGACTCGGTTGGTTTAAATCAAGATGAAGTTATTAAGGTTAGAGAATACATTAAAAAACCTCATGGTATTGTCCTCGTAACAGGGCCTACTGGTTCAGGCAAAACAACTACATTGTATTCCGCTTTATCTGAAGCGAATGATGTAAAGAAAAAGATTATTACTTGTGAAGATCCCGTTGAGTACGAAATGGAAGGCATTATTCAAGTAGCCATCAACGAAAAAGTCGGCTTAACATTTCCAATCGCATTGAGGTCAATTCTAAGACAAGACCCCGATACATTATTAATCGGTGAAATTAGAGATAATGAAACCGCAAATATTGCCATTGAATCGGCACTAACAGGACACCTAGTCTTCAGTACTCTACACACCAATGATGCTCCTTCTGCTGTAACAAGATTAATTGACCAAGATGTACCTGCTTTTTTAGTAGCAGCTGTACTAGAAGCCGTTGTAGCCCAGCGTCTTGTAAAAACTATTTGCAATAATTGTCGAACGCCCTATGAACCTAGTGAAGGAGAATTAATATCACTAGACATTGATCTAGACGAAGCGAGCAAAAACACCTTCTATTATGGAAAGGGATGTGATATGTGTCGCAATGGCTATAAAGGCAGAACCGCTATTTTTGAATTTTTAGATATAACGCCAGCTATCAAAGAACTTATTGCGAATAAATCATCAACAGAACAAATTATGGAACTTGCTATACAAGAAGGAATGAAAACACTGCGACAAAGCGGAATTGAAAAAGTGTTTAGCGGATTGACAACCATTGAAGAAATTCAGAAATATACAATTGAATCATAAACTAAAAGGGATTTAAAATCATGGCCTTATTTAATTACGAAGCTTTAGACCGAGCAGGAAAACTTGTAAAAGGTGAATTAGAAGCTGGTACCCGTGACGAAGCAATAAAAAAAATAAAGGCCATGGGACAGTTCCCCAAAAAGATCTCTACAAAATCTGGCGGAGGTAAGGCTGGAACATCTGGCAGAACATCCGTTAAAATAAGAGCAACAAGGAAAAGTGCTGGTCGCGTAGGTGCTCGATATTTGACCCTTTTTACACGTCAGTTTTCTACTTTGAATGATGCCGGACTACCCATTGTAAAATCTTTGGATATTTTATCAGATAAGCAAGAAAGCAAAAATATGCACATTGCCCTTACAGCAATTTCTGAAGATGTCTCATCAGGAAAGTCATTATCCGATGCGTTAAAAGAACATCCAAAAATATTTGACAACTTTTATGTAAACATGGTCAAGGCCGGAGAAATTGCCGGCGTCCTTGATATTATTTTTAGCCGTTTGGCTGATTTTAGGGAAAAGGCTGCAAAACTTAAAAATAAAGTTATTACAGCTATGGCTTATCCGGCATTTGTATGCTCCTTTGCTTCATTCATATTATTGGGAATCATGATCTTCATCATACCCCTATTTAGAAAAATGTTCAAAGATATGGGGCAAAAGAGTTTACCTCCAATGACGGAAATAGTTTGTAGTATTTCAGATTTTCTAATTAGCCCTTCCATCTTCTTTTTATTCATTGGTGGAATTGTTGTGACCTTTCTTTATTTCGCGTCTCAAAAAAGTCCACAAATAAAATATTTTACTGACATGATCAAAAATAGAATCCCAATACTAGGAACCATAAGACGAAAAGCTGGAGTTGCCATATTTTGTAGAACATTAGGAACTCTCATTCAAAGTGGCGTTTCTATTTTAGAAGCTTTAAATATTATTAAACTAGCAACTAGAGACTCCCTTATTGTTGAAGACATTGAGCGAATCTATAATAGTATCAGAGAAGGTGAATCTATCGCTGATCCTATAAGAGAAAGTAAAGTTTTCGATGCCTTAGTTGCTGACATGGTTGCCGTTGGTGAAGAAACAGGTGAAATTGATAAGATGTTATTAAAAATTGCTGATAATTATGATGAAGAGGTTGATCAACAACTCGAGCGTTTAATGAGTTTAATAGAACCGATCATGATTGTTGGTATGGCTGTTGTTATTGGTACTATAGTCATCGCCTTGTTCTTGCCAATGATTGGAATGATGGATGGAATTGGAGGAAATTAATTAAAAAGTGGTCAACATTAAGTAATAATATTCCACTTGAATGCTAGCCAAGACTTCCTGTTGCAGGATATCTCTTTGATAAATGATGTTATTTAGAATTGCTGATTAAAATGTCCGATCAAGAACCTGAGAAAAA
Source organism: Planctomycetota bacterium (assembly GCA_002746535.1). Classification (GTDB taxonomy): domain Bacteria; phylum Planctomycetota. The sequence goes on from NVWA01000012.1 coordinate 95,165, forward strand.
AGTTGAGCCTCCACTCATCATACTTAAAAATATACACAAGGCTTTTAATGGTCAAGATATTTTAAATGGCGTCAACTTGGAAGTAAATCAAGGGGAAACCTTGGTTATCATTGGTGGCTCAGGCACTGGTAAGAGTGTCACGCTAAAACATATCGTACGAATTTTAACTCCCGATAAAGGTCAAGTTTTTGTTGATGGAATTGAAGTTTCCAAACCAATGAAATCCAGCAAAATTGCGGAATATAGAAGAAAAATTGGATACCTCTTTCAATCTGGAGCTCTTATTAATTGGCTTAACGTTTATGATAACATTGCTTTGCCCCTCAGAGAAAATACAACTTTAAGTGAAAAAGAGATAAAAGCTAAAGTCGATGAAAAGCTGAATTTGCTAGAACTAGAACAAGCCGTTCGTAAATTCCCCTCTGAAATCTCTGGAGGTATGAAAAAAAGAGCTGGCATGGCAAGAGCCATTATTGCAAATCCAAAGATTCTATTATATGATGAGCCAACGTCTGGATTAGATCCCATAATGTCTGCAAATATTAATCAAATGGTTAACTTGATGAAAAAGGAATTGTCAGTCACTCAAATTATGGTTACTCATGACATGAATAGCGCCTATGCCGTTGCTGATAAAATTGCAATGCTTTACAAAGGCAATATAATCTTTTATGGAACGCCAGATGAAATTAAACAGAGCCAAGATGAAAGAATCCAGCATTTTATCCAAGGCATACCATCAAAAATTGAAATTTAATAACGCTTTGCGAAAGATCCCTCATGTATAAAACAACCGATTTTCTAGCAGGTTTCTTTGTGATTGCCTCGATGGCTCTCACACTTTGGGCTACCATAATTTTAGGTGGACACGAAAGTGCCTTAAAAGAATTGATCTTAGGAAAAGAAGATACAAGCTTGGTCGTTAAATTTAATAAGATTGCTGGCTTAGAAGTAAATCACAGTGTCAAGGTCCAAGGCCATGAATATGGTAAAGTAGCTAAAATTGAACTCGACCCTAGAGATAGTACTTTACTAGTTGAGCTAAAACTAGACCGTCCTATTCAAGTATTTGAAGGGTATAAAATTCAAATAACAGATGAAAGTGTTCTCGGTGGAAAAGCGGTATATATTGATGTCGGTAATAAAATGGGAAAGAAAATTGAGTCATTATATGGAAAAGGTAGAAAAAATTTGGTTGGAGTTGTTTCGGGAAATTTAATGTCGGAGGGCGGAAATATCTTGGCAGATAACCGCGAAGACATAAGAAAAATCATTAAAAATATAAAACAAATTACTGACAATATTAAAGAAATATCCGTTTCAGTTAATGAAGGAAACGGCATCGTTTCTAAATTAATTAACGATGAAGAAATGGGAAATCACTTAAAAACATCCATTGCAGATCTTAATAGAATCATTGGAAAAGTAAGAAAAGGAGAAGGCTTTTTAGGCAAACTTCTTACAGATGAAACCATTTTTAATGATGTCAAAAAATTACTAAAAGAGGCTCAAACTTCATTGGAAGATCTTAGGGAGCAAGCCCCAATTACCACTTTTAGTGGAACTTTATTAGGTGCCTTTTAAATTCATATTATTTTCAATATGAATATAATCGTCAGGGCTTCTTTCCTCCTCCCCTTTTCAAAAATAAATAATATTTTATATTTTTAATATCTCTGAAGCATTAAGCTAACTTCCAATCTAAACATTCTAAGCAAAATACTTTACAAAGGCTAATTTTAAGTGCGATCTTTTTTATACCTAAAATAAAATCGAATTTGAATGCATGCCATATCATAAGAATGCGCGCAATAGCTAAAGTATAGAGACCATTCTTATGGCATATTTGCAATTTTAAAATTTGGTATTTATTCTGTGCATGCATAATGCACTTATCTATAACTATTTTTATAATAGAGACTTATAATGTGCATGCAAAATCTTATGCATTTGTATTTGTTAACTCTTTTTGCATAAATGTTGTACTATGCATGCTAGGGTAATTACCAAATTGCATGACTTAGTGCATTCCTCGCTAGGAACAAAAATTGTGAATTTCAAAATGGTTAAAAAAAGGTCGCAGCTTTATTCTCTTCGACCCCACATCAATCTAAAAAATATATACCGTTTTCTGAATAAACATATTTGCAAATACAGAAACTGAACTTGAAGCGAATTAATTAATACATTTTTAGGGCCTATAATTGTATTAATATTTTAATATCATTGATTAAAAATGTATGAGGTCTAGTACCCATTCATTGAAATTACTTTCTTAATTATCTAAGATATCCATGCAATGTTAGCCCCTAATTTGAATATAAATATCGACTCTTTTATACCAAAAAAGAGAGTTACAAATTTCAACTTTAACTAATTTATGGATCGGTTTCTATTCCTAATGGCTATGGAATAAGACTTGACCAAACCTTTTAAATCAGGATAAAACAAATTTTTTAAAGTCTGCTCTTCTAGAAATGAAGCTATGAAAAACATTCCTACGGAATTACTTTCTGACTCTGAATTCAAAAAAAGGTTTGAAAACTTTGATGTTCAAACCTCCGATCAAATTCCAACCCAAATGTCTTTGGAAGCAAATATCATCCAATTCCCACTTGTTTCTTTTAAGGGAGATTCTAGAAAAGAACGCATTTGGAAGAGGGAAATATGTGACGAAAATGGAAACATTGAAACCACTCAGGAGCTGAAATTTTTGGCTCCAGGAGACATGAAATTAGCCAATGGTATTATAGATAGAAAGCTTCAAATATTATCTTTTCATCTTTGGCAAAAATACGGTAGCCAGGAAAGCGGAACTTTTTGGTTTACTCTTAGAGGATTGGCGGAGTTTCTTCAAATTGCTCCCAATGGAAAGAATTTAAAGAGAATCAAGGAAGCCATGGGTCGCCTGCAAATGACCAGCATTATTTCGACAAATGCCATGACCAAGAAGACTGACTCTGGTGAACTTGTGACTAAATCCGCGGAAGGATATTTGAACTTTTTTTCTAATTTGCAGTTTATTTCTACAAATACCGGTCAAACAAATGATATAGAGAATTCAAAAAACCTATCCTTTGCACAAATACATAAATTTTTCATTAATAATTTTATGAGGGAATATTCAGGAAAAATTGATCTTAACTTAACATTGAAGCTCAAACAGCCTGCTTCAATTGGTTTGTACTTCCTTCTTTGCAGCCAATCGGTAAATGAAGATTCCGAAATATTCGTCTCTTTAAATAGTTTAATAGAAAATATTCCATTAGACCCAAATAAAAATAAAGTTGCCGATTATGACAGAATACTTGGATCAACATTTTCAGAATTAATCAAATATGGCGTTATTGAGAATATTGAAAAAAAGGAGAGAAAGAAATCGGCCATTAAGAGAGAAAGAAAAATTGACCGGGTATATTATCTCATCAAAATATCAAAAGAAGTTCGAGAAATACAATTATCAATGTTTCCTGAGACACCTGCATACGATGAATCATTTGAAATCGACCCTTTATTGTCTCAGATGATATCTTTGTCTGGTCTGAATGAAGAAACAGCTAAAAAAATAATGAATTCAAAAGAGTTTAATTTAAGTAGCTTTGAGGATGCCATTGATGTGATGGTTTATAATCAGGTCGTTTTGAAAAAAGATATTTCCTTGCATGAAAATTACTTAAACAAATTGGTTGATAAAAAAGCGACCCTTAAAAAAGACCAAAAAGTTTGGCTAAGTAAAAATCTTGAAAATAAAGAAAGCAAAAACACCGTTCTTCAAAAAAGTATTTCATTGAGGCCTATCCCAAGTGAAAAAGATGATTTAATCATTTACTTAACAGGCCTCGGTATGTGGGATAATAAAGCTAAAAATATCTGTAACAACCAACCTATTGATAAAATAGTACTACAAATCAACGGATGGCTTATCAAACACAAGGATGATGATTTAAAAAGTAATATAAGAGAACTTGTTAGTGCCTGTGAATCAGAAGAAGGCTATGAAACTTTTAATAGCACAGCTGTGCCTGATTTCTCAGGGAATGAGCTTTGGCAAATCAAAGGCTACAATAAACAATTGGTTTTTAAGCAACACAAAGAAGCTGAAAAGTTTTGTGAAGACAATAACATTTCTCCTCTAAAGATTTATCAAAGTAACCCTTAATACCACTTCCCAATTAAATTTTCAGACCCTGATACAAATTTAGGTTAAAGAAAGATCGCAGGAAGTTTTCTTCCTGTATTGGTTTTCAAATTACAATTCATATATATAGTGGTACAAAAAATATTGACCACTATAAGTATTTATTCCGCAAATAGTTAGCTCATAAGAAACCCTAATCATTAGCAAATGCAATACATGAATACAAAACACTAGATATAGTATTTAAAGCGTTTAATCTCCACAAAAAATGATGTTTCATGCGATCTTTTTTTGACCTAACTGATCTAAAAACCTATAAATCGTTCTCATCTGCGATCAAAACGTCCCTTCAATGAGATCATAATTGTACTTTTAGTGCGAACCTTTTTAGACCTAATGAACTATATCTAGATATAACTTGTTATTTAACAACATATTAGAAGTATTTATCCTGGAAAAGACTGCGAACATTTTTTAACAAAATTGCGATCCAAATCATTTCACCTGCGAACTTATTTGGCCCCTTTTGAGATATATTTTAGACCATATTTTTTATAAAACCTTATTATGAGACTCTTTTAAGCATCGCTCCTACTATACTAAAAGTAGTTATGTTATAAGTATAGGCGTCTACTTTATATTATTATCAATAGTTTCGTATAGAAAACTAAAACATTCTTCACGTGAAACTATTTTCTATTTGCAACTAGTATTCTTGAAATCTATTGTGCAAAAGGTAACTGATTATATCTCAGTAGTTTATGACAAAGTAAAAGCGTTTAAATATTCTTTTAATCTTATTTCTTTTCTACTCTTTTTTATATAAGAAAGTTAAACAACCATAACGAATCGCATAAATTACATATACAGCCAATTTTTTAGGTTTTATTGAATCAAGGCCAGTTCTTCTAATAAAATACCATATCTCTCATATTAATATCGATTTAATACTTTCATGCATGCATTAACTATAAGTAACTTGTTATCAATACTTTATGCTGATAACTCACCGAATCTATTATTGATAGCATGCATTATGCCTTTGCATACATGCACAACTGCATGGCAGCATGCATATTTCCCACCTTAAATATAATTTATGCACTTATTATTCCTGCAATAATGATGTGCAGTGCGTGGCTTGTGCATTTTATAGACGCAATCTGGCAGATATTTATAGGGTAGAACCTTCTTCTAAAACAAACTAATAGGAGAGGTAAACATAATATTCTTATCCAAAAAAGTGAGAACTTAGGTAAAAAAACGTAAAATGAGCTAGATAACACATATCGTTGTCAAACAATCATATTAAACTCTTGGTATCAATTTCATGTATATATACCGAAAAAATGCACGCCAATAATCCTATGCATGCATTATAGTCATTTAAAGAAAATAGTGTTTTAGAATGCAGAAATAAACCTACATGCTGTGCACAAGAAAATCAGTTTTTTCTAAAAATCATGGTATTTAAAAATGTGCATGCAATCCTCATCTTGAACATAACATTAACCTTGACAATAGTTTAGAGGAGAGATAATTCTTCTGCATAACGTATGCAGTAGCAAAATGCACGAAATAGTGCATTGTGCACAAAGGAGATAGGGGTAAAATGGCTGAATTAGCTTATTTGTCTAAAAAAGATGTAATGTCGCTATTTGCTATAAGAGATAGAACATTTTATTCTTGGATAGAAAAAGAGCTATTGTTCGCCATAGATATTGATGGTTCTAAAAGATATGACGTAACAAAGGCGCTCAAGCAAAAAAATATAGATCCAGCAGATGTGAATATGTTATTAGCAAAACCCGTTCAAATAAATGGCGAAAATGGCATTGAGGCGATGTCATCCAATTTAGCCGTTAACAATGTTGAAAACATCAAACAACTTAAAAACCAATTAGAAGCAATAAATGCTGAACTCAAAGATGAGCGTAATAAAAACCTTAAAATTTTAAATCAAATAGAGATAGCTGAAAGCCACCAAAAGCTTTTGATAGAATTTAAAGACAATGAGACAAAATTATTTGAATTGTCCAAAGCTCGAGAAAACGAGATGGTGGTAGCTTTTCAAGATAAAATGAAAGAAATCGTTTTAAGCGTACAGGACAATGAAAATGGGCAATATCAAAAGGTCCTAGAAGTTTTGAATGAATCTCAGGTAGAAAGAGAAAAGGGTTTAAAAAGTTCACTAAAAACATCCGTTATTTCATTTTGCATAATGATGCTTGTTTTAATGGCAGGTTTTATAGCGGTATACTTATCTCAAGCAAAAAAAATGGATTTGCTAGAACAATCAAAAGAAGATCTAAAGAATAGCTCCCACAGAAAAGAGCTTGAGTTGAAAAATACTCAGTTTATTAAAGAGCAAGAAATTACCAATAAAGGCAAAGATGAAATCCTTCGATTGACAAATGCAAATATTGAAAAAGTTGCTCAAATCTTCAAAGAAAATGAGGCCAAGAGAGCAGAATTAATATTAAAAAAAGATAAAAGTTATGCAAAAGATAAAACTCAATTGTCAAATGTTTACAATAACACACTGGCTAATATGCAAAAAAGATTAGATGAAATCACCAAAAAAAACGACCTTTATCGTGACGATAATAATGATTTAAAACTTAATGTTAAAATTTTAAATCTTCAGATGAAAAATATTTTAGAAGAAATTGTTTCCAATAAAAATGCTGGGGACAAATACAGTAAAGAAAAAAATGACTCGTTGGAAAAAGCATTGAAAGATATTCAAGAAGGATTAAAAAAAATAAATGAAAACAGTGGCTCGGTTCTTATAGAAGATTCAACAGAATAATTCATCATGAGTGTCGATAATTTTTCATTGTTAGTTACAGAATATATTAACTCTTTTAACTCCCCAAATAGCAAGCTAGCATATATTCGAGACATCAAGCAGTTTCAAAAGTGGTGTTTAGAGAATGATTATGATCTGCCAATCGATATAAGTAAAATTAATGCCGCCCAGTACCGTGACTTTTTAAGTAATACATTTGCCATTAAAACAGTAGAAAGAAAACTTTCAGTTATAAAAGGGGTTTTTAAATTAGCTGTAAAGACATCAAGGCTATCAGAAAATCCTTTTTATGAAATCAGACCTCCTGAAAATTATAATTCTAAAAAGAAAAAAAATAAACCACTTGATGTTAGCGAAGTTCAGCGAATATTATTATTTCCAAAATTAAGAACTCATGAAGGCATGCGAGATTATACAATGATCTTTTTAATGTTTTCGATGGGTTTAAAAATAGGGGAGGTTGTTAACGTACATTTTAAAGATTTCAGCGAAGTACGTGGCTTCACTGTTCTTCGAATTCGTAAATCTTTAGGTAAAGGATATTATTCTAAAATTCCACAAAACTGTCTTGAAGTTGTTAATGACTATATTAAAAAATATAAACGGGAGGAGTTTTTATTTACCAGTTTAGCGAAAAATAAAAATAAAGATCCTAAAACACAATTGCCATTAGCTGCAAGAAGTGGCTGGGCCATTTTGAAAAAATATCTTCACAAAGCAAAGCTGGACATTAAAGGACGGACGACTAATTGTGCACGTGAGTTTTTCATCAATGAGTTGGCCGAAGAGGGGGAAAGTTTTGTAAAACTTCAAGAAGCGCTTGGATTAAACAGTTTAAATGCTATCAAGCGCTATCAAGTAGAAGAATCTTCGGGTGCCAAAGAAAAGCTATCATTAAAAAATCATCCTGTAGACAAAATTAAAATAGAGATTAGGCAATATTAAATAAATTTTTTGAGTTGATATAATGGAAAACATTGAAGAAGCTGGTAAGTCAAACGAATTGGAAGTTGTTCATGGTAAGCATGAGTATGTTGCCAAAAACCCTGTTTATGAATTTGTGATTGACGGCAAAACGATTAGAGGGTTCGATTTCAGATCTGAAGCGATCGCTTGGGCCGTACATAACGAACCAACATTTGCTTATTACCACTCTGGGTTATGGGAGGTTTATGGGCTAGATGAAGATGGTTTTGAAAAAGTTGTTTCCTATACCGGAGACCCTTTTGAAGATAAAGTTCGTGCGCGAATTTTAGGTGATTATGATGTCAGGATTTAGAAAATATTATTTTTTGTTAATTTGTATTTATTTATTTATCCATATTTCTGCCCAAGAAGATGACGATGATGAAGATAAATTAGGAAAGAAAGATCCCATCTATGTTGTGCCACGAGAAGAAAAACTTAATTATTATCAATATCACTATGATGAAGTATATAAAAGTAGAGCTGGCAAGTATCGTAAGCCAGCATTTGCAACACCTGAGATTATTTGGGTAAAAAGAAAATTAGGAACAATGACAGCCCAGCCTTTTGGGGCCATTGATCATGTGATAGTAGGGACAAACACAAAGAGGTTGTATTATTTAGATCCAAAGACGGGGGATTCAAGTAGCTTTAGTGTTAAGGTAAAAGGCACTCCCTTTTGGATAGGAAATAATGATGAAATGAGCACGCTCTCTACAAATAGAATAGGATTTCTTTTTAGTTACGTGAAAAGTAATCTGAAATGGCAGTATAGAGTTAAAGCCTTCAATCATAGAGAACAGCTTTGGGCAGGTAGTCTTGCATGGGGGGCAGGAGTATATATATCTTTTTTAAACCATTATCCTGTTTTTGTGGATTGTAATAAAAAGAGAGTTATTAATAAAAAAAGTGGGAAACTAGATGCCGAATTAACAGTACCAATGGCTGTCATTGGCACAGATGTGATTTTATGTACTGCCGATGGAAGAATATCTGCTTATGATAAAGGTTTTAGTCGTGTCCGATATTATTACAAGCTCCCAACTTCTTATGCTACGGCTATGATCGTTGAAAAACAGTATTTATATGTTGCCAGTGCGGACAAAATGTTTAGGAAGGTTGAATTTAAAAAGAAAAAAGTAATCTGGGAAGTAGAGCTTGATGGTAAAAGTTTTAACAGCATTGTCAAAAAAGGCTCAGAAATTTTTGTACCTGCGGGCAGTTTTTATATATTCAATGATAAAGATGGCCGGAAACTTTTTAAACGTCCCACAATTGGCTTAGAAGGCTTTGGTAGAACAAAACCTCTAATTACAAAAGATCGAATTTATGTTTGTGATCGAATTGGTAATTTTTTTATATTTGAAAAAAAGACCAAAGCTTTTATGCAGGTAATAAATTTAAATGCTGATGTCATGATGGATTTTTTTGTAATGGATAAAATCTTAATTATCGGGACAACCAAGGCGCATATATTAGGGGTCGATTTAGGATTATATTAATAAATAAATATCCTTCTTTCTGTTTTTATAAATCTAATTTCTGCGTTATAAAACATTAAAGTGTTCGAAGAATCCCGGGATCTAGCTTATATTGATTTTGTATATTAGGATAAGGCTAGATTTTATTTATAGAATACTCTCTAAACGTCTTTAAATAGGCTGCCAAGTGAAGCTATTTTACTCAAAAATTAAATGAAAATTTATAATTTACTTACTTTTTAATCACTTTTAAGGTATGCTTTCGTAATTAATGTTCGATGTCAGTTTTTTGACGTGAAAATATAATTTAAACTTAATTACGGAGAAGTATTTTATGGCAAAAGTGGAAAACAAAAATGTTAGCCCTGTTGTTGCATTAATTGCAAATTGGTTTGTTTTCGGAATTCTAGGCTACTATATGATTGGCCAAACAAATAAGGGTATTATGGTTGTTGTGGCGACAATGATAGGGTCTATTTTATGTGTTTTGCCAGGTATGGTTATAGCACTATTAGCTTTAATGGATGTTTTTCAAACAGCACAAGCAATTGAAAAAGGCGAAGACGTTGATGAGAATGAATACAAAAACGGACTTCTATTTAAAATTGTAAAGATTATTCACAAAGACGCTATTTTCAATGATGGCTCAGCCAGCAGTAGTGGCGATTCTGCAGAGTAAAAAACCTTCGCAAGCAGATTACTATGTAATGTTTATTTACATAGTATTTCTGCTTTATTTCTTAGTTTCTAGTTTCGATATTATATCATTTAAAATCTGCATGTTCAGAAACCTAACAGGAATAGAATGTCCTACTTGTGGTTTCACTAGGGCTGCTACAGACATTGCTTATTTCCGTTTTCTTTCTGCACTTCATCAGAACCCATTAGTTTTTTTGATCTTGCCTGCAATAGGATACCATTGGACCAATACCATGTTGATATTAAGCTGGCACAAAAGGCTAGATGTCTCAAAATATTTTCCAACGAAAAGTTATATCGGCACGGTATTGCTAGTAGGACTTTGGGCGTTTATAAATAATAACATTGCCTAGCAAGTTTAGCTTTATCGCTCATATCAATTTTACAAATAATAACTACCACACAAAGGCACAGAGAAARGAAAAGCATGGCTAAGCGAGTTAAATTATGTTGCATATTTCGTAAAAAATTCGGAGTGGTGGCTCACTAATATTTTTTCAAAGAACATTTTCTCTCTGTGCCTCCGTGTGGATAAACTTTAATGATTCATAAAAATGGGCTCAAAAGTTTAGTCATTTCACTCTTTTAATTTTTACAATTGATAATAACTAAAGGCACAGAGATTTTTTTATGGTTTATAATTGAAACAAAAAATTAGAGAGAACGACTCTCTCTAATTTTTATCGAAATTTAATGCTCAACAGCATCTCCAGATCCTTTTGGAACTCTGATATCTTCCACAAGATCTTGTATTTCTTGTGGAGGAGGAGGCGTTAAATGGCATACAATTAGCGAGATAACAAAATTTAAAATCATACCGAAAGAACCAATAGCTTGCGTGCTGACTCCTGTTACGTTCAACGTAATTTCCTTGCCAAGAACAATAAAAGTACCTGTAAATAACAACCCGCAGATCATCCCCGAAATGGCACCTTCTTTGTTCATTCGTTTATAAAAGATTCCTAGAACGATTGCAGGGAAAAAGCTTGATGCGGCTAATCCAAAGGCATAAGCAACAACTTCTGCTACGTAACCAGGAGGGTGAATTCCAAAATATCCTGCCACCACAACAGCTGCTGTAGCAGCGAGTCTTGCAAACAATAATTCCTTTTTCTCTGAAATATCAGGATTAATACATTTCTTTATCAAGTCATGAGATATGGAGGTTGAAATGACGAGTAATAAACCAGCAGCAGTCGAAAGGGCAGCAGCCAGTCCACCTGCAGCGACTAAGGCAATGACCCAGTTAGGAAGTTTTGCCATGGCAGGACTTGCTAAAACAATAATATCCTTATCAATATAGATTTCGTTGGCATTGTCCGTCGGTTTATTATTTAACAATCTCTCGTTATTTGCTCCTCTGCTTTTATCTTTAATTTCTTTTCCGTCTTTAAATTCTAATGGTATGAAATCTGGTTTTCCGGTAAAAGCAGCATTGTTTTTCAGACCCTTTTTGGTTTTCATTTGAATAACACCGTCTTTATTTTTATCAACCCAGGCAACCAGATCTGAATTTTCATATCCTTTAAACCACTCAGGAGTAGTTTTATATTCTTTATTATTGATGGTCTCAATTAAGTTTACTCTAGCGAAAGCAGCAATCGCTGGTGCCGTTGTGTATAAAATAGCTATAAAGAATAAAGCATAGAAAGCTGACGTTCTAGCATCTTTAACTTTTGGCACTGTAAAGAAACGCACAATCACATGGGGCAATCCGGCTGTACCGCACATCAGTGCTAATGTGATAAAGAAAAAGTTTAATTTTGACCCGGATAACTCGGTATAGGAAAGGAATCCTAATTCTTCTACAAGACCATCCAATTTATCAAGCAGATATTCTCCATTGCCATTAACGACTTGAGAACCAAGACCAATCTGCGGGAAAAAGCTGCCAGTCATTTGTATGGAAATAAATATTGCCGGCAGTGTGAATGCAAAAATCAAAACGCAGTATTGAGCAACCTGTGTATAGGTAATCCCTTTCATACCTCCAAGTACAGCATAAAATAAAACGATGACCATGCCTATAATAACTCCTTGAGTGATAGGCACTTCTAAAAACCTTGAAAAAACGATGCCAACACCGCGCATTTGACCAGCAACATATGTGAAAGAAATAAAGATAGCGCAAACAACAGCAACTAATCTACCAAACTGCGAATAGTAGCGATCACCAATAAAGTCAGGAGTTGTGAATTTTCCAAATTTACGCAAGTAAGGAGCGAGTAAAAGAGCGAGTAAAACATATCCGCCGGTCCAACCCATTAAATAAACAGAAGAATTATAACCTTTAAAGGAAATTAGACCTGCCATACCAAGAAATGAAGCTGCCGACATCCAATCTGCTGCAGTGGCGAGTCCATTAGCTAAAGGATGAACGCCTTTACCAGCAATATAAAACTCTTTTGTAGATGAGGCTCTTGCCCAAATGGCAATGCCAATATACAATGAAAACGATAATCCAACTAAAATATATGTCCAAACAATTACACTCATTTTTTAAAGCCCTTATTTATTATTTAGTTTTTATTCAGCTTCTTCAAAGCCATATTTTTTGTCAAGTTTGTTCATTAATCTTGTGTATATAAAAATGATAAAAACAAAACCTATAATTGATCCTTGTTGTCCAAACCAAAAGCCTAGTTTGTATCCACCAATGCGAATAGTATTTAATTGATCTACAAATATAATGCTGCACCCGAATGAAATCGCAAACCAAAAAAATAATAACACGCCCACAATAATTAGGTTTTCTCGCCAATAGGCAGCTTTTAATTCGTCAGCAGATTTTTTCTCTTCATTTATTTGCTCTTCACTCATTATTCTAACCTTTGATAATTTCACTAATTTAAGGCTAGAATTGTATGGGTTAAGAGAATTGAGTCAAAGTAAATCCGTGAACTCTTGACCTTGAATTGTGTGTACTAAAATCGCAGAAATTGTTCTATTTACCACTTTTGAATACTGAAAATAACGCTTAGTTTGATACAATCGTCGTCTCTTAATGCCAAAGATAGCATTTTAGTAATACTCTTTTAAGTTTGAATTGTGTTAAATATGAGTGAAGTAAATCAAATTGAATTACCTCCCAACTATAAGGTTGAGCAAGAGTGCTTTTCAGGTCCGATGGACTTATTATTGCACCTTATCAAAAAAGATGAAGTTGATATTTTCGAGCTTGATATTTCAGTACTCACAAATCAATATGTTGAATATATTAAATCCATAGATTTGAATAACATTGAAAATGCAGGTGATTTTTTAATCATGGCGGCAACTCTTCTTGAAATCAAATCTAGAGCCTTGTTACCCCATGATGACGAAGAAGGCGACGATGCAGACGATGGCGAGTTAAGAGCAAACTTTATTCAACAATTATTGGAATATAAAAAATTCAAAAGATTATCTCAAGAGTTGGTTGGCCAACAAAATGAATTTCTGGAATCTTATGCTTCTCAAGGAAATTACAAACCAAGTCCTGAAGATGAAAAAACAAAAGGTACTTTGAAAGTTTCTTTAAATGCCTTGGTTTTATCTTTTGCTAAAATAATTAAAGAAACAGCTTTAGATTTAGCAACTAGTCTGCGCACAGTAGTTGTTCCATTAGAAGATTATATGGAAAAACTAAAGAACCTAGTCAGCGAAAAAGCCGCTAGTTTTTTTAAATTACGTGAAGAATCAAATGATCCATCTGATTGGGTTTCAGTCTTTTTATCAATCTTAGAATTGGGTAAAATAAGAGCTACTGTTTCTTCTCAGGCAATTCCTTTCGGCGATATATTAATTATGACCCCTGAAGAAGCTGAAAAATTAACGGCTTCTACTGAAGAAACAACAAGCCCGAATCCGACACAAGTAGATGATAATTTAGATTCTCTCTCAGACCAAAATTAATTCTAAGCATTTACTTCAAAACTCGATAAAGGTAGTTTTGGGGTCACTTAAGGTCTGCCCGATAGGGGTAATATAAAGAACAGGCCTTATGTTTTAAGACATTTGGGCGAATCTTTTTACAAAATGAAAAGAAAGAGGGCTGATTTAGTTGGCATTTATTCTGCTAACTAAAGGTGAAAAGGTTATTATTCAGAAATTAAAAGATGAAAGAAGGATTCAAATGAAACGATTAAAATATTTTTTATGTATGGGACTATTTTCCCTATTAGCTGCTGGATGTGGAAGTAGTGGTATTGCCGTTAGCTCTTTAGAGGAGCTTAATCTAAATACGGGCGAAGATCCTACCCAAAGTAGCACATCCAATTCAGGCCCAAGCAAGAAAATGTTGAGTGGTGACTCAAACCAATTGCTTGATAATTTAAAAGCGCAACATTTTAAATCAAATGTTCGAATTGTGGAATTGCCTGCGGCAGATAAATTTACTGACGTAGATGAGATGTTCGCTGAAAAGACTATCGGGAAAATTGACTATCCATTTGCTGATATTGTTTCTTTGCAAGAAGTTGTCAGTGGTTCTACGGTTTCGTCTGGAAGTACAGTTGATAGTGCTAGTACTGCTTCTGGGATCCCAACTACAGATCCAGTTATATTGATTGATAATGGGGGGCTGGGTAAAAAGTTAAAGAATAATACCATCTCATTTGAGCTCAGTGGCAGTTTCGATTATTTGTGGCCTACATCTTACGATGATAATACATTAAAATTTTCTTCGATCTATTATGTTGCAGGAAATTTCTTTGATGGCGTTGGTCGTGATCAAACTCCCGCATTGTTTTTAAGATTTAAAGAAGGTTTTGAAATCTCGAAAGTTCTGGCAGATGATAAAGAATTAGTTTTTCATTTATACGATGATAAGAGAACAGTTGGGATTTTAGGTAATACAAAAGTTAAAAAGGTTGAAATTCAAATTACTAATTCTTCAGATGGAAGTGAAGAAACGGTTATACTTGAACTTAAAACAGAAAAATTATATTATGCCTATGGAATTGAAGATGGCGTTTTTAACGATAATGTATCCGCTAGTATACCGGCGGTTGAATTTGATACAGCCGCAGATGTAACAAATTCCTCTACGACAGCAGCTGAAGGCGCAAGTGTTACTGGGGTGGCTGCAGAAAGTACCACGACATCTCAAACAAATATTCAAGTAGCCGGTGTCGATGAAGCAGATATTGCCAAAACAGATGGGACACATATTTTTGCTATAAAAGAAAACTCACTGGTCGTTTATGATGTAAGTGGCTCAGAAACTAGTACCGTCACAACTTATAACCTTGAAGTCTTTCCTAATAAAGATCAAAACACAGAAGGCCCGGTTGATACTTTGGCAGGAGCAGCAGATATAGCTCTTGTTGCTGGAGATACCTTTTACTATAACGCCCAATGGCAGATTTATTTAGATAGTGATTCTACAGTAATTGTTCATGGTAAAGTTGGAGGCTATTCGAATATTGTCATTCTTTCATTTGATGGAGCCGCTCTTACTTTAAAGAAAAGTTTTTTGTTCAATGATTCGACGATTAGCACACGAAAAATAGGCAATAAACTTTTATTGTTAACTCAGAATTATTTATACCCCAAAAAGGGAATTGAGGTTCTGTATCATTTTGCATTTACTGAGAGTCAGCAAAGTGAATTACAAAAGAAAAATGATGAGGTCTTGGCATCTTTAACAGTTGAAGATTTTGGAGTAAATTTAAATGTGTCCATCATGGGTAGCGATGGTGTTGAGAATACTGAAGTTTATTTAAACGAATCGGATATTTTTTATAATGAGAACAGTGGTGGGCATACGCTTATTAAAATAATTCAAATTGAAGTTGATGGTGAAAATAAAATTTCCACATCAGGAACCCTTGTTGATGGTGCTGAAAACATTTATGTGACAAAAGACTCACTTTATATCTGGAACACTTCTTGGTCCTCGTCAACAAATTGGTGGGTAACCGATTGGGCTTCATCAGAAAAAACTAACATATATCGTTTCGAAATTAAAGACGAGGGTATTAGTTTTCATAGTCATGCACAAACAGATGGGCATATCATCAATCGCTTTGCCGTTAGTGAGCACGAGAGTCATTTTAGAGTGGCAACTTATTCGTGGGTAAATAGAGCTAGCGCTGTGAAAGTTTTAGAAATTAAGACCGACTCAATGGCTGAAGTGGGTAGCGTAGGCGATATTGCTCCAGGGGAAAGATTGCAGTCTACTAGATTTGTAGGAGCTAAGGCCTATCTCGTAACCTTTTTAAGAACAGACCCTTTATTTACATTAGATTTATCAGATCCTACAACTCCTACAATTAAAGGAGAGCTTAAAATAACTGGATTTAGTGAATACTTGCACCCAATTGATGAAGGTACACTTTTGGGTTTAGGACGTGACGCGACTACTTCTGGCTTTGTAAAAGGTGTCCAGCTGAGTTCTTTTGATGTTTCAGATATGACTAATCCGACAGAGATTGATAAGGTTATTTTTGGTGAAAGCGGTTATAGTATTGCAACATCTAGCCCCCATGCTTTTACGTGGTACCCAACCTTAAGATTAGTTGCGTTTCCATTAAAAATTTATGATACGGATTTTTCGGGTTTAGCCGTTTATAAACTAACCGTTGAAAATAAATTAGAAGAAGTCGCAATTCTAAAAGATAATTCGTTAGCTTTAGGTTATGGAGATATTCGAAGAGCCGTTTTTATTGGTTCGAAATTATATTATTTGAATAATGGCGATATTGTTTCTGAAGTATCTGTTGAATAAAAAATAAATGGTCGCATCTTTTTGGTGTGGCCAGACACCCTTTTAGTTCTATTCTTTATTGCTTATATATGTTTTGATAGAGCTCTTTAAATTAACCAAGCCATGATGAGAGTTTTCAATATTTCTAGTTGACCCAAACATTACTGAAAAAGCGGTAGCTTTATTTGTAACGGCATCTGGAATGATTTGAGAATGAACCATTTCATCACTCATTACGTCTAGTTGACCTAATGTTTCTTCTGGTATACCTGCCATTCCTAGTTCAATGGTATAAACACCTTCGGCGATGCTCAGTGTTATTTCGTGCATAAACCGTAGTCTTTGCCCTGACTGAAGAGGTTTCTTATTTGCTTCTTTTGTTTGGTAAGTGCTTTTGCCATAGATTGAAATATTTTTTTCATTCCAAATGGCAATAGATCCAATGGGAACTCCAATAAACTTCACAATTTCGACTTCGTAAAAAACCAATAACTTTTCTCCAGGGTGGAAAGAGTTGCATGATTTAAGATTTTGGTCGCAACAATAAAATGAGATGACCTTGAAGTAGTTAGCATTTCGCAAGCCGAGACTATTCATGTCGCAAGATTCACTTGTCTCTGGCCACGGAAACATTTCTTGTGTAATTTGCTCTTGAAGCTCTGGGTCGTTTTTGTTGGATTTTGAATCATCAACTCTTTTGCCACTTCGTTCCAAATGATAATATTGTGAGATGGCTTGTTTTGGATCTCCAATGTATTCAAGTGCACCTTCATTTATTAACATCGCTCTTTGGCAGAACTTTGAGATGGCATTCATATCGTGAGTGACTAATAAAATTGATTGCCCTTGTTTCATAAGATCTTCAAGTTTTAAAAAACATTTTTGAATAAAGAAGATATCACCAACGGCAAATGTTTCATCAATGATAAAAATTTCACAGGGGAGGTGGCTATACATTGAAAAACCTAAACGAGCAAACATGCCGCTAGAATATAATTTAATTGGCAGGTCAAAGAATTTTCCAATGTCAGCAAACGCTTCGATTGATTCTATGGCACGGTCAAGCTCTTCTATGCTATACCCTAATAGCTTACCACTTTGGAAAATATTTTCCCGGCCAGTTAGCGACAAATTAAAACCAGCACTTAATTCTAGTAATGATAAAATTCGACCTCTTTGAATAACGTTGCCATCAGTGGGTACCATACAGCCAGAGATGATTTTTAATAAAGTACTCTTGCCGGCACCATTAGGGCCAATAATGCCGAGGCATTCACCTTTTGCCAAATCAAAAGTGATATCCTTTAGGGCTTGTATTTCTTGAGTCTTAGATCCTTTAGAGCATAACCCCAAGGCATTAAAAAGTCTTCTGAGGCGTGAGCTGTATAGGTAAAACTTTTTGTAGATGTTTTGGATTTCCAGCAATTTATCTGTCATATAATATCCCTGACATCTTTTTCCATGTGCTTTTGTAAAGAGATTCCAATCCAAATTAATACAAATGGAATTACAACACAAGCCAACAATAATAAGGGGGAAGGGCATTCTCCCTTTATTATTAGACTTCGCAGGGCGTTTAAATAAATATATACAGGGTGATAATCGATTATGGTTCTTAAAATTAAAGGGACAATATTTACATAGTAAACAAGGGGCATGCTCCAAAAAATTAACTGTAATAGCAATGCTGTACCATGACTCGTATCTTTAATAAAAACATTTAATACCGACGTTATTAATGTGATACCAAAAGCCAATAGTTGAAATAGTAATAGAATAAAGGGCGAGATCAACCACCAGAGTGTTGGCTGAACACCCATAATAAAACTAAAAACTAAAACACATATCCAACCAATACAACTATAAATAAAAAATGCTAAGTTACATTTAGCGACAAATATCCATGTGGGTAAAGGCATTTTTTTAAGATAGTAGCCATTATCCATAATAGCGTTGGTTGATTCGTAAACACTCTCCGAAAAAATTAACCAAGGTACTAACGCGATACATAAATAAACTACATAAGGGGCATCGAAGGAGTTTAAACCCGTTTTCTCAGGCATAAAAATATTGGAGAAGACAAGGCTAAATAAAATGATTTGAAAAAGAGGATTGAATACTGCCCAAAATAAGCCCCCAGCCGAATCTAAAAACTTATGTTTTAAATGGTCTTTCCCAGCCGAAATGATGTATTCAAAATAATTAGTATGATTTTGGTATCCGGACATTTGACCTTTAAGGGGATTATAGCTGCATAATCGTAATTCTTAGTCGATTTTACATTTTGTAAACTATAAAACAAGATTTGATAAAATCAATCATGTCTAAAGCATCTTTTAAAACATTAATTATCGGGATATAGGGGTAAAAACTTTAAGCAACTCATTATCTAATCGGATGCTCTATAAGACGTTTTAGCCATATAGAACCGAATTAAGAAAATGAGAATATAATTTAATTTAGTCTCTAGATGTGAATATTCTAAGTATATACCAAAATAACAAAGCAATTGATGAAAATAATTGTAATGAGGCCCCAACATATCGGTCTTCGGGGTAGTGATGAAGGATTTCGGATGTGTCATATAGAATTGCACCTCCGGCGAAAAGAACCATTATTGCAGAAAATCCAACACCCAATTGGAAGCCAAATACCATTGCGGCAATTATGGTAAAAAATGCAACTAAACCAGCAAACATTAAAAAGCTTCTCATAAAGGCAAAGTCTTTTCCAGTAAAAAAAACAATTGCCGATAAAGTACTAAAAGCTAACAACGTCATAAGGACAGCGCTTTGCAAAAGACTTGAGTCACCTGCAGGCGTCATTGAATTCGCCATTTCAATCATAGGTGTAAAAATAATCGCCCACATTGAAACAAATCCAACAAGTGCCAAGTATTGAATGGGTTTAGACTTTGCAGAATGAGCTACATGAGAACCTATCCAAGAAACAAGGATAAATGCGCCAAAAACTAGGTACCAGCTTTGACCAGCAACAGTTAATATTGCTTCCTTAGCGCCAGAGTTAAAAATTGCTACTTCGAGGATGATAAACAAAACCATTGCGCCTAGTAAATGCAAATAAGTTTTAACCAAGAAGGATCCTCTTGTGGATGCTCCCATAGATGCGACCGGTGTATCACCATAAGAAACGTTTTCGCGCGCCATAATTAATCTCCAAATATTTAAGTATCTATGTAATTACCCTAATTATATTAATTTTCAATAAATTGAAAGTATTGCGAGTAATTATAATCTTATAAAATTTTTATAACCGGTTCTAACATAAAAAAAATACTGTAACCATTGTGGGTAATTGAAGGTATAACAGAATATATAACGTTTATTAAGTACTTCTTGAGGTGAATAATGGACCGTAGATCGTTTTTAAAAACCAGTTTAATCTCTTCAGCCTGTTTGGCACCGCAAATAAAATTCCCTTATCTCTTTGGTGCCGAAAAATATGCTGGTCCTAATATAATTATAATTCGTTTTGGCGGAGGTGTCCGTCGAAAAGAAACTATACAGTCAAAGTACACCTATGCTCCATTCTTTAATAAAGTCCTAATGCCCCAAGGTACTCTCTTTAGTAATATGATCATACGAAAAGGAGAAGGCATTGAGTCTAGTCACGAGCAGGGAACCTTGCGGATTTTAAATGGAAATTATCAAATGAAAAAAGGAGATGAAGGCGGGGTCTTTGATAGTCATTACCAACCTGATACAGCTACGTTATTTGAATTGATGAGAAAGAATTTCAATTTACCTGAGCATAAGACATTAATGATAAACAATGAAGATCGTTTACAAGAAGAGTTTTTTACCTTTTCAAAATCAAATGATTTTGGATCTAAATATAAAGGTCATGTTTTAAGTTTGCACCGCTTTAAATTATTTATTTTGAGGAATAAATTAAAAGCCCTTTCTGGTGAAAGCAAAGCAAAAAAACTAATGTTGAAGGAACTTAAAAAGTTAGAAACATTTTCAAAAAAGATAAATTTCGAAATTGAATTTCCGGAGATCATAAATCAGTTTTGGGCTAATTGGTATAAACTATACGGTGATTCTGGATTACGAAATGAAAGAGGAGATCGACTTCTTACTCAACTTAGTTTAATGGCTTTGAAAAAGTTAAAACCAAACTTTTTAATGGTAAATTATAATGACCCTGATTATGTTCACTGGGGATTTAAGGCTCATTATACCAGAGGAATCAGCATAATTGATAATGGGCTTCAAGAGATTTACAGGTTTTGTCAGCACGATCCATATTATAAAAACAACACTTATTTTGTTGTTGTTCCTGATTGCGGACGGGACAATTCAAGGGCAGCTGCGATTCCTTATCAGCATCACTTCGGATCAAAATCCTCCAGAGAAATATTCACCTTTATCACAGGCCCAAATATCAAGAAAGGAAAAATTGATAATAAACAATGCGATCAAATTGATGTGGTTTCTACGATTAGTCATTTATTACAAATAAAAAATAATCAAACACAGGGAAAGAGGTTGGCGATTTAATGACCACTCCCCAAAAACCAGGCTGGTTAAGATTACTTATCAAATTAATTGTTTTTATTTTTTTATGTCTCCTTTGTCAAAATATTTTTGGGGCTATATTTGTTTTGGGGTGGACCTATCGTCTCATGAGACGTAGATCAATCTTTATTTTTTCGAGCATATCTGATAACTCAAATAATAATGACCAATGTTTGAGCCATCCTAACTTATTTAAAAAAGAAAAGAACGATGACTATTTTGAGGAAGGTGCGAAGAGCTTTTTTCGAAATATAAAAATGGGACTTCTTGCTTTGGTAAATACCTCCTTTATGCTGGCACCAGGATTTATATTATGGATGTATGCATGGTATGCAGGGTGGCAAATCTCATTTAATAAATCCTACGAGTATTCTTCGGTAGGGGCATTGTTGGGTGTTTTAGGTGTGATTCTCTTCTCTTTAGCCATGTTATATGTGCCTATGGCCCAGGCAAGATTCGCTTTCACACAACAATGGAAAACATTTTATCAGTTTAGAGTCAATATGATTCTAATCTCTCAACAAGTAAAATCCTATGCTCTATTTGCTCTGCTTATTCTTTTTTTTGCTGTATTTACAAATCTTTTTAAAACACTGCCGATGTTTTTTTCAGGAATGAATTTGGGTATAGAAGATATGAGCGATGAACAACTGTTAGCCTTTATGAAAAATTACTTCTTTGTCGGGACATTTATTGTGATGCCACTTTTTTTTATCATAAAAAGATTTATGGCAAAACTATTTGCGAAAGCTTTAATTCTTAGTGTTCAGCGAGAACTTTTATCACAAAAAGATTTATCTGAATTAGAATGGAAAATATTAAATAAATTTAATTTAACTGAGGTTGACAAAGAGGCCTCTTCGGGATTGATTTGGTCTTTGATCAAAAAAAATACAAGTCGAGTATTTAAAGCTCAGATGTTATTATTAACATTTCTTTTATGGACAGCTTTTTGTTTTCAAATCTTCGTTTCAGAATTTTTAAATTATCATAATAATGAAGGTTGGGTCAATCAGCCTCTTATTCAATTACCATATTTTAAGTACATACCTAATCACCTAACTGAACCGGAAGAGCATGATCAACTGGTTACTCCTCCAAAAGAAATGAGTGATGCTCATCCAATTCTGAAATAAACAAAAAAATACGAACCTTTAAATCATTTTAATTTTTATTGATTAAGATTAAGCCACACAAAGGCACAGAGTAAAATATAAAAAATACTGTGCTTAGTAATTATTTAATTTGGAAACAAGTTGGTTGCAGCAAATGTGTCGCGAAATCTTTGTGCCTCTGTGTGGATATATTCTTTTTATATATTTATAGGCTGTCAAAAGTATGAACCTTTGACGTATCTAAAAGTTCTATAAGCCGATTAAATTACTTCAAGCATTCTATTTTATGAAAAGTATCTTTAAAAGTTTTAATTACGACTTGTAGCTCGGAAGTCTTATTTCGTTTATTCCAGAGATTTTGAATTTCTTCTAAAATAGCATACCCTTTTTTTATAAGCTCATCTTTATTGTATATAAGCTTTATGCCGCTTTCTTTCAACTCTTGTTTCTTGCGGTAAAGAAGAAATGCTTGTAGCCAAGAGGTCATTTCTGCTGACCAGATGAATTCTTGATAATCAAGTTTCTGGGTTGTGCTATTGTTTGCGGATAATTTTTGCAATTCTTCTTTAATGTTTTGAGCCATCAAATGTTTTTTTACCAACTGATTTGCGCTAATCTTTTTGGTAAAGTCAAAATCCCTTATAATATCTTCTTCATGGTTCTTTAATCCACAAGACCAATAATATAAATGTCTGAAATGATAAGAATTAACAGAGCCCAATTTTCGTATTAAAGTAGCAGTTTTCCCGGAATCATCCTGCCATTCAAGAAAAGAAATGGAACGATCAAAATCGCTATTAGTTGGATTTTTTGCTGACCAGCTACAATCGGCACCAAAGATCATTCCGTGCATACTATTGCCCAATAAATTAATATGGGCGTAATCACCCCAGTCTGTATTTAAAATGCCAATGGCTTTATACTTCCTCGCAAGATCTGCCATATTACCAATATTCGCACAAGCAATATCAATGTTATTCATGATATTATTCCAACCGCTTGTCCCAGGACACAAATACTGCGTAACTTTTTCTTTTGCAAATATTTTTGGTTTTGACTCAGAAGGATTACTGTGGTACATCCAGTTTAGAAAAATCATATCTTTAGGGATTTCTTTAATTACAGAAGGGTCATGCAAAACAATGTCGCCCCAAAACATGGGTGTTTTATTATGCTTCGTAACCAAAGTTAGAATTTTTTTAAGAAAATCTACATACAGTCTTGTGGAGCCAACTTTATCGGCTTTCTTTTTATTTTTTCCTTTTCCTAGATCGAATGTTTCATCGCAACAGACATTAAATCTTTTAGAGGTGAAAAGTGGTAGATATTCTTCAATTAAGGTTTTTACTACCTCAAAGCTTTCTTTTTGGCTAACATCTAACGTGTAGTTGGCCATGCGATGTCTTAAACTATAAGGAACCTCAGAGGCTTTAATATCAAGCTCATTTAAATGCTCATATTTTTTTAGGCGAATCAATTCATAAAAGTGTCCAAAAGAAGTTAGAGAAGGTACGAGATCTATGTGATATATTTTACAGAATTGATCTAACTCCAATATTTCCTCAGCAGTTAAGGGGCTTTTGTCTGCCCATAGTTCAGGGAAAGCTTTAAAGGCAAACGTATGTTCAACATAAAGCTGAAGCTCATTCATCTTATAAGCTGACATGCGGACAACTAGTTCTTTCATCGTCTCAAGTGTCGGAACTTTTCCTCTGGTGATATCGTGATAGAAGCCTCTGTTTGGGAACTGTGGAGCATCTTCTATATCCAAACAAGGGAGTTTTGTTTTATATTGTTTAACAATTTGTTTCAGCGTTTGAATTCCCCAAAGGCATCCAGCAGATCCCTTAGATTTTATAATGACTTGATCTTTATTTATTTTTAATTGATAGCTTTCATCTTCTTTGGATTCATCACAGATGATATTAATACCAAGTTGAGGCTTGAGGGTCGGTACTATTTGAAATTGAATATTTAATTCTATATTTAAAGCTTCTTTTAAAATTTTGGCTTGATCAAAAAGAGCATTTGTTTTAGAAATAATGTAGATCGTATTTTGATCGGCTAGTAAAAAGGCTCCTTTTTTAGGAGTAAGTTTTTTTACTTGAGGAATTAATTTTATTTTATCTTTCATAGTGGTCTCCTGTGTTCAACCTTTAAATTGTGAACCTGTTATTTTATTWACRKWTMTCNTTTTTATATTAGTAGCTTAACCAATTTCRAAAAAGATMTTTAGYAGAAGTATTCTTTTATTTCGCATTTTGAMTCATWWTWTTTATACTTTATGWTARGYGATAGAAATTATGAGGTCAATATTGGCAAAAAATAAAGGGTTCTTTCCSGTAGAATTTAGTGTGATAGATGGCATAAGCAGTTTGTCGTTGTCGCAAATTGAAGCTGGCCATACAAATTTAACAACGGTCCCGCCTGATCATAATATACAGCTAATACTGGAAGGGAGATATTCACTCGAAATTGATGGACATCAGTATTCTGTTAAATCTGGGGACATCATTTATTATGAAGCCATGGAAAAGGTTTTTTGGAAGCATAATAATGTGCGAGTTAAATTTTACTCTTTAGTTTTCACTGCTTCGCAATTAGATTCATTACCTTGGGAGAATAGAGTATTCCCAGGCACAGCTAAAATGAAAAAATCATTTCATGAATTATATGCCTGTTCAATTGATGACATGAAAATGCGCAAACCATATGGACTTTATGGGCATCTATTAATTTTGCTCGAAGAAATGTTTTCTCAATACGAAAGTAATAAAAAGGGAGGTGCTAAAAAAGAACTTTGGTGGTCTATTGAAAAAGAATTAAGAAGACAAGAGCTATACCGAATTACATTATTAGATCTGTGCGATATAGGCGGCTTTAGTAAAGCTACCATTAACCGTTCTTGCAGAAAATGTTTAGGTAAATCGCCCATGGACAGGCTTCGACAAATTCGAATGGAAACGGCCAAAGCATTTTTAATGTACTCCGGCATGAACGTTTCTATGGTAGCTCAGAAGTTAGGTTATGGCCGTATCCATGAATTCTCGCGAGAGTTCAAAGAATACTACAAAATCCCACCGCGATCATATTTATTAAAAAACCAAAACCTCTAGCCAGAATAGTTTAATATTCTTTTTAAAACCTTTTAAATTTTGTAAAAAGGGCTTTTTTTCCTAATTTACTGTTGCGAAAGTCGTTTGATCCTAAGCACACATAAAGACTTGGTGGATTTACAAAAGAATTTTCATATAATCCGAGGTTTTTTTCTTATAAGCTATTGTGAAATAGAGGATTAGGTTTTTTAAATGTCGTCGTTTTTAGGTATTCAACTAACTCCGAATAGAATAGAATTTTCTGAAGGGGATAACTTAGATAATGTTAAATTCTTAGGTACGAAAGCTGCGACGGTTTTTACTGAATCTGGCGAATTAACAGAAGAATTAAAAAACGCTCTAAAAGATAAGTCTTTAGGTCTTAAAAGAAATTATGAAGGAATCGCCTGTAGTATTTCAACAGGCAAAGATTTTTATCGAAAGATGACTTTTCCTTTTGCTCAGGATCAAGTTGAAAAAACGATTCAATTTGAATTTTTTGATGAAATAAAAGAGTCCTTAAAGTCGAGTCCCGATAATTTTTCTTTTGATTATCAAATTTTAAATACAAATGAAAAGCGAACAACAGCTTTGGGCATGTGTAGCCCTTTAGTTCAGCTTCAATCATTAATTGCTTTTCTTGATAAAATGGATCTAGATCCAGAAAAGATAATTCCAGAGATCTCAACGGTTCTGTCTTATGTAAAAGCAAAAATTCCACTTGTTGGTTCTGGCAATACGCTGATATTGCACACCAGTAATGAAGAAATATTTTTTATCGTTTTAAATCAAGGTGAGCTGGTTGATATTCGTCAAGTTCGTGTTTCGCTTGGTGAGATTCAAAAAGTTCAATCGGTAAAGACCAATGTGAAAAAAACAAATGACAATGAAAACCTTGTCGCAGTTGAGTCAGAGTACGAAGAAGAGGATGAATTCTATAATATTACCTCAATGACAAAAAAAGAATTAGATGATTTAGTTGAAAGTGAAGACAAAGAAGATGATGAACTTGATGCACCTTCGGATCGAAAAATGAATGCCATTAGAAGATTGTTGGTGCAAATTAAAAGAACGTTATTTTTAATGCAAACGCCTCCTCAAGAGATTTTAATTACAGGAACATATAGTCGTGATGCAGAAGTGATTCATGCCTTAAAAGTGTATGGGTTAAGCGTATACGAGCCAGATGAAAACATCGATTTAGAACATGCGGCGTCACTAGGAAGTCTCATCACTTTTTTTGATAAAGAGACAAAGCAATTAAATTTTAGAACCGGAGATTTAGGATATAAGGGGTTCTTTGAAAAAGTAGTTGGCCCCTTAAACTTTTGTTTGCTATTGTTATTAGGAATCACAGGGTTGATGATTTTTTCAATTTTGAGTCAAAAAGAAAGAATCTTAATTGAGCGTGGAGTGCATCAGGCCCATTTCCAGCAGGTTTATAAACAATTAGATCGCAGGGCGAAAGTAAAAGGTTTAAGCATTGTTAAGACTCACAATCAAATAAAGGCTTTAAATAAAAAGTTGGATTTTGAAGCGAACATACGTGAAAAAGAGAAGGCACATCCCGTCATATCTTGTTTAGATTTATGGTATGAATATGAAAAACATAAAAATAATGGCTATACCAAAAAGATTGTGTTGGGCATAGAGCAATCTATAAAAATAAGGCAGGGAAAAGATGGTGCCGTTTTAAGTATTACAAAAGCACGCATGGCTGGCTTTCAAGAAATCACTAACTTTGTCAATCATTTTAAAAAAGGATATTTTGATCTTATTAAAGAAAAGAATTCACAAAATGTAGGTGATGGCGTTACGTTTGATTTTGCAATTACAAGGAAGCATAGATGAAGTTAAAGTTTTTTTGGCTATTATTATTTCTTACTTTTGGTGCTGGGATTTATATGGTTGTCTTAGGTTTTGACCTGAAGAAAGAAAAACATAAATTAAATGGGGCCAAAACTGCCAAAAGAAATATTGAAAAGTGGTCTAAAGAAATTAGTAGGAATAGAGCAAAAATCAATTCACAAAGAAAACTCGGAAATAGAAAAATAGATATCAATCAAGGGAATATTGCTAACATCTGTTCTAAAAATGGTGCTCAGATGCAATCTTTTAACGCGATCCCTCCCATTGATCGGGATGAATACCTTGAAGCCGGTTATACGATAAAAATTAAAAGTGTTTCTAAAAAGAATCTCGCGGTCATTTTTTGGGATATCGAAAACAAGATTCTTGGCAGCAAAATAAAATCTGTTCGAATGAGCCGATCCGCAAAAATAAAAAAGTTTTGGAATGTAAGCTTTATCGTTATTAAAAGCATACCCAAATTTGACCAAGAAGAAGCCAACGAAAATAAATAAAGTGTTCGGCTCAGCTGGAATTGCAAATTAAACTATCTTTAGATCTATCATTGTTATAGGTGCAATAAACCGACCTGTTGGTTTTCCCAAATAAAATAAAAGTGTTAATTTTAAGGATTTAGTTTACTTTTTATTTTTTTTGAAATATAATGTTTTAAATATTAAATTAAAATCCTGTTTTAATAGGTGGAAACAATGAGTTACTATCATAATTGCCAGACGCTAAAAAACCGTTATCAATGGTTTATGGGTATTGGGATAGAGAATTCGAATTTGTTTCCGGTCTCTCTTACCCATATCATGCCAGATATCGCGGATTTAGATTTTAGACCAATAAAATAATCAGCTTTATCCTGATTGTTTTTTTAGTACCAAAAATAAATTAAAGAATAGCCAAACGATTAGAGTTTTGCTTTAACCGTTAAAATTTTTGTTTTCTATTTAGGAGTATTGTTATGGGTTTAGTTACCCCACATTTTATCGATGAGCGTTTAAATTCATTTTTAAGCGAACAGAATGCCGGTGAAAGTGATCGAATCATGGCTGTGGTCTCGTCCTTTTTGCCTGATGCTCAATGTCAAAGCAATTGGTTTGTATTAACCAAAGAGCGATTGTTAATTGTAGCTGAGATGAATGGCAAATATGAAATTCTGTTTTCTTATATTTTAAAGGATTTGAAGGAGGTGCGCTCACAAGCTTTAAAAGGTGGTGGCGTCATAATCGTGGAATCGAATGATGTAAAACAAGAAGTTTTTCGATATCCCAATAGTCAAGGTGCCCTTTTCGGTTCAATTTGTGACTGCATAAAAGGGTTCTTGAATAATGGGCAAGCCTTAACTTTTGAGGACACCCTAAAAGTGGTAATGAAGGAAGAGCTGAATAAATTCTGTTCCAAATGCCACAGGCCTAAACTTTCAGATATAAAGGCTTGCCCATTTTGTATCGACCGAAAAAAGGTCGTCTTTCGCATATTAAGTTATGCCAAACCGTTTTCAGGACAACTAATAATTGTAGTTGTCCTGTTAGCGTTTTCGACATTGCTACAGTTGTTGCCGGCGATAATAACCGGTAAAATTGTCGACAAAGTACTGGCGCAAGGTCAAGTAGATCTTCTTGTGCCATTACTTTTAGCCTTGGGCGGTTCGATGATTATTCGTACAGCTTTAGGTATCGTGCATGCACGCATAAGTGTAGATATAGGCGCAAATGTTACCAATGTCGTGAGGAAAGAGACCTTTGATCATTTACAAAAGTTAGGGCTAAATTTTTTTGATAAACAGAATACGGGTTCATTAATGAGTCGCGTGAGTCACGACTCTCAGTCTTTGCAGGGGTTCCTATCTGAAGGAATACAATATACTGTTCATAATTTCTTTTTAATATTTTTTATTGGCATAACGCTGATATATTTAAATCCAGTTCTAGGATGTTTAATATTACTGCCAACACCATTTGTCGTCTTGATATCTAAACTATCGTGGCGAAAATTATTTAGTGACTTTAGGCAGTATTCAGATTCAGCGTCCAATCTTACAGCATTTTTATCAGATAGCCTCAATGGTATTAGAGAAGTTAAAACGTCTGGCCAGGAAGTACGTATGCAAAAACGATTTGCTTTTTGGAGCGATGAGTCAAGAGACAAAATAGTTAAAGCTGAGAAGACTTTGCAATCGTTGATTCCATTGCTCAATTTGATTATTCAATCTTCATTGATTTTTGTTTGGTATTTCGGATCTAAAGATGTTTTATTTGCACAGCAAAATAACCCCTCTGATTTTTCAATCGGTGATCTTGTGGCAATGATAGGTCTAATGGGAATTCTTTTTGGTCCTTTACAATTATTGACTCGTTTAAATGATTGGATGACTCGTGCTATAACAGCAGCAGATCGAATTTTCGAAATTTTGGATGTTGAACCAGATGTCAAAAATCAAGAGGATGCTCAAAATACGAAACGGTTAGTTGGAAAAGTTGTTTTTGATAATGTCGTTTTTGGATATGAAAAACACAAGCCTGTTATTAAAACATTATCGCTAGATGTTAAGCCAGGTGAAATGATTGGGCTTGTCGGCAAATCTGGGGTTGGCAAATCTACCATAATGAAATTGTTAATGCGGCTCTATGAAGTTAATGATGGCTCAATAACAATTGATGGTCGAAACATTAAAGAATATTCTATCGAAACACTTCGTGAAAATATTAGTGTTGTCATGCAAGATTCATTTTTATTTAACCGTTCGATTGCGGACAATATTTCATTTGGACATCCTGAAGCGACTAGAAAAGAAATTATCTTAGCTAGTATTCAAGCAAATGCTCATGAGTTTATCATGAAATCATCTCACGGGTATGATACGATGGTAGGCGAAAGGGGGTTGCGTATGTCCGGAGGCGAACGACAAAGAATTGCCATTGCGAGAGCATTATTAGGTGATCCGAGGATTCTTATACTTGATGAGGCGACAAGTGCTGTTGATACAGAAACAGAGCAGAAAATCCAAAATGCTTTACAGCATTTAATCAAAGGTCGTACAACGTTTGCAATTGCTCACCGCCTTAGCACGTTGAGAAATGCTGACCGATTGTTTGTTATTGAAGATGGTGTTGTTGTTGAAAGTGGTAGCCACGATGAGTTGGTGAAAAAAGAAGATGGTATCTATAAAAAATTAGTGACGATTCAAACTGATTGGGCCAAAAAAGTTTTTATTGGAGGAGATTGAAGTGGAAGAAGGATTTGTTGAAACGATTAATGACACGGTGGTCTTTTTAGATCCAAAAAGAGTTTCTTTTGAGTTTAATGAGAAATTGTTTTTAGTTAAGATGACTTATGAGAACGAAAGCTATGACGGAATCTCTGCTTTACCAGCATTCCCTTTAAGCTCAAGAAGCGAATTTGTTCATATTTATAAAGGAGCCGATAGCACAAAGTTAAAAGAGTGCGTTGGCTTAATTGAAGATATTAATGAACTTAATGAAGGTAGTTTTGACGCCTTGTCTAAATCAATTCAGATGTCTTGTATGATGCCTACGATTACAAAGATAAATTTGATTTATGATGAGTATTATAATTTTCATTGGACGGTTGAGACAGACCGTGGAAATCTCGAATTTAGTATCGGCACGCCTAGAAGGTATGTCTTTCGGGTCTCTAATGGTGCGTTGTTGATTAAGGATCTTAAAGATGACTATTATTATATTCCTGACCCGACAAAACTAGATGCTAATTCAAGAAAACAATTATTACCGATTTTATAATGTTGTACCTTTCTGATAGATAATCTAATGACTAAGCATAATAAAAAACATGTGTTTTTTGAAGATCTGCACTTTGGTATTCAAAGGTATGAAATTCATAAGCCATGGTCCTACCCAAAACATGGTCATGAGGGATATTCTGAATTTTTATACATTTCAAAAGGAGAAATGGTAGTACCACTTTCAGCATCACGTTTGCAGCTTAAAGAAGGCGATCTTGTTTTATTAAGAGAGTCAGATGTCCATAGTTTAAAAAGCAGTTCTGTTTTATTTTATAATGTGAACTTTCTATATGAAGATTTAATCTCATTAGCAAAGCTCGTGGATTCTGTTGATGTCGTAAAATCTTTTTATAAATTGGATGTTGCTCCCGTTTTTAAAATAGCGGGATTTGGCAAAATCGAGATTGATAATCAACTTAAACTTTTATTTGATTATCAAAGAGACGTGCATGGCAATACATTGTTGATGAAATATTTAATGACATTGTTGGTTGATATTACTAAAGATATTAAATACGAACCTATTTATAACGAATCGCCTCCCAAATGGTTTATTGAAACCATCGAGCATATTGAGCATCATATTGTAGAAATTCACAGTGTCTTAGATCTCGCTCATTTGAGTGACAAAAGTTCCGAACATCTTTCAAGATCGTTTAAAAAGTTTTTAGGGATGACGCCATCTTCTTATTTAAATCAAATACGTTTGGAAAAAGCATCTCTAAGACTAACTTCATCAAATGATGAGATCATTTCTATCAGTATGGATTTTGGATTCCAAAATTTAAATTATTTTTATAAACTGTTCAAAGAAAAGTACGGCATTCCCCCCAAGGAATATCGTAAAAAAAATGGTCTTAGTTTGTAAATTAATGAAATCGCCAGCCAAATCATTTTGAAATGGTGTATGCTCTAGTATACTCGTTACTTTTTAATACAAATGCTGAGTGTAGAAAATATAATTAAATTGAAAGCCGGTATATGACTGAAAAGCGAAGAAATACGGGAGTACCTCTAAATATAAGTAACTTTAAAAGAGTATCTCCGACGCAGAGATTAAATTTAATCAAGTGCCCTGCATGTGAATATACAAGAAAATTAAAAGAGGTTGCGCCTATTGACGAGTGTCCTCAATGTGGAATTCATTATACGAAGCATAAAATGGAGTCTGAAGCAGCTTCAATAGAAAATTCAAAAGACATACCTACAGAAATAATCAATAAAACACCAAGAGCCGAATCAGAGGGTATTCTGAATAGTGTACCTAAGGTGACTGTTGCTGAACAAGCGATAAGTTCAGAGATTTCTAAAGATGAAAATGATTCTCGTATGGTTATCGCAGATAAGCTTGATGTCGGAAATTGTTTTGATAATTCTTGGAAAATATATTCGACGAACTTTTTGATGCTAATGGTTACGTCTTTTGTGGGAACATTTATAATGATATTCTCTCTGTTTATTCTAGCAGGGCCTGTCATGGGTGGGTATGCGTCAATGTTGTTAAGATGCATACGAAGTAAAGAAAAAAAGATTCGATTTTCAGATATGTTTTCTCAGTTGGATAAATCTGTACCTCTTTGTCTATTATTTTTTGTGCCGCTGTTTTTAGTAATTTTTGGTGTTTTAATTCTTCCTCACTTCGTACCTTCAATTGTGCTAGTCTTAATTTATTTTGGTGTCATTATATCTATAGGTATTTTGATTTATCAATATACGTTTATTGAATTGATAGAACATGACCTTTGGCCTACCGAAAGCATTAAGGGCGGCTTTAGAATATTAATTGAAGGTGGCATTGGTCGAAATATTCTGTTATATTTATCTGTTTTGGGAATAAGCTCATTAGGTTATTATGATTATATAGGATGGATTCTTAGTTTTATAATAACGCCTCTAGTAAGCTTATTGTATGTTTTTGCCTATTTGCAAGTAGCGCCACAAGATGATTCTGAGTACTTAAATTTTAAAGCTCATACGCTAGTCGACAACCCAATTCCTAATTAACGAATATCCAAAAAAAAGATTAAAAGGATGTCGTCTCTTAGAGTATAAAATTTTAATTGTTCAGTAAACCCTAAAAGACCATAATCTAGGGGCATATTGCATTGTCTTGTCCGTAATGACTTAGGATGTAATCTTTTTTAAAATAATATTGAAGTGATAGGTATTAGGGTTTTCCTTTGAATTAATTGCTATCATCAGTTTTTTTTCTGCATCGCTCTTTTGGTTAAGGAGCAGGTCTGAATCATTTAATTTTTCTTTTGGAAAGTACATTTGTGTAATGATTTCTTTGTATCCTTTTTTGCTGACTTTGAAGTGGATATGCGGAGGCCTATTCCAAGCTTTAGAGACAGGATAACTTCCAGGTATGATGGTTTTTAATTTAAATCCCCCATCTTTGCCACTTTGTACTATGGCCCAACCTTGAAAGTTTGGGTCTAACGGTGATTTATTTGTATCATGAGGATGTCTCTATCTGCCTGCGGCATTGGCTTGCCATAAATCGATGGTCGCATTTTCAATTGTTTTACTGTCAGAGCCTAAAACTTTCCCTTCGATGAAAATAATTTTTCCCTTAGATATACCACTTTTCCCGTCTACCTTTGTCAAATCAAAATCTTTATCTTTTTGAGCCAATTTAGGATAAAAGGGACCTTCAATTTCTGGTGGCGTTGGCTCTTTTGCATAGGCAAGGCTTCCTGCAAGACCAATTGTGCTTGTGATAAGGCTATTTTTTAAAAATGATCTTCGGTTTAAATGAGTCATATATTATCCTCTATATCAAAAATTAATTCTAGACAGTAAGCTCAATAGTTTTATTGTAGTCGTAAAAAACAATCGTGTCAAATTTGGAGGATACATAGACTTGTGTATGTAATGAAATTTACAATTCTTTTACATACTTAATCATCGGTGTTGATTTTATTTACCCATAAATCTAAAAAGTTACTGCCGAATGATTCTACATAGGATTCATAAATGGGCTCAAAAATGGCGGACACTTTTTCGGCATTTGTTTTACCCTCCTTTATTCTTAGGTTAAGTCTTTTAAGAAAAAAGTTTACGGCTCTGAAAAATTGTAAGTGATCCGCTTTTGTTTTAATACGGCTGACCATTATGGTCATAAAGTCATGTGCTTCTCGAAATGATTTATTGAGTATAATATTTCTATTAATAGCCGTATCGGCCTTTTCGTATAACTGTTCTTTTAATTTATCATAAGATTCATTTTCTTGTGCGGCAACTACTGAGAAGACCTCTACTAAAGCTTCGTTAAATTGATTTGAAGTTAAGTCAGGTTGAAAAAGAAATTTAATCTTTTCGCTAATATGTTCATCGGAAATGTCAGCATTAATTGGAATAATTCTTGTTGACAGTCGCTCTCTTCTATCTGCAAGACGGCGCTTTTCTTTAATGGCTTTAATTTCATCATGATAATGAAGTTGTTCCGTCCGGCTCATCGCCACAACTAAACTTTCTTCGGAACCCTTAAATGTTTTTAATAATGCGTATTCGCCGTTGACGAAGGAAAAGCCCATAATCTTATTTACTTCTATAAACTCACCTTCAAGTTCAATTAAAGCTTTTTTATCTAGAGTTTGAGATGTAACGACTTTACAGATTCTCTGATCTTTTAATCGAGGGTTTAATAGCATTTGTTAAAACCAATAAATATCCAGTTAAATTTAGTATATCACATAAGTAGACATAAAGCAAAAAATCATTTTGTTTTATGAAGTTAACATAGGTCTTGACAATGACTTTAATTTGATTTTTGATGAATTTCTTTAGGGTGAAATAGAATTAAGTTTATTCATCCCATTCGATGATAAACGGTAGTGTTAAATCTGGTTTTAGTGCGGTCCATCGGTTTCTATGAGTTAAGCCATAATTCACATCAGTAGGTAATCTTCTGTTATATATAGGTAGCATTCTGTCCAGCTTCATGTCTTCGCCGGTGGACCATTTTATGACACCGTCAATTTCTTCTAAGCCAATCCAATAATGAGTAGAAGGCATTCTCGTTACAATTTTATCATCGAGCTCTTCTTTGCCGACAATTGAAATTAAATGGCCACCATGTTTTTTACAAAATTTATGAGCATCAGGTATGTTTAATAAAAGCGGAATACTTAAATAATAATGATTATTGTTTTTGATCGCAAATTGTTTTAAATTGGCTTTATCTCCCTTTTTCAACTCTAGTAAAATTTTTAAATTTTGCTCATGGAGTTGATACTCTTGTTTGGACCAATTTTTTAAGAGAAGTTTAATGTATTCTTCGCTTAACGCATCGATGGTAAAAAAGAATGTAATGGGTGGGGATTCGGCAAATTTTCCAAAAGATTTAATAGGGTTGTTCACACAATTCAAAGACTTTAGTTTTGGCAAATCAGAAATTTTATCTAAAGAAGAAATGTTGTTGTTGTTAATATTTAAAGTTACCAGCTCTTTGGCGTTGCTAAGATTATCAATGCTTGAAAGAACATTGTGTTCCATTGAGAGTTGTCTTAATTCACTTACATTTAATTTTGAAATATCTTCAATCTTGTTTTGACTTAAACTAAGATACTTAATTTCTTTTAAAGAGGACAATTCATTGAGATCCTTGAGAGAATTATCCTTTGCAGATAATCGGTAGATATTAGGACAACCTTTTAGAAGATTAAAATTTTCTAAATTCATTTCATCGATATTCAAGCTCAGCAATGAATCTCGATTTAGGCCATCTAAAGATTTAATGTTGGTATTGGATATAGATAAAGCTTTAATGGAAATATTATTGAATGTTTTTAAATCCTTGATTTTAGGATTTCCAGAAACTGAAATGCTATTAAGTTTTTTATAATTAGCTAAAGGCTTAAGTGATGAAATATTATTATCGGAAATATCGATTGTGTTGAGATTTGTGGTGCCTTTATTAGTAAACGCATTTTCAAAGAAATCTATATTGTTTAAATTTGCATAATTGAATATGGCTTTTTTTAGAATGGTATGTTTCAAATATGTTCCCCAGAAAAACCCTTGGTATTCTGTAGGAATACTTCTCGCATGAGTAGAGATCAGTAAATTTTTTATGCTTCCGGCAGTTCCTGCTTGAAAGTTGCTATAATCTTTCAGGCATTTTAAAAAGGACTGCTTTGATTTTTCAAAATCACCGATTAAAAAGAATGCCTTTGACTTTAATATCAAAACATCATAGTCGTTACCTGAAGATTCAAGACTGCTTAGCAAATCTGATGCTTCTTTAAAATTCCCTAATGATATTTCCATTGTTGCTAATCTAAGATTTATACGATCTCTTAATTTAGGTTCATTGGGATATGAAAAAATAATTTCTTCATAGAGTGTTCTTATGCTACCGCTAATTTTTCTAAACTTATTTGGCGATTGAATTACTTTGGACAATAATCTGTCAACAGATTTTAATTCAAGATCGTGCCCTCGCATTCTTCGTTCGTATAATTTAATATTCCAAAATTGCTTTCC
The DNA here is from genome assembly GCA_002746535.1 of Planctomycetota bacterium. GTDB lineage: Bacteria > Planctomycetota. The sequence goes on from NVWA01000012.1 coordinate 131,810, forward strand.
CTTTCCATAAGTATAAAGCCCATTTTTTCTGCCACTTAAGAAATATTGATTTTTGCTGGTTAAAACTTTGACGCCATCGCAAAATAAATTTAATTTATCACCAATTCGTTCTGCACGAAATTTATAATCTTTATTAGGCTCTAATATAAAATTTATTTTTGCCATTGGTAGATTGTACATTTGGATAACGGCAAACTTATTGTCTAGGCCACCTAGTTGCAGGTCATATCTTTTTTCTAGTTTATCATCGGCCGATAGAATTACTGAAAGATCACCGCCTTCATCAAGCGCTTCTTGATTTTTAATGTTAGCATTGAACTCAATTGCAAAATCACCAAAAATATTTTGTTTAAATAAGATAATATGTTCTAAACTTTCACCTTCTTTAACAGGTAATGTTTCGAGCCTCTCGTTTTTTACGTGCCAAGCCCCGCTGTAAACTACCCATTTCTTGATGAGGTCGTTATTTGTTTTTGGAGATAAATCGATTGGCTTCCCCCATATTATTTCCTCAAATAAATTGGAAGGTTTAGTTGAGTAGACATCTACAGCATTTGAGTTTCCGCAAGAACTGAAAATAATATAAAAACAGATTAAAATAATAAAGCTTACAACTTTCATGATTTTTTACCTATAGCCAATCTTTTATCCTATTTAAGGGTTTCGATTATAAAGAGAAATAGGAAACAGGCTTTAAAAAAAGATTAAATTTAAAGGATATAATATGTTTATATTTCATAATTTTCAAAGAATTATGAAAAAATGACTGACAAGTTTTTGCCTTTAGATCTCAATTCTTCTTTGCTTTAAAATCCTATTTTTTTAATATTTTCTTTTGAATAGTGATTATTGTAAATGATGCCGTTGTTGGCTAAGTGGTCATACATCATTCCGCCACAGGTAATTGCAGCGGGGGAATCACCTGATGGTAGCATAGCAACGCCACCACTTCCCAGTTCTTTTGCAAAAACATTTTGGGCGATGTTATCGAAAGTCAAATCGTTGGAGGCTTTAAAGTAATTGTCCATGGCTTCATCTCGGAGTTTTGTAGAAGCGCTTAGGCTGCTATCTGCTACTGTACCTCCTAATCGCCCTTTATAATGATTTGTATGTATGGAATAGCCATTTGAACCCAGGTTTTGAACGACTTCATATTGTTTGCCTGTTGTTTCAATACTATAGGCCTGATATTTATCTGAAATTAAATAGTGGTGCCCACTAGAAGGAAGGTTTTGAGTTAATAGTTCGTGACCTTGTTGGGCTGTTGGTGCTCGTAAAATTTTTCTCATTAGGGCTGGCCACATCAAACCAATTGACGTTTCAGTTGTTTTTAAATCGTTCATAAACGCGGAGACACCTAAACTAGAAAAACCAGATAGAGCAAGGCAACCAGTAATCGTTAAAATATGTAATGAAGGTTCGCCTTTTATTTCTAAATGTAAAACATAAGGTAATGCCTCTGGGGTCATATCCCAAGTTTGCCCACTAATACTTGTCGAGTCACTTTTGTAATATAATGCACTACAGCCTAATGTTGATTCTGAAAAATTTCGCATGTCAGTGTAATTATTTAAGACTGCCAGTAAAACTTCTGAGATATTGGCACCTTTTGCAATTCCCGAGAACTCTTCGTATTCTAAAGGGCTTTTTTTTAAAACTTCAATTTCTTTGTTGGCAAGTATTTGAATTTGATCCCAGGTAAGTTCTTCTAAGTATCCTTTCAATAGGTCTAGCCTTACGTTGGCACATAGATGGATATCTTCTTTGAAGGCTTCCCCGTGAGTCAGACCATTTTCGTAAGGAGTTTTATCTAAAAGTAGGTATTTCATTGGTAGATTCCTTTGGTAGTTCTGATGAGTTCAGCAGTAGAGTATATATAATTTTATTTCTTATCAAGCAAGTTTATCGCTCTCAATTTGATAGAAGTTGTTTAAAGACAGTTGTTGAATACAATTTCAAAATTTAATTTTGAGCTTTTAGCATTATGAAGAAAGTTTTTATAGTTATAGCGCTATTGTTGATTGCAATTGTTGTGATAGGTCTTCTGCTACCCAAAGGATATGATGTAAATAGAAATATTAAAATTAAAGCCAGCCCAGCAGAGATCCACTCCATATTAGGTGATCTGAAAAACTGGAAAGATAATTGGGGCTCTTGGCAAGGTGGTGATAGTTCGGTTGTTAATACACTTGGAGATATAACGACTGGTGTGGGGGCATACCAATCCTGGAAAAGTAAAAATGGTGGTGGTAAAGTTATATTTACTAAATCAGATCTGACAGGAATTGAATACGATATCAAATTTGATAGAGATTCCATTATATGTAAAAGTTATATTAAATATCAGGAGTCAAAAGATTACACGCTTGTTACTTGGGGTATAAGTGGGGATACGCCGAATCCTGTTTTAGGCGGTTATTTAACATTAATGATGGATCCACTTATTTCTGGAACAATTGAGAGCGATTTGTACTTTTTAAATAAGGCCGTAATGAAGAATAAAAATTAAAAATTAAAAAAGAAAGAATAGCCGTTGAAAAATAATTTAATTTATATTTATTTGGTAAAAATAATTTTAATTCAATTTGTCATATTGTTTTTAATGAGTAACAACCTATTTGGAGAAGAAAAAAAAGGAACCTTAAAAATTAAAGTGACTGGGATTGTCGCTAGTGAAGGGGATATTCATGTAGGTCTTTTCTCAACAAAAAAAGATTATAAAAATAAAAGTAATCAATATCGAAAAGGGATTTATCCTGTCACAGGTAAAGAGTTAATTATTACTTATAAAGAAGTTAAGTATGGAGAGTATGCCATCATTATCTTTCATGATATAAATAAAAATGACACGATGGATTCAAACAGTTTAGGTTTACCAAAAGAACCATTTGGCTTTTCTAATGATGCTACCCCTGGGCTGAGCGCACCAGCTTATTCGAGAGTGACGTTTTTAATTAACAAAGAAGAAGTTCTTCATGTTGTTAAATTGCAGACGTTCAATCAGCGTTGGAGTATAGGGTTGGCGCCGATGGTTTCGACCTCTCCATATAAAGAAGCGCCAGCTTATTTTACGCCGATTCCCATATTGGCTTATCAAGGAGATCGTTTAAATATTATTGGTCCTGATGTTACTTATTCAATTTGTCGATATAAAGAAATGAAACTTAACCTTGGAGTTCGCTTTAATTTTAATGGCTATAACGAAGATGATAGCGATGCACTGAAAGGCATGGAAGATAAATATTATTCTCTTGATGGTGGTCTTGAATGGCGTTATAAAATTTGGGAATTAGATTTTAAAATCAGCGGTTATTACGATTTGTTAGGTATCAATAAAGGTTTTAATGGTCAGGTTATGCTTAGTCATAAAATTGAAAAAGATAAATTAATATTTGAAATGGGTGCCGGTTTCAATTGGATGGACGATCAATTTGTTGATTATTATTTTGGCGTAGACGCTTCTGAACGATCTAGTGGGAGAAGTGAATATCATCCTCATTTTAGTATTAATCCTTCTTTGTCCGTTTGGCTGTTTTATAAATTTACTCAACATTGGATTTTGGTGTCCTTATTAACGGTAGAGCATTTTGATGCGGAAATTGTCGATAGTCCTATTCTTGATGATTCTGTGAGAGGTAGTTTTTTGCTTGGAGTTGTTTACCGGTTCTAAACGCTTTTTATTTTCAGTAACTTTAGTTCTAATCTTAAGCATCCTAATATGGGAAACAGCAGGATAATCGAGTATATTATTGAATTATTGGCTTGATGTTATATATTTGCAATTTAATTATGCCTACATTTATGGTGTAAAAAACATTCAGAATTATTTGAATGCTGACGATAATACATACTTAGACAAGAAGATTTTATGATTAGGGTAATTATGCAAAAGCTTTATGGATTGTGTTTGGTTCTTATATCTCTATTTATTATTGGATGCGGGGGTCATGAAGACGAGGACACCGGACCAACAGGTCCTTTTTCAAATGGAGCATTGGTCCTGCTGTCGGGAACTTCTCAAAAAGATAAAATAAATATTAATGAACCTGTTCAAATTATTGCCAGTACTCAAAATGGTGAAAACCAACCTAGCTATATTGCGATATCCAGTAAAGAAGAAGTTGCCAATGTAGCTGCTAATGGCCAGATAATTACCATTATTGGCGTTAAGATTGGCAACACTAAGATCATTGTTATTGATCAAAATAATGGTAATGCATTAGGTGAATTTGATGTAGAGGTTCTTGATGATGGTAGTTCACCGCCTGTAACTGGTGGTGGAGATGGTGGTGGAGATGGTGGCGGAGATGGTGGCGGAGATGGAGATGGAGGAGAAACTATTTTTATCAATGAAATTGGACCCATTGGTTCACCTGTTACGATAACTTTTTCGGATAGACAGATTACATTACAAAGTATACCCACAGGCCGTTATATGAGAGGAGATCATAGCTTATCAGGTAAGGCCGAGGCTTTGCCTGTACATTTAGTCATATTGCCACAAACCTTTTGGATGAGTGAGTTTGAAATTACGAACGGACAATATGTTGCCTTTTTGAATGATGTCGAATCTTCGCTACGTTTGCAAGATGGAATCATTTCTGGTGATTATGACAGAGATGGGGTTGATGAGGTGTGGGTAAAAATCAAGCCCGCTACGTTAGGAAGCATTGAAAGTAATCTTACTGTATCGGAGAGTAATAAGGATAAGCCCGTTGTTGATGTTACTTGGTATGGAGCAATGGCCTTTTGTAAATGGCTTTCATCCACTCAAAATGGTACTTTTCGATTACCTACAGATGCTGAGTGGGAATATAGCATTAGGGGAAATCAAAGAGAAGAGGCCGGTGAAATTATTTATTCGCGATACCCTTGGGGGTCAGATGTGTATGAAAGGGTATATGCAAATTCTTTTGGTGTGGGAAGTAGTGATGAGTTCACAACGATTGCACCTGTTAAAAGTTTTCCTTTAGGGAAATCTCTATTGGGTCTATATGATGGAATGGGAAATATTTCTGAATGGTGTTTTGATAATTATGATATTTATGATGGTGCTTTATTAGATGATGACGGTGTTCGTAAGACAGAACTGACAAATCCATCAGGCACAACAACTTTCGGAGATAAAGTTTATAGAGGAGGGTCTTGGGGAGATCCAGGGGCACAAATGTCTACAAGTGGACGCAGCGCATTAGACCCAGGTATACCATCAGCGACAATTGGATTTAGAATCGCTCATTTTGATGGAAGTAACGATCCTCTATTCGTCCATCAGGAAGTTTCTGCAAAAAAATAATTTAGTTTTTGCAAGACTTATTATAAATAGTTTAAACCAAAGACATTGGATAGCTTGTCTAAAACTCAACTTCTATATCATTCTTTTTTAGCGCAGTAATTTTTGTATTCATCTTCGAATGGACATAATTTGCCATTTAGACGTAATCCGCCGTGTGATAGATTGATACTCATTGCAGCCTTGTCAGAGGCTTCAACCCAATGTGGAGTTAAAAAAGTATTCCATAGAAATGAATTTGGTTTCATTTCATACGTTAAGGCATCATTTTCGTTTAAAGTTTTTGGACGTATAAAGTGTTCTTTGTCATAAGTTACTCGGGACTCTTTAGATACCCATTGGTCAACATCTTTTAAGCCACTAAATTTTTTGGTCCCATAAATTTGCCAAGCTAAAACATGAGAAAAATCCATGTGATAATTTGTAGAGCAATTTGGACCACTTATAAAAACAATAGGATAGCATCGATCAAAAGTAAAACCTTGCGATAACAAAGCTTCTGTCCAAATGCTGACAACTGATTCATGAAAGCCTTCTAAGAACCCTCCAGGTTTATCAAAGGAAGATAATTCAAAATGAGCCAAGCAAAAAGAAGAGCTGAGGGCCTCCTCTATATTTAAACGTTGAAACGCATTTGAAATATCTTCGATGTCTAGCTTCTCTCCTTTGCTACCGATGCAAATTCGAGAAAATTCATCATAGCGCATTTCGGATACAATTTTATCAATAGGTGGAAAATCAAAATTAAAAGGGATACATTCCCCTGACATTAAAAAATTGACTGATCCATCCCATGCGCGCTTAAAGTCTTCCCATTGCGTAAGATTTTTATGCATGAGGGCTTTGTCCTTGGATTATTAAATAGAAATAAGTATTTAAAGAATAGAATTTAATACGGCAAGAATTTTTTCGGTATCTTCTTTTGTGCCAATACTGATACGTATCGTATTTTCATAGCCAGGGTATTTCATATCGCGGACTCGAATATTTTTCTCAGCAAGTTTTTCATCAAGGTTGTCGATAGGTTTTTCAATTAGGTGAAAATTGCATCCTGATGGCCAGAAATTAATATTTTTAGATTGATAAAACATTTCCATCATTGGTTTTGAAATGTTCATGACCTCATCGACATATGTTGAGACATCTGTTTGGTGGTCAATACTAGTCATGGCAGCGGTTACAGACATCATATTTACTGCATATGGTCCACGCACTTTAATCATTTCGTTGATAAGAGAAGGTTGAGCTAACAGATAGCCAAACCGTAAAGCGGGGATACCCATGGCTTTTGAAAAAGTTCTAGTGACGATTACATTTTCATTCGTTTGTACCAAAGGTAGTGATGTTTCGTTTATAAATTCAAAATAAGCCTCATCAATTAAAAACAAAACTTGTTTATTTTCACCGAGCAGTATTTGAATATCTTCTTGATCAAGCATTGATCCTGTGGGATTATTCGGATTACAAATAACACAAATTTTAACTTGTTGAGTTTTTAGAAGTTCTTTCACTTCTTTTAAAGGGTATCCGTTTTCAAAAGTATAGGATGGTGTAAGAATCTCAGCTTCCTGTAAATTTGCCGAATGAGCAAACATCGTGAAGGAAGGTTGTGGAATTATAATTTTATCGCCTTTGCTTAAGTATGTTCTAAAGGCCGTATCAATAGCATTGTCTGAACCATTTGAAAGCATTAAGTAGTCTCTATCTGTGTTGATAAACGCGGATAGCTTTTCAATTAAAGGATTGTATTCTGGGTAAATTTGTAAATTACCCTCTTGGGCAAATTTCTGTAGGGCGGCAACAACTTCTTTGGAGGGAGGCATCGTCCTCTCATTAAAATCTAAGAGCAAATTGGATCCTGATCTTCGACCTTCTAGGGGTGGGACATAAGCCTTCATTGCAGCTATGTTTTTTCTTGGGTTAATTTTTGTCACAACTTAAACGATATCCTTAATGTCTTCGATTGATGGAAGGTCGTCAATTTCGTTTAGCCCGTAGGTTTCCAAAAATTTCTTTGTAGTGCCGTATAAATTGGGATTTCCTATTTCTGGGCTTTTACCATTAATTTGAACAAGATCTTTTTCCATTAGATTTCTGATGTGACCGCCACAGTCAACGCCTCTTATGTTATCTACTTCTACTTTCGTAATAGGTTGTTTATAAGCGATAATGGCCATGGTTTCAGTGCTAGCAGGTGTGAGCGTTTCAACTTTCTGTTTTACATAGACTTCACGTAACCACGGTTCAAAAATAGAATCTGTTCTGATTTGGTAGCCTCCGCCAATTTCTTGAACTCGAAAAGATCGTTTATTCTCTAAATAAAACTCATTTAATTCTGCGATTGCTTCAATTATTTCTGTTTCTGTTATGCCTTTAATTGCTAACGCAATTTTCTTAGCTGTCATAGGTGTTCTTGAACACAGCATGACTGCTTCAACAATTTGAGGTGTTGTTAAATCTTTTGCTTCAACGCCGCTATCTTTTAGTGAAACTTTTGGTTTAGCTTTGGGTTTTACTTTAAAAAGTTCTTCATTAATTTTTGTTTTAGTCAATACCTCAGGAGCTTGAATTTCTTCTGAGCGGTCAATGGTGTCGTCATCATCTTCTGCAAAAAGGTTTCCTTCTTTTACTTTCATAGCCTCTATTTCATCTTCATCCATCCCAGGAAATAAAGCTGTGCGAGCTTCTTTGGCTAAAAGCTTTGCTTCCTTAGCCAAGATTGTCATTGGGTCTGCTTCCTCAACTAATTTTTTACCAATGTTGTAAAATCTTTCCCAGATGACGGGTGGGACCTTATACCCTTCAACAAAATAAGTTTCGTTATCTTCTTCTTTTAACTTTTTAAATTTTGAACTTTCAAAGGTAAGTGTCATTTTTCTGCTTTCAAATTTAATAATCGTTGGATATTGTATTGTTTTTTTATTTTGTCAAAAGCACCAGCTATTAGGCTTTCTCTTACTTTTTTTGATTTCAGTTTATCATGGATTTGCGACTGTACTTCTGTGAATGGTAGGGTCCTGCCGGCCAAGTCTTTTACCACTTTATAGATTTGAAATCCATTTAAATCTTGAATCACGGGTGTAATTTGATTGTTAGGTGTTTTAAAGACATCAATAAAATTTTTCTTGTCTTTCATTTTTAAGGGTACGCCAAATCTTCTGTCGTAGCCACGGATAAAATACTTTTTACTTTTCCATAGCATATCAATGTGTTTTGGATCTTTTTCCCAGGCGACTTTGATTTCGTTTGCAAGTTTCAGAGCCTCTGATTTTGAGATATCATTTCTTAAATCTGTTGGTGCAGGTGAATTTCTATGAAAAATGGTAATGTTAACAACTTGTTTTGCAGGAGGCTCAATGTAAATCCCTTTGTATTTCTCATAGTGATCTTTCATTTCTTTTTCTGTAACGAGAATAGTGTTGCCTAATATTCTTTGAATGCCAATTTCACGTCGAATTTTTTTTCTAAAATCTGCCAGTGTAATTTTTTGGTTTTTCAAAAAGGTTTGAATAGATGCGAAACCTCCTTGAGTCAATCGTAGTTGTTTCAAAATTCTTTTGATATATAGATCAACTTCCTTTATAGAGACTGCTTTTAATTTTTGCTTTTTAAGTTCCATTGTGACAATTTCTTCAACAATCATATTTTCAAGAATGGCATATCCATGTTTCGAAATTAACCGTTGGATAAGATCAGATGTTTTTAGCTCAGTGTCATTTATTTTTGCGGCAACTCTGTCTATTTTTAATTTTACGTCACGAGCATAATTAAAATTGTTTGTTAGCAGAAACCCGAGGGCAAAAAACAGGATAATTTTTAGCAGATTTTTTTTCATTTATTAAACACCTTCTTTAAAATTTCAGCATTATAGAATGCTTTCTTAATTAAAAAACCAATTCATGACAGTTTCCAACAATATTTGGTTTTGGTTGAAAGAAATACTTTGATACTGTAATTCCTATATTTAGAAAATACTTGCTATAAAAAAAGCACCTTTATATCGTTTATAAGACGGTTCATTTGACGATTTTTCCAAATCCTACTTGTAATTTTGTAAAAAGAATGCATTTGGCAAAAAGTTCTAAAATTGAAACAAGGGAGAATATCCTTTTTAAGTTGAACTAAAAAGACGGATTAGGATAGTAGATGATTTTAAAGTTAAAGCGGAGTTCTCTTAAAATGTGGCAAATATGGATTGATACTGGTGGAACATTTACCGATTGTTTGGGCGTTGACCCTGATGGCAATGAGTACCGAGCTAAGGTTCTATCAAATAGCTCAATTAGAGGAGTAGCCATTCAAGGTAAAGTTGCATCGCGATCTATGAAGATTTCTGAGATTTTAGATTTGCCGGAAAACTTTTTTGATGGAATTGAAATCCATTTTTTAAAAAGTGGCTTTAAGACAAAAATATTAAATTTTAATAAAACATCATCATTAATGGTTCTGGAATCATTTTTAAAAGAAGATTTTGAAGAACAAACGGCATTTGAAATAATTTTTCCATTTGAACCACCCATTCTTGGAGCAAAAATATTAACAAATACGTTGCCAAATCAATCTTTACCTCCTTTAAAAATGCGTTTAGCAACGACTCGTGGCACGAATGCATTGCTTGAACGGGGAGGTTCAAAAGTTGGCCTCCTTGTGACGAAAGGTTTTGCTGATATTTTAAAAATAGGAACACAGCAACGTCCGGATTTATTTTCACTCGATATTAAAAAGCCGAAAATGTTATATGAGTCTGTATTTGAAGTTGATGAAAGAATAAGTTCTTGTGGAGAAGTCTTAAACGAATTAGGTGAAAGCGATGTAAATGAAATTATTGAAAATCTCAAAAATGAAAATATTGAAACAATAGCGATATCATTGATGAATGGTTTTGTGAATTCGGATCATGAATTAGCAATTAAAAAATTAATAATAAGTGCTGGCTTTAAGTTTATATCTGTCTCAAGCGAACTTTCTGAGCAAATTAATTATTTTCAAAGAACATCAACAACTGTTATTGACGCCTACTTATCAAAGATAATGGAGACCTATTTAGATAATGTTGAAAAAGAACTATCAAGTGGCCAGTTAGAAATAATGACGAGTGCCGGAGGGTTAATTCAAAGAGATGCGTATCATGCGAAGGACAGTTTATTAAGTGGGCCGGCAGGTGGCTTAGTTGGAGCTGCTGGAATTGGGCATCAATCCGGTTATTCAAAAATTATTCCATTTGATATGGGAGGTACTAGTACAGATGTGTCAAGGTATAATGAAAGATTTGAGTATGTTAGAAGTCATGTCGTAGGTGATGCAAAACTATTATCAAATGCTTTAAAGATTGAAACGGTTGCTGCTGGGGGTGGGTCTGTCTGTAGTTTTAATGATGATGCTTTATCTGTTGGGCCAGAAAGTGCTAGAGCCTTTCCAGGGCCAGCTTGTTATGGTGCTGGAGGTCCTTTAACAATAACAGATGTTAATTTACTGCTTGGACGATTAGACCCTAATGATTTTAATATTCCAGTTTTCCCAGAAGAATCCTCAATTCGTTTGTATGAAATTTTAGAAAGAGTCAATGTTGTTTATGACAATAAAATGAGTAGAGAGCAATTGCTGACGGGTTTTTTGAAAATCGCAAATGAAATTATGGCAAATGCGATTACTAAAATCAGTGTTAGCGAAGGGTATGATAGTCAAGAGTATGTGATGGTGGCCTTTGGAGGTGCCGGAGGGCAATCGGCTTGTCATGTCGCTGAAAAATTATCTATCAGAAAAATTTTATGTCCTTATCACTCGGGTATTTTAAGTGCCTTTGGTTTAAAGCAAGCTGTCAGAGAGGTCGTATTAAGTAAACGTTTAATAGTGGGTGCAGAAGAGAAAGAGAAGATTAAAAAAGAACTTGAATTGTTGAGTGAAAAGTGTTTGCAAAAAATGGGAGCCCAAGTAACTAAAACAGAAGTAAGAAGTAAAACCGTTTATCTTCGATTGGTTGGGCAGGAATCAACCTTGCCGGTTCTGTGGGATGATGAAAAATCTCTCATTGAGCAATTTGAGATTGAGTTCAAAACAATTTTTGGCTATATTCCGCAAAATATACAAGTTGAAGTAGAGACGATACAAGTGATTGTGGCTGAAATACAAAAAGCGCCACTTGAAGAAAAATTTCATATTAAATCGGATGCGATAAAATCGGGATCTAAGGTTAAATCTTTTGTTAATGATGAGTGGCAACAAATACCCGTGTATAAAAGAAAAGATTTAAAACCACATGAGCAAATAAAAGGTCCTGCCATATTACAAGATCATTTTTCTACGACGTTTATTGAAGACGAATGGGTTGGTGTCTGTGGTAGTGACAGAACCTTACTGCTAGAGCAGGTTTCAGAAAAAGTTGAAGCACCCAAAGAATCTTCTTATTTAATAGATTTAGAATTATACACAAATAGGTTTCGTTCAATTGTTGACGAAATGGGATTGATGTTAGAGCGAACAAGCGTATCCACAAATATCCGTGATCGATTAGACTTATCTTGTGCGTTATTAGATGCTGAAGGCAATTTAATTGTAAATGCGCCGCATGTTCCTGTTCATCTAGGTGCGATGAGTTTTTGTGTCAAAAAAGTCGTTCAACTATTTAATTTAAAATCTGGAGATGTGATTTTAACAAATCATCCTGGGTTTGGAGGTTCGCATTTGCCAGACGTTACGGTAATTACTCCCGTTTTTATAAATGAAAATGAGGTGAATAATCATTTGATTGGATACGTTGCCAACAGAGCTCATCATGCCGAAATTGGTGGCACTAGACCAGGTTCAATGGTGGCAAATTCTACTTGCTTAGAAGAAGAAGGCGTGATCATCTCTCCTTTTTTACTTTATGATGGTGGCAAAGAAAATTATGATAAACTTAAAACTATTTTGGGAAGTTCAAAATTTCCTTCTAGACGAGTAGAAGATAACCTTGCCGATATACGAGCACAGGTCGCAGCAAATTTAAAAGGCGAGGAAGCCTTATTGGGTTTATGTAAGAAAAATCATGTTGACTCCGTAAAAATGTTTATGGGTGAAATTATGAATAATGCTTCAAGGGTTATGGATCGACGATTAGCTCTTTTGCCAAGTAGTAACTATCATTTCAAAAAAATTATGGATGACGGTACTTTAATTTGCGTAAAAATTCATGTTGATAAGAAGAGCATCGAATTTGACTTTTCTGGAAGTAGCGAACAGCATAAGGGAAATTTAAATGCTACTCCTGCTATTGTTAGAAGTGCCGTGATTTATTTTCTAAGGGTGTTTGTGAATGAAGAGCTACCTCTAAATGATGGATTAATGAAAAATGTGGAAATTGTATTACCAACATCATTTTTAAACCCTGATTTTAAATTAGAACCTGAGTTTTGTGCGGCGGTCACGGCTGGAAATGTTGAAACCAGTCAGGCAATTGTTGATTGTTTGATAAGAAGTTTTGACATGGCCGGAAGCAGTCAGGGTACCATGAACAATTTTATTTTTGGTAATGATCGCTATAGCTATTATGAAACGATAGGTGGAGGTGCAGGAGCGACGAATAAGTGTAATGGTGCTGATGCTGTTCATACACATATGACCAACACCGCTATAACTGATCCAGAAATATTGGAAAAAAATTATCCTGTAATTTTAAATGAATTTTCTATAAGAAAAAATTCTGGAGGAGAAGGACGTTTTAAAGGCGGTGAGGGTATTCTAAGGAAGTTTACTTTTTTAGATGAAATGGAAGTGTCGTTGATCACTCAAAATCGAACCAAAGAAGTTTCTGGTTCACACGAAGGTGGTAAAGGAAAATCAGGCACCCAGGTTTTGATCAAAAAAAATGGAAAAAAAATAAAACTGTCTTATACGGAAAGCTTTTCCGTATCAATTGGAGATCAGGTAATAATTGAAACACCTGGAGGTGGAGGTTATGGTAAAAAGTAACAGGACTACCATATGTAGTAGAATAATTTAAGCGGATCCTTTTTTATTAATTAAGTTTAAGTTATTATTAGAAAACTATGATGGTTGAATAAATTTTAATAATTTTCCTCAAAGTGAATGTTAATGGTTTCTCTGTTTTGTAAATTACCTTTGCAGTCTAATTTATTTGCATAAAATTGTAATAGTAGTATATATAATAGACTAGTCGGCATAGTTGTAATGAAAAGGAAAGTCTTATGGATGCATCGAATGATTCTGCAGCTCAAAAAAAAGAGATCATAAAAAATAAAAGCGATATTTTGAAACCCCTTGATAACACTTCTTTGCCAAGGGTACAGATAGCCAATACAAGAGAATTAAAAGTAAAAGCTTTTAGATTGTTGTATGAATCGTATCTTGAAAAAGGATTTGCTCAGGAGAGTGAGTCTAAAATGTGGTATAGTATTTTTGATTTATTACCTGATACTGCAATTGTAGTTGCAATTAATGATGAAGATGAGGTTGTTGGTGCCTTGACGATTGTTCTTGATAGTGAAATTGGATTACCTGCCGATGAACTATGTAAGGGTGAGCTTGAAGAATTTCGAAAGGGTCATACCCTTGCTCAAATTGCTTCTTTGTGTGTTAAGGGAAAAGTGAGATCGGACCTTGGATTGTTGATAAAATTATGTAATTATGCCTTTTTGTATGCAAAGGGTTTGAAGAGTATTACGGATTTTATTATTACTGTTAATCCAAAAAACATGAATTTTTACATTCAGAAATTATTATTTGCTCAAATCGGTCAAGAAGGTCTTTATAGTAAATTAGGAGGTAACCCAGCTGTAATTTTACAATTAGATCTAGAAGAGGCCGAATTAGTATCTAGACAACTTCGTGATGAGCCTTCTAAGCATTTGTATGATCAGTTTTATAATGTTTCAGAGAAAAAAGATGACTTTGATAAATTATTCGAAACAAAAATGTCTATGAATTGCAGTACAGAGGATTTCGGTTATTTCGTAAATCAAAATTGCTTGATGACCAAGGCTGTTGGTAAAGACGGTTATACTCATAATTTAATGCTTTCTATCTAAAAAATAATTACACCATTATTTAGGTTTTATCTTTCTCAACACAGTATTCTCTTCTTTAATAAATTTGACATTTTTTCTTGTCCATAAATGCAACGGTTTTTTCTTAAAACATATTTGTAACACATTTAATTAAATATTTATATTACATGTAAAATATTACAAAATACCTATTGATAACTTCGGCAAGTTTGATACAAACCTCTAATTTAAGCTAGTACTTGCATAAGATTGGTGTGATGCAAAGGTTTTTTACGATTGTTGAGTTGTTAGCCGTTATTCTTGTTATTTTCATTTTGATCACATTGACGTTTTCGGCTATTAAAGGTCTTAGACAAAAAGCAAATGAGGTTTTATGTGCAAGGCGAATGCAAAAATTAGGTCATGGATTTTCATTATATGCCATTGATAATGAAAATTTCCTGCCTCATGAAGATAACGGCTCTACGAAACCACCCCACGGATCGGTTTGGTATAATTCGTTATTACCTTATTTGGGTGAAAATGAAAAAGTAAAAAGATACCGGCAAGATGAAGGGTATGAATATTTAAGTAATGAAATGGTTGCAACTGTATTCTCCTATAAGATGAATTCTCGCCTTGAAGACTATAAAGGTACCAAAGCATTCACGTCTGCACCATTTAGGGATTTAAGCACTGTCCCATCTCCCGGCCAAACTGTTTTGTTATTTGACGGGCGGACTGATCGGCGACCATATATGTACCAATCATTTGGAACCTTTACTTCAATTGATGATCGCCATGATGGAAAAACGATGATATTATTTTTAGATTGGTCGGTAAAATATCATAAGAATGAAATGAATGAAAAAAAAGGTGGATGGATTAACCCGGGTTATTTAATTTGGGATCCTGATGTCAGTATTGAAGCGAACAATACTCATAAAAAGCCAAAAATTAAAAAATAAATTAACTCGCGAGGCTTTTGATAATTTTTAATAAACTTGGTGTAGGTGCTAGGATTAATAGCCTGTCTTAAATATTTGTGTACAATATCTTCAAATCATTAATGAGGATATTGAATGTTCAAACAAGAGTTGGCCTATCTTTTCTTAGCAATTGAATACTACACACGATTAAGTAAACCAATATTTCTCACAGAAAACATTGATGGCACCAACCGAGCTATTAGGTTTTATCCAATAGTTGGTGGAATCATTGGGCTTCTTTCGGCTATTTTTGCATATCTAATCTTCATATTTTTGAATTCAGGGCCTCTATTTATTTTGGGCGCTTTATTAACATCCATTATAATTACTGGAGCAATGCATGAAAAAGGATTTGCCCGATTTTGTGATGGAATGGGTGAAGGTAAAAATAAAGATACCATTCTTAACATAATGAATGATATTCGCATAAATACATATGGTCTTTTGGGCTTATTGTTTCTTATTTTATGGAAATTTTTTGCATTATCGGCTGTACCTTTTACAGAATTATTTACCATTATTTTTGTAGGTCAAATTGTAAGTCGATCTTGTGCAGGTTTATTAACAGCCGAAATGGAACATATCAATAGCGAAGAAAGGAAACCCCTTTTTACTTCTGTGGCAGGGGAAGATTTCTCAAGTAGATTTTATATACTATTGAGTGCAGGTGTGCTAGCACTTGTTGGATCACATGGAATAGATTTCTTACATCCCTTGATAGCGTTGATTCTCTTCTATTTACTTTTTAAAAATTATATTCAAAAAAAACTGGATGGTTACACAGATGATTGTGTTGGGGCTTGTCAACAATTGGCGGAACTAGTTTTCTATATCAGTTGTATTTCAACTTTTAAATGATGATTCATATATAATATAATGAAGTATAATTTTTATTTTTTTATTTTTTGTATATTTTTCAATCTTCAGACTTTTTCTGAAGATTTTCCAAGAACTGTAAAAGTTAGTGTATCTCAAACCATAATACTCAACAAAAAGCCTGAACGTATTTTTGTGGGTTATGTGGGTGCTTTAGAAATACTGATGGAGTTAGTAAACAAAGAGAACATTATTGCGGCACCAAAATTTTCCACCAACAAAGGCTATAGTAACTGTGTGGAATATGCGAAATCCCTTCCTTACTTATACAAAAATTTAAGCGTCGAATTGGTAGAAAAAAAGAATCCGGATTTATTAATATTAGCCTCGTTTAATGATCCAAAGTTTTTGGCATTACTGAAAAAGTTTAAACGAAAATATATTATCATTGATTCGTTTAATTCTTATGAAGACATAAAAAAAACAATTTTATTATTTGGTGAAATATTAGGAGAAGAGAATAACGCAAAAACTGTTGTATTAAAAATGGAAACGGATTTGTCCAAAATTAAAAGTAGACACCCTTCCAAAAAAATTAATGTAATGAGTTATGGATATAATCGATTTAGCGCTGGTCTAAACACAATATTTAATGATATGGTAGAATTTGCCGGAGCCAATAATATAACCGCGAAGAATGGTCTCAAGGGTCATAAAAGTATTGGGCATGAAAAATTACTTAAACTTAATCCTGATGTGCTTATATTTTTTAGCAATTCTGTGGAAACAAAGAAAAAATATTTAGAAGAATACGGCAGCAAACCTGTTTTCAAAATGATCAATGCTATCAAAAATAAAAAAATAATATTGCTTAATCCAGCTTACGGATCAGCTACATCTCAATTTTTTGTTAAAGGTGTTGAGAGTTTGCATCATCAGCTATATTCAAAATAATTATTGTTGTGATTTATTATCTTTCTATCCAAGTTATGAAATAGAGCCTAAGGGCTTATTAATATTGTATATTTTTATAATCGATATCTATTATCGTGTTACTATTCTTTGGGTTATTTAATAAGGTGGGTCAATGGAAATACTTAATATTCAAAAGTTATCAAAAGTCTTTGGTGATTTTTCAGCGGTTAAAGATCTTGATTTGATATTGGAGTCTGGGAGTATTTATGCATTGCTTGGTCCAAATGGTGCGGGAAAAACGACTACCATTAAAATGATCATGGGTTTGCTTAAACCAACATCAGGATCTGTGAGAATTTGTGGGACAGACATATCTGAAAATCGGGTTGAAGCATTAAAACATGTTGGGTATTTACCCGACGAACCCTTTTATCATGATTACCTCAAAGGTTCAGAAATTTTGCGATTTGTTGGTGAGGTGCATGGATTATCTCTAAAAGAAATTGAATTGATAATGAGTGAATATGTGCCTTTATTTGAATTGGAAGAAGCTATTGAGGATTATGCCGTAAATTTTTCACTTGGAATGAAAAAAAGATTGGGGCTGATCGCATCAATTATTCATTCCCCTGAAGTTTTAATTTTAGATGAGCCTATAAATGGTTTGGATCCATATGGTGTGAAGATTTTACATGAATTTTTAGTGAATTACGTGTCAAAGGGCAAAACAGTAATATACAGTACACATGTTTTATTGCAGGCAGAGCAATTATGTGATTCTGTTGGGATCATTTACAAAGGCGAATTAATTAGAAATGCCAAGTTAGATGATTTGAAAAAGGAATATTCGGATTCCCAGTCATTGGAGGAAATCTTCTTCGAAATTACAGGCCATCATGTCGAATAGTTTTTTTAAAACTTCAAGAATTATTCTTAAGTATTCTTTTAAGCGTATGATTAACAAATTTGGTTATGTTCAATCAAAAGGTAATAAAAAAAATAAATCTAGAAAAGCCGTTGGAAAGAAAAAGAATACGGTAACAATATTGGTGACCTTCTTGATGGTCATTGGCATGCCTTTAATCATCTTTAATTTTCTGAATAATTTTAACAATCAATTGGTGAAGTTGAATAATTTTCAAGAACTGGTGGAGAATCAGCTAATACCTAGTAAGAGCTATTTTCCAATTGATTATGCTAAAGAAAAGAAAATCACACCAAAAGTAAAAAAAGAGGACTTGCTTAGTCGCGAAGACTTTAAAAAACAAATTCATAAAGAATTCTTACGCATGCATAAGCAATTTAATTTTGATTTAGAAAAAGCTTATCTACGTTATGAAGCTACTGGGCAAACACCCTTTGCCCACGTTGACGATTTTACATTTTCACCTTTAAGCATTGGCTCTCCTTATATGTTTATCCTCTCTTTGGGTTTTGGCTTTTGCATTTTTTATTCCTTATTTACTAATATTGGATTAAATAATAAAGACTTGGGTGCTATGGACAAATACTTGGAATGGTTATCTAGTATGCCCATTAAAATTAATCATTTGTATTTAATAAGAATATTTGAAAACTCATTTGCTAATGGCATTAATTTGGTTTTATTGCTACCTGTTACCGTGTCAATGTATGTGGTGGTTCGAGGCGTCACTTGGATTCCGTTTGCTGTACTGGTTTGGCTGTTTGCCGTAATTGCCATTGGATCCATGAAGGTTCTGTTTGAATTATATTTCCAACACTATGGTGGTTTGGGAAAAGCCAAAGTTTTTCAAGCATTGTCTAATATTCTTGGGGTTGTGTTTTTATTTGCTGTTTATTTAGCTTCTATGAAAATAGATATATTGCAATCGGTATTTACTATAGTTGGCCCCTATAAATCCATTATCCAGTATATACCATTGTTCCATTTACCGTACTTGTCCGATAGCTTGGGTGAGCTCATTTCTTTGTTTATTTTAGCTTTCTTTAGTGGTGGGTTGATGGTTTTGACTTATTTTCTTTCCTATCAAGCAAGCAGAAAGGGCCTTATCTCCCAGACAACTTCTAATATTGGAACTAGAAAAAAGACATCAGGGGAAGTCATTAAATTAGTTCCTTCTCGTTTCGATCCTTATGTGCAATTAGAGTTAAAAATGTTATTAAGAAATAAGCAAATCTTAATAACAACCATAGGGCTACCCTTGTTATTATTTACTTATTATTATTTTATCTTTGACTTTGAATCAAAATCTTTAATGAGCCCCGTAAATGTTACTTTGACGGCTTTTGCTCTTAGTTCTTATTTATATTTATTTACAAATTATAAATTTGTACAAAGAGAAGGGCTTGCCTTATGGTTCATCTTGGTTATGCCCATCGACCCGACTCGCTATTTTTTTAAAAAGGTGTTTTTATGGTCATCTTTTTCATTTGCTTACGTGTTTTTCCTTTTAGGTTATTACTGTTTTTCAGGAGGCGAGCTAAGCTTATTATTTCTTGTAAATGCTATTGCTGTTTTGATTGGAGTAGGGCTCTTTGGCAGTCTATCTACTAGTATCGGGCTTTTAGGTAGCGACCCTTTAAAAACGAATGAATCGGACATGGTTAATGTTGGTTACGCTTATTTATACATGCTGTTTTGTAGTATGTATGCTTCAGGATTGTACATAGAAAGTTATTACACCAAGTTTGCTATTATCACCGTTATTGCCGGCATTACTGTTGCTATCAAAAGTAAGGTGCGCCGTCGTCTAGAATATTTTTTAGATCCGGTAGCAGTTGACTCTAAACTTGGTATGTTTGAGGGATTATTGTTTATCGCAATCTACTTTTTTATACAGACGGTAACACAGTTAATAGTTTTGTTGTCAGGTGAAAAAGATGTTGACCCAATGTTGGGAAGTTTCATTGGAAGTGGCGTTTTAATTTTGGTATTACTAATCAACATCAGGTATTATCCAGAAATGAAAAAGGTCTTTATAGACCTTTTTCCTCAAAAGGTTTTTCAGAGTCCTTTATTAAAACCTTTGGTGCTATCATTTTCGTGTATTGCTTTTGCTGGAATATATTTATTAGTAATCAAAGAATTAAATTTATTTAACATAGAGCAAAGCCTTCAGTTGAGCCAAGAACTTTCTTGGAGGGTAATTATATTTGTTGTTTTAATAGCTCCTTTTACAGAAGAAATATTATTTCGGCGAGTTCTTTTTCATACAATGCTTAAAGAATATAAACCTGTGGTAGCCATATTGTTTTCTAGTCTATTATTTGGTTTTGTTCATCCCTTATTGTCTTTTATTCCTGTATTTATCCTAGGCTGTGCCACAGCCTATACCTATTACAAAACAAAAAATATATACGCGTCAATATTGGTACATTCGGTTTATAATGCTGGAGCAATAGGTCTTAATGTTTTACTTCATTGATTTTAAAAGATATTTTAGTGGGATATTAATTTGTTGGTGAATGTATTAGAGTGGGCTGGCAGAAACCAGCCCAAGTCTAAATATTATCTGATTGACGCTTGAGCTGCGGCAAGTTTTGCAATTGGTACTCTGAAAGGTGAGCAGCTTACGTAGTCTAAGCCAACCTTATGGCAGAAATTTACGGACTTTGGTTCACCACCATGTTCACCACAAATACCAAGCTTGATGTTTTTTCTGACTTTACGTCCTTTTTGAACAGCGATTTTTACTAGTTCGCCGACACCAGCTTCGTCAATAACTTGGAAAGGGTCATATTCATAAATGCCTGCATTTGTATATTCAGTTAAGAATTTACCCGCATCATCTCTTGAAAACCCACAACCCATTTGAGTTAAATCATTTGTACCAAAAGAAAAGAATTCAGCTTCTTTAGCAATTTCATCTGCTGTGATGGCTGCTCTTGGTACTTCAATCATAGTGCCAATTTTGTAATCGATATAATTTTTGGCAACCTTTTTCTCTTTTAAAACTTCTCCAATCGTTTTTAACGCGATTGCTTTTAAAATAGTGAACTCTTTCACATGCCCTACTAAAGGTATCATGATTTCAGGAAGAACTTTTACTTTTTTCTTTTTCTTAGCGTCTACAGCAGCTTCGATGATTGCTCTAACTTGCATTTCAAGAATTTCAGGATATGTGATCGCTAAACGACAACCTCTGTGGCCAAGCATAGGGTTTGATTCGTGTAAATCATCAACGAGTTCTTTAATTTCTGATGGTTTCTTTTTCATGGCTTTGGCCATGACTGCTTGACCTTTGGCATCATGAGGCAAGAACTCATGTAAAGGTGGATCTATCAGGCGAATTGTACATGGCATACCATTAAGGGCTAAATACATTTCGTAAAAGTCTTTTCTTTGAATTGGTAATAATTTTTTCAAAGCTTTTCTTCGACCTTTTTCATCTGCTGCTAAAATCATTTCTCTAACGGCAATGATTCTGTCACCTTCAAAAAACATATGTTCTGTTCGACAAAGACCAATTCCTTCAGCGCCAAATTTAATAGCAATTTTTGTATCTTTTGGTGTGTCAGCATTTGTTCGAACTTTCATTTTTCTAAATTTATCAGCCATCTTCATTAATTCATTAAATGATCCTTTTAGCTCAGGATCTTGTGTTTTTAATTTCCCGTCAAGAACAACACCTTCTTTACCAACACTTAATGATATATAATCACCTGTTTTAAAGGTATACTTTTTGCCGTTATTGGCAGTAACAGATAATTTCCCAGCTTTTTCATCAATTCTTAAATCTGTACCTGTTGATGCACCACATACACAACATTTCCCCATGCCTCTAGCAACAACAGCTGCGTGAGAAGTCATTCCGCCCATAGCCGTTAAGATTCCTCTTGAAGCATCCATTCCGGCAAGATCTTCAGGGCTAGTTTCATTTCTTACTAGAATCACTTGATCGCCACCATCTTTGTATTTCGCTGCTTGTGCATTTGTAAAAGCTATTCTGCCTGATGCTGCACCAGGTGAAGCGGGTAAACCTTTTAATAAGATTGTAGCTGCTTTTTCAGAAGCAGGGTCAAAGGTTGGGTGCAATAATTGATCAAGACTATTTGGATCAATTTCCAGTACAGCTTGTTTTTCTGTGATCAATTTTTCTTTGACTTTATCTACTGCAATTTTAACGGCAGCTTGAGTTGTTCTTTTACCATTTCTAGTTTGAAGGATATAAAGTTTCCCTTCTTGGATAGTAAACTCAATATCTTGCATATCTTTATAGTGTTTTTCAAGTTTTGTCCGAATAGCAGTCAATTCATTATAAGATTTTTTATCTTTTTTAGCTAGACTGGAAATAGGGTTTGGCGTTCTAATGCCAGCGACAACATCTTCACCTTGGGCGTTCATCAAGTATTCGCCATAGAATTTATTTTCGCCATTTGAAGGGTTTCTTGTGAAACAGACACCTGTTCCTGAAGTTTCACCCATATTGCCAAAAACCATTGCTTGGACATTTACAGCTGTTCCGTTTAAACCACGAAGATCATTCATCCTTTTATAAAGATTTGCTCTTTCATTATCCCATGATGAAAAAACGGCCTTAATAGATGAAAGTAATTGTTCTTTTGGATCATTTGGAAAATTTTTCTTTGTATGTTTCTTGTAAATGGCTTTGTATGTTTTAATCAAATCTGACAACTGTTTTGAAGAAAGGTCCATGTCAGAAACCGCTTTTGCTTTTTTCTTGGCATCACGTAGGGCTTTTTCGAATTCAGAATGAGGGACATCCATAACAACGTCACCAAACATTTGAATGAATCTTCTGTAAGAGTCATAAGCAAATTTAGCATTGCCGGTTTTTTTTGCGAATGCTTCAACTGATGCATCCGTTAGGCCAAGATTTAATACTGTGTCCATCATGCCCGGCATAGATGCTGCCGCACCAGATCTTATGGAGACTAATAGTGGGTCGCTTTTATCACCAAATTTTTTGCCAAAGGACTTTTCAAGTTTAGTAATATTGGCATCAATTTCTTTTAATAAAGTTTTTGGAAGTTTTTTGCCAAGCTCATAATATTCAGCACAAGTGTTAGTTGTGATAGTGAATCCTGGTGGAACGGGAATCTTGATGGAAGTCATCTCGGCAAGGTTGGCACCTTTGCCACCTAGCAACGTTTTCATTTTTGCATTACCTTGGGCTTTGCCGTTTCCGAAAAAATAAATATGTTGATTCTTCTTTGTAGCCATTAACCTGTTCTCCTAAAATTATGAAAGTTTTTTACTAGTTGCGTTCATTTCAAAAAGGCGCGCATTATTAAAAATGCATGCTAAAAGTCAAGAGAAAATGGTCTTTTGCGCATGTTTTAAGGTTTTGCGGGGATTTACTAAAAGGTAAGTTTCGAAGTCGTTTGTAACTTTAAGAATGAAAAATTTAAGTATTATTTTCGTCCATAACACGCATTGATTCCATTAATAATCCTGTTGTTGGAATTTTAATTTCTCTTTCAATTTCGACATCAGTTCGTTGAAATTGAAATTCTCCATCTTTTTGTTTTACTAATTCGAAAAAGGCTTCTTCATTTGTAAATTTGCCAAATTTAGCTGAATATATTTCTCCACCACAAATATTAATAATGGCATCTTCAATGGGAACTTTTAAATGTAGAATGCCAGTACTTGCGGAAGATTTAAAAATTTGAATAATTTCTACTAGCGATAGTGCTGAGAGTGAGCCGGCAATACCACCTACAAGTTTTTGTTGGGAAACTTTATCATTTGTTGTCTTAATACGATTGGCGAGTAGGCCAAAAAAATATTTGTTTATCGCTTGGCTTTCTTGAATCATGCGGTGAAAGGCTGATTTGTTCAAAGCAAGTAAAGTGGTTTTAGTATTTGCAATTACTCTAGTGCTACACGGCTCTTCGGTAAGCAACGACATTTCTCCAAAACAATCTTCAGGGCCTAATGTGATTAAGCGATTGTATTTATCTTCTTCGTTTTTATCTTTAGCGTAAATATCAACGGCTCCCATATGTATAATATAAAAGTTTTCGCCGGGATCGCCTATATCAATAATTTGTTGATCCTGCTCAAACTTTTTTAAGTGAATATCTTTTGCAATATTGTTTAATTCAGAATTATTCATTAGTCGAAATAAAGAAAACCCTTTTAGTTGATCTGCGATTTGAGTGTGAATCTCATTATTTTTTGGTGCCTCAAATAGTTGAAATGTAACTTTATTTTCAAAGCAAGAAGGACACGAAAAACAGGCCTCTGGATTTTTTGAGTCATATTTATCAAGAGCTTCATTTGCTTTAGTTAGAGCTAAAAAACACATGGGTTTGTTTATCGGTGGATAGATAGCAGGATAGGAGATTCTAAATTGATCTTTTAATTGATATCCCAAGGGACATTTGCCCGCTTCGATAACTTCAAGGCGTAATTGTGGTCCTTCGCATGGATATTCTTTGTCGGTCATAATATAAACACCCTATTTTTAGAGTTTAAAGAATTTTGTAATCAAGCTCTTTGGATTCTAACCATTTGCTCTTTTCTCGCATTAATAAAATCAGGTTGCTTTCAAATTGACGGTCGTCAATATAAAATAGTATTTATAGAATAAATTGGTCGAAGGAGGCAATTATATGCCGATAAGAATTAGACTAAAAGTTAGCTTTATAAATTACAAAAAGTCAATAAAATGGGTTTATGCCCGTCATTTAAGCTAGGTTACTTATGCATAGATTTATTCTTAGTTTACTATTACTTCTCTCCATTCCATTTGTGTTTGCTCAGGAAGAAACCAAAGAGCAAAAAGTAGAAAAGTGGAAAGAATCTCGGATCAAAGAATCTAAGCAAGGTTGGTATTTTCCTTTTGAAGTAGATGCTGATGTTAATGGGTTTCCAGACAATTGGAAACGTTCAGAAAATCGTTATATGCCTGATGGCATAACTTTAATTTATAGAAATTCAGCAACTATAAAGTTAGATTCAAAAGAGAAAAAGGCTGGTAGGCATTCTTTGTTTATTCTGCACCAAGGCGTTGGTGTTATTAGTTTAGAAACGGATGTTTTTAATATAGATAACTTTGCCGCATATGAGATTAGCTCTTGGTTTAATTTAGA
Source organism: Planctomycetota bacterium (assembly GCA_002746535.1). Lineage (GTDB taxonomy): Bacteria > Planctomycetota. The sequence continues at coordinate 156,847 of NVWA01000012.1, forward strand.
TCAAGTTTCTGCAAGTAGAACACAATTGCAGATGGGTGTGTTGTGGTATGATAAAGATAGAAAACAGTTACCAGAAAAAACAGAAGATTCATTCTTAGTTAAGCATACCCAAGGCTGGGAAAAATTTAAATTGAGAATAAATTTGCTTAATGAGAAAGCGAAATATACAAAATTATATATACGTGTGGATGGTAATGATAAAAATGGAAAAGTCTGGATAGATGAAGTTCGATTTTATAAGCGTCCGCGAATTATTATCGAGACAAAAAGGGACTTTAATATCTATAACGAAAAAGATCCCTTTAAGATTAATGTGACAATAAAAGGCCTCGAAAAAGACAAATATTTTCTAGATATTGAAATGATAGATTCCTTTAAAGTAAAAAACTTTAATGTGACTCAAGAAATAAACTTAGCAAATCTAGATAGTTCAAATCGAAAAGTGCACACTTTTAACATAACCCCAGTATCAAAATTTTCTTTGCTAGACACCCAACGACCAGAAAGAAGTTATTTTGTAAAAGGTATCTTTGATGTTGAAATAATATTAAGGGATGATAAAGAAGAGATTGGKGGTAACTCTATTAAAATCGCACGAACAAAGATTTATGAAAGAACGCCTATTCCAAATGATGGTGAAATCTTTGGAGTCACCCTWAGCAATTTGGATATGTCTTTTAAAATACGAAAAGGACTAAAGCTTTTAGGATTGCATCTTGTGAAAGTACCTGTGTGGGGAAAGGATCTAAAAGTAATAGATCGATTATTAATTAATAATCAGGCTAAACAAACAATAGCAAATGTTTTGAAGTCTATAAAAACGGGGGCATCTCAACCGCAAGTAATAGGGATTTTTCACCCTCGACCCGATGAGTTAAAAGATTTGGCTGAAGTAGGGATATTAAACCTTGTGAATGCGGACGAAAAAAAATGGTATCCATATTTTCGAGGAGCATGGGAAAGCTTTGGGCCTCGCGTGAAAGCCTGGCAATTTGGATCTGATAATGATTCGAGTTTTACTAATGATGCTAAACAGCTAACAGCACTAGATAAACTATTAGCTTTACGTGAAGGGCAGTTGTCCGTTGGTGTTGCCACACAAATATTAGAAGGTACGCTTTCAGGAGAAAAAGAATTACTACGCCATGACAGTATTAAGTTTTTTAATTTTAATTACCATAACAAGCTTGATTTTGATAAATTGATGCAAGTGATGTCAAAACAGGAAGAAAAGGTTATTCATGAAAAATGGATAACATTACCTTTAAAGGCAAGTCGAGAATCTGGAAATGAATTAGTATCAGCGATTGAATTATTTAAGAGAGTTGTCTATTGTCGAAAAAATAACATTACTAAGATTTTCACTTCACCCTATCAAGGAGAATTTGAGGGGTTAATTAATTTAAAAAATGAACCAACTCCTTCATTCTTATCATATAAGCTTGGTGTTGATTATTTATCAGAAGTTTCCTATATTGGGTCATTGTCCGAGTTTGGTGATGATGTTGAAAACTTTGTATTTAGTTTGAAAAAAGATCCTAAAAAAGCTATTTTAGTGGCTTGGACAAAGCGATCTGACCAGAAGGTTTTGAGCTATCAATTCAGCAGTGATAAGCTTGTTAAGGTTGGGAACAAATTAAAAGATCTATACCAAGAGTTTAAAAAACCTGACAAGATGTTTAATCATAATTTATTAGACTTTTTCCCCGATCTAAATACAGAAATAAGTAGAAATCATTTAATAAAGGGTTTGAACAAAATTATTTTAGATAAAAAGATACGCGCGAGCTTTTTAAAAAAGTATGATCTTCTTGAGTCATTGTCGAAATCACCTTTAATTAGATCACAATTAAAAAATAAATATAAAACAGAAGAGGAAAAAAAACAATTAACTCGTTATATTCTTGAAGAGCTTTATCCAGTAAGTTTATCGCCGATTGAAGTCGTTCAAAAAAATATTCTATTAGATCAAGAGGTTGTTCGTGTTGATATATTAGGAAATGAATCTCCCGAAACAATAAAGTATTCAAAAGGTGATAGAGTTCCTTTTCAGGAGATTAAAATCGATCAATATCCTGTAATTTTTACTGGTTTAAATAGAGCGTTTATCAATACTAGGATCTCGATACATTTTGACGAAAAGGATAAAATTTACTCTCGATTAGAAAGACAAACACTTCATATCAAAATTAAAAACCATTATGACCAGCGTATGAAAGGGATTTTTGTTATAACTCTTCCTCAAGCATGGAACAATTTTAGCCCCTTTATTCCATTTAGTTTAGAAAAAGGGAAGTCAGGCAATTATGCGATTAGGTTTATTCCCAGTCGAATTGCTGAGCCGGGACCTATTGAAATTAGCTTGAAAACAACATTTACAACAAATCAAAAATATGTATTTAAAAGTAAATATGTTGTGAATTTAGAATCTGATTTAATTGTTGGTCGAAAAGGAGAGAAAATAGAGATTCTTCCTCCACGTTTTGGGATAGGTGTAAAAAAAGGCAAGAAGGGAAAGCATACTCTTAAAATTCCTGTTTCATTAAAAAATATTCCCGAAAATGTTGGAAAGGAAGTTGATGTAGTAGTTACTTTAAATTTACCAGGGGAAAGGCCTAGGCCTAAAAGGATTCCAAAAATTAAAGTCGGTGCATTCTTGTCAGAAACATTTCAGATTTTAATTAAAAAATCTTATAAAAACAAAAAAGCAAGAATTCGAATTGAGCAAGTTGGAAGTAACACTAGCTCCATTTATTATAACTTGACCGTTCCGATTCCAGATGAATAAAAAAACCATTGGCATTATCGCTAGTGGCGATGAAATACTATCAGGCAGATTAGTTGATACAAATTCCCCTTGGATATCAAATTACTTTTTGCAGTATGGGTATCAAGTTAAGCTCATAGCTTCTGCTGGTGATAATATTGAGAACTTAATATCTCTGATTGAGTACTCAACAAAAGTACTGAAGAACGATGTGACTATTTTAACAGGTGGATTGGGACCGACCATTGATGACAAAACAAGATATGCCATTAGTAAGATTTTAAATAAAAAGTTAATTTTTAACTTTTCTGCTAACCAACTATATCATAAATTAATGATGGATCGCGGTGTAAAGCCCGGCAAAGTATCCGATGTAAAGAATATTCAGTGTATGCTCCCGGAAACGACAATCTGCATACCAAACTATTTTGGTACGGCTTGTGGTATAAAAGCAATTATTAATGAGAAAGTTTTATTTGCATTGCCAGGAGTACCGTCAGAAATGAAAAAAATGGTAGAAGTTTTAGTGCAAGATAACCCCAAAGATTTTGATATTTTTGGTGATCAAATTTATACAGAGTTGATAACCCTAACAAATATATCTGAATCTAGATTAGGAGAATTTATCGGGAAATATATGGATGGTGAAATTGTAACGGTAGGAATAACGGCAAAATTAGGTTATATACACGTTTCCTTTAGCTCAAAAGACCACAAGAGTCTGTTGATATGTAAAGATGAGGTTATTTCGCTAGTTCAAGATTACACCTTAGATGTAAAGGGGCGAAAACCTGCAGAAAAGTTATTAGAATTATGTAGAGAAAAGGGTATTAATATGGGGTCTGTTGAATCATGTACAGGAGGTTTAGTTAGTAGCGCTATGGTAGAATTAAATGGTGCCTCAGAAGTCTTTTTGGCCGGTGCGACAACATATTCAAATGAATCCAAAATGACTTTAGCGAAAGTTTCAGAAAATAATTTGAAGGATAAGGGTGCCGTATCTGAAGAAGTGGCTGAAGAGATGGCAAGAGGTTTTGCTGAAAAAAATAAATTAGAATTATGTTTGTCAACAACAGGTGTGGCTGGACCAACTGGTGGCACGCTAGAAAAGCCTGTTGGTTTAGTATGTATGAGTGTTTATTATAAAGGTAACTCTTATAATTATTCAAAAGTTTTTAATGGTGATAGAACAGAAGTTAGAAAACGGGCAACATCACACGTTTTATGTCAGGCAATATCTGTTGTTGATTCTAATAGTAAATAAAAACGTATTAAATCTCTAAAGGAGGATGGTTCTTTAGGCGATGGAAAACCCTCTATTTCTATACAACCACAAATACTCTTTCCAGCGCTTTTATGTAGCGGTGTATTATATAATTATTATAAATTATGTTCTACTAGCGATGTTCCATTCTCTTGTTAATCCCGGCATTACGAGATTGGCAGAGATTCACTATTCCCAATACTCGATTATTTTTTTCGCTATTGTTAGCACTCCTTTAGTATGTTTAATTTTTTTATTAACACTTGTACCTATCATCTTAAGCATTTCTAGGCTTAAATATTTCACTTGGGATACGTTTAATAAATTAGATAGACTAATTCTATATTTTATCGTTTTATTAATTACATGGATATTAGTCGCTTCCCCTACGAATTTTTATTTTGGACATCATAGAACGGTAGATCGCATTCTATTAATTTTAATAGCGATAGGAGTTTTTTACAGGCCATCATTTATTCCCATTTATTGTTTGTATTCATTTACCCTGTTTAATGAATTGAGCTATCCTCTTGGTGATTTTTATCTAAGTGAAAAAGGAGCGTTGTTAAATATATTAATCCTGTCGATTAGTTTTTTTATTACAAAAACCATTATTAAAGAGATTAGATCAGAACTTTTTATTTTTCTTGCAGCTATCATTCACATTCAAAATTATTTTTGGTCAGGGGTTGAAAAATTAAAAACAGGTGGCAAAGAAATTTTTAGTTGGATATTTGAAAATGAGACCTCACTACTTATTGTCAAGAGTAGGTTAGATGGCTTTTTGCATCAAATTGACTTGGATTACTTTATTAGCGCTACCAGCTTTATGCACTCACTTAATGTCCCTTTAAACTTTATTGTAATTTTTCTTGAGTTATCAATCTGTTTGGTTTTTTATCATAAAAAATTTCTTTCGATTTATTTAATCTCTTGTTCCTTATTAAATCTTGGAATATTTTTACAAACAGGAATCTTTTTTTATGAATGGTTATTGTTAGGAATCTTATTTTCGTTTATTGTCTTAAAGAGAGAGTGGGGCGCAATTTCATTTGCAAAAACTATTGGCCCATTGGCATTTATTTTGATTTTATTTGGGTCAACTTGGCATTATCCTCACAAGTTGGGTTGGGTTGATTATCCCATCCTGAATATGATAGAAATTTATGCTCAAAATAAAAATGGAGAAATAATAATAATAGATGAAAATTCTTTTGATCCCTATGATCGTTCATTTAATTATGACGAAAACTATTTATTCTTTGCCAAGAACAAAATTATAAGCCGTTATTATTTCATTTATTTTTTTGATATGAGGTATTTTTTTGAGGTCGTACATTCGCCCGAGGAATTCGTAAAATTCCAGAATCATATGGGGCATTATTTTTATGATCAGAAAAAAATTAAAAAGTTTGATCGTTTTGTAAAAAAATATTTTGCATCAAAAAGAATTAAGAAAAGTGCCCTTTTAAAATGGGATGTGTTCAGGTTGCCATTTCATTTATATCATACTAAAGAATCGCCATTGAAAGAGAACTTTGAAGATATTGAGTCTGTGATTGTTGTATATAAGCAATACCTGATTCTTAAAAATAAGCCGATTCTAATTATCGATAAAGAAGTTCATCGGGTTAAAGTCCAATGACTTTTTACACTTTAAACTAGAAGAGAAAAACGATTCCTAGGAATCCATATGTAATTTTTTTTTTGAAAAGCTTAGTACTCGTGTAACTAAAAATATAATAGTCATGGTATGTTAAAAAGGCACTTTTTGTTTTTCGGACTGGTTTTGAAGTTAAAAGCTTATTTATTTTTTTTGAAATTTTACCTTTGGTTTTATTTTCAGCTTTGAATTGAATTTTAGCCTCAAAAATAGCATCGACATGATCGTTCTTAACGGGATTAAAGAAAAATCCTAATAGAAGTATTAAGATAATTAAAAACGGAAACACTTTAAATAGCCATTTCATTTTATAACAGTGACTCCCCTTGGAAAATTGAAATAAGTTCCCGAGCTCGAACGATCGCTACTAATATAAGCATAAAAGCTGATAGGTAGTAAATGAGATTACCTTTGAAAAACGGTATTATGGATTCCAGTTTTTCTCTAATCTTTTTATAAACGGTATTTTTATTTCTACCCATCATGAAATAAAAGAATGAGAGTGTCAGCAAGATTGCGATTTCTAAAGATTTGTAGGTGATTAGGCCGTAATTCATATAGTTAAAAAATAAAGGAAGTTTTTTGATTAAGTAATATAGTTTGTGAAAGTGTAATATCTATAACCTTTCAGGCATAATAATTTGATATATAACTAATTAAATGAAGTCTCTAATATTGCTTTACGAATTAATGTTTTAAGCGAATTAAATTTTTACTGCTTTATGAACCAGCTCTTTGTCGAAATAATTTACTGACATACCCGCGTCAATTACAATTTCCTGGGCATTAATTCCTGATGATCTAGGACTTAGCAAATAAGTCACTGTATCAGCGACCTCATCAGTTTGTAAGGCTTTTTTTCTTAAAGTGGCCTGTTCTGCGAATAGATAGCTTTCAACATATCCAGGAATTCCGGCGGATGCGGATGTTTTTAATAGGCCGGCACATACGGCATTGAATCGTATTTTTGAAAACTCACTGAAAGATTTCGCCAAAAATACGGTTGTAGAATTTAAGGCCGCTTTGACGGGTGCCATGTAACCATAATTTTCAGCTGCCATTCTTGTAGTAGAAATAGAAATAGTCACAACGGATGCTTCGTTATCTAAATTATCTTTTAGTTCATTGCAGATTGATATGAGTGAAAAGCAACTGATATCTACAGACTGTAAAAAATTATTCTTTGATGTTTCATGAAAAGCTTTGAAGCCGCCATCATAATTAGCAAAAGCAATGCTATGGCATAAGCCATGAATAGTTTTATGGTTTTCTTTTATTTTATTGCAGGTGTTGATAATTTGTTCGTTGTGCTCAACATCACAAATATAAACTTCTGCCTCGGCATCTTGTTTTAAGACAAAATCTTTTCTCTCTTGGCTTCTCACAACATAAACGATTTTTACACTTTCTTCCATTAATGTTTTTGCGACAGCCCAGGCGACACTTTTTTTATTTGCGACACCAAATATAACAACTACTTTTTGTTTTAAGTTTAAAAATCCCATAAGATCTATCCTTGCTGTTAAAGCGATTAATGAATTGAGATAAATTATCTAATAAAATCGTCTATAGTAAAGAAGGCACCTTTCTTTTTATACATGCGCTTAAAGTTCTTGGTGCCTTAGAAGTTTGCATCGATCAGACTGACACTATAGTCTATTGTCAATATTGTTTTATTCTTTGAAGTTACCTTGCCCTTCATGTACCATGTTTTGCTTAGGCACTCTTCAATTGTGGCTTCAATTGAAAGGAGATCGTTTGGTTTTACGATTCCTTTAAATTTAGCATTTTTGATGCGAGTTAAAGCCGGAACATCACTTTTAATATCTAAATCATTTTTATTATTTTTAATTGTTGCAGAGATTAGGATGGCAGCACTTTGAAAAACACATTCATTTATCAATACCCCAGGCATAATTGGTTGATTGGGATAATGTCCTTTGAAAAAATCTAGTGATGAATCAGGTGTGAAAGTAGTTGTGATTTTATTTTCTTCAAGAGAAAGGATTTCGTCTACATATAAAAATGGTTTTCGATGTGGTATGTAAGATTCAATGGAGTTGATATCCATTTTTCTATAAACCTCCGCCAATGTCAAAATTACTTCCGGTAATATAGGTAGATTCTGGACTAGCTAAAAACCCAACTAACGAAGCAACCTCTTCAGTAGTACCAAATCTCTTCATTGGAATCATTTTTTTATATTCTTCTACCAGTTTAGGGTCAAGATCTTCAATCAGTTCTGTTTCGATAAATCCAGGAGAAATGGTGTTGACTGTAATTTTTCTTTTGGCAACCTCTTTTGAAAGAGATCTTGTTAAGCCAATTTGTCCTGCTTTAGATGCAGCATAATTTGATTGACCCTGGAATCCATAATGACTGCATGGGCTGCTGATATTTATAATTCTACCATAACGATTTCTCATCATGCTGATGACGCCATATTTGCACATATTGAATGTGCCTGTTAAATTGGTGTTAATGACATCGTTCCAATCCATTGGATCCATTCCTGCTAGAATATTATCTTTGCGAATTCCGGAGTTGTTAATTAGAACATCAAGTTTTTCATGATTCTGATCAAAGTCTTTGAAAAATGATTTTACTTCTTCATACTTTGATACATCAAATTTAATGGTTTGTAATTTATCTGAGTGTTCTGAAAATTCAGATTTTAGTGATTCAGCAGCTTGAATATTTCCGGCATAAGTTGCGATAACAGTTGCCTTATTTTCTAAAAATAATTTTGTAAATGCTTTTCCTAAGCCTCTTGTGCCACCGGTCACAATTACAGTTTGTCCTGTAAAATCAAAATTCATTTATTTACCTCTTTTGCTTGTTGACTTAGATATAAAGCTACTTTGTTTGCAGTTATGACTCCATAGTTGGCAGTACCTAACCAGCCTGACATAATGATGCCAACTGATCCGGCATGAAACAAGCCTTCAATATGTTTAGAAGTGTTTTGACTAACAGCTAACCCTTCAAATTTAGTGCCAAAAGAAGACCCTTCTAAGTGTCTTGTGTAGTGTTCGATGGTGCAGGGGGTGCCAGCTTCAATATGCTCCAGTTTATTTCTAATATCAGGGAGGTATACTTCTAAAGCTTGAATCGTTTCTTCAATTAATATCTCTTTTTCTTTTTCATAATCTTCTTTGCTTAAATTTGCCCAATCTTCATAAAGGGCATTTGTTGAAGATACAATCACATATTTATTTTTATTCGGACGCATTTCAGGATAATAAATACTGTATGTTCTGCTGGTGATTTTTTTAGCTTTTAATGCATTTGAATCAAAGGTTGGATGCGTTGAAGTAAAAAATAAATCGCCAATATTGGGAATAGATTCGCCATCTTTTAAGGCCATATAAACTTGTGTGCTGCTATGATTCATTCTGACTTGTTTGATCTCTTTTAGATACTCAGGCGACAAATGCTCCTCTCCAACTAATTTTAATAACGTAGCTTTTATGTTGGCATTTGAAATGATTGATTTTGCTTTGATGGTGACGCCGTTTGTTATAACGGATTTCACCTTTTTGTTTTCAACATTAATTTTTTCTACTTGACAGTTTGTTCTTATATGAACACCGTTGCTTTCAAGAATTTTTTTCATAGCAGTGATTAATTTGTCAGTTCCGCCGTTGAAAGTAAAAACGCCATCCTTCATAAAATTAGAAAAAACAATGCCGTAAGTAATTGCGGGATCATCTAAGGTGCTTCCATTGGCATAAGCAATTGGTTCCATCAGTAAGCGATGCACGGCATTATTGCCTGGGAAATATTCTTCAAATAATTCTTTAGTTGTTAAATCAGCATCTTCGAAAAAGTTCATTGAAAAAACTCGATCATAAAATGCGTTGACGGTTTCCTCTTTTACACCCAAAAAATTAATTAATTTATCTGTAAAATCTTTTCTATCGAAAGTAGTTGTAAAGCTGAATTGTGGGTTATCAAATCTAATGGCAGGCAGCTGTATAATTGAATCGGCTATTTCTTTAGACCAGTATTTTCGACAAGTTTTAATCATTCCCTTTGGGAAGCCATGTAAACTTATGTCAAATATATTTTTTTTTCTATAAAACCAAGTTGCTAAGCCGCCAAGGTTGTAATGGTGTTCGAGTAATAAAACGCTATGCCCTTCGCGAGCCATAATATTTGCAGACGTTAATCCGCCTAAACCACTCCCTATCACAACAACATCATATTCATCATTGGCATCTTTCAGCCATTTTGATGTGAATTCTACTTGTTTAGCTGGCATTCAGTTGTTTCGCATCCTAATATTATTTTAGGACGATATTGTATAAACTTTTAAAAAAATGAAAGTTTTATGCCGTCGTAAAAATACCAATTTTGCCATTGAAAATTTAAATAATTTTTTAACAAGAATATGAATTATATATTAAATTAGGGTGTCGTTATTGTTAGTGCTGTAGCGCTATAATTTCTATTCGGAATTTTTGTCGGCAGTTTATATTGTATATCTGTAAGTAAGGCATATATCAATGAATCTGTAGATTGAACTTTATCACTTGTGTTCAGTTGCCATTCGCCCAGAATATCATCTAGACGTCCGGAATAATCTTGAGCTCCTAGAATGGATGTTAAAGACCAGTAAAAATATTCAGTAGCTTGGCAACTATAATCGCAGGTTGTGTCATCATATGTGTACCATGCAGATGATGGATATTGGTTAGGGATAGTAAAATGACCACCTCTGGCTACATCCATTGCCACTGTTAATGAGCTTGAAGATTCACCAAAGATTGTCGGATAAGCATTTGCATATCCTAAATGTGTAATAAGGTGTAGCACTTCTTCTAACGTGGCATCAAAGCCAGCACTCGAAGATCCTGCAGGTCTTGTTTCATCCTCAAGTAAAAGTTGTCCTTCACCAGATGGCAGGGTTACTTGATCTTGTTCAGATTCACTGCCGAGCATAAACAAATAGGCCTTTGCTGATTTCATAGCTTCTAAAATAAGACTGTTATCTGAGACACCATCATCATCATTGTCTAGATAACTAGCCATTACTTTTGCTGCATGTAATACTTTTGCATCTGAAACATTATTCGTAGCTAAGATTGAAATGCCAAAGACATCAACCTTTTTTGTAAAACCAGCCGATGTTGTGTTGTTTGAAGAGCTAGAATCGTTTCCTGTTGAATTCGTGGAGTCATTAGTGCCTGATACCGATGTTTCATCACTTCCACCCCCGCCACATCCGAAAAGAAGAATAAGTATAAGAAAGATATAATTTCGCATAAAAGACTCCGTCAATAATTTGAATTAATTATTCATATAATGTCTAAAATGATTTTAATTCAAGAAATTAATGCGTTCTATTTTTTATTGAAGTAATCAAGCATTTTTTGTAGTTGAATTTTTGTTAGCGTATGGCCACTGTCTGTTGGTTTAAATGACCCAACTGTTATTTTTTCGTTTTTTAATTGTTGAAGTGTTTGTGGAAACGCTCTAATGTTTGGGTCTTTTTGGCCGACACTGTAAAATACTCGAACCTTGCCTTTCATTTTTTTGATTGGTATTCCTTTCCCTTGCATTATGAAGCCACCAAATCCGCCAAAGTCATCAATATGGTCTGGGATTAGAGAGCAATATAAAAACCCAATTATGCAACCAGCTGAAAATCCAATTAATCTTATTTTACTCTTTTTTATTTTGTATCTTTTGATGGCATCAACCATCATTTCTTTGATGACGTTGATATCTTTTCCCGACCAAGTGTAACCCTTGCCAACTTTAGTTGTGCCTTCTGGAGCAAGAAATATAGCTTCTTCTTCACCCCAAATGCTTTGAATGAACCGAATGAAATTTTCAGAGTTATCGCCTACTCCGTGAAGTAGAATATATACAGTCGCTTCTTTGCTTTTGTCTTTTTTGTTTTGATGTAAATGAAAATAATGTGACTTAGTTTTTGTCAGAATATTTTTTTCTGTTTTATTCTTTGCATACGATGTTTGCAAGGTGCTGATGAATAACAGAAATGTGATAAACCGAAGCATAAATGGTCCTTAATAAAATCATGATGATATAATGATTAATTGTATCTTGTAAAAGGTATTCTCGAATATGAATAGTTTAGCCCTTCAAGCAAGCATCATGTTTATTATTTAGGTGTAATCAATTAAAAGATCAAAATGAAGTGAATCTGACCGAATGGGGAAACCCCCGTAATTGGAGTACTATATATTTTAGTAAAAGAGACTCTAGGTCTTTGGTTCCTAAGAAGAACCCATCTCATGGCTGGACAATAAATTTTGGTAGCTCAAAAGGTAGCAAATGGTGCGCCAAGCAAAGCTTGGTGCTTCTTGTTGGGTGTGAGTCCCGACCTGGAAATTCTTCCCAGTAGTGAAGAACTTATAAGAGCTAGCCACTC
>NVWA01000080.1 GCA_002746535.1 Planctomycetota bacterium
AGTTGGTAAATGGAAAAAGAATGTAAAGGTCGCCATTAAATGGTTGATCGAATGTCAAAGACCAAATGGTGCTTTTGATACAAGAAATTATTCAAATGGTATGTGTACCATGGCTATTGCTGAAGCAGCTGGTATGGGTGCAGGCGGATCTGAAGCTAAAAAAGCAGCTGAGCTTGCCGTTGATTATTTAATCAAAGAGCAAAATGCAAAAGGTGGTTATAACTATACTGGACCATCGGGCAGAGATGATATGTCAGTAACAGGTTGGTGCGTGATGGGTTTGAAATCAGCAATGGTTTCAGGCATCAGAGAGAATGCTATTAAAGATGTGTTCAAAAAAGTTGGTGATATCATGAATCACGACGAAAACGCTACAACAACTGGTGACAATACATCTACAACTAAAGGTATGGCATGGTATACCTCTGCTGGCAAGGCTCATTCTCACTCTGCCGTTGGAGCAATTGCAATGTTGGTGCGTCAATATTTAGGTTGGCAAAGAGGTGAGCCATGGTTAGAAGCAGCAGCAGCTGGTCAAGTTGCTCACCTACCTGGCAACTTTGATGGAATGAATGTTTATAGAGTTTATTATGCTTACTTAACATTGTTTCAGCAAGGTGGTGCTAAATGGAAAGCTTGGAATAAACCTGTCAGTGATATCATCGTTCAAGCACAAAGAATGGATGGAGACTTTAAAGGTTCATGGGACAATAATGGTAAAGGTCACATGTCAAAAGGTGGTAGAGTTTTAACTACAGCTTTCTTAGTTTTAAGTCTAGAAGTATATTATCGATATAAATCCGTTATGGGTGGCGGACACTAATTTTCTCTCATAGCAGGGGCGTTATATTTTAGCGCCTCTGCTAATTCTTTTTCTTCATAATCTATTTTACTTTCTTCTGAATTACTATTTCATTCAAAAATAAAATAATTAACACCATTTATTTTATGATTTTGATTATTATCCAATTCATTTTAAACTTATTTTTATCTAAAATTTCCTGCATAATTCAAAATTAAATTTTAAATTTTTCTCTAAAACATTTCGAACCATAATTTTTAGGTCGCGTATTGAAAGGTAGATAAAAATTAAATACGAATTCTTTTTAAATAACATAAGAAACAGGAGAAGTGAAATGTACGAATCAGCTAATAATAGTAATGACGATAGGTCTACTGACCAAGAGCTTTACCAAGATGAAGAAGAGCATAGTCTTAAAGCTGCAGCAGCACCAGCTTGGATAATATCTATTCTAGTGCATGCTGTTTTGATTGCTTCTCTGCTATATATGTTAATGCCTCGAGAAAATAAAATCAAGGATACCATTATAACTACTTCCGTTCTTCCACCTGTAGAAGAGCCTGTAGAAGAGAAAGAAATTGATGTCATAAAAGTTAAAACGGAAGTTAAAGTCGAGGTTGAAGTTGAAGTCCCGCCGATAATTACAGAAGAAGAAGTCACGGATGAATTAGAAACTGAAAATGATGTTGAGGCTGAAACAGCTGAAGGTATATCAGAGGCTATTTCTGATATGCCATTAGTGGGGGAAAGCATATCTGCAAATATAGGTGGAGGTGGCCCAAGTGGTGGTGCCTTTGGAAGTAGATCTCCCGGTGGTCGTAAAAAGGCTGTTATATCTGGCAGCGCAACTAGAAAAACTGAATCAGCAGTTGATGCGGGATTATGGTGGTTAGCTCATCATCAGGAAGCTGATGGCCATTGGGACACCGGTAAGTACGAAGGTGCTGGAACTCCTGAAGTAGATTCAGCTTGTACTGCCGCGGCTTTATTAGCATTTTTAGGTGCTGGTCATACCGATAGGGTTGGTAAATGGAAAAAGAATGTAAAGGTTGGTATTAAATGGTTGATTGAATGTCAACGACCAAATGGTGCTTTTGATTCGAGAAATTATTCTAATGGAATGTGTACTATGGCTATTGCCGAAGCAGCAGGTATGGGAGCCGGTGGATCAGAAGCTAAAAAAGCGGCTGAGCTTGCCGTAGATTATTTAATAAAAGAACAAAATGCAAAGGGCGGATTTAATTATACGGGTCCAACAAGTAGAGATGATATGTCCGTAACGGGTTGGTGTGTGATGGGCTTGAAATCGGCAATGGTTTCAGGTATTAGAGAACATGACATCAAAGATGTTTTCAAAAAAGTCGGCGAATTAATGAATCACAATGAAAATGCTACTACTACTGGTGACAATACCTCAACTACTAAGGGGATGGCTTGGTATACATCTGGCAAGAGCGCTAGTAACTCTTCAGCTGTGGGTGCGATTGCAATGTTAACCCGACAATATTTAGGTTGGCAAAGAGGTGAGCCATGGTTAGAAGCAGCTTCGGCGGGTCAAGTATCTAAGTTGCCGGGTAATTTTGAAAACATGAATGTTTACCGCGTTTATTATGCCTACTTAACATTGTTCCAACAAGGTGGTGCTAAGTGGAAAGCTTGGAATAAACCTGTCAGTGATATTATTGTTCAAGCTCAAAGAACAGATGGTGACTTTAAAGGTTCATGGGACAATAATGGAAAAGGTCATATGACCAAGGGTGGTAGAGTGTTAACAACTGCCTTTTTAGTATTAAGCCTTGAAGTGTATTACCGTTATAAATCTGTCATGGGTAGTGGACACTAATTATATCTTCCAATTGTTTCCTAGCAGAAGCGTCAACTCAAGATGCTTCTGCTTATTTATTTCCTGAAAAAATAAATCCCCATAAACTAAAGCTGATTAATAGTTTTAAAGCAAAGTTATTTTTCAATAGCGATTATTCTATTAAGAATGTTTAGTTTTTATGTGAACTTCTTGGATTGTAATTGCGTATATATGAGTGTTAATTAATTATGATTTAAAGGAGTAGGATCATGCAAGAATATGATGATGACAAGCTAATATATAAAACGGAAGATGAAGATAATAACAAAGCCGCTGTTCCGGCCTGGATAATATCTGTGGGGATACACGCTATTTTGATTTCTTCTCTACTATATTTTTTAATGCCAGGTAAGTCTAGTATTGAAGATATAAAAGTACTAGATTTTGAAGTAATCAAAACACTGCCCGATAAACCCGAGAAAGAGCCTTTTAAACCGCTTGATTTGGTGAAAACTAATATTGTAGTTAATACGGATGTGGCAATTGAGGAGACGATCGTAGAGGTTGAAGACCCTATTGAAGATGTTATAGAAGTTGATCAACCTGATGACAGTCCTTCTGATGTATCTGATATAGTGTCTGACCCTTCAACAATTGGCAGGGTCGCATTTGGTCATGTTGGTAGATCCACTGGTGTTGGAAAATATGGTAATCGTACTGGTCATAGGCGAAAAATAGTTGGAAGAAAAAATGGAATGACGCGAGGGACAGAGGGAGGAGCAATATCTGGATTGTGGTGGTTAGCAAATCATCAAGAAGGTGATGGTCACTGGGATTCTGGTAAGTATGAAGGGGCTGGAACACCTGAAGTTGATACTGCCTGTACGGGTGCTGCTTTGTTGGCTTTTTTAGGTGCAGGGCATACTGATAGAGTTGGTAAGTGGAAGAAAAATGTGAAGAAAGCAATTGAATGGTTGTTGATTGCACAAAGGCCAAATGGAAGTTTCGACAATAGGAATTATGCCAATGGCATTTGCACAATGGCTATAGCAGAAGCTGTAGGTATGGGGGCTGGTGGTTCAGATGCTCGCAAGGCTGCAAGTTTAGCGGTTGATTATTTGCTTAAGCAGCAAAATGATTCTGGTGGCTTTAATTATACGGGTCCTTCTGGCAGGGATGATATGTCCGTGACGGGATGGTGTATAATGGGTTTGAAATCAGCACTTGTTTCTGGGATTAAAGAAAATGAAATCAAAGCTGCTTTTAAGAAAGTGGGAGCATTGATGAATGCCAATGAAAACAAAAGCACTACGGGTGATAATTCATCGACGACCAAAGGGTTATCTTGGTATACATCTGGAAAATCGTCACATTCTTATTCGGCGGTTGCCGCAATAGGTTTGCTTGTGCGTCAATATTTAGGTTGGCAAAGAAGTGAACCTTGGATGAATGCCGTTTCCGATGGACAAATATCTAAAATCCCCAAAGACTTTGATTCGATGAATGTTTATCGGGTTTATTATGGTTGTTTGGCATTGCTTCAACAAGGAGGCCACCATTGGAAAGCTTGGAATAAACCTGTTAGTGAGTTGATTATTAAGTCTCAGCGAACAGATGGTGATTTTAAGGGTTCTTGGAATAACAATGGTAAAGGGCATATGCAAAAAGGTGGTCGAGTTTTGACAACAGCATTTCTGACACTATGTTTGGAAGTTTATTATCGAGGGTTATCATTTGAAATAAATTAACAGAATAATTTGAATTTAGATATTGTTCGATGAGTTGAGCAATATCTATTTTTGACTGATTAAGCTAGAAATTTCTTTTATTTTATCAAATACCTTTTGAATAACTTCATGAGGTGTTGACGTACCGGCTGTAATGCCACAATGGGTTTTGTTTATAAACCAATCCGGATTAATTTCTTTAAATGATTCTATGTGATATGAAGGGACTTTCTTGTGGTCTCCAACACTTTTTAATTTTTTTGTGTTAGAGGAGTTCTTGCCACCAACAACAATTAAAATATCTGTGACGTCAGTAATTTCATCGACAGCAATTTGTCTGTCACGAGTTGGTTTGCAGATGGTGTTTTTAAAAAGGACATCGGCATCTTTGCAAGCGAGTTTAATTTTATCTATTAAAGAAATTGTTTTTTCTGTTTGATTGGTTGTTTGAGAAACGATTCCTATTTTAGATTTATTTAAGTTTACTAAGCCTTGAATGTCTTCTTCATCTTCGATGGTATAAAATTCATCTAGGTCTCCAACAATTCCTTTGACTTCCACATGTTTGCCACGACCTATAACCACAGGAAAGTATCCGTCTAAAACCATTCTTTTGATAGCTTTGTGGACTCTGATTACCAAAGGGCAAGAAGCGTCAAATACGGTAAAACCTCTTTCTTTTAATTTATTTTTTACAACATCGGCGGCGCCGTGAGCGGTAATCATTACGTTTTTTGTTTTAATTTTATCGATGTCTTCAATTCCGTTGATTAGCAGAACACCATTGTTTTTTAATTTTTCTACAACTTGTGGGTTATGAACCAACTGACCAACAATAGTTAGGGAGTTTTTAAATTCAGGGGACATAGCTTCGTCGATGGCATCTTGAACTCCGAAACATGTTCCAAGTGCTTTAGCTAATGTAACTTCCATGGTTTCTCAAATAAAGTTATTTCATTTCATTAATAATTATTTTAACATAAAGGTTTTGTAGAGCACGGTTATTCAGTGCTATTTTGTTATATTGTCATCTAAGCCCATATAGTTCCTGCTCTAAGGGTATTGAAGGAACCGATAATTCTTGCAATTTTGACAAAATCCAGATAATCCTCCGCTTTTTTGAGAATACTAACAATTATAAAGGATGAGTTAATGTCAAAAATTTATGATATTGTAGGACGTGAAATATTGGATTCGCGAGGTAACCCAACGGTCGAAGTAGATGTTATTTTAGAAACGGGTGTTATGGGAAGAGCAGCTGTACCTAGTGGGGCATCCACAGGTGAACATGAAGCGGCTGAACTAAGGGATGGTGACCCAAAAAGATATCTTGGTAAAGGTGTTCAAAAAGCTGTGGCAAATGTTGCTAAAATAAAAAGAGATATTGTTGGAATGGATTCCGAAGATCAAGTAGCTATTGATAAAGCGATGATTGCCTTAGATGGTACTGCAAATAAAAAGAAGCTTGGGGCAAATGCTATTCTAGGAGTTTCTCTAGCAACTGCTCATGCTACTGCTGATGAAATGGGCGTTCCTTTATATCGTTATCTTGGTGGTACAAATGCAAAGATATTGCCCGTACCTATGATGAATATCATTAATGGCGGATCTCATGCTGATTCTAGTGTTGATTATCAGGAATTTATGATTTTGCCTGTTAAAGCAAAAAATTTCAGAGATGCCATTAGAATGGGTGCCGAAGTTTTTCATAATCTTAAAACAGTTTTAAAAAGTATTGGCGCGTCAACAGGTGTTGGTGATGAAGGTGGTTTTGCCCCTAGTCTCAAATCAAATGAAGCAGCAATTGAAGTGATCTTAAAGGCGATTAAAAAAGCTGGTTATAAACCAGGTAAAGATATTTTTCTAGGTCTTGATGTAGCTTCTTCTGAGTTTTACAATGCAAAAAGTAAAAAATATGAATTGAGTAAATCTGGTGAAGGCAAAAAGTCATCAAAAGAGTTTTCTGATAGTTTGGCTAGTTGGGTAAAAAAATATCCTATTATTAGTATAGAAGATGGCTTAGATGAAAATGACTGGAAAGGCTGGAAAGACTTAACAAATAAGGTTGGCGATAAAGTTCAATTGGTAGGTGATGATTTGTTTGTTACTAATACTAAACGACTTAGTAAAGGTATTAATGAAGGAATTGCTAATTCTATTTTGATCAAAGTTAATCAAATAGGTACCTTGACCGAAACATTGGATGCTATTCAGATGGCTCAAAATGCTGGTTATACAGCTGTTATTTCGCATAGATCTGGGGAAACAGAAGATACGACTATTGCGCATATTGCAGTTGCTACAAATGCTGGACAAATTAAAACGGGTTCAGCTTCTAGAACGGATAGGATTTGTAAATACAATGAATTATTTCGTATCGAAGAAGAGTTGGGTATCGCAGCCGAATATGCTGGATTGAGTGCTTTCAATCATTTATAAAAATTCTTTGGGCATTCATTCTGAATGCCCTTTCTTTTAAAATCATTAACGTCGCTAAAATTTTATTTTCCGTAGGGCAGATTCTATATCTACCCCTAAGGCGTTTTTCGAAAAAATAATTATTTTAAATCTAATAATTTAAATTTTGAATGAAAAAATTTGGCAATTTTTTTGTTGCCGTAAAAAAAATAGGCGAAGGCTGTGTAATGCCCTACTAACGGTACTTTTATCCAATAAGGATTACCCATGGCGGACCATATCTCTTGACTACATTCTTCTGGTATTACATTATCTAGTTTCGCAGAAAACATGATGATGTTTTTTGGGTCTAATCTATTGCTATATACCAATGGGTCGATTTCTTGGTAAAAAGGTCGAAGCCAATTTTCAAGGTCTTTTAAATCAACTTTTTTGATCAGCTCGTCTCTATACTTCGTAACAAATCTTTCCTTTGATTGGGTCACAATTTTTGATAGATTTCCGCCTAATAAAAAGAAGCCACCTACTTTAATACGATTATCGGCGATCATTAATAATGAGGCACTGATTCCTCCTAGGCTAATTCCAGTAACGGCTATTTTTTCTGGGTCGATTTCTGGCCATGTTAGTATGTGGTCTAATGCTCTTCTAGCATCAATAATGGTATGCTTTAATATTTCTACATGGAAGTCAGGTTTGACATCTGCTTTTAAAAAACTTTTTTTCTTTTCAAATCGGATCACGGCAAAACCTTTATTTGCGAGTACTTTTGCCTGCCACTCTGAAATCGTGTGATCTCCGGATAAAATTGGAAATACAATTACTAAAGGTAATTTACCTTTAATCTTTTTTGGTTTATAATAATAGGCTGTGTTTGTAGTTTCATTTTCAGAAATAACTTTAGCAGTAGGGAAAGTGAACTTATAAACTTCGTATTTTCTTCGGTGAAAAAACTCATAAAGTTTTAAGACAAACCGATTGGTTTCTACAGGTTTAGCCAGGGTAAGTTTTGGCTGAATAGGAGGGTATTTCTTATAATCAAAGAGTTTGATTTCACTAAATTGTCGGGTTGATGGTTGCTCTTTTAAAAACTTCTTATTGATATGTGTGCATGACAAAAAAGATTGAGTAAATATCAAACAGGAAAGAACCTTCAGGAAGTTGTTTAAAGTCATTTTGATCAAAAGAAAATTTATTTTTGGGAAATACTTAAGAAAGTATAGTGATAAGTTTCAGATAGGATAATATTTTAATATCTATTGGTTAACATTCTTTTCAAGGATATAAGTCCTTATAATTCAACCTTATATGGCCGATAAATACATATAGAGCCCTTGTTTTTTCGTCCAATAAGGGGTACTATATAGTTGTGGAAACATACTAGAAGGCAAGTAATTTCATGTAAAGGTAAAAGAACAATGATCCGCTTAGTGCATATATTTATTTTTCTGCTGGTGCTTTTTTCAACCAGTCCTGTTTATGCTCTTAAGGTCATGACGTTTAATTTATTTACCGGTAGTAAGCATAAAAAAGAAGCTTTTATAAAAGTTCTCAAAAAGGGCAATGCCGATATTATCATCATTAACGAAGCTAACAATATAGCTGTTTTTAATGAACTTTCTAAGTCATTGAATTATTATAGTGTGTTGTCAATTAAAAATCATTACAACGTAGGTGTCCTAAGTCGATACCCCATTAAATCCCATACCTTTCACCATATCAAAGTGTTGGCTAAATCTTTAGTGGAAGTTCACATTAAAGTTCCTGATATCAAAGATGAAGTTATTGTTTTTGCCTGTCATTTGAATGCTTTGAATACAAATAAACGTCGTAAAAAGCGTATAAAAGAGATGGAAGCCATCTTGCCCATTATTTCAAAATATCAGGGGCGTAAAATAATTTTTGCCGGTGACATGAATGAGGTCTCTCATCTTGACAAAAATATTAAAGGTAAGTGTGTTTCCAAATTAATTCAAAATATTGGTTTGATTGATAGCTATCGAAATTACCATGAGGTTGTTGAGGTCTCGCCAGGATACACTCACAATATTCTAATGATTCCTACTAAAAGAATTGATTATATTTACTTGAGTAATCACTTTAAGATTGTATCTTCTGATACGATAGATAAAAGAATTCTTCGGCCTTGGCCTTCTGATCATGCGGCAGTGGTAACAGAAATTGAAATTAAAAATGCTAGAAATCATGAAGTCATCAAGAATATTTCTGGTTCAAAGAACGATATTATTTTTGCGAGAATTGAATAGCCTTAATGCTTTTCCGATTCATTTTCTCATTATATTTCTTTTATTAAATTCTTGTGGAAAAGTAAAGCCACTTATTATTACTAAACCAGCTCACGAAATCGTTCATCTGCATAAAAATAATTTATTAGTTGGATTTGGTAAAGCCATTATTACTCCCGCAATGCCAGAAAAAAGATTTTTAAAGGGAGAACGAATTCCTAAAAAATTCAAAATTGCTTTAGCTGGCTATCGAAGAAAAAGATATGCTTTAGGAGTGCACGATGATTTACTATCGAGTGCACTTGTGATTAAAGTCGCAAATAAGTCTATAGGGATTGTTTATTTGGATTTATTAGGATTGCATTACCCTCATATTCAGGCGATTCGAGAATATTCTAATAAATTGGGAATAGATTATTTGATTATAGCTGCCACACATAATCATCAAGGCCCCGATACGATGGGTTTGTGGGGAACTTTGCTGAAGTCAGGTATTAATGATGAGTATATTCAGTTTTTAAAAGTCAAAGTTCATGAGTCACTTCAGAATGCCTTAAATAATTTAACACCTTCGAAAATGTATGTTCATCAAAGTTCTGTAAAACATCTTAAATTGACGATAGATTTGAGGGTGCCTAAATTTGTCCCTGATATTTTATCTACTATTCAGTTTAGAAAGAAAACGGATGATTCAGTGGTAGGTACAGTGGTTCATTGGGAAAATCATCCGGAAGCATTACATAAATACAATCGTCTGATTACATCTGATTTCCCTCATTATATTCGAGAATTGGTTGAGCAAAAAACGGGTAAACCTTGTGTTTATTGGTCTGGGGCCCTAGGTGGACTTTTGGCTCCTGCTCCTGAAATTAATCATAAAAATAAAAAAACATTCTTAGGTAGTTTTGAACATGCAGAAGTGATTGGGAAATTAATTGGTCAACAAGTTTTAAAGATGCAAAAAATAGCCGCGGAAGTTAGAGTTGATTGTTTTCAAGTTCTTGCCGAAAAAGCATGGATGCCCACAACAAATTTATTTTATAAAATAGGATCTAAGTTAAATATTTTAAAACGTAAAATGCCTAAATGGGGATATTTTGAAACAGAAGTAGCAACTATAAAATTAGGTCAGTTATCTTTGCAGACAATTCCAGGAGAAATATATCCGGAACTTTTTTATGGGCCGGTAATATCACCTAAAAATGCTGATTTTCCAAATGCCACAATTGAAAAACCAGTGATTCAAAAAATGCTTCATGGGAAATACCGATTAGCACTTGGGTTGGCGCTAGATGAAGTGGGGTATATTATTCCAAAAAATGGGTGGGATAACAAAAAACCTTACCTTAATAATTCTAAAAAAGAGAGTTATGGAGAAGAACTTTCTCCTGGGAAAGAATTTTCCAAAAATTTGCATCAAATTATTGAACATCTTCAAAATATAGTCCATAATACAGAGACAAAATGAAACATATATATTATCAAATAGTAAATATTATGAAAGGTGCTTATGACCTCAGATGATTCTTCTAAAAGTGAAAGTTTAACAATACAGAGAAAAGCTCTCCGGCTAAATATGGACAGTTATAAATACGGGACCTTTGCTGAAATTGGTGCTGGACAAGAAGTGGCTCGTTTTTTCTTTCAGGCTGGTGGTGCTAATGGTACTGTTGCCAAATCTATATCGGCATATGATATGGCTTATTCGAATTCAATGTATGGTGAAGGTAAGCGGTATGTTTGTGAAGAGCGAGTAGAGCAAATGTTAGATGCTGAATATGATATGTTAGTCAATACTATTGGTAAGGCACGTCCAGAAGAATCTACCTTTTTTGTTTTTGCAGATACGGTTGCTGCAAAAAGTTTTTCTTATAAAAGAGATTTCCATGGTTGGTTAGGGTTTAAATTTCAAATGCAACCAGGTTCTAAACCCAGTACGATTGTATTACATGTTAGAATGTTGGATGATGATCGATTGCACCAAGCCAATGCATTGGGAATCATTGGCGTTAATTTAATATATGCAGGTTTTTATCATAGTAATAATGTAGATGATTTTATTAAATCTCTCATTGAGAATATGAATCAACACAATGTTGAAATTGATTTTTTAAAATTTTCAGGAGATGGTTTTAAAGAAATTGATAATCGAATTGTAAGTTTAAAGTTAGTGCAAAATGGATTGACCGAAGCAGTTATGTTTGATCCGAAAGATGGGATTATGCAACCTTCTGAAGCCTTGTATAAAAAAAGTGTGTTGGTTCAAAGAGGAAGTTTTATGCCGGTATCAAATGTTAATAAAGACCTCATGGAAAATGCGATGGCACAATTTGCCCAAGAAAAACAAGTTGAAGGAACGACAATATTGCCTTTGATGGAGATTACATTGAGTAATTTTGCCGTGGATGGTGATGGTGAAATTGATTTAGTTGATTTCATGCATCGGGTTGAAACGGTTCTGTCTCTGGGTTATTCAGTTCTCATTTCAAATTTCTTGGAGTACTTTAAACTTAATAGTTATTTTGGAAAATATACCAAGAGCATGATTGGTATTGCTTTAGGTATAAAGAACATGAAGCAAATTTTTACAGAAGAATATTATGAAAATCTCGAAGGTGGTATCTTAGAATCATTTGGAAAACTATTTTGTAAAAATGTAAAACTGTATGTTTATCCGCAATTAGCTCAGGATAACACTTTGATTCAAGTGCAACATTTTATGGCATCGGAAGAATTAGCACATCTATTTGATTTTCTCATGGCAAGAAATCATATCACTGGGATAAAAGGGTATGATATGGAATGCTTAAAGATTAAAGCTACCGAATTAATTGCTTCCATTAAAGCTGGCAATGAAGATTGGGTGTCTAGTATGCCGGCATCTGCAGCCGAATTAATTAAAGAAAAAAAATATTTTGGTTGGCCGCATTAATAATTATGCCAGTAAGCCGGCAGCTTAAAGCAACCGGCTATGTTCCTACGGCCTTGCGGGCCGTAATATCAAGTTTATGGAAATGATTTTTTTCTACCTTTTATTTGTTGCATCGTAAGAAGATTCTGGATCACCGCAAAAATCGACACCTTCGGTAAATTTTTGAGTTCCGATTTTTTTACCAGATTTTTTTGTGACATGTAATTTGATGACAGCGCAGTTTTTGTAATCTTTCATCGGGACATAAATAAAGGTACCGTCGAATTTGAATTTTGTTTTTGCGGGTTTTTTATCTCCAGGATAAATGATAGTAACTTTTGTGATGTCATGTGCTTTTTTAACTCGAAATGTAGCATAGGGAGTTTTGCCATAAATTATTTTATCATTCATGTTAATATTTTCATTGATGACACCGGCAACGTAATTCTTACCTACCGTAAATAACATTGCTCTTGAGCTATTGGGAACTCTTACAGGATCGGCCTCAAAACAAAATACTCTTCTGGGGAATTGTTTAAACAACGGCATGAAATCATCATAAAGTTTTTTACTAGCCTTGTAGTCATTGTTATCTAGAGCAAATTTTGGAAAAGAGCCATACAATACTGATCGTTTTAAATT
Organism: Planctomycetota bacterium; assembly: GCA_002746535.1. Taxonomy (GTDB): domain Bacteria; phylum Planctomycetota. The sequence goes on from NVWA01000080.1 coordinate 12,551, forward strand.
GAATTCATTTTCTTTTTTATTGGATGTCCACATAAAGAAAAGGGGTTTTGCAATACACGTCCAAAAATATTTTCCTTCTGCGACATTGCCATCTCCTTCGAGTAAGACCCCATCGACGTATCTTAAAGAGCGAATTGATTGAGGTTTATTAGCAAAGGATGCTAGTTTTCTTTTTTTCATGATTTTGGTTTTGATTTCTTTTTCAATGGCATCGTAAGAAAAGTTCATTGAATAGGCCGGTTTGTTGTGAACTACAGTAACGCCATCATCATGGCCGAAATCAATTTCAAAATGCCTAAAGCAATCTAGAAAGAAACCATTTAAATAGGGGTATTCTTTGAAGATTTTTTTAGCAGATTCAATTGTAAACTTTCCAAAAGAAAACTTTGGGTCTACGTTCATATTATGGCATGAATGCCATCCACTGGCTTGGTCACTCCCATCTTCATTTTTTGCGATAGAGTTTTGGAATTTCTTTTCAACAATGGGTCTAAACCCATCGGTATAATTGAAATACCAGTACAACCCTATTCCGCTATCGGATAATTTTTTTAGAGCCTTCTTGATATCTTTTCGTTTGTGAATCAGATCATCTGTCGTTAATTTAGCTGACTTTTTTTCACCCGCTAAAAGATTTTGGTCTATACCTTTATTTGGGCCAGCTAAAAAATCTTTCATCTCATCTAGTATTTCATCGGCTGTATGAGTATCGAAAAAGTCTTGAATTTCTTTACCCGTTTGTTTTTTTCCATTTTTATGATAATAGCCTTCTTTTATTTGTAGCTTATACCATTGATCTTTTCCGTCTTGGAAATAATCAGAATAGTGTTCAAAGTGGCCATGTATTTCAAGTGTTTTAATGTTGAAGTCCTTGCATCGTTTTATGTCATTGGCTGTTTGAACTCCTTCGCAAGTAAAGACACCTTCGTATTTATAGATTGTATCACAGTAAGGAATAAAAAATTCTTTCCATTTGTTAAATACTTGACCTAGGGCTGGTCTCCAGTCGCCTTCGTGAAATAACATGTTAATTTTCGTTTTCATTTCTCGATTATCGACGAGGCCGATATAAAAATTCATGGTTTCTAAGGTGGGTACTGACCTTAGATCTTTTTCCATTGATCCCCAGTTATAGTTTTTTTCACTGTTATTAAATTGGAAACGACTTGCAGGAGTTCTTGCATCAATAGGTTCTACGATGGAAAATCCAATATCTTGATTTTTATCATAGTGAGTTACCATTGGTAAGATAATATCTTTTGGACTAACGTAAGGGACTTGAATGTGATTGAAATCAAAGGAAGTCATTCCATCAAAAGTAAAATCCCCTTCATGACATGGTGCCCATATATTCCAGCCTGCAATTAAGGGCATGTCGAAAATGACTCTTAATGATCTATTGGCTACATTTTTATTATTTTTGTTTGCGTTGACTTCCCAGTGAAAAAACTCTTTGTCTAATTGTAATTTGATTTTTAATTTAAAGGGACATCCTTTGAAAATCTGCTCAAAGGTAATTTGGTTTTTATTTTTTCTGAAATTTTTAATTGTGAAGACATCATTTAAACTGCTATACCATTTTTCATCTAACTCATCATAAATTCGTAAGGCTCCGGCATAGCCTGGGATGTCTTGTTTGATTTGTTGGAATAAATCTATTTTCTGTTTTTTAAATTGGATCGATCGAATAAATCCCGTTTTTTGATCTACACCAATTGATACGTTTTTATTTTCAATAGAAATTTGCTTTATTTTAGATAGAGGCGCAAGCTTTATACTAGTCATTTGTTTTCTCCAATATTTTTAGAATTATAGTTGGGATTTTTTAATTATTAAATTTTATTATGTTTGTTTTTTAATCTTAATTATGAGAACTTCTTTTTTAGAAACCAATCGTAAAGCTATTCAAAATGATCTATGCTATGTTTGTCTCGGTAATGGCTAGGTGTCGTTTTGGTAAATCGTTTAAATCTTCTACAAAAATTTTCTAGATTAATAAAACCACAAAGTTGGCAGATTTGCTTGATAGGTGTATTGGTTGTTGCCAATAGATATCTGGCATGTTGCATTCGCCTAGTTAATAAATAATTATGTGGGGTGTTGTTGAGATGCTTTTTAAATAAGGAATGTAAATGGGGAATACTAATATCGGAATGCTCTGCAATTTGATTGACACTCAAATCAGAGGTGAATTCTTTTTGAATGTATTGAATAGCTTTTTTCAGTTCCAAAGGGATATTGTCCGGCAATTTTGTTTTGGAATATGAATATGCTTTCCAGAATAAAGTTTGGTAAATGAATCGAGCTAATATTTCATTGTCATAGCTGTCATCGTGAAAGCATCTTAAGGCTTCATCAGTAAAGTTCAAAACTTCAACGGGTTTGTCCCAGAATGAATAACGTGGAATGATCAGTGGAAAATCTTTTTTAACGCTAAATCTAATACTTAAACAGCGATAGGGTTCTCCCTTTTTAAAATGGTAAATTGTTTTCCCCCCTGGTGAATGCCAAAAAATGCTACCCATTGGACAATCTAAAGCTTTATCGCCGGTGTCATCAATTACACAACCTCCCGTAATAAGTTCAATTACCAGTATTTTATTTTTAATTGTTGATGGTGTTGGTTCTCTCGTGTCATGGGCTTTAAAGTAAGAAACATTCTGAAGATCTATTATATTTTTGAAGTTATCAGTTCTCATAGTTTAAATCATTAAATCATATAAAAAGTCAATTGTATTTATTATAGGGGTACTAGAATGAATTAAAAGTTGATTTAGGAGATTTATTAAATATTTTAAATCAGAATTGGAATTAATCGTATGGAGAATTCAGAATGGAAAAAGTTAAGTTAGGTATTATAGGGTGTGGAAATATATCAGGAGCTTATTTTAAAGGAGCTCAAGCTTTTGAAATAGTAGAAATTAAGTCTTGTGCTGATTTAAACATGGACGTTGCTCAAGCTCAGGCAGAAGAATATGGTGTTCAAGCAGTTACTGTCGATGAACTATTAGCAGATTCTGAAATTGAAATAGTTATAAATTTAACGATACCTGCTGTGCATGCTAAAGTTAGCTTGCAAGTTTTAAATGCTGGGAAGCATGTTCATTCTGAAAAACCTTTTGGGATTAATTTAGAAGAAGCTGCTGAAGTACTAGCGGTTGCTAAAGAAAAAGGATTACGAGTTGGTTCTGCTCCGGATACATTTTTAGGGGCAGGTTTACAAACCTGTCGAAAAATTCTAGATGATAATTGGATTGGCGATTGCGTTGCTGGAACTGCGTTTATGTTATCTAACGGTCCAGAATCTTGGCATCCTAATCCGGCATTTTTTTATAAAACTGGTGGTGGTCCAATGTTGGATATGGGGCCATACTATATGTCAGCATTAGTTCATCTTTTAGGCCCAGCGAAAAGTGTAACAGGTATAGCTGTAAAATCTTTTGATGAACGGGTTGCAGGATGTAAAGAGCATTTTAATGAACGATTACCGGTTGAGGTGCCCACTCATTATTCAGGAATAATTGAATTTGTGAATGGCGCATTGATAACTGTCATTATTAGTTTTGATGTGTTTAAACATTCTCTTCCGCGTATTGAGTTATATGGCAAGGAAGGAAGTTTGGCTATACCAGATCCGAATACTTTCGGAGGTGATGTAAAAGTATTTAGACCAGGAAATGAAGATTGGGAAAAAGTACCTTACTCACATTTATATAGTGAAAACTCAAGAATTATAGGCGCGGTTGATATGGCTCATGCGATTCAAACTGATCGGCCACATAGGTGTAATGGTGAATTTGCCTACCATGTTTTAGAGATCATGATGGCCTTTGAAAAATCTAATGATTGTGGTGGTAAATATCAGTTAGAAAGCACTTGCGAACAACCAGCTCCGTTGCCGTTGGGATTATTGCAAGGATTGCTAGATTAACTTTTTCTCCCAGAGTGAGATGATTTTTATTTTGGGATTTGATACAACTTAGTTATTTTTTCCTCCTTATAAAAGCGGCAATTTGGGGAAGCATATTCTTTGATTTTTGAAAAGAATTGAGTTTATATTTTCGAAAATTGGTATATTGAATATTTATTCTTATGTAAGAACTATATCAGGTAAGTGTTGTATATTAGTCTGATTGCTAAATTAAAAATCACCTACTTTCCCCTTTAATCGAATTAGTCATAAGTCATTGAAAACGAGGTATTTTTTACCTAAAATAATGGTCTGAAATCATATCGTTTCTTGAGTGATTAAATTTATATTTGTTAACTCATCTAATTGGCTATTAGTTCCCTTATTATTTTTATTTTTTGAAGGTACTTCATAAAATAGGACACCAATAAATATCAATGATTGAACTTATTAATTTTATTTTAGGAATGTCAAATTATGTTGAAAAAATTATTATCGAGCCTGTTTATTGCTATTTTAGTTTTCGGATGTGGAAGCGATGGAACTTATTCAGATGGTTCATTTGAATTAGCCAATGGATCCAGTGATGGTAGTTCCAGTGGTTCCAATGATGCTTTATTGAAGTCCTTGTCTGTTTCTGGAATTATTATTGATTCCACAACGGGTAATGCTGTCTCAAATGCGAACGTCACTTCGGGCGACACAACGGTAACTTCTGATGAAAACGGGTCATTTTTAATTAGTGTTGATAGTACTACAGGGGAAGTTCCTTTGGACATTGATGCCAATGGTTTTTCTTCAAATCAAAAATTGATAAAAGGCGTTCCGGACGATGGCAGTTATGTTGAGGTAAATTTAAAAAGTAGTGAGCTTGTTAATTTTGATTTGATCTCGATTGCCTCTAGTGGTAAAAAAGGTAAGGACGACGGATTGGCAACATTGAACATTGTTAGAGCTGATGGCGTCGGTGAACGAGAGTTAATTCCTGGAGATTTAAAAACTTCTGATGGAAGTTTATTAGAACCTTTAGGTGCTTTTGAATTAATACTTCGAGATGGAAATCAAGCAGTAGTTTCGCCAGCTCCAGCAGGTTTTGAATATACGGCCTTAATTGAAGTACCAACGATTTTACAAGACGAATATAGAAACAACATTGGTGTTGGTGATATTCTGGTTCCTTTGTGGCAATACAGTGAAACTACGGGAGGTTGGTCTCAAGACGAAAACAATCAATTTGGTGGTGTCGTAGAAGTTGATGGCGTCATTTTCTTCTCAGCTACAGTTACAAATGTTGGGTGGTTTGGATTTTTTAATACGATTGCAAAATTATCGTGTATCAAAGGTTTAGTTTTAGATGGTGCCGATAAAGGACTTGCAAATATAGAAGTAGTTGCCGAAGGTGTCGACTATCAGGGTGTAAACTCAGCGAGAACAGATTCAAATGGTGTGTTTTCCATGTTGATGAAATCAGGCTCAACCGTTAAAATATTTTACCGTTATGGTGGTGTGAAGCAGGAAGTTAACATAGTTCATTTGCAGGATTATGCTCATGATGAAGGTTCTGCGGCCGCAAACGCTTTTTGTCAGCCAACGGGTCCTAAAGATTCTGCTGATCCTTTGTATATTACCCATCCTTCATTATCAAACCATTTACCTCCATCAGCAACCTTTGAATCAGAAAACAATACAGAGTTCCCTTTGATTTTAAGATTACAGCCAGTTGTAGTTTCGGGTAAGGTAGTTGATTCGCAAGGTGCAGGTATTGCAAATGCAAAAGTTCAAACAAGTTTAGGCGTGGGTATTAAGAGTAGTACTACGGGTGATTATTCAATTAAATTTTTAAATTTAGGAGTCGATAGTTTAAAGATTAGAGCATCTACCATTATTAGTGGCTTTGTTGTTTCAGATGAAACTGTTGTGACTATTGCACAAGGCTCTTCTTCTGCTTCGGCTACTAATTTAGTTTTAGATGCTACTTCGATAGTAAAATATACAGGTACGATTAGTGGCCCTGATAAATTACCTGTCAGTGGAGCCATTGTTGTCATTGAAAATGGTCAATCAGCATTGACGGATGTTAATGGCGTTTATACAATTTTTGAAAAAAATAGTTTACTAACAAATGGGAGTGTAGCAGGGGTTAATGGTGTTCTGTCATCTAGCATACTCGTAAAAGCTATTTTACGAAATTCAAATGGCGATGATCTGTGTATTGGCAGATCATTGACAGGTGCAATGATAGACAACTCAAGTGGGAAGAATATAGCAACTATTAATTTACAAATTTGTCGAAGTGCTGTTCCAGTAGTTGCTCAAGTAGAAGGTGTTGTGAAAGATTCAACGGGAGCATTATTAGCCAGCGTTGATGTGATTCCTTCAATTGATGGTATTTTGCAAGTAGCTAAAAAAACTCAGACAGATAGTAGTGGTAAATATAAATTCGATGTGCCGGCTGAATCAGGGTCTAAATATAAGCTTGGTGTGTTGGCTAAGTTTACTGAATTTCAACAAACAGTTTCAACCAGTAAAACTACAGTCGTTTTATTTGAATCGAACGCAGACGACAAGGCTTTTTCATTCGATAGTCAATGGTCATTGGCTTCTGAGGATAATACTAAAGCAAATAGCCTTGGATTGAGTGAAAAGTGGTTGGTGGCTACAAATGGTTTCTCATTTGTTATATTGCCTAGCGGTAGTGTGAGCCCATCAAATGATTCAGGTAATTCTTTGTTTAGTTTAGATTCTAAATTTTATGATGATGTAAATTTAATTTTAAATGCAATTGATCCAGGGGTTTCCACAACAAGTGTTGTCGTTACTTTTAATGATTTGATCATTGAAAGACCAGCTCAACCAACTCTGTTTAAAGGTGTCGTGAAAGTAAATGGCTCTTTAAGGCCTGGCGTTAAAGTTAAGGCGATTGGATTAGCAGCTCCTGAAATTACAACTGATGATAATGGTGGATTTAATATTTCAATTTCATCAGGCGAAACATTTACTCCAGGATTTTTTCTTGGTGGATCAAGATTATCAACAGATTTAATTTCTGCTGTCAGTACAGGTGGGACAATTGATCTCGGAACAATTGAAGCAACATTAGATGTACCGCAACCATTCATTATTTCGGTTCGTGTAATTAACCCAAATGGCAAGCCCTCAGCGAAAGCTATTGCTGGTGCGGGTAAAAACTTTACTTTACAGCTAGTCGTTAGAGGAGTGTTTTCGGCACCTACAGTTGTGTTTTCAGACTCTTTGGTGACAGAGGGTACTAAGTCGACAAGTGATTCTGAAGTTAGAATCACTTATAGTTATCCAGCAGATAAGGTTGGATTCTTTATATTAAAATATGAAATACAAGAAACCACTTCAGAAAAGTTGACGGGGTCATTTTTCTTAAATGTGGTGAGTGAAAACAAGCCTCCCTTTATTTCTGATATTGTAGCATCTGGAGTTAAGATTGGGCAGACAGATGCTACGGGAGTAAGTATTGGGGTCAAAGCTTTTGATCCGGAAGGTGGCACTTTGACCTATTTATGGTCACTTGATGCAAGCTCTGTAAGTACAGGCGTTACTATCGAGAACAGCTCGTCTGACAAAATTACTGTAAAAACATCAAGTGCTACTGTTGGTGATATTATTTTAAAAGTTGTTGTTACAGATGAGGCGAATGCTACTGCAACAGATAAGGTAACCGTACGAGTTATCAATTTGCCTCCGACTATATTAGAGTTTAGAGCATCTCCATCAAGTACAATTGCTGAAAATGACTTGATTACAATAACGTTAGAATCGGAAGATCCAAATGGAGGAATTACAAAGGTTGCTTTTGTTGATTGGGGCGATGGTAGTGCTGTTGAAATTGTAGATCAAGATGCTTTAAATTTAGCAAACGGAAATAAGAAAACATTGAAAGAAAATTTTAGTTTTACTCACACTTATACAAAGGAAGATCAGTATACAGTTAGTATACTGGTTGTAGGACCAGGTGGAAAAGCTGTGATTGTTAAAAAAACTATTTCTGTGATTAAGTCCTATGAAAAACCGGTGCTAAAAAATGACGTTTTAATTGTTGATGAAGATAAAATAGGTTCTATTGATTTAATTACTTTATTGACTAATGCTTCTGCAGGTAGTTTGTATACTTTTAGAGTATCTGGTAGACCAGTTAATGGATTTGCTAAAATTGTAAATAATAAATTGGAATTTACACCAATACCAAACTTTAACGGCAGTGATAGTCTTAAACTAATTGTGAATGATGGTTTTAGTGATTCTGCTGAAAACACTGTCGCTATAACGGTTAAGTCTGTCGCAGATGCACCAGTTCTTCAAGGGACTTTAATTCAAGCTCAAGTTCCATTAGGGTCATCCTGGACTTTTAATTCTGATAAAGTAACTGACCCAGATGCTAATAGTGTTTTCTCATTTACTGTCAGTGACTTTGCTGGATATGGTTCAGTTTCTGCTAGCGGAAGTTCATTGGTATTTAGTGCGACAGGTCCTGATATTTCTCAAGATGCCACATCAAGCTTTAAGTTTAGTGTTAGTGATGGGGGTTTATCTTCGAATGTCCTAGCGGTTCAAATAACAGTTCTGGCACCTTCTGTAGATATTGTAGTTTCAGATGCCACATTTAGTACAGTGCAAGATACCCCAGGGAATTTTGATTTAAGTGCCTTTGTCTCAGGATCTGCAAACCTTACGAATATTACAATTGAGATCCTCAAAACTGAATTTGACAACTTGACTACTATTAATGGTAAAATAATCACCTTTACTCCTCCGTTTGGCCAAACGGGTTCTTTCACAACAAGATATTTAGTGAAGAAATTCACAATCAATGGCTTTCTTTCTTCGAATATTGCCAATATCACAGTAAATGTGACAGCGCCACCAATTGTTTTAAGCATTACATCTACTCCTCCTTTGTCGGTTGATAGAGGTGTTGCTTATTCCTATACATTACAAGTTACTAGTGCTGGTAGTTCTGCTGTTAGTTTGACTGCTCCTACATTGCCTACTTGGTTAACATTTGTGGGTGGGATTTTATCTGGTACTCCTAAAAAAGGGGATATTAGAAGTCATATTGTTCGCTTATCAGCTAGTTCTGGCGGGGTAACCGTACAACAAAATTTTGCTATAGTTGTTAACTTAGTTAATGCAGCTCCTGTAATCTCATCAATTTCAAATGTCCCAACTTCTGAAGAAGTAGCCGTAACTGTTACGGTTAATTTTACTGATGCAGATGCAGATGATTTAAATCATCTTATTACAGTAACTTCTTCTAAATCTGAAATTGCAGTAGGTACCGTTAGTGGTACTGTTACCGGATCTACTTTTACATTAACTCCAGAAACGAATTTTTCTGGAACGGCAACAATTACGGTAAAAGTAAAAGATGCTTTAGGGTCTGAGTCTTTAACGACCTTCCTTTTAACAGTATCAAATTCAGCTGATGCTCCGGTATTGAGTATACCCCCTAATGTTTTCATTCAAACTAGCGGGAGTGCTTCGGTGGGTATAACTTTTTTCGATCCTGATGGGCCAGCTGGCTTAACATGGAATGCATCATCGTCGAATGGATTAATTATCATATCGCCATTGACAGGAACCACATCTGGTGATTTATTATTGATTTCTCCAGTAGGTGCTTTTACCGGAACGGGTGCTATTAATGTCACTATTTCAGATGGTGGTTTGTCTAATACTTCAACGATGATAGCAAATGTGGGACAATTAAATAATGCACCTATCATTACTCTTGGGACATCAAGTGTGAATGGTACAGAAGATATTTTATTAAACTTATCGGGTGAAGTTAGTTTCACTGATGCGGATGCTACTTCTTCATTATTAAATCTCTATCTTCAAACTGATCATGGGACTTTAACATTACCAGGAACCCCATCGATATCTTTTCTTTCTGGAGACGGGCTTAATGATGTGATGATGACCTTGCAAGGGTCGGTAGCTGTTTTAAATAGTGTGATATCCTCTATTAACTTAAACCCAGAGCCTAACTATAATGGTACGGTTAAAGTTAGAGTAAGTGTAAATGATTTAGGGAATTCTGGTTTAGGTGGTCCTAAAACTGCATTTAAGGAGATTATAGTCAATATTGCCGCCGTAAATGATCCTCCTTCTTTAGCAACGATTAATAGCTTTACCATGTCTGAAGGTGGTTCTCAAAATGTTACTATTGATGGATCAGATGTTGATATAGGTGATACCTTTACTTGGGTTGCATCTTCAAGTGTTGCTCAAATCTCATTGTCACCTAGTTCAGGCACTTCTGATACGACCATGACTATTACAGGCGCACCTGGGCATAATGGTACCAGTACGGTAAATATTACGATTAATGATGGTTCCCTGACGACGGGAATAGGTTTCGCTATTTATGTAACGCCAAATAACCAAATGCCGACGATTGTATTAGGGGATCAATTTCCAAACATTACTGAGGACGGTGCATTGTCGATTTATGAGGATATTGCTATTAATGATAGTGATGCAGGGTCGGGCATTTTAGAAGTGCAGTTGAACACACCTAATGGCAAACTAACCATGAATGGTACCAAGTCGGTTTCATTTCAAGTAGGTGATGGGCAGGATGATTCCTATATGAAGTTTACGGGTACATTAACACAGATTGGTGATTCGATACTTGATCTAGGTTATGAGCCCAATCCCGATTTTTATGGAACCGATCCGATATCAATTATAGTTAATGATCAAGGAAACACGGGGCCGGGTGGTCCGATGGTGACAAGGGCAACTATTTCAGTGAATGTGATTCCAATAAATGACCCGCCAATGATCGATACAGGTAATAATTTCCGATCAATTTTAGCTGGAAAAACAATGACGATTTCCAGTATTTCTGTAAATGACGCCGATGCTCTAACGGGCATTTTAAATGTTGATATAGAGGTTCGGCATGGCTTATTGAGTTTAGGCTCAGTTGCCGGTTTAGCGACTTTTACCGCTAATGGTAGCTCTGCAATTCATATTACAGGAACACTATCAAACTTAAATAATGCAATAGCAACGTTATCTTATCAAGCAAATAGCGGCTTTCACGGGGTAGATGCTATGGCGATTTTAGTTGAGGATAATGGCAATACAGGTGGTGGTAATGAGTTTGCCAAAAGTGTGATTATTATCCAGATCTCAAATCCAATATTTGTAAATCATGCTGCTGCAGGATCAAATGATGGTACTAGTTGGACAAATGCCTTTAATAAATTAAGTGATGCTATGGTTGCTACTGGGTCAAGTAATGTGCTTTGGGTCGCTCAAGGTGTCTATAAACCTGGTAATACTCGAAGTAGCTCATTTCTAATTAATAAGCATATGGAGATTTATGGTGGTTTTAATGGAACAGAGAAATATTTAGATAAGAGTGATCCCGTTGTAAATCTAACCTATCTGAGTGGTGAAATTCAAGAAGATGGTACAAAAGATAACAATGCTTTTCATGTTGTAAAAGTAGTTTCATCAGGTATGGGAAGCGTGCTAAGTGGATTTATTATAAAAGAAGGATGTGCTAATGGTGCAGGCGATACGTTAAAAGGCGCAGGTGTATATGTAGTGAATAGTAGTCTTGATCTCGAACGCTGTACGATCATGGAAAATAAAGCGGGCAATACTGGTGCTGGTGGTGGTGGCGGAGTTTTTAGTCAAAATTCAGAATTATATATATCAGATTGCTTCTTCGTTGATAATACCAGTAAAAATAAAGGTGGTGGGTTATTTATTAAGAATGGCTCTGTTGAAATTGAAAATTCTGTTTTCACCGGAAATGCAACTGTCGAAAGTGGCTCTGAGGGAGGTGCGATTTATAATGAATCCACGTCTAGTGTTTTGTCTTTTACTACGTTCTATAACAACAACTCAATAGGTTCTGGTGGTGGTTTCTTTAATGGTGCCACTTCATCGGGTTATAACATCTATGGCTGTATTTTTCATAATAACAGTAGTCAGTTCGGTGATGTAAATAGTCCGGCAACTCCATCAGTATTGAATTGTGTGGTGCAAGGTGGCTTAAGTGGTGGTGTAAATATCTTAGATGTAAATCCTGGGTTTGCCAACACGAGTGATTTAAATGGTGCTGATGATGTCTTTGGGACGCATGATGATGGCTTATTGTTGACGCCAACCTCTAAAGTGAATGGTCTAGTTGATATTATGACATTGCCAAGAGATTTCATTGATATTCTTGGTAGCTCTAGAACTTTTTATGCTGATATTGGTGCCTATGAATATTATCTAGGTACCAATGCCCCCGTAATCTATGTGGATGCTGGTGCAAGTGGTGGTGATGGTAGCTCTTGGGGCAATGCTTTTAATGATTTGCACGCTGCTTTGACGGAAGCCGGTACAGGAGGCGTCGCCCGAGAAATATGGGTGAAAAAAGGTAACTATATGCCGCATGCCAATAATCGTGGAATAAGTTTTAATCTACCTCCTATGACCTCAATGTTCGGAGGCTTTAATGGGACTGAATCAAAACGTTATGAGAGAAATGTTGAGGCTGACACAGTTCAGTTGTCCGGTGAAATTGGAATGCCAGGTTTCCCATATGATAACTCATTTCATGTTGTTAAATTTTTAGGAAATGGTTTGATAGATGGTTTTACCATTGGAAATGGTTTTGCAGATGGTACCGGCAATGACAGTAAAGGTGGTGGTATTTATGCTCCTAATGCTAACTCGTATATCCAAAACTGCCAAATATTTGATTGTGGTGCTGCCGAAGACGGAGGAGGAGTCTATACATTCTCTAGTTCTTTATTTGAGGTTACGTTTGCTAATTGTTTTTCAGGCAATGATGCTGGCGGTGCATTTTTGGGTGGCTCTGAGTTAGAGGGGTGTGTTTTTGTCCTTTGTGATGCAGGTAACGATGGTGGCGCCGCTCATTCAGAAGGAGGTCCTTCAAGAGACATTTCAGAAAGCACTTTCGTTATGTGTTCTGCTTCAGATGAGGGTGGTAGTCTTAAAGTAAATGGCATTGAAATTGAAGGTAATTATTTTATCAACAGTAAAGTGGGAGCTTTTGGTGGCGCCATATTTGCCGAGAATTCAACAATAGAACGAAATATCTTTTCTCACTGCTTTGCCGCATCTGGTAATGCCAATGCAATTGGAAAAAGTTCCTCTAGTAATCTCATGGATAATATTTTCATAGGTATCCCCGATCCTGTAGCAACTATTGCCGAATAAAAAAATATTTTTAAATCAGCTCTCTGTTATTTAACAGAGAGCTTTTCTTGCCTATTGTGGCGTTGATTTTAAAGCGCGATTCTAGTTGTGAAAACCCTTCAAAACACCAAAATGAACCTTTTAATTAGTTATTTCGTACTGAAATGGTGATCCTAATTTCTCTTTTGCGAAAGAATAACTATGAATTGGTCTCGTCATGTATTTCTAGTTTTTTTTATCGGTGCCTTTTCGGGCAATTTACTGGCTTCAGTCAATGATTTAAAATTTGCTACAAAACTATCGAAGACGTATCCTAAAATGGCTCTTAGGTATATGGAGAGAAACAAGTTGTCATTGATTAATGATGACAGGTCTAAATACAATAAGGTTATGTATAATATTAACTATCAATTGGGTAATTTTTCACCCACCGTAAAGTTCCGATTAGAATCTTTTTCAAGTGCAAAAGAATATCTTTTCTTATCCAATGTTTCAGCTTTTGAAAAAGCAGATGGTCTCAGACGTTTTGCTAATATTTTAGAAATGGATTTGTTGGATTATCGATTAGCACCAGAGATGAAGATTGGGTTGTTAGAAAATATTGATAATTATTATACTAAATCAAGTTTTTATTATCATAAAGTTGTATCTCAGTTTGATAAAAGATATGAAGAGGGTTTAGACAATGCCATCAATGGTGGTCGGGTTTTTATGAGATCAAATGAATTTAGGGATTGGCAAATTAATATTTATCAACCCTTTGCAGAATCTTCAATGCGAGTATTTGAATGTACGATCAATAACTTATGGTTGCAAGATTCTAAAAATTTAAAAGCGGATTTGTTAATAAATCTTGCTGAAAAAGCGAGTGATGCTGCTTATAAGTTTTTTTCGATGGTTCCGCCGGCATCATTAAATGTTAGTGAAGGGCGTATGTTCGGATTGTTGGCATTTATAGGCGAAGCTAAAAGTAGAAATGAATATAAAGAAAAATCCTTAGAGTTGTTCAATATGATTCTTGAAAAAAAACCCGTAAACCCAGTTGATAGGAAATTGCTTGTTCGCATTAAAAAAGAGGCTGTGCATGGGAAAATAGAATTAGGTTTGATTGTAAATGACATTTCATTGATTGAAAAAACTTTTTCGGATTATAGGTCAACCTTTAACGAAAATAAATTTGGCTATAAAGATTATCAGATTTATGCAAAAACAATGAAGATGTTTGCGTTAAAGACTAAGGAAATAAAAAGTGAAATATTAAATCTCAAGATAAACGATTTGAAGTCAAGACTGTTAAAAAAGACAGCCTCTTCACCTTATTGGAAACGAAAAAGTTATGATTTAATACTAAGAATTGATTCTATTCTAGGTTTTGAAAGTAAAAATGCTGCTGTGTTATTTCGTTTGGCTAGAGACTATAAACATCAGGAGAATTACATAAAAGCGGCTGAATATTTTGCCAAAGCATTTTCTGTTTCATCTAAACGAAAAAGCTCTACAGTGCTAAAAAATTATTATTCATGGGCATTTTGTTATTATAAAATGAATAAAAATCAGGAGGGGGTTGATGCCCTTGATCATTGGTTTCAGGGTTTAAGCACACTGTCAAACCCACAAAAGAAAGTTTTGAAAGATATAACGCTCAAAGCGATTGAATTGAATTCTATTCTTTCTAAAAGAATTTATTTAAATAATAAGTCAGGTGAAAAGTTAAAGCAATTTGAAGATTCATTGTTGAGGTTAGCGACCGTAAATCCGGAGAAAGTAATTTTTGAAAAATCGGATTTATATTTTAAGACTGATCAAGTGAAAAAGGCTATAGCTGAGTTAAGTAAGATTAAAGATGATTCTGTTAATAGAGATAAAGCATTATTTTTGAAAGGATATATTTATTATAGGCAATTCGATAAAATGAAAAAGGTAGCTGGTAACGATGAATTTAAATTAGCAGGCAAAAAAACACTTGAAACATTAAGCCTAACAAAAGCCTATTTGGAGGCTATTAGCGGTGTATTATCAAAAAAGAAAATAGCAAAACGTTCTAAATGGTTAAGCGATACAAATAGATTTACGGGTTATACCTTATTTAAACTTAATAAGTTAGAAAGCGCAATTGATGTGTTCACCTCTGTTTTATTGTCTGCAAAAGAATCGGAGAAACTTTCACTTATTAGAGTTTTATTTAGCAGTTATTCAAAAAAGAATAATGCTAAAGATCTAGACAAGTGTGAAGAATTATTTTTGTCAATGAAGACCCATTCCAAAACATCTGCAGAGCAAAAAAAGTTAATGCTATATATGAGAAACGTAGGATTAATGTTTATAAAAAATGGCGAAACCGAAAAAGGTGTAAAATATTTAGTAGAGTCTTTCGGTAAAAACCATGTTAAAAACTTAGATTTATATATAGCTCAACAGTTTCTGGGAGTGCATAATCATAGGGGAGCAAAAGCATATTATTTAAAAGTACTAGAAAATTATGATGACTTGGGATATTCGACTCCGCTAAAAAGGAGTGATTTTCAAAATATACAGGATTCATTTGTACTTGATAAAGATTTGAATTTCTTTAAGGATAATTTTGTATTTTTGGCTGTGAATAAAAATAAAAAAGAATCAAGAGATTTGACCAAATTGAGGAAGAATATGTTTTCACTTTTAAAAGAAACTGAAGATCAATCATGGAATAATTTAAAAAGTCAAAATGTTTGGCATAAAAATATAGAAAATAATAATTTTCAAAAACTAGCTTCACGATTGGAATCCTTTTTGAAATATCTGGGAACTATTGATGATCTTTGTTTTTGTAGTATTAAATTAAAAGAGTTTGATGACTCATTAAAATATTTGAACATTTTGAAGCATTTTTATCCAGGGGTATTAAGTCAGGAGAAGCAATCTGCGAACCTTTTGTTTGAAGCAGCAAAATTTAATTTAATGAAGGGGAAAATGAAGAAAGGTCTTGCTCAAATGAATCAGGCAAAAGATGAATTCGTTAAGTTAAAGATTCGTCTGAAAAGAAAAAAAGGTACTGATTTATATCGTGAAGTAAATGAAAACAGGCTGTTAAGTTATTTATGGATTTATCAGTACACCAAAGATCAAAAAGTCATGAATAAAATTCATTTGGCTTTGAGTATTTTATTTTCTGATCAAATTGAATATCGTAAATATGTGTCACTTTTGGATTCACTCTCAAAACAAAATCTTTTGCCAAAAGAATTAAAACCTTTATCTGATAGAGCTATTAAAATTCAGGCCAATGATTTAAAAAAGCTTGCGAAAAAGAGACATGATGAAAAAATAAAAAAGATTTTAATTTTTGAAGAACTAGCTCTTCTTAAGCGAAATAATTCTACGATTCTTCTCGATTGTAGTTTTAAAAGTTTAGAGTTTAATGTGATGAATCAAATAGATTTAATCCAATTGAAGAATATATTTCGCTTAATTAAACCTACATATAAAGAAGTTTCTGATGTTCCTCTGTACTTAATAATGACTGAAAAGTTTAATGAGCTTTTAATCGATATTGACATGAAAAATAAAATACCTAAAAAAGATTTGTTGGGTAATGATATTAATCCAATTCTTATTCAGATGAATAAATTTATATTAAGAAAAGGTCGTGATCGTTCTGTTGGTCATAACAAAATTATTTTATGGAACCGTCAGATTTTGAAAATATGTTATCCTCTTATTCCGCCATTAAATTTTAAAGTTACTTCTATAAAAAATAGAGGAGTTTTAAAATAATTCTATAAAAATTTCGACACTCTCATTACTATTATCGACTTTTTTTGGAAAGGGTTTTCCAAATTATTAATGATAGCGTGTTCTGCCAGATGGTGGTATATATTCTCTTAGTTACTGATTGTTTCTATTCGTAATTAATGATTGTTCAGGATAGTAGAAAATGAATAAATTTGTATCTTTGGACACTCAATTGAACCTAAATATATTGTCATTTTGACAACTAAATGTTTGAAAGGAAGATAAAGGCTGAGATAATAGCCTTCCTTTTTTGAAAATTCTCACTGTAGATTAAATATTTTTTATGAAAATATTTGTAGAAACGCCAGAAGGCAAATCTGATTTTACCTTTAAGCATATGGCAATTTTAGGCAGAGATCCAACCTGTGATATTAAAATTGATGATCCTCTTTCTTCCCGAAAACATTGCCGAATTAAAGTTGATGGGGGTAAAATATACTTGGAAGATCTTGGTTCAAGTAATGGGACAAAAGTTAATGACGAGAGTGTCAAGAAAGCAATTATTAAAGAAACCGATGTTATTCAAATTGGAAAGATAAAAATTACCGTGAAACTACCTCCTCCTAAATCTGTTAAGTTGGTGAAGGCGGGTATGGTTGTAGTGGTTGAGAGCAATGGTAAGAAAAAGAAATTTACCATTAAAAAAGATACCGTAGTTCTTGGTAGAGAAGATACAAACGACATTGTTTTAAATGAAAAATTATCTTCAAGAAAACACATCCAATTAACAAATGAGGGTGATACAATCTATTTAGAAGATTTAGGTTCTAGTAACGGAACCAGATTTAATGGTGCTAAAATTAGTGGAAAATTGTCTATACCTTCTTCAGGAGTTATAGAAGTCGGTGGTACTAAAATTACTGTAGAAACGTTAAGTGGAGAAAGTCAACCTCCGAAAGACGAACAGCCATCGGTAGAATTATTAGTGACGAGCCCTTCAAAACAAGAAACCATTCGATTGATAGATACTCTTGTGTTTGGAAGAGATGATGTTTGTGACGTAGTGATTTTCGAATCCTCTTCGTCTCGTCGTCATTTTAGTATTACTTTAAAAGATGGGGAAGTCATTGTTGAGGATTTAAATTCTAGTAATGGGACAAAAGTTAATGGTGAAAGAATTAAAACTCATATTCTCAAAGTAGATGATATTCTTTCTGTCGGCGATACAAAGATTCAACTTAAAATTGAAAATGTTAAAGTAAAATTTTTCAAAGTAGTTATAGAGCATGAAATGCAGTTTCGAGAATATCCATTTAAAGATGGCATATTGCTTGGTAGAGGAAACGAGTGTGATATTGTTTTGAGAGATGTTAAAGCGTCAAGGAACCATGCAAAAATTTCTTTTGAAGAAAACAAGTATTACATTGAAGATCTGGATTCAACAAATGGTGTCACAATAAATCAAATTAAAATTTCCAAGAATGAGATCCCATTTGGTTCTTACGCTAGAATTGGAAAAACAAAAATTTCAATTGCAGAAGGTGAAGTAGACAGTCATCTTGGTCAATTATATAACGGCTATGATATCCTTAAACGTGTAAGTCATGATGATAATGGAACGTTATATGTTGCACATCAAAGAAGTATGCGGCGTACTGTTACATTAAACTTTGTAGATGCTAAATTTTTTGAAGAGGAAGAAAAAAAGAAAGCATTTTTAGAAGATACGTCAAGGTATTCCAGAATACACAACCCACATTTAGTTTCTATAATAGAATCATTTACAGTTAATAGTCATGGCAATCAATCTCATGTTTTGGCAACTGAATATATAGAAGGTCTTCCGCTTATTAAGCGAATAGAGAAGAATGGCAAAATTAAAGTTAATAATGCGGTTCAATTTGCTATTCAAGCTTGCGAGGGGGTTGAAAGTCTTCATGAAAAAAAACTATATCATCAGAACTTAATGCCAAGTACTTTTTTAATTACTAAAGGTGGTATCGTTAAGTTATCTGACGCAGGTATGAGCAAGCCCGAATTAAAATCTGATTATGAACTTAGTTCCGAAGCTTTACGATATGAGGCTCCTGAAAGAGGAAAAGGACAATCGGCAAGTATATCTTCAGATGTTTATGAACTAGGGGCAACTTTATATCATGCCGTTACCGGTAAACCTCCCTTTGATGGTAAAACTACCTTAGCTGTAAATACTAAAAAAATTAATATATTGCCAGAAGAGCCAAATAAAATTATCGAAAATATTCCTTCAAAATTAAATGATGTCATTATGAAATGCTTACAGATTAATCCTGAAAGTAGGTATGCTACAATGACAGCATTGTCTCAAGAGTTGCAGGCTCTTAATGCAGCTCCAGTTGAATGGGACCTTGAAGATGATTACGATAGCTTTGAAACGATGCAAAACCAAGATATATCGTCCCTTCTTTGGATTGTCTTAGGCATTTTTTGTGTTTTAGGAATTATGTTAAATATATTTCTTTATAACTCACAATCTGAAAGTTCAGCTAAAGCCAATGCTTTTCAGCAGTTGGAAAAAATTCTGAAAAATGCTGAGGTTAATGCGGATAATGTTCAAGATGAGTTAGGAGAATTTATTAAGACAACAACGAGCATTGAAGTAAAAAATAAAGCAAAAACCATTCTGGCAAATATGGAAAATAGATTTCGATCTGATGTGCCAGAAGATATTCTGAATGACTATAAAAAATCATTAGTCTTGTTGAATGCTGGAGGCGAAAGTGTTCAAGAAGCAGTAGAGTTATTAAAAGACCTTGAGGGAAGAACTTCTGAAAATACTCAGATTGGTATTAAGGTTCGTTCAAAATTATTTTCTGTTCAAGCAATGTTAAAAAAATAAAGTAGGTCTGTGTGTCAAAATCTAAAAAAGTAACCAAAGAGGATATGATCAAGGATCGATTGGCCTATATTGGCACATTGGCTAGCGGTCTCGCACATGAAATCAATAATCCTTTAAATTCAATAAGTTTAAATATAGACTTATTATCTGAAGAGCTTGAATCATTGCCTAATAAATTTAAAAAAAGTTTTAGTCGTAAAGTAAAAAGAATCAAAGGGGAGACGGATAATTTACAGAAAATTTTAGGAGAGTTTCTTGCATTTGCAAGACCACCCAGATTAGAGGCGCAGGTCTTGGATATTAATGATCTCCTATATGATATAGTTGAGTTTTTAGACCCTGAATTAAAAAAGAAATCTATTATTGTCAAATTTGATTTAGATGATTCCATTTATCCAATCATGGTTGATCCGAGACAGTTACATCAAGTATTTATAAATTTATTAAAGAATGCCTTAGAAGCAATTGATGAGAATAAGTCAGAGGTCAGTGGGGTTATCTCTATTAAGTCCATTAATCATGAAGGTTTTATTGAAGTAAGAGTATCAGATAATGGCGAAGGAATTCCAACTCACTTTAAAGATAAAATATTTGAAGTGTTTTTTACTACTAAAAGTAATGGGACGGGTCTTGGTCTAGGAATAGTCTCTAGAATTGTAGGTGAGCATCAAGGGACGTTAACTTTATTAGAAGAAGATGAAAAAAATGGTCTAACAACATTTGTCGTTACATTACCTAAAAGTATTAATCTTGGGTTTGAAGATGAAAAGGATGTTGTAGAGAATGAGGTCAATTAGATGAGTAAGAGCATGTTAATTTTAGTTGTTGATGATAATCAAGTCGAACGGGAAACGCTGGTTGATATCATTGATCTTATGGATTATAAAGCATTAGAAGCTGAAAGCTCAGAAAAGGCCTTGGATGTTATCAGGGATAATCCTGTCGACTTGATTCTAACTGATTTAAAATTACCTATAATGGATGGTTTAGGTTTGTTGGCCGAAGTACGAAAACTTGATAACGGTATTCCTGTTATTCTTGTTACCGGTTTTGAAAGTGTTGATACGGCAATTACAGCAATGAAAAATGATGCACAAGATTATTTAGTGAAACCTCTCGATAAGCAGACTTTAGAAAAAGCGATTGAATCGGCTTTGAAAATTCGTCGAATGTATTTAGAAAAAGAAGGTTTGAAAGAAAAGCTTGAAGAGCAAGATGTCTTTCAACGTTTGATTGCAAATAGTCCTAAAATGGTAAAGGTAATTAATACTATCAAGCAGGTTGCCAAAAGTAATTCGACCATATTAATCAACGGGGAAAGTGGAACGGGAAAAGAGTTGGCTGCAGAAGCGATTTACAAATGTAGCAAGCGTTATGATAAACCTTTTATAAAGGTAAATTTAGCTGCCTTGCCTTCAGAGTTGATTGAAAGCGAATTATTCGGTCATGAAAAGGGATCTTTTACTGGTGCCGTTAAGACTAGGAAAGGTCGATTTGAATTGGCTGATCGCGGGACCTTATTTTTAGATGAAGTTAGCGAGATGCCATTATCTGTACAAGTAAAACTTTTAAGAGTATTGCAAGAACAGGAATTTGAAAGAGTTGGCTCAGTTGAAACAATTAAAGTTGATATTCGTATTGTAGCCGCGGCTAATAGAAGTTTGGAAAAGGCTGTGAAAAAAGGTACTTTTAGGGAAGATTTATATTATCGCTTAAATGTAGTTGAGATAAATATGCCTCCATTACGCGAACATAAAGAAGATATACCAGCCATGATAAAAGTTTTCCTTAAAGAGTTTTCATCAGAGATAGATAAAAAGTTATCAATTTCTCCAGAAGTTGTAGATGCTTTATTATCTTATCATTGGCCGGGTAATGTTAGGCAATTACGAAATATGATTGAACGCTTAACCGTAACTTGTTTTGGAGATACCATTGAATTGGATCAATTGCCAGATGAAATTTTTGAACGTAAGTTAGATTCTTATAAAGAGCTAGAAGTATCCGCTGGATTAACAATGGAAGAAATTGAGCGAAGACATATTATTAATACACTTAAACGTTGTGCCGGTAAAAAAAATCAAGCTGCCAAAGAATTGAAGATAGGATTGAAAACACTTTATCGAAAAATTGAGAAGTATGGCATCGACTTACAATAAAAATTTTACGATTATATTTTGCTTAACAGGAATGCTACTAGGGTTGATAGGTTTTTGGTATATTAAAATTGTACCAAAAAAAAATGCTCCGGTTCTTTCCGATAAAATTAAAAAAGTAATGAGTGGTCAGTTGTCGAGCAATGAAATTTATAAAGATTCGAATCTATTAAAAGAAATGGTTGACTGCCTTGATTCAACTGCAGTGATGGGAACTAGAACTAAAGTTGTTATCCGGAGGAATTATCCGAAAAAGTTAAAGAAAAAAGGCAGGCATAGATACTTCACAAGGTCTGATTGGGCTTTAGAGGTGTTGTCTTATATTTCATTTAGTGATTTGCAGGTTAGGCCAAAGGCCGAATGGCAAATTAAAGTTTCGAGGTTGCAATATGGGTCTGGCTTATCACCAAAATTAATGCATGAAGATTTAGGTCTAGAGAAAAATAAAGAATTAATTGAAAAATGGCAATCTCTGTGGAAAGAGTATTTTGATTATGTATTGTCAAAAAGGAAAACAACATGACTGAAAAAGAGCATTCTTCATCAGAAATATTAATTCAAGCTTTAGGGGAATTAAGTTCGGTATTAACTGATAGCTCTTTGGATTTTGATTATAAATTATCGGCTTCTTTAGAAATTGTCCGTAAAGTTTTAAGATTTGATTTAAGCATTCTTTTTAAAATCGTAAACCAAATCGATGATTTGTTGATACTTGAAGTAATTAATGTGGATGACCCACACCGATTTAGAGAAGATTTAAGCAATGGAAAAAAAGTTCTTATCTCCTTATCAAATCCTGATTATAAATTTAAAAATGAAGTCAAAGCTTTTGAGACGGGTGGTATTTCTAATATTAATGTTCCTGGTGAAGGTAGTGATTTAATAGGTTATATTTATATGCCTGCCGAGGCCGGTGGCGGCTACCTTTTTGGCGGCGATTATATCGGAGAAAATGCTGGTATAAATGAGAGTGAGTTAAGTACTTTTAAAATAATGTGTAATCTGCTAAGTAGTATTGTTATGCGTAGCTATTATAAACAAATGGCTTTTAAAGATGCCTTAACGGGCCTATATAATAGTCGTTTTATTAGACAAGAATTGAAAAGGGGATTTGAAAAATTCAGACGAAATCCTAATATACCTATATCAGTTGTTATGTGTGATATAGACTATTTTAAAAAGATCAATGATGACTATAGTCATATTCAGGGTGATGCTGTTTTACAAGAAGTCGGGGAGCTGTTACTTTCTCAGATGCGAAAATCATTTGACATACTTGGTCGATATGGTGGCGAAGAGTTTTTAGTCATTATGGAGGGGGTTTCTAGAGACGATGCCATGCCTATTGTTGAGCGTTGGTGCCAAGAGATGGAAAATCATGTCTTCAAGCGAATTGACGAACAGGGTCAGGTGATAAAAGATGAAGGATTAAGTGTCACGATGTCTTTTGGCGTTTCCGACTTTAATAGTTCAATGGAAGAAGCTAAATCTTCTCTAGCTCAAGCTGATAAAGCATTGTATGCCTCTAAAGAAAATGGTAGAAATAAAGTTACTTTAGCAGCTAAATAAAATATTCTAATTTGGTCGTTAGGAGTTAATTTTTCTTCTATTATTATTTTCTTTGAAATGATAACTTGACCTGATCTTTTGATATTTGTTCTTGTATAATTTCGATGGGTAGAAAAGTCATGATGACATCAATGTTGGTTTGACTGTGATAACTCAGCTTTCTAGTAATAAAGGATCCTTTCCCAGCCATGGCCATGGGTAACATCAACTGATCGGCAAGATATTTGTCTATGGGTACATCTGCCTTGTGATGTTTTTGAAAAGATTGGCAGACTCCTTTCGCTACCTTTTCTGCTGGCAAACCTCTTTCGCTGAAGCCAGTAAAGATACTTTTTGACTTATCATATTGTGCTTCTAAAAAAATTATATTTCCGGGGCCCGGTGAATTTTTTATCTCATAGATTTCTATATCTTTTCTGGAAAGTTTATCGAGATTTCTTAAAAGAGTTTTCTCCTCCCTTTCAGCAATTGTTCTTGGTAATTTAGTGTAGTAAATTTTAGCCTTTAACTTTATTAGTTTTCCTCTTTCGATGATATGAATTTCTTTGAGCTCTTCAGCTGGCTTTATGTTCACCGTATACTCGCCACCACCTGCAGGGTAAAACCCCCACTTGCTGATGTCCATTTCGATACTTGGGCCAAATAGATTTATGATGGGTGCAAAAGAATCTTTAATGAAATCATATGGTGGCGCATATTGATTGTGAGTGCCACCTTCTAGTGTAATTGTGCTTGCTTTATTGGCGATTAATAGGGGCGGTAATATTGTTTGGAGAACAAGATTTGTTGATCCTGCTGTTCCAATAGAAAAATGAAATTTGCCGCCAGTTAGTTTATCTGGATAAAAAGAAACTTCTTTAGAGTGAATGTCATTTCCAACAGCTTCACCATTGCAAATGGCTAAAGCAGCTTTGATGGCTGTTAAGTGTTGACGCATTAACCCTGGCTTTTTACGGCCGGCCCTAATATTAAAGATATTAAAAGGAGTGTTTGATAGTATTGATAGTGCTAGAGAACTTCTTAGTATTTGTCCACCGCCTTCACCTTGTGATCCATCTATTTTTAGAAGATTGTCTTCAGTCATTTCTTTCTCATTTCTTTATTTATGGATTTCAAAATTTGGGTAAAGCTTTTTAATGATTTACCCAAACTGAATTATCCTTTCACGCATACTATTTGTTTTAATTTGTATTTGATATCCACAAGTTCTTTTTGTGCTTCCATAACCTTGTCGATTTCTTTGTAAGCCATTGGGATTTCATCAATTACAGATTCATCTTTTCGGCATTCAACTCCTTCAGTAGCTTTGATTTGATCGTTTGTCGTAAACATTTTTTTTGCTTTTGTTCGCGACATAACTCTTCCGGCTCCATGACTACAGCTATGAAAGCTTTCAGCATTTCCTTTTCCTTTTACAATATAAGAGCAGGCACCCATGCTGCCTGGGATAATTCCCCAATCTTCGACTTTTGCTCTAACAGCTCCTTTTCTTGTCACCCAAACATCTTCACCATAGTGATGTTCTTTCGCAATATAATTATGATGACAATTGACAACAGCTAAATCTGCCTTGAACTCTCTCATCCCTTTTGATGATTGCATGGCTTTAATTACATTTTTCATCATAACTTCTCTGTTTACTCTAGCAAAATCTTGAGCCCATTCTACTGCTTCTACATAATCATCGAAATGCTCAGACCCTTCACTTAAATAAGATAAGTCTTTGTCCGGTAAATTAATGAAATGTCTCTCCATATCTTTTTTTGCTTTTTCAATAAAGTAGGTACCAATGCAATTACCGACTCCTCTTGATCCGCTATGTAACATGATCCAAACATTTTTTTCTTCATCTAGACAAATTTCAATGAAATGATTTCCTGTTCCTAATGTACCCAGATGACAACTGTTATTTGTTTTGATAAAGCGTTTATGTTTATTGCACAATAGGTCAAATCTATCATTTAATTTTCTCCAACCTTTGGCAACATCGTTTGGTAGTTCTCCCCAAGATCCTTGATCGCGTCTACCCCCACCAGCTGTTCTTCCATGCGGCACAGCTTTTTCGATACTAGTTCTAATTTTTTTCAATGAGTCCGGAAGATCTTCGGCAGTTAAAGATGTTTTTAATGCCATCATTCCGCATCCAATATCAACCCCTACTGCCGCTGGAATTATGGCACCTTTTGTTGGTACAACACTTCCAATAGTTGCTCCCAAACCTTGATGAACATCTGGCATGACAGCAATCCATTTATGAATGAAAGGCAGATTAGCTGTATTGATTAATTGTTTTTTGGCGCCATCTTCAAAATTAACACCTTTTGTCCAAGCTTTTACTAATCCACCTTTGTTGGTATTTAATAATAAATGGGTCCCAACATCTGTGAAATCCTTATTTTCATTTTTTGAGTTTGACATATTGAATCCTTGTGAATGGTTGATAATTGATTTATCTATCGCAGATAATATGCCAACATATTAATTTACTCCATATTAGTCATAAGTTATTGAATTAAAAGGTTTTAAATGGTATTTTTATTCCATGGATATCTTTCTTTGGCCTCATATAATCCTGACTTTATATAGACTATATAATATTTTATAGGTTTTGAAATGAGAAAGAAAATAGTTGTTATTGGGTTATTAGGGCAGAATTTGGATCGTAGCCGAGGGAAATCTCGATGGGAGCATTGGCGGCCATCGGTGTCTTTATTCATGCACGAAGATTTATTAGCGGATCGATTCGAACTTCTAAGTCCAGCAAAAGATGAGTCTTTGGCAAATAGTATTATTGAAGATATTAATTCTGTATCTCCAGAAACCAAAGTATGTTGGCATCCAGTTGAATTCAAAGACCCATGGGAATTTGAAGAGGTGTACGAGGCACTATATGATTTTACTGCTAATTATGATTTTAAACATGAGACGGAAGAGTATTTGATTCATATATCAACAGGTACGCATGTTGCGCAAATTTGCCTTTTTATTTTGACGGAGTCAAATTATTTTCCAGGTAAATTAATTCAAACTTCACCCCCTAAAAAAGTAAACTCGCGCGAGATTGGATCTTATAGAATCATCGATTTGGATTTATCCTGTTACGATAAAATTGTGACTCGCTTCGAAAATGAAAAGCTAGAGAGTCTTGATTTTTTAAAATCTGGGATCAAAACGAATAATGTATCTTTTAATAAAATGATTCAAGAGATTGAACAAGTTGCCGTTCTTTCCAAATCACCAATACTTTTAATGGGGCCGACGGGTGCAGGTAAATCGCAATTAGCGAGACGAATTTATGAATTAAAAAAATCAAAAAGCCATTTAAATGGTAATTTTGTAGATGTGAATTGTGCCACGTTAAAAGGTGATACTGCAATGTCAACTTTATTTGGTCATGTTAAGGGGGCGTTTACAGGAGCACATTCTGAACGTTTAGGCTTATTGAAGACAGCCAATAATGGTATTCTGTTTTTAGATGAAATAGGTGAATTGGGACTTGACGAACAAGCAGTCTTATTGCGTGCTATTGAAGAAAAAAAGTTCTTCCCAATGGGTGGTGATCAAGAAGTTGAGAGTAATTTTCAGTTAATCGCGGGAACAAATAGAAATTTATTTGAAGCGGTTCAAAAAGGTCTTTTTAGAGAGGATTTAATGGCAAGAATAAATTTATGGACGTTTGAATTGCCCGGATTAAAAGATCGAAAAGAAGATTTAAAACCAAACTTAGAATATGAATTGGTCAAGTTTTCAAATGATAATTCGAGAAAAATTTCATTTAACAAAGAAGCTTCTGAAGAGTATTTGAAATTCGCTTTATCTTCGGAGGCCGTTTGGAAAGGTAATTTTAGAGATTTAAACGGCTCAATCAGTCGTATGGCTACATTAGCCCCTAAAGGGCGAATTGATCAAGAAACCGTTCAGCAAGAAGTTAAAAGATTAAGGTTTCAATGGCAAGAAGGTTCCCCAGGTGATAGTGGAGAGCGGTATCCCAATATAATCCTGATTCTTGGTGCTCCAGCTATATCTGAGATCGATCCATTTGATTTGCCTCAATTAGAATTGACGATTGATATTTGCATTAAATCAAAAAACATGGCTGAGGCAGGTCGTCGATTATTTACAGTTTCAAGATTAAAAAAAGTGAAATCAAATGATTCTGACCGCCTAAAAAAATATCTTTCAAAATTCAATATCGATTGGAATGATCTCAGAGTAAAGAGCTCCTCTTGATAAAGGTTTATTTATAGACGACTTTTTTAACTCCGTGTCTCTGTGTGAATTATAAGAAACGGTCTATTTTGAATTTGTTGATTTGTAGGTCATGGGGCTATGACCCATCTCGCTCGAAAATGTGCGACTGAAGCTGTAGAGAGATGAGAATCCGCATTGTTGTGAAATTTGAGAAATTGTCAAGCTTGTATTTTGAATTAGTAAACAGGCCTTATGTATTTTTGTTTTTCTGATATAGGTCCCAAGGCCAATGCCCATTATTTTTTTAAACTTTGATCTTAAATGACTTGGTGAAAAATGAACTTCCTGAGCAACATCATCTATGGATACGGCTTGTGTTAAATCTTCATGTATAAATTGAATGATTTGTTGAATTAATAAATGAGATGAAGAGAGCTCTTTTTCAGTAGGAATATCTTTATTTAATTCTTGAATGGGTATCGTGATTGAGATTTCCTGTAGAATATTTGCCAGTAGTAGAGAAGCATGTGTTTCTTCAGAAGGTTGATTTTTCGTTGAGATAAAATAATTTGAAAGAAATAGAATATTAAGCATTGAGAAGTTTGAGAGTTTGAAAGTAGCGTTTATTCTTTCCGTTAAGGTTCCGTGGTTTTGGGCTTCAAAGGTTATGAACAACCAAGAGATGTTTATTTTGGCGATATCAGCATATACATGATATTGATGTGGGTAAATTAAGATTGCTTCAGATTCTTTTAAGCGAAAAGCAGAATTGTCGATGATGACAGATCCTTCTCCAGAAAAATTATAGATTAAAACAAATCGTTCATGAATTGAAGGCGTGCTGTCAGCAATAGTTTTACTACGATAAAACATCAGGATATTTTCTGGAATAATTAAATCTTTAGTTGTTTTGCCATGAAAATAATTGAATGGATCAGGAATACGATTGCTATTCTTTTGAATTTCGATTTTTAGATCTGATGCAATACTATCCAAAATATAGTCGTTTATGTTAAACATTGCATCGCTCTTGCTATTGGGGTTTTGCTTAATTATCGTTATTCTAGTGTTTTTATTGGGTCATACAGTATTTATTGATGATTCGGCTATAAATAAATTAACAAAAGCGATTGAGGAGAAATGTCATGGCAAAAATTGGAATTGGGCTTATTGGTTGTGGGAGTCGATTACGAGGGGTTGTGAAAAGTGTATTGGCTTCAACGGAGGAAGTTGATGTGGTGGCTTTGTTTGATACTAGCGAAGAGTCCGTTCAGAAAGCTAAAGAGGCCTTTAATGAAGAAGCTAAAGTTTATGATGATTTTAACGAATTGGTCAATGATCAAAATATTTCTTGGGTAATGATAGGTTCTTGGAATTGTTTTCATGCAGAGCAAGCGATCGCGGCCTTTAAAGCTGGAAAGCATGTTTTTTGTGAAAAGCCATTAGCATTATCAATTGACGACTGTATTGCGATGAAGGAAGCTTGGAAGGAAGGCGGTAGGTTGTTTAGTATAGGTTTTACGCTACGGTATTCTCCTCATTATGACAAAATAAAGGAGATCCTTTCATCAGGTGCCATTGGTAAAATAATAAGTATGGAATTTAATGAAACATTAGATTTTAATCATGGTGGTTACATACATGCTGATTGGAGAAGAAAAACAGAATGGGCCGGTAGTCATTTGTTAGAAAAATGTTGTCATGATATCGACCTTGTTAACTGGATGGTTGAGTCTACAGCAGTCAAGGCAGCATCTTTCGGTGGTTGTGATTTCTTTTTACCAGAAAATGAACATTATGTTGAGAAGTTAGGAAAAAATAAAAATGGTGATAAAGCTTTTCAAACATGGTCTAAAAGAAATGGTGGCGCGAGTATTCCAGGAAATATTGTAAATCCTTTCAATGCTGATAAAGATATTATTGATAATCAAGTGGCCATCATTGAATATGCGAATGGCGTAAGAGCTACTTTTCATACTAATTGTATTTCAGCCATACCGGAGAGACGAATGTATATTTGCGGTACAGAAGGAGCCCTTCGTGCTGATGTAATTTCAGGTGAATTGGTGATTCAGAAAATTGGGTTTGAAACTGTTATTGAAGATATGGCGACAACATCAAAAGGTGGTCATGGTGGTGGAGATAGTATCTTAGGTGAGAGTATTGCAAATTCAATGTTGCATGGGCAGGAACCAAAATCTAGTTTAGAAGAAGGTTTGCGAGCTGCAATTACTGTTTTTGGAATTGACGAAGCACTAAAAACGGGACAAGTTGTTGACTTAAAACCTTTATGGGAAAAAGCTAATATAGAAATATTATAATTTTCATGGTTTGCAATTTCTGATAGAATTTTGATATTGAATAAACAAGATAGCACTTCTTACTAAACCTTTTAATTGAATTTTGTATCTTTAAAAACACTCTCTTATTAGTACAATGCGCCGGATATACATAGAAGAAATCATTATATATTCAGGATTGTAATTTGAAGTACAAAATTCTTATCGTTGATGATCACGAACCTATTCACGAAGATTTTAAAAAGATATTAAATAATAAAGTGTCTTCTACCGAAGAGTTTGATGCACTTAATAAACATATTTTTAATGAGGATATTCCAAAAAGAAATCTGCCTGATTATGAAATCCATTCAGCTTTTCAAGGCACAAAAGCCATCGAAATGGTTGAAGAATCTGTTGGGCAAAATAAACCATTTGCCTTAATTTTTGTTGATGTGAATTTGCCTCCAGGACTAAATGGAATAAAAGTCATCCAGAAGATTTATGAAATTGATCCAAATGTAGAGATTGTTATTTGTTCTGCAAATTCAAATTATTCCATAAAAGAAACTACCTCTATTCTGCCTGTTCACGATAAGATTTTGTTTATTGCGAAACCATTTACTACCATTGAAGTGTTACAGATGGCTAATTGCTTGTGTTCTAAATGGCAAACACAAATGAATGTAAAAGGGTATATCAATAGCCTTGAAGAGTTAGCTAGTTCTAAATCACAGTATTTGAAAATTTTAATTGAAAGTGCAATTTCAATAAATCAAACTACGGATATGAAGGAATCATTTTTGGCAGTTTTAGAGCAAATTTGTAACAATTCCTCATTTTGCGGCAGTCATGTTTACTTGGTTAATGAAGATGGGATTTTATCATCATCGGATATTTGGTATTTTCAAAATGTTGGCAATATTGATAGTTTTGTGAAAAAGACATATGAGATTCATTCTTTTGTCAAGCTCGGCTGTGATATGCCAGGCAATGTTCTTGAAGAAAAAATTCCAATTATTTGTAAATTTTCTGATGGGAGTGACTTTCCTGAGCGAAAGGAAGAAGCGCTTAAGGCTGGTTTTTGTAGTATGATTGGTTTGCCAATTTTGCTTGGTAGACGGGTTATGGGAGTCATTGAGCTGTATCTTCAAGTTGAAGAGAATATTAGTAATAACTTAATTGAAGTCTTAAATGAAACAACTAATTTACTAAGTAGGTGTATAGAACGACATTTTACGGAAGAAGAATTAAAAAAATCTAGAGAGAAGGCCTTAATTGCTTCTAAAGCAAAGAGTGAGTTTTTAGCTAATATGAGCCATGAAATACGAACCCCTTTGAATGCAATTTTAGGCTATACTCAAATTCTCAGACGAAACGACAACCTCTCAGATACAATTAAAGAAAAATATTTAAAAGTTATTGATACTAGTGGCAATCATTTATTGGGCATCATTAATACCATTTTAGAATTAAGTAAAATGGAAGCCGGAAGGTATGAGCTGAAAATCAGTCCTTTTAATTTAAAGGCATTGTTAATTGAAGTAAAGGCAATGTTCATTGGCAAGTGTACGGAGAATAAATTATATATTGAGTTGGATATTGGTGATCAATTGCCTGACACGGTTATGTGTGATTCGAATAAAATACGTCAAATATTAATTAACATTATCAATAATAGTATTAAGCATACCATTGAAGGTGGCGTTACTATCTCTTGTTTATGGAGCAACGACAGTTGTACCATCGAAATTAGTGATACTGGTGCCGGAATATCCGAAAAACATTTAGAAGATATTTTTAAACCATTTTTTCAAATTGAAGCATTAGAAAATAGAGAAGGTACAGGATTAGGCTTATCAATTGTTAAAAAAGATGTTGAATTGTTAAGAGGTGAAATTAAATACCAAAGTACTATTAATCAAGGTACTACCTGTACTTTGGAAATTCCAATGCCCGCTGCGAACGGTGCAATTGTTAAAACTGAAGGTATTCCCCAGATTTTAGGGTTAAAAGAAGGTGAAAATTGGAATATTCTGCTTATCGACAATGACACAATTGGGCGTGATATGCTATATGATGTCTTTATGCACAATGGTTTTAATGTGAATTCAGTTAGTTTTTCCGAAGATGTCTTGAATATATGCAAATCATTTGCGCCTAATATTGTCTTTTTTAATCTTGGCAATATTAATGACGATACTGTAAGAATTATAGGTGAGATTTTGGAGTTGAATTCAAAATTGATTTTAATTGCTATGACGGTTGATGGATCAGAGGAATCATGGCAAATAGCAAATAAACTAGGTTGTCATGATTTATTTCAAAAACCTTTTGATGTAAATAACATGCTTTATAGTTTAAGCAAGCACTTGCCAATTATATACAACTCTGAAGCACCGCGAAAGAAAGATACCGATAAAATTAAGAACGTTATTATAGACTTCGAGAAGGTCGGTAAATTGTTAAATACTAGACATTTAGAAATATTATGGGATCATTTTTCTACAGGCGACTTATCTTCGATTGAAGAGTATGTTTTGGATTTAAAAGGCGATAATCCAGAATTAGATTCTTTTTGTGATCAAGTTGTTATTTGGGCAAAAGACTTTAAAGATATTGAAATTGGTCATTGTCTTGAGCAGCTTGAAAAGTATAAGGGAGAGGGAGTATGATGGAACCTGGAAAAATTTTGTTGGTGGATGATAATCCGCAAAATTTAGGTGTCTTAACGGGAATTCTCAAAGCCGAAAAACATACAATTCTTGTTGCAACAGATGGTAAGCGTGCCATAGAAGTTGCCAATAAAGCACAGCCAGACATGATCCTTCTTGATATTATGATGCCTGGAATGGATGGTATTGAAGTCTGTAATAAAATTAAAGAATTTCCAAAATTAAGAGACGTGCCAATCATATTTATTACGGCACTGTCTGATAGTGATAATATATCAACTGCTTTCGCTTCTGGTGGAGTGGATTACATTGTCAAACCAATCCGAGCTGAAGAAGTTATTGCTAGAGTACGTGCTCACATGCAACTCTATAAAATGCGACGAAATTTAGAACTTCAGGTTGAAGTTAAAAGCCAAGAAATTATGGATACTAAAACTATTGCTTTAAAAGCAGTAGCAAATCTAGCTGAGACACGAGATCCTGAGACCGGAGCTCATTTACAACGAGTCCAGTTGTACATAAGACAGTTAGCTCGCGAGTTGCAAAATAGTGGTTTTTATGGTAATCAAATAACGGAAAATTATATTCAGGATTTATATGACTCTAGTCCATTGCACGATATTGGTAAAGTTGGTATCCCGGATAAAATTTTATTAAAACCTGCTCGTTTAACTGAGAAAGAATTTGAGATCATGAAAACCCATTCTCAAATAGGTTACTATTCTTTGAGAAGGGCTAAGATACCAGGCCGTGATAATAGTTTTCTGGATGTTGGAGCAGATATAGCTCACGCTCATCATGAAAAATGGAATGGTACAGGTTATCCAAAAGGACTAAAAGGCGAGGAAATTCCTCTTGCTGGTCGGTTAATGGCATTTGTTGATGTCTATGATGCCTTGACAAGTCAGCGAGTATATAAAAAGGCCTATACTCATGAGAGGTCTAGGGACATTATGTTTGATAGTATGGATGGTTCTTTTGATCCCCAAATTATTAAAACTTTTCTTAATATTGAAGATTGGTTTAAAGATATTTCCGAAAAATATCGAGACGATGAAGACTGGGAACTTTCTAGTCTAATATAGTAATTTAGATCAACTAGGGCTATCTCTCGACCTTTATCAATGTCATTTCGCTATTAATTAGATCAAATTTCAGTATGATGATCAGCCTTTAAAAATTAGGAATAAAGGCCTAGCAATGAGCGCTTTAGTTATATATCATAATCCAAAATGTAGTAAAAGTCGTGAGACACTTCAATTAATCGAAGAGAAAAATGTTGAGGTCGAAATAATTGAATATCTTTCAGCTACTCCAACAAAAGAAAAAATATTGCAATTATTTGAATTGCTAAATGTAGAGCCGTTAGAAATGATGCGTGTTAAAGAATCTCGCTTTGCAGAATTAGAACTATCAACTTCAGATGTTAAAACCAAACAAGAGTGGGCGACTATATTATCTGAAAATCCTATACTAATTGAAAGACCGATTGTTGTAACTGAAGGAAAGGCTATTATTGGCAGGCCTCCAGAATTGGTTCTAGAATTAATTAAATCTTAATCTGTGTATTAAAAAATGGGAAGTGAAATGTCAGTTTTGGGTCATATTCGTGACCTGAGAAAATGCTTGATAAATTGTTGCTGGTGTTTTTTAATTACATCCTGTGTTGCCTTTTATTTTAGAGAAGAGCTCTATCATTTTCTTTACAGCCCTTATTTTGATAGTATTAAGGATAAAAGTAATACGAAAATAACTTATGGAACAGTTTTTTCGTCATTTACAGTGTCGTTAAATATTTCATTAATCGCCGGAATAATTCTTGGTATGCCTTATGCCTTGTTTGAAATATTCAGATTTATTGCTCCAGGTTTAGAAAAAAAAGAGGTTAAATTATTTTATATATTTAGTACCTTGGGTTCACTATTGTTTCTTTTGGGTGTTTTTCTAAGTTATTCTTACTTGATACCAAGGTTGGCTGAAGTTATGGAAAGATTTCAGTTTGATGATACTGTTGCCTATCTTAGTGCTAAGGACTTTTTAAAAACAATATTAAAGTTGATACTTGGTATCGGTCTGATATTCCAGTTCCCTCTTGTTTTATTTTTTGCTGTTAAAATAGGACTTTTGCAATTGGAAACTCTTAGAAGCAATCGTAAAATAATTTTTATTGGGATTTTAATTATTTCAGCATTTGTTACTCCACCAGATCCATTATCAATGGCAATTATTGCGACACCGTTTTATGGAATGTTTGAATTAACGCTAGTAGCATGTAGATTTTTTATAAAAGATTAATATGGAATTTTTGGGTTTAGGAATATCAGAGTTATTTGTCATCATATTAATTGGCTTAATTTTTGTCAAACCAGAAGAGTTGCCGGGCTTAATAAAAAAAATAGTTAGAGGAATTCAGCAATTCAGACAAATTTCCATGAATGTTCGCAATGATTTGACCCGTTTTTATGAAGATGAAATTGGTTCTCATATTGAAGAAGGGCGCCAACAAATAATGGATTCTGTTGAAAAAGCTGAACAAGAAGTGATTGATATAGCAGAAAATACTGAAAAAAGTGAAGAATCTGAAGAAAGTGACCGGTAATTTTTTTATTTATTTAACTTAGTTATGTTTATTGCCGATAAAACTAACGCAGATACTTATACCCATAAGTCCTGACGGTTAGTACGTGGAGTGCTGGCCGTCTCTGCACTTCTTTGAAATTTTTCATTACATCTATTTATTTAATCTAGCCGTTTAAATTGTTAATTTTATTTAATAATTTTAGATAAAATCCTTATTCTACTTTTCAAATTAAGTTAATGACTCAGTTTGTTTTATTCGTTTTTTGTGATACCTCGATGAAATTTCTTTGGGTCGTCGTGAAATTATTACTTATAATCATTTTTCATAGTTTTCCTTCTTTTCGTAAAGTGATTCTTTTGGATAATCCAACCAATTATTAGAGTAAATTAGACTGAAGAATTATGGCTAAATCAAAATCTATTTATGTTTGCAACCATTGCGGACATCAAGTAAGCGCCTGGATGGGAAAATGCCCGTCATGTAACGAATGGAATTCCATACAAGAAGAATTAAAAAAATCAGAACGAGCCAAGGATAGATCTCTAAGTTTATCGCCTGGAAAAACATTTTCTATTATTGGCGATGATGCAAATGTTGAAGATCGTTTTAACACCGGCTCGAATGAACTGGATAAACTTCTAGGTGGTGGAATGATTAAGGGTGCCAGTATGTTATTGGGTGGTGAACCCGGAATAGGTAAATCCACTCTTTTATTGCAGATAGCTTCGAATATTGGCAATCAGAATAGGAAAGTTTTATATGTTAGTGGCGAAGAGTCTTTGCGTCAACTCAGATTAAGAGCGAAACGTTTATCTTCATTGTCTGAAAATATTGAAGTGTTATGTGAGACTAGTTTAGAAATAATTAAAAAAGTCATTGCTGAAAAAAAACCAGATTTAGTTATTGTAGATTCTATTCAAATGATCTTTAAAGAAGAGTTATCTTCTGCCCCTGGTACGGTAAGTCAGATAAGAGAATGTAGTTCAGAATTAGTTTTTTTGGGAAAAGCGAATGACGTCGCTATATTTTTTATAGGCCATTTAACTAAATCTGGTGAGATAGCGGGACCTCGCGTACTCGAACATTTGGTCGATACTGTTTTATATTTTGAAGGCGAACGACTTAATACATTTAGAATAATTCGAGCTTTTAAAAATAGGTATGGGTCTACCAATGAATTGGCCGTTTTTGAAATGAAGGAAAATGGATTGATTGATGTTGATAATCCTTCTCAAATATTTTTATCTGAAGATAGAGAGCCAAAGTGTGGGGCAATTGTAGTGCCTTGTGTAGAAGGATCTCGCCCTATTTTGGTTGAATTGCAAGCCTTGACAATAGAAGCCACTTTTGGGTCACCTTTAAGAAAGGCAAGTGGTTTAGATGCGAATAGATTGGCAGTAATTCTTGCGATAATCGAAAAACATTTAGACATGCCATTAAGAGGGGAAGATATTTTCATTAATGCTGCAGGCGGTTTGAAAATTAAAGAACCTGCTCTTGATGTTGGTATGGCAATCGCAATAATTTCTAGTTACCTCAAGAAAGAAATTGCCTCAGATGTTGCAGCATTTGGCGAAATTGGTTTAAATGGTGAGCTAAGGCCAACCTCGCAATATGAAAAAA
The DNA here is from genome assembly GCA_002746535.1 of Planctomycetota bacterium. GTDB lineage: Bacteria > Planctomycetota. The sequence continues at coordinate 49,328 of NVWA01000080.1, forward strand.
GAATTTCAGAATTAGAGAAAATGGGATTTAGAAAAGTAATTGTGCCACCACTAAAAGAAGTTCCTAAAACTAAAATTATTAAAATTGAGGTCGCCGCTAATATTAGTGATCTTTTAGAAAAAGTATTTGAATGAAACTAATTATTGATTGATGAGTTCAGATACATTAATATTGATTATTTGAGACGAGCTTTTGTCAATAATAATTTTATTCGAAGTGCCGAGTAGCTCATTGGTGCCATTTATGTATATACCAATCTTGTAGCTTCCTTTTGGTAAGTTTAAAAAGGAGTATTGGCCTCTACCCACATTTTCTGTGTAAGTTGTGAATGTATGATTGAGCCTTTTTTCTAGCGGAGTAGGCAATGATAAGATTTTATTAGTACCATCTTTGATGATACCTATAGAAAAAGGGTAGTCGGGAGATTCGATGATATTAACAATGATAGAGTTCTCTTTTTCAAGTGAAATAATAACCGGTTCAGATGTGTCGATACTTTTTTCTAGTGTAATTGTTTTTGCAGCAAATCCTTTGGCGGAAATTTGTAAATTAAAAGTTTCGATTGGCCATCCCCGAGGAGACTCATCTGCACCAGATAAACCTCGCGAGGAAAATTTTCCTGCGCTGTTCGTGAATGGAAACATATCGCCTGATTGCCAAAGATCTCTTTGGAAAACTTCATTGTTTTTAATAATTAAATATGCGGCATCTTTGATTGGCTTGTTATTCGAATCTACAACTTTTATTTCAGTAAAGACGCGACCTTTGGGAAGTGTATAGGACTTTGATAAATTAGATGAGTCGTTATTGATTATGTTAGAAACCCTTAAGAGATCATAATTGTATCTTAAATCTTCTTGAAGAATAATGGTGTAATTAACTTTTGGCGTAAGGTAAAAGCCACTGTGTCTGCCATAATTTGTATGGCTTCTAGTTGCTCTATTATAAAAATCGTAGGCGTTTATGTAGCTATAGGTATCTTCTTCAAAAATGAAGATCATTATTTTTGGTGATGAACGATCAATACTTTTGTCCCCACCAGTTTCGAATTGTACATCTAAAGATAAGCGATAGGGCGGATAGGCTATGGACATGGTTTCAGTAGTTTCAGAATGAACCGTTATCCATCGTTCAGAAGTTCTGTTGGTGCCTGCTTGAACTCGAATCAAATATTTTCCAGGATTTAATTCGTTAAATTCAAATAATCCATCTGGTTTTGCTGTATAGGTATTGACGGGTTTAGCTGATGCACCTCCTATACTTTTTAGCCAACTCGTTCGGTCAAATAGTTGAACCGTAAAGTTTAAACTTCCCATGTCTTTTAGGATATCAATTTTTCCAGTAATATTTCCTAGACGAAGAGAAGACTCATCAATATCAATCTCCACCACTTGTTCGTCAATTAAGTTAATGGGGTTAGGTAGTTTGATTTTGTCCAAATTGTTTTGTCTGTCGCCAATGTACACGCTTAATTCATATTGTCCGATGGGAAGTTTTGCAAATTCGAAATAATCCTCTTTACCAATTTGAATCTCTCTTTGGACCGGACCCGTTAGTTTAACTATCGCGATGACATTTGCTTGATTAGCATTCCTAATATACTTACCCTTAATGATGCCGCCCTTAATCATTTCTATCTTCAATTCTTGATATTCGGTAAAATTTTGGAACTCTATTGTGTGCTCAGTGAAATCGCTATGCGTGATGGTTACATTAAAATTCGCTTCAAGACCTTCTGCAATGATAACACCTGTTTCGTCGGAAGGTAAGCTGAAAAGATAGGTGTTGTTATAGGAGAATGAGGCTGATGCTCCAGTTAATTTATTGGCTGTTTTCTTTTCTATTATATTTAATTTTAAAGTAGCCCCTTTTCTTAAATCAAATGTAATTTCATCTGCTAGTGCGCTCCCTGATCGAGTAAAGCCAAAATTCCCTAGAGAATAGCCTACTGTTTGCACCATGGGGTAGAAGCTCCATGCTCGATTGAATGCCTTTCTATTGATGTAGTATTTATTATTTTCAACTTTATCAACTTTTATGGGTACGATTTTAGTTCCATGACGATAAAAAAAGGTAGCTACATCATTGTAAATATTACCTTCGGGTGTTTTTAAAGTGATAGCTATGAAGTTTTTAAGTTTTGCATTTATCTTTAATACAGATGCATGGGGGACCTTGATTATTCTCCAGTTACTTTCATATAGGTCATCAAATATTCTGATGCGGTAGTGATCAGGAATCATATTTAATATTTTAATTTTGCCTTCTTTATCAGTTGTCATGGTGTATTCTAATTGAGTATTGAAAGCATCGTTTTTATATTTAAAGGCTCCCTTGATTTCAATTATTCTGTTTTCAAGTGGAGATCCCTTAGAATCTGATACTAAAATCTCAAGACTCTTTTGTGGTTTTAATTTAAAAACTAATGCGCCTTCTGCTAGGTCAGTATCTGTGATAACAATTGGTTTTTGAGCGGCACCATAACTAATATGATGACATACTATTAAGTAAGTTCCGTTTTTTAAATCAGATAAAATAACTGAGCCAAGTTCATCTGATTTGTAAAAGGTATGTTTTCGCCCTTTACTTTCAAATATGTGAACAGTGGCTTTACTTACTGGTTCATCGTTCTCATCAACAACAGTTAAAGCTTCAGTGTCAGAAGTTTTTAGTGTATGCGACTGTTTTGTAATCTTTTCATTGGAAATTAGCATGGAGGTATTGCTTTTAAAACCTTCAGCTCCAATAATGTATTTTAATTTTAATCCTTGTTCAATGTCTGGGATATGAATAATACCTTTTTTATCAGCTGGGATAGTTATCCCGTAATCAGGAAAAAATGCATATGCCGTAACTAATGGTTTGTTGTTGAAGAAAACACTTATTTCACCTTTGTTTGATTGGTTGAATGTTTTTGTGTACTCTTCTCTGTCGCTCGCATATATTGGAAAAGGTGTGTGAAATGGAACTTGAATCAAGATGTCATTTGAGAGATCAACATACTCAACATCAAAATTCCCTTTTAGATCAGGAAAAGATTTGGTTGATAAACGCCAGTTTTTTGCTGAGCTAGTCAAAATTCTTATGTTGTTTGGTAAACTATTTAAACCTTTGAATTTTAATTTAATTGTATTGGTGGGGGTTAGCTGAATAAATATTTCTGAAGTTTTATTGGTACCTATTGCGACGGTATATTTTTGTGTTTTTTGAAACCCATCCGATTCAAAGGAAATGTTATTGGTTCCGGTTGGGATTTCATGTCTGAAGACATTTTCTTTTTCTTTGATTAAAGAAAATAATTTCCCATTCAATTTCATATTTAAGTCTTCAATAGATGCGCCAGTTAAACTGGTTGCCTTTACTTTAATGGTACCAGTATTTTTTAAATAAATTATTAGTCTTCCGTTTCCTTTTCTGATTTTTACTTGTCCAAAGGAGACATTAAAATCAGTTGCGGAAATTTTATAGGGCCAATTTCCTACGGGAAGATTCTTAATTTGTGCAATTCCATTTTCGTCTGTTTGAATTGATTCATCTTTTAAGCCTATTTTTATCTGCACGGCTTTATTTTTTAGTCGTTTTTTAGAGGACATCTCTATAAAAGTAATTTCAAGGCTTCCTTCAGTTATAAGCTGGAATCCTGCTTTTTGATACTTTTTCATCTCAGGACTAGTGAAGCGATCATTTGGGTTTAGGCGAATAGGGCTACCTCTTTGCCCTGGGCGATCGAGAGGTTTATTTACAGGCTTATTATTATTGGCATTTTTTTTATTTTTTGAGGGAATTTTATTATTATTTATTGGCTCTTTTGTCTGTGTGGGTTCTTTTTTATTTATTGGTCCTTCTTCGTATGTATTGGTGTTTTTATTTGTTGTTGTCGGTTTTTGATTCTTTTTAATTATTTTTTCTGAAATTGAATTTAGAGAGTTTTTATCGGAATCGACTTCTGCATGTTTTTCTGATTTCATCAATAGATATGAAGTGAATCCAATACCACCGAAGATTAATGCAAATGCTAAAAATCCTAAAATAATATAAATTGACTTACCCATAAAGAACCTGTTTGACAGTTGTTGAAATTAAAATTAGAGCAATTGAAAAAAGCTAAGAAGGGGTTCAGGTCACTATTATAGTCGATTCTTAATTAAAACAAGCTATGGATAGAGTTGTAAACAGTAATAATTTCGAAGAGAAAATTTTATAGTAATTTAAACTTTAATAAAAAAAGGGCCTAATATATTTATTTTGAATTTCCTTACTTTATTACTTAACTCGGTAATGCCCAATGATTTTAAAAGAAAACAATTGGTTTTCTAACTTAACTCCATTGCCAATATTATGAATTACATAGGGATAAGGGTTCTGACCTTTTTGCTTATGAGCAATTATACCAATATGCAGTCTTCCATTTGATAATCGCCAGGCAATAATATCTCCTGACTTAAAACTTGAAATGTTCTTCTTGACTTTTTTTGACCAACCTTTTCTTTTAAAATAAGTCATTAGGTTTGGTACTCTGCGATGGTCAATGTTTTTATCCGTTTTTTTTAATCCCCAATTGTTTGGGTACTTTTTGAAGTTTACGCGCATGTCTTCATGAACAAGTTTTTGTAAATCAATAGAGGCATTTCTCAAGGCTCGAATTACGACATCGGTACATACGCCTCTATCTATTGGAAGATCTCCATTGGGGTATTTGATTTTTACGTAAGAAGGATCGTAATATAATGTCTTGCCAATTTGATTCTTGGCGCCAAATGTTATTTTTTCTGCGATATTTTCATTTGCAGAAATAGTAAATAAATGGAAATAAATTAAAAAGCATATCAAAGTTTTCATGCTTTAAGTTTAGCTAATAGTCGGTGTTTAAATAGTGAATTAATGGAAGGAAACTTGAGGAAGAGTCGCTGACCGGAATCGAACCGGTGTTGACGGTTTTGCAAACCGTTGCCTAACCACTTGGCGACAGCGACATGAAGGACGGCAGATTATACATGATATTATTAAATGTCATTCTTTATGAAGTTGAAAGCATTAATTTGGTATATAGAAGAATAAAGTTACCTTTTCAGGCACTGAGTTTGATGAATTTAGCCCCTCTAATCTGCGGATATTGCCGTTAGCATTTTGAATTGCAGGTACATGCTTAATCTTGTCTTTGCTTTGAATTGAAATTCGTCTGAATTTAATGTTTTCAAGTTCTTGTTTTACAGCTGATTACAGAAAAAACTGAATGTTCAGAATGGTTTAATCATTTAGAACTATATAAGTCCTTGAAAAATAAGGACTTGGTATACGCCTTGCTCAATTGCAAGTGTTCATATAAACCGATTATTAATTCTAAAGGAGAGCACATGGCTTTAATACAATCATTATTTACAGGAATCACGGGTTTAAAAGCACACCAGGAAAGATTAGATGTTATAGGTAATAATATTGCAAATGTTAATACTATTGGCTTTAAACAATCTAGGCATACTTTTTCATCTGTATTAAGTGATACAAAATTTTTAGGTACTGGTCAAACGTCTTTATTGGCGGGTCGATCAGCGCAACAAATTGGTCATGGTACTCAAACATCTCAAATTTTAACCGACTTTTCAGATGGTGGTAATGAGTTTACTGGCAGGGAAGAAGATGTTGCTATCCAAGGCAGTGGTTTTTTCATAGCTAAAGGTAATGGAAAAGAAGTATATACAAGAGACGGTAATTTTTCATTGTCAACATCGCAAACATTAGTACTTGGAGCATCTGGATATGGAATCCAAGGTTGGAATGCTCAAATTACTCAAACAGGGGAGCCTAATATTAATACTGGTAGAGTGCCTGAAGATATTGTTATTCCTGTCGGTACAGCTCGTAGAGCAAAACCTACCACAGCAGTTGAACTTTCAGGAAACTTAAGTAATACAGGTGATTTAGCTCTAAATGGTACCATTCTACAATCGCCTGTTTTGGGTTCTGATGCCAGTGGTACTCCTATAACTAGTGCTACTCTTTTATCTGATGTGAAGACTGATATAGAAGTGCCTGGTACATTCGTTACCTTATTTCCTAATTTAGTAGCAGCTTCTGCAGATGCTCCAGCTAGTGGAATAATTGAAGTCTCATTTACAAAAGGTGGTTTCCCAGTTAAAGGTACATTTTTAGTTGGTGAGCAAGATATTTCAAATCCTGATAAGGCAAAATTTGACGGAATAACTGTAGGTGATTTTTTAACTTTTACTGAAAGGTTAATGGGCCTTGAAACTCATATTGAGTTAGATGGTACTACTGATGCGAACTTTGCAAGAAATTCCGATGGAGTTGCAGATAATGCTAGAGATGCTGCCGAAGTTACTGTTACTGCTGAAGGCAAGATTGAAATCCTAGGAAATGTTGGTGTTGTTAATGAAATTGGTTTCTTAAAATTTGTTGATGTCACTAAAAGTATTTTAGCACCAAATAATTTAGAATTTTCTAAATTGCAAGATGCCACGGGGGATTCTAGTCAAAGAAATTTTACTATTTTCGATTCACTTGGTGAGCCTCACCAAATTCGTGCTTCATTGGCCTTAGAATCTCAAGATTCAAATGGTTCGACATGGCGATATTACATTGAAGGTGAAGATGCTACAGAACAATTTAGTGCTAACCAAGGACGAAGAGCATTAGAAACCGGAACAATTTCTTTTGACGTTAATGGTCAGACAACATTAACTGAACCGGTTGAAGTTGTTCAAAACTTACAATCTCAAGGTCGTTTTTCAAATTTGACTTTTAACATTGATTTTTCTAGAATGACTCAGTTTACTTCTGCGGATGGTTCAGAAATAGTTGTTTCTCAAGATGGTTTAGCTGAAGGTGTTCTTGAAAGATTTTCAATTGGTGCAAACGGAGTTATCACAGGTGTATTTTCTAATGGTTTGACAGAGAGTTTGGCTCAAATAGCTCTGGCATCATTTGGTAATACAAATGGTTTGATAAGTGAAGGTGGAAATTTATTTGCGCGTGGGCCAAGTTCTGGAGCTCCTGAAATTGGAGCCGCATTAACAGGTAAAAGAGGTTCGTTGTTGTCTAAACACTTGGAGTCATCCAATGTAGAATTAACAACTGAGTTCACTAATTTGATTGCAACTCAAAGATCTTACCAGGCTAATGCCAGAACTATTACAACTTCTGATTCTATTCTTCAAGAGCTAGTCTCTCTAATCAGATAATTTTCTTTTCCCAAGGGGCGAACTATAGCGTTCGCTCCTTATTTATTAAAATCCCCATTTTTTTATTTCTACAAATTAATTTCTTTTTTAATCAACTTCATTATTCTGCGAAAATGAAAATATAAATGGCCGTATTGTTGCCAACGTTAGGTTTGAAATAAATCTACATAATTAATGGGTTTTACGATGAAGATGAAGCACACATGAACTCTTCATAAGAAAAATCTTAATGTGCTAGATATATGCAGTTGGATTATTGATAACCAAGATTTTGCACTTTGATTTTTTTGGCTAAGTTTTTGCCAATTGCTCCAATGATGGCCGATGAGATAGTATCATCTTGTAGATTGTTTTTCAAATTATTAATATCAAAAGATAATACTCTAGTTTTGTCTTGAGCTTTAACTGTTGCGCTTGCCTTTTCTCCAGATATATAATTCATTTCACATATGAAATCATGCTTGTTGATTTTTGCTACGATTTTATTATTAACGATGACTTGGCAGCTTCCGTTTTGAAGAATATACATTTTCTTAGGGGTGTCTCCTTCATTAATAATAATTTGATTTTGCTCGAATATTTCCCATTCTCCAAATTGTTTTAAAACTAAGAATTGCTTTGGCGATAAATAGGAAAATAACGATTGATGTATTTCTTTTTCTTCAATAGTAAGCTTTATTAAAAATGTATCTTTGAAAATAATAAAAAGGTGAAAAGAATTGATCGTAATGAAGGCACTTTCCCAGTTAATTTGAACACTACTAGTTTCGGTTGAGAGAGAGAGATTATAAATTATAATGAAAATAGAGCCAAAGATTGAAAGTATCCTCAAAAATAGAAAATTTCGCATTACAAAAGCCAAAGCCAGAAATGTACAGGCAATGTTCATGTAGATATCGCTATTTGTCATGCTTGAAATATATTTAAAAGATTGAATTTCGAGATGGTATATTTACTGTCCAATTATTAATATGCAAATCTATTTTTACTGAATTTATGCTCCGGTATAAGTTGCCAGTATTTTATTATTGCTTAGAATGCCAGCAATCAGATTAAAGGTGAGTGAAAAATGGTTTCAATTAGATGTGAAAAATGCGATAAAAAGTATAAGTTTAAAGAGACAGCCATAGGCAAAAATTTTGATTGTAAGTGTGGCCATCAATTTGTTATAGAAGAAGTTGATGAGGAAATTATTGAAAATGATAATCCGCGACCAAGTAGAAAAAAAAATCGAAATAGTAGTGGTACAGGTAGAAAACCGCGTAAAAAACGATCTCGTGATTCAGAGATGGATGAGGAGAATTCTGATGAATCTAGCGAACACCAACCAAAAAAGTCAAAAGAACTAGGACGAGAAATAGACCTTTCGAACACAAAAATTTGTTCAAAATGTAAAGCTTTGGTTGATATTTCTTCAGTAGTTTGCCCCAAATGCCAATTCAATTTAATGGGACTTAAATATGATGAGCAACATCGAAAAGAAATTACGAGAGATTCTACAAAAGTAATTTATAAATACGGTAAATTTCTATTGCCACTAATTTTATTTTTAATTGTTTATTTTTATGCTTTTCTTCAAAAAGATAAAATTACGGAATTAGAAGCCTTTGAAAAAGTTCTTTATGCTAAGATACAAAAAATAAAAGATATCGATTTAAAAGAAAAAGCAGCAGGATCAAAGAAAAAAGACTTTATCTTTCATTTTGGTCCAAATGCAGCTTTGCCTCATTTTATTCCGGTAGCTAAAGATGGGAGTGATCCGATGTCTATTATGGGAAGTGGTTTTTTTTCGTTTAGAACTCCTGGGGTATGTTTGAGAATCGGGCATACAGCTAAGACTAAAGATGTTTTGACATATTATATAAAAGATCCCGAAACAGGAAAACCAAAAGAAATTAAAAAGAGTGAATATGAGTTTGTGCCTTATAATGCTTTAGCCTATTTCTTCTTTTATGATCCGTTTCATTTAAAACCCTGATAGAGTTTTTATTTGATTTAAGGTATGTCTCCGTAGGTTTAAAAGTTCTGTTTTAAAATAATATTGTCTGGAGAGAAGGACTTCTTTTAGTCTTCAGGATTTAGTTCAGTAATTAATAGTTTCTGACCAACATAAATTTTATTTGAATTTAAATTATTTGTTTTCATGATTAATTTATAATATTTTGGGTCGTTATATATCTTTTTCGAAATCACAGCAATGGTGTCATTTTCTTTTACTGTGTAAATATATTTTGGTTTTTCGCTAGCTTTATAATCTACATCTTTGAAATTATTTGCTAAGACTGATGTGGGGGTTTCGTATGTTTTATCTTTATTTGAAAAAATATTAAATGTGTTAAAGGAAATTATTAAAAGGGCAATACCTGCTATGATTCCAATGGTTTTATTTTTACTATCACATTTCTTTTTCAGATAAAAAGTTTTTGTATTATATTCTTGAGCTTTCTGATTATAGGATCGTTGTAGATTTCGATATGATTGATCCATGCTCCTTATGTATTCATCTCTATTGATTAATGCTTTATTGAGTTCATCAATTTGAGATTTCATTTTATCTTGTAGGATGAAAGGAGCTTCTACTCTTAACTTCATTTTAGCTAAGTGATTAATTTTATCACGAATTCGTGAATTCTCTTTTTCTAGATTATTTCTTTCTCTTTGATCGTCGGAGATAGGTTCTAAGGTTGAAAAATTTTTTGGAAAAAAAGAAGATTCATGATCATCATTTGAATAGGATGATGTCTTTGTTTGTTGTAGTCTGATAATGGCACTTGGGGTTCTATCAAATTTTATAGATTCAGGGAATGTACTTGCTAGCTGATCTGCTGTTACGCGTATTTCTTTTATTTTTTGCTCACCTTCATGAGAATTGTTTACAGGATTTAAACTCTTTGGATCCATATTGACAAAAAATTAAGTTAATTTTCGTATTGGCATCGTAAACATATTTTATGTTTTGTAAAATATAAAATTATAAATACTATGAAAATTGCATAAATTTGGGAGAAAATATGTATTACAACGGTTGTTTTTTAATTTCAACCCCAGAAATGGAAGGTTCCGTATTTGACAGAAGTGTTGTCTTGATCTGTGAGCACAATGAAGAAGGTGCTACTGGTTTGATTATTAATAAAGAATCAAAAATTAAAGTGAATGAATTAGCCGATACTTTCCCCTGTACGCAGGATCTCAAAACTCATTTCATGGTTGGTGGACCTGTTGCTCAAGAAGAGGTATTGGTATTGCATGATATGAAATCAGCTACAGATAGACGACTTGATATTTCAGATGATTTATTCATGACAACTAATCCGGCATTTTTAAATACTATTAGTGCTTCACAGTTGGAATATTGTTATCTACAGTTTTTTCTAGGATATTCCGGATGGTCAGCGGGTCAAATAGAATCAGAAATTGAAAGAGGTAGCTGGACCGTTTGCCCCCTGAATATGAATATCATACGAGAATCGCCCTTTGATAAAATGTGGAGTCAGTCTCTACATGACTTGGGCGGTGATTTTGCCTGTAAAGCATTTTTGCCAAAAGATCCCAATCGGAATTAATTGAACTTTTTTTTTTTTTATTTTATAATTATAAAATTCATTCATTCTGATAATAGTGACCTAAATTAACTATTCTGGGATATTTTCGCTTTCTCTTTTTCTGCAATACTGATGGAGATAAATCAATTCACCATTTAATAAAATAAGTTTGTCTTTTACGAAGTATTTTTTTATTTGTGGTCCTAGAAATATTTAGACAGCTAAATAAATGGAAAGTACATGTACTCTGATAAAACATCCCTTTGTTTAGTTTGTTCAAATCCCTAATGTTGCAGGAAATGCCCTTGAGTTTTCTAAAAAATGAAAGTATTGAATTAAGTTGAGATCCTAGATAGTACCTATTAATTTCTTACAATGATTGTTCAAAATTGAGTTGATCTATAGTGGAATATGAATGGTTGAAAATGAATTCGTTTTAACCGAAAATTTACCAGATGAATTATACGGTTACAAAGTCACTAAATTTTTAGGTATGGGTGGCATGAGTCTAGTTTATCGAATTTTGGATGCTGGACAAAACCGAAATCTTGCTATTAAAATTCCGCGTGCAGCCGATAAAATGAGTATAGCTCAGAAGGAGCGATTTCTTTTAGAAGCGAGGTTAATGGGGCAGCTATTACATCCCGTGATTCCACCCATTTATGAAATTTCAGATACACCCGGTGAAATGTATTATACCATGAAACAAATTCGTGGTAGGGACCTTCGAAGTATTTTACGGGATATTAAAAATGGAAATAGGGAAGTTTCAGAACAATATCACCGACGGCATCTATTAAATATTTTTATCCAGGTTTGTCAGGCGGTTGCTTTTTGTCATACGCGTGGCGTAATTCATCGTGACATAAAACCAGAAAATATAATGGTCGGAGATTTTGGTGAAATTCAATTAATTGATTTTGGTATGGCGAAAGCCTTTGGTAAGAATTTATATACAGGTGAGACAAATGATGAAATACCTGAGGCCAATGATTCGGACAGCTTTTTTTTAGAAGAGAGCGAAACCGCTTCAGTTTTAACACAGGCCATGTTGAACGATGATTCTGATTATGAAAGTAGTGTTGGATTAGAAGAGCAAACAATTATTTCTCAAAGTTCTGTTAATCTTTCGAAAGCAGGCAAAACAATGGGAACACCTTTATACATGCCACCCGAGCAGGCGAAGGGTGAAATTGAAAAACACAATGAAACTTCAGATACTTATGCTCTAGGTGTTATTCTCTGGGAAATATTGCTTGGCGAGCAAATGCGAAAATCCAAAAGTTTAAAAAGTTGTTATAAAAAAGCACTAACTGGTAAACGACCAGATATCTACAGTAAAAAAACGGGCAAACAATTAGAGCCTGATATTATCGATATATTAATTAAAGCTACAGCACCTGGACAGGAGTATCGCTATCAAATGGCTAGCGATTTAAGTACTCGATTGCAAGAATTTCTTGATGGTAAAAGAAAATGGCATTTTGCTTATAAAGTGAATTTCAGTAATCGAAAAGATACAGAATCAACACCAGAAGGTTGGATATCACAAATGGGTCAATGGTCTATTCAGGATGGTGCTTTGACTTCATTAAATTCAGGAACTAATATTATTCATCTGGATAAAGGTTTTGAAGGAGATCTAAGAATCGAATTTACGGCAAGTCTTGCCGAAGGTAAAGGCGAAATTTCGCCCATTATGAAGGCACCAGAAAAACCTCTTCTAGATTTCAGGACAGATGGATACTGTCTAGAGTATGGAGCCGATGAGGGGCAACATAGCAAGTTATCACGAGATGAGCATGACATTGCTTATAATTCTAAACCTGTGTTTCCCACTAAAGAAACAAAAACTTTTAAAGCAGAGATGTTAAACGGAATTATTAGTTTAGAATGTAATGGTAAAGTGATATTGCGTTATAGAGATTTTTTTCCTTTGTCAGGTGATAGAATTGGATTTTATAGTTGGTATAAAGGTTTAAAAATCTATGAATTATCAGTGTATCTCTCAGGAACTCCTCGCGATACAAATTATATTAACATTCCAGATGCTTTATATGCCGCAGGTGGTTATGAAGGTGCTTTAGCAGAATATATTAGAATTCAAGAATCATTCCCTGGTTCAGATCAGGCTGACGAAGCCTTGTACAAAGCTATTTTGTGTTTAATTGAATTGAAACAATATGAAAAGGCAAAAGAGTTAGCTGAAAAACTTAAGAGAACATTGATGTGCCCGATGGGCTACAGTGCTTTATCACGACTATATGAGCTAGAATTTGAAAGAACCGGTAAAGAAATTTTCATTAAAAATGAAAAAGAAGTTTTGCTAGATGGTTTGGCAAATACTTCAAAATATCATTATGGTAAGAAGGATTTTTTACTTCGGTATCAATTAAGAGCAAAGCATTTCGCGGATATCAAAGAATATGAGGATGCTACTGAATTATGGAAAATGTTATCAATTGCTAAATGGGTTGAATCTGATCATAGGGGTTCAGCTTTAGTTCAGTTGGCTCAGGTATATGAATATTCTGGGAAATTTGAAAAAGCGATTGAGGTGGCCGAAAGATTAATACCTGACATTAAATTTAATGTACACGGGCATCAAGTTTTTAAAATTGGAAAGCGTGTTGCTGACTTGTGTGGTTTTTATAAAAGAGCGCGGAAATTATGTCGTGAAAGACTAATTTCTCAAGAACATGATGTGACTAATGTTGGTCGTGAAATAGGTTTGTCTTATTATCGCGAAGGACAATTTTCTAAATCGATTGCTCATTTTAATAAGCTTATTGCTGTAAATGAAAATGATTTAGAGAATCTATTTTTAATAATTAGAGATAAAATTTATTCCTTAATTGAAGAGGGCTCTTTTAAAAAAGCAGAAGTTTTTTTTGAAGAACAACTTGATATACATGGTCTTAATCTTCTAAGCGAAATTAACAGCTCACATTTCTTAGGTAAAATCAAACTTTTTTTAGGTGAGTTTGATGAGGCATTTGAAATCTATAATAAATCATACAATCAAGATAAATCGATTGAGCTTGGACTCATTGTCGTAAATATGTTATTGCAAGTTGGTAAATTCAATGCGGCCAGTAATTATTTAAAGAAGATCAAAAATAATAATCAGACGGATTTAAAAGGAAGGGAAGGTGTTGGATTTCATAATAACAAAGCCATGATGTATTACTTTCAAAATAAATATGCAGAAGCAGCTAAAATATTTCAGAATAATATTAAAGAGTTTTCACATTTACCTCGTCAGTTGGGGTCTTGTTGGCTAGGTTTGATTCGAATAAAATACGAAAACAATGAAATTAAAGAAGCAATTGAATTATGTGAAGATGTATTGCAACAAAAATATACAGTTAAAAATGCTTATAACATTTTTATTCTTTATAAATTGCTGAATGAGTCTATTGGTGCGTCAGGTAACACGGAAATAAGGCAAATCAATGCGAATCATTATATTTCTTATCGTGAAAATTATCATAGTTATCTTTTAATAATTTGTTTAGAGGCGGATGCTCCCAATTGGAAAAAAGATGAGAGAGGCATTCTGTTAGATCCGGTTGAAGTATTAAGACGAATGGTGGATAGTCGTAAAGTAGATTTTCAAGGAATGATTGATTTAAAAGCAACTTATAATAATAAATGGTTGCCGTACGCCAGTGGTAAAAATAGGACCTTGACAACCTTAGAAGTTTATGAACATTATTGGAAACTTCAAGCCCTGAAAGATAACGGGAATTTATAATGTCATCGAATAAAAAAGAGTTTGTTGAACCAATGCCTTCAGAATTATTTGGTTATAAAGTAACCAAATTTTTAGGTGCTGGAGGTATGAGCCTAGTCTACCGTGTAAAAGATCAGGGGCAAAATCGTAATCTTGCCATTAAAATCCCTAAAGTAGAAAGCGAATTAACTGAAAATGAGCGTCAGCGCTTTATTTTAGAAGCAAAATTGATGGGGCAGTTGCAACATCCGACTATACCTCCAATATATGAAATCTCTGAAAAACCTGGAGAAGTATTTTACGTGATGAAACAAATTCGAGGTCGAGATCTTCGAAGTGTATTAAAAGGTCTTCAAGCCGACGATACGGCTTTATCTTCAGAGTTTTCTCGTTTTCATTTGTTAAGTATATTTGTGAGTGTTTGCCAAGCCATTGCATTTTGTCATACTCGCGGAGTTATTCATAGAGATCTAAAGCCTGAAAATATAATGATCGGAGATTTTGCTGAAGTTCAAGTGATCGATTTTGGTCTAGCTAAAGCTTTTGGCAGAAATCTTTATTCCGGTGATTCTAATGAAGAAACTATTGACTCATTTGATACTGATCAATTAATTCTTGAAACGGCAACTTTAAGTACAAAGGAAATTGATTTACCAGATGATGAGGTACTTTCAACGGGCGAAACCAGTTACATAGAAGAGCAGACCCTTATTTTTCAAAGTACTGATGGCTTGACTAAAGAAGGGAAGGTTATGGGTACTCTGGTGTATATGTCCCCAGAGCAGGCCCAAGGAGATATTGAGTCACATAATCATACTACCGATATTTATAGTCTTGGAGTTGTACTTTGGGATATATTAATTGGCAGTCATCTTCGCAAAGGAAGTAATGTAAAAGATTATTTAAAACAAGCTGCCTCTGGTCGAAGACCCAATATAGATAAGTTACATTTAGCTCAAAGACTAGAACCTGAATTGAAAAAAATATTACTGAAAGCTACGGAGCCTTTTCAAGGCAATCGTTATCAAAGTGCTAAAGAATTAGGTGATGAAATTCAGTGGTTTTTAGATGGCAAAAGAAAATGGAAAATGGTATATGAGCAGGATTTTAGCAAATGTGAGGATACCAAATCAACCCCTGAGGGTTGGATTGCCCATGATGGAGAATGGGCCATTAAAAAAGGAGCATTGGCAGCAATAGGAGATAAATTCAATAATATAATACATTTAGATCAGAACATTTATGGTGACCTACGTCTTGAATTTACTGCTAGCTTAGAGGGGGAAGGGGAAATTGCTTCAATTCTAATGGCGCCCGAAACGCCTCTATCAAAAGTTAAAGTAGATGGCTATTTTTTTGAATATGGGGCTGATTACAGACAGCATTCTAAAATTGCTCGTCAGGGTCAGGATGTCGTCTTTGAACCTGGAAAAATTCCGGAATTGAATCAAAAAATAAATATAACGGTTGAAGTGTTAGACGGTGTTCTTCAGATGGAGTGTGACCAAAATAAAATATTAAATTATCATGATTTATTGCCTTTAAAAGGAAGTCGCATTGGTTTCTACTCATTTACTTCTGCATTAAGAATTTATTCGGTGAAAGTTTTTTTAGCGGGTGCTTCACGATTTACCCCTTATATCACTGTACCAGATGCTTTATTTCAAAATGGTTTTTATCATCGAGCATTAGAGGAATACACTCGATTAATTAGGTCCTTCCCGGGTAGTGATCAGGCAAATCAGGCTCTTTATAAAAGTATTCTCTGTGAATTAAAATTGAAAAATGAAAAAAAGGCAATAACTCTTATAGAAAAGCTTAAGAGCACAGATATGGCTCCAATGGCCTATCTTGCCTTGTCGCAGTTAAAAGAATTAGCGTTTGAGCAAAGCCATGATGAAGGTTGCTTAGAAGCTGAAAAGGAACTATTGATAAAGGGCGTCAATAATATTCAAAACTATTATGTTGGGACAGAGCAACTTTTACAAAGACTTCAGGATCGAGCGAATGATTTTGAATTGACAGAAAGATATCCCTTAGCAATCGAATTATGGATTACATTGTCAAA
The DNA here is from genome assembly GCA_002746535.1 of Planctomycetota bacterium. Taxonomy (GTDB): domain Bacteria; phylum Planctomycetota. The sequence goes on from NVWA01000080.1 coordinate 65,873, forward strand.
ATTAAATTGGCTAGTTTTTGATCGGAAAATTTATGCATTATGGCAATATTTAGGTCTATATTTAAAAGTTGGTGGCTATGAGAAAGTTTGTGAAATAACATCTGAATTACCTGACAAGATCAAAAAAAGTACCTATGGCTGGCGTTTAATTGAGACATCTTTTGAAGCTGCTTTGCGATTGAATAAAATTAATTTTATTCATAAACTTCATGAGACTGAGTCTTACAAACATATACATAAATATAAAGCAAGTGCATATCATCATGTGGGTCGATTTGAATTGGAAAGAGTGCATTTGTTAAAAATCTTGGATAAAAAAGATATTCAACTTGGGTGGAGTACTTACTTATATCATTATTGTGTAAGCTTTTTAATGAATGGTTATTTTGATGAATGCCGTTTATTTGTTGAAGAAATTGCACAAGAAAATCCGAACAATAAATATTCAATAATATTTTTAAACCTTTGGTTAAGCCGCATTAAATATTATTTAAAAGATTTCGAAGGTTCTTTAGAACATCTCAAATTAATTAAAGAAAAATGTGAAATTACTGAAATCGTTTATGCATATACGTTATCGGCCTATATTCTTGTAGATAAGGAGCAGTTTCCTGAACTTTTAAATTTATGTGATGAAATTACGAAAACGGAAAAAATTATAACTGAACAATCACATAAGATTCAACTATTGATTATTAAAGCCAATATATATTTTTATTTGAATGAAAATGAATTATCGAGAGGTATTTATCAGGATTGCATAAGTCAGCATTTTGAAATTAAAATAGAAATTGGGGATGCGTGGCTTGGTCTAATTAGATTGAACGTTAAAGCCGGTGATTCGAACGGTGCATTAAAAGTATGCTTGCAATGTTTAGAGCAATCTCCTTATAATTATATGGCCCTCCATGTTTTTATTTGGAGCCGTTTGTTAAAAGAATCGCTTCAATTGCTTGAAAAAGGTTTTTTCAAGGAAGACATACAATTCTTTGGTATTAGGCAATATGATAAAAAAAGTCAGTTGATGTTGATTTATCAATGCTTCAATTGTCCTGTTGGTCAATGGGAGAAAGATGAACGAAATATTGAATTAAATCCCATTGAACTGTTAAAAAGAATTCATTCGAAAGAGGTGTTTATTGAATTGATTGACTTCAGAGCTACCTATGATAACGAGTGGCTTCCTTATGCTTCTGATAAAAAAATAATTTTAACTCCTTTAGAAGCCTGGGATCATTTTCAACATCTCAAGGAAAAATTCAATTATCAAGATCAAGAATGACAAGAAATCTATCTTAAGAAAAATTTCATGTTGGTTTAAACCTCAACTTTTATTGGTCTTAAGAATTATTAATCCGTATCTTTTTCGCCCATTGGGAAGCGGCTACGATGTAAAAAAATGATGGCTATTGTTGAAAATATTACGACTGTCATCATCATTACCATCTTGCCACCATCATTGTTGACATCGAAGCCTAATTTAGAAATATGAGCAATAATGGCGCCCATCATTACACCAAGTCCTAAGACGGCACCCATATGAGGTATGCTAGTTGAAAGTAACATTATGGCGGCCAAACTCTCAATAGAGGCAATTATAATTCGCCCAGCCGGTTCCATTTCTAAAGTAGTAAACACATAGTGAGATGTTTCGGTACCTACAATTTTATCCCATGCCGCCATGCCTAAAATAATAGCGGCAATGATTTGGAAAATCCAAGAGAATACTAATACCTTTGTTTCAACTTTTTGTGTGGGCATTAATAAACCCCTTCAAGAAATAAATTTTCATCATTCAATTCATGCAATGACTTTTTACCGAGAGCTGCAATGAGTTCAATGTATTCACGGTCCAAGCTTTGAATATAATTTTGTACGCGATTAGCTTTGTCTTCAATATCTAATCCTGCTTGTAAGTGATTGTCATGAGTTGTGATACCGGTAGGGCAAGTATTCTTATTGCATTGTAAAGCTTGAATACATCCAATTGCTAAAAGAAATCCTCGAGCAGAATAAATAGCATCTGCTCCCATTGAAAGTGCCATAAATTGACGACCAGAATTAATCATTTTTCCAGCGCACATTAATTTTAATCGATCTCTGACCCCTTCTTTGATTAGCATGTTTTGAACTTTTGGTAATGCTTTATAAATGGGTAATCCTAGATCATCCATAAATGTTTTTGGAGCAGCTCCTGTGCCCCCTTCTGCGCCATCTATACTGATATAATCAGGAAAAATATCTAAGGCTTTCATGGTTTGGATCAATGTTAGGAATTCATGTTCAAGGCCCAAGCATAGCTTGATTCCTACGGGTAATTTGGATATATCCTGTACTTTTTTGATAAACTGAACCGTAGCTTGGGGTGTGGTGCATTCGGGATGGTAAGAGGGCGAGACGATATCTTCCCCCATTGGGACTCCTCGAAGTTCCGATATTTCTTTTGTTATTTTTTCTTTGGGTAACAAGCCACCTTTGCCAGGTTTTGCCCCCTGTGAAAATTTGATTTCAATGACTTTCACTTGTGAGAAGGAAGCTATTTCTGCTAGTTTTGTTTCGCTCAGAGTTCCATCTTCATTTCTCACACCAAACTTAGCTGTGCCTATTTGAAAAACTAAGTCGCAATCTTCCATTAGATGGTATTTTGGAAAACCGCCTTCACCTGTATTCATCAGAATGCCTGCTTTTTTTGCTCCTCTTGCTAAAGCGCGAATGGCATTTTTACCTAGTGCCCCATAGCTCATGGCGCTGATAATTAAAGGGTGTTTTAATGTGTAAGAATTTTCAAGACCCCTTTCTTCACCAATGCAAAGAGAGAATGCTTCAAGGCTTTCCTTTGATTGCGGAAACATAGAATGACGAAGTTTAATTTCATTCTCATTAAATAATAATTGAGAGCCAAAAGCTGAAGAAGAATCTATCCCTTTTGATTTTCTATAGACTTCATTTCGTTCTACTCGAGAAAAAGGTTTTTCTTCTGTATCAGAAGAAAACAAATATTGTCGCAGTTCAGGGCCAATACTTTCAATCATGTAACGCATTTGCGCTACGATTCCGTAATTAGATAATAAGGCATGTCTCTTTTGAACATGCAAATAGATGAAATTAAGTACGGTGAGATAAATAAATGTGACGGTAATGAAATGAAAATAAAAACTAAAGCTGTAGCCAAGTATTCCAAAGAAAAATGCTGTTAGAGGAATGCCCGAATTCACCACTTTTGAGAGTTTTTCAAGGTTGATTCTGACACTTCCTTGTAAGGTATCAAATGTGTTAAATGTCATTTTCTTCTCCCATGGTACGACCTTGAAATAGATAGAGATTCATTCTCTTAATTTAACTGAAATTAAGCATAAAAAAATAGTAATTATCTGACATACAGCGTGGATTTGATGAATTATTTCAGATGGACTTGTAGCCAAATATTGAAAATATTTGTGATTTTTTAGATTGGAAGTTCTTCAATAATCAGTGTTTTATTGACTGAGAATAGATGATTTTCTTATGAAATCATCTATCTAAAGATAGTCCAAGTTATTCCTTTGTTTGTCCATTCTATCAGGGTGATTTAAATGTATAAAATAAGCATAATTTTTCATAAAGAATGATGTTTACGGAGATTTGTATGCCAAGAGTATTAAATACTGAAGAATTAAAAAGTGTATTTCCTGATTTGGAATTACCAGAGTTTAGCAACTTTAAATCAATTGATTCTTCAAAAGAAATTGTTGTTTTAACCAATGGGGATTTAAGAAAATCAGCCAATCAGGCTTGCTGGGAAGTTCAAGACTCATTTGAGAAAAAACTTAATAAGGTTCTACAACAGAATTTTGGAATTTCTACTATACGTGCTCATCGATATAACAATGAAGAAGGCCATGGTTTTCTAGGAAGCCAAAGAGATGGCTCGGATGCTTTTATGGGAATTGATCCTGAAGCATCTGTGATTGTTTTGTTAACGGCTTGGCAGTATTCTCACCATGTCGCACCTTCATTATTGAAACACAAAGGTCCTATTTTAATATTAGCGAACTTTGATGGTACTTGGCCAGGTTTAGTCGGAGCGTTGAATTTAGAAGGAAGTTTAACAAGTTTAGGAAGAGAATATTCAAGATTGTGGTCTGTCGATTTTGATGATGATTTCTTTTATAGTAAGCTGGAAGAGTTTTTAGCAAAAGGAATTATCAAACATGATGTCTCTTATTTGAAAGATGTGTTTGATGAGCAAGAACTATTTGATTCAGAAGCGGGTCAGCTGGGTAAGTATCTTGGTGAGCATACCTTGCATAAAAAAGAAATTATTGGTTTGTTTGATTCCTTTTGTATGGGAATGATCAATGGCGTTTTCCCTCAGAAGGCTTTATGTGATATCGGAATGCCTTTTGAAGGCTTATCTCAATCAATGTTGCTTTTTGAGATGAGTAAAGTTTCTCTTGAGTTGCGTGAAGAATGTTTGCAATGGTATATTGACAAAGGCATGGATTTTAAATTTGGTGAGAATCACGAAACGGATTTAACTCGTGAGCAAGTCTTAGAGCAGTGTGCTATGTTAATTGCCATGGCAAGAGTGACAGATCGATTTGGTTTAAGCTGCATTGGTGTGCAGTATCAGCAAGGCTTAAAAGATTCATGTGCTGCCAGTGATTTTGCTGAAGGTGCCATTGGTAGTACCGATAGGTTTCCGATTCCTGATGAAAATGGTCAAATCATTCGACCTGGCAAACCGATACCCAATGCCAATGAAGTTGATATGGGTTCAGCGATTCCGCAATTAATGTTATTTAAAACATTGGAAACATTAGGGTTAAATTCAGAAACGACATTGCATGATATCCGCTGGGGTAGTGAATATGAAGGTATGTTTTACTGGGATTTTGAAATTTCTGGTAACGTTCCTTTTGGTCATATTAAAGGTGGCATTGCTGGTTCAACGGGATACAGGCAGCCTGCTATGTATTTTGCAAAAGGTGGTTCGACTTTGAGTGGTCAATGTAAAGCAGGAACATTTGTTTGGGCAAGAGCTCATTACGAAGGTACTAAGGTACATTTACATGTCGGTAGCGGCAATGCCATTGAGTTGCCAGATGCAGAATTTCAGAGAAGACTTGATCAAACTACGGATGTTTGGCCTTTGATGAACGTGACCCTTGATGGGATTAGTCGAGATCAATTAATGGCCGGCCATCAAAGTAATCATATTACTGTCGCTTATGTACCTGTAGACAATGTAGACTTTATAGTCAAAACAATTACTGCCATGGGAATTACACAAGGTATGCAAGTCAAATTGGCTGGCCAGCAATAGTTCTAATTTACAATTAAAATTCTAAATTTTTATAGATAAGGGGAGTGTTATGTCATTTAATGGACTAGGAATGAATCTTGGAAATTTATCAAGATTATCAAAAGCTAAAACAAGATCAATTTCATCAGAAAACAAAACCGGAGGTAAAGGCGCAGGAGGGATGGCTGTTGAAGGTTCTGGGGCACACTGCGCTAAGGATTTAGGGCAAGGGTGGAAAATCAATCCGAATGAAAAAATTGAAGCAGGCGCAACTTTGGTGTTGGCGGATATTGAAGGTCCGGGTGCTATTCAGCAAATCTGGTTGACTCAAACTCAGCGGGAGGAAAGTAGATTTCATATATTAAGAATCTATTGGGATGATCAGGAGAACCCTTCGGTTGAATGTCCTATAGGTGATTTCTTTTGTAATGCCTGGGGCGGTTTAGCTCCAGTAGTTTCAATGCCGGTATGTGTAAATCCTGGGAGTGCTTATAATTGTTATTGGGAAATGCCTTTTAAGAAAAAATGTAGAATCACCTTAAGTAATATTAGTGAAAATGACTTTACTGTTTACTACCAAATTAATTATACCTTAACTGAAGTTCCAGATGATTGTGCTTATTTTCATGCTCAATTCAGACGAACCAATCCGTTGCCTTACAAAGATGTTTATACCATATTAGATAATGTGAAAGGTCATGGTCATTACGTTGGTACATATATGGCATGGGGCTTAAATAATAATGGGTGGTGGGGAGAAGGGGAGATAAAGTTTTTCATGGATGGCGATAAGGAGTTTCCTACGATATGTGGCACGGGAACAGAAGATTATTTTTGTGGATCATATAATTTTGAGAATAAAGAAACAAAACAATACCAAGAATATAATACGCCTTTTGTAGGGGTTCCACAGATTGTAAGGCCTGATGGTACTTATGTCGCTAATACGCGCTTTGGAATGTATCGTTGGCATATCATGGATCCTATTCGATTTGAAAAAGACTTTAAGGTAACAATTCAAGCATTAGGTTGGAGAAGTGGTGGTCGCTATTTACCTTTGCAAGATGACATTGCTTCGGTTGCATATTGGTATCAGACAATACCTCATGTTGAGTTTCAGCAATTACCTGATAAAGATGCTTTGGAGATTATATAAATAATTTTTATTAGAGATGTAGGCAAAAGGTGCTTTAGCACCTTATGCCTAGTTCAGTGTAATTTAAAATAATTTGTTGTTTAATTATGACAAATGCTTACATAACTTTCCAAATCGCGCCAGTGAGCTTTCATAACTGTGAGCTTTTTCTTTAAATCTTCAATAAGATTTGGACCTAGTAGAAAGCAGTCTTCATCTTCCGGTTTTTCAGCATGTTCAACTTGATCCATGCCACCTGATTCTAATAAATTAATAAGCTCAGCAGTATTATCCATCTCAGTTCTCAGGATTTCATACCATTGATGTTCATTTTTAATTGCAGGTCCAGAGCCTAGGTTCGCATCTTGTAAGGGTTCTTTTGCTAAAGCCTCTTTGTTTTTATTTATAAAGACTTGAGCAAAATAACAATGATTGATAGAGTTTAAAATACTTGTATAAATTCTTAGAGCTCTTGATTGAGTTTTGAACCATTCAAATTCAGGGGCATCTTCCAACTTTTCGACTGTTGCTGCTACGCCTTTAATCATACTGAGAGCACTTTGAAAAGGTCCTATCCAATACCAATCTCCACTCCAATTAAAAGTACTATTTCCCCCATGAATGTATGTATAGTCATCACGCCCAAGATTTTTAGGCATATCAAAATGATGTTTCAACGCATATCCATCTTCATCTAAAGATAGTTTCTCTGGTTGTAAAACGATAGGTCTGGTAATATGTCTGCCGGATACACCCTCGTACATAGTTGAGAAAGAACCCTGAGAAACGGCTTTCATAGTTAGGGCATCTTGTAGGTTTGACCAGGTATCCATTAAAGTTTCGGCATGAGATGAGCCACCCCATTTTTTACCTAGTGATTTTAAGCATTCTAGTTTTTCTATCCTTCCTTTTGGAGGATTTTCAGATACAAGGTCTACGATTTCAATTATTTTATCAAGTGCCTCTAATGGATCTGAACCGCGACCATATCCGTCAGCAAAATTTAGTGATAAATGTGCAACGTTTCCATTAAACCAACTAGAGACAGCATTAATGATGGCTACAGGATTTAAAAGACCTTTTATTGGATAGGTTCCTCCCGTACCTAGCATAGTACCAGTTGTAATATTGTGTCTGACGTTTCGACCTTTTCCCGTTACTTGAGTTAGGGGAGGAAGAATAGGAGTTAACGTATCTATTTCAAATCGTGAAAGATTTCCTGTCAATCTGACTAGGATATCACCACCGGCTTTTTTTGCCCCCTCGTGGATTGCGGAAATAAATCCTTTCATTCGCTCGCCGGTATTTTTAGTTTGACAGTGTGATGGTCCATTCATTCCTGGATAATTGTAATCTGACCAACATAAACCAGAACCGGCATCATTAACTTGAGTACTATAACGTGCCATCATAGGAACTGCTTTACATAATTCGGAGATCATAGAAGTCACTATATTAAGTGATTCTTTTTGATCCATACACATGGCAAATGCAGTCTCTGTACTTCTGGGTGGATGATCTACCCGTGGACCACGAAGATGTGGAAATTCTTCAAAGAATGATTCAGGTAAAAAGTATGGTTCTTGAAAATGAACATAAGCACTTAAATCATGCTCTTTTAAGATTTTTGATTTTTCTAATATTAGTTCTTTATTTTTTTTCACATGTTCTTTTGGTAAATGACGAGCAATTGTTTCATCGGGGAAAAAATGAAATACAGATGGTTTATATGATGTATATTCATGCCAACCACTTCCTCCTTCTGGCATTTCATATGAACTCATTTCTGCTAGGTCAGCAACATTTAAACTGACGTTTCCATATTTTTTTAATTTTGAGGCTAGCTTGGCAAGTTCTAGGAAATGTTCTTTATTTCTTGATGGTATGCTTATTTCAATTGTTTTTGGTAATTCATTTTTAGTCATATTAGTCATTCTTCATAAAAGGATTTTATTTATTTAAATTTTCTAATGATATTCGTTCTTCAGTATGATAATTTAGTTTAACGCTAAGAATTCTAACATTACCAAGGTCTGCAATAAAAAGTCGTTTGTCAGTGTGGACAGAAAGAAAGGGAGCGTGAAACAGTCCAACTTCATCTCCACCGATTGAACGTACACTTTTAGGGCTTCCCTGTTTTATAGATGGCATACCATCTTCAACATTACCATATTGGCCAACTCGTGTAATTAAATTGCCATTAGAATCCAATACCGCAATACTAAAATGCCTTGTTTCAGGAGCAAATGATCTTGCAAAATAGTCTAATTCAAATCTTGCATTCCAACAACAGCAACCACCACTATCCCAACCCGCTAGCATGCCAGCAAAGCCTACACCTCCATACATCCATTCGGCACCTTCTATCCAGGCTCTTCCGGAACTTGCTTGTGCTGACGATGCCACTATATCTGGATTTCTTTTTGGAAAATTTTCTTTAGTTAGTGGAAGTGGTACAGATTGTTTTCCTGAACTTATTACTTTATTATTTTTAGGTTTAACTTTGATAATAGTTTCTGAAACATCGTCTAACAATGTTGGGTCATATGGTTTGCCATTATTAAGCCGACTACCTGAAGCCATCACATAAATATTATCATCGTTGTCAATCCCAATTCCATTAGTATGACCAATGCCAGGCATGACATCATCTAATAGCAATTTTCCATGTTTGTCAAATATATGTATTTCTCTACCTCTCATTCGACCGATAAAATTACTTGGTTGATACTTTTTTGTAGAGCTTCCAGGAAATCCTTTCTTTTTATTGTTAATTCCGATTTTGGTATTATTGTAAGTATGAATAATTAAATGACCTTTTGGATTTATGGCCATACCTCCAAGGTGCCAAAATGGGTTTGTTCGAGAGCCTGAGGTGATTAAGGCCGAAATTAAATTTGCCTTACGCTTATCGAAGGTTACGTTTTGTCTTTCTTCACCATAGTCCCATGGGATTTCCTTCCAGTTTTTTGTGTTGTAGCGCGCGACTAGTTTTCCTGTTCGTAAATAAATATGTCCGTCAATATCAAAGCAGATATCTTCTGCATCAAAAGGTAGTTCAATTGTTTTATTATTACCTGTTTTTGGATTTAATTCTATTAATTGACGAAATGATTTTCCTGTGCCTCCATCTCCTTCTGCTAAATATACATTGCCATTGGCAGGATTGGTATATAAACGTTGTCTAGACCAAGCAGGTGGATTTACCCTCTTGCCACTTTTTTTAACCTCATCACCAAAATCACGAATTATGATTACTTTTTTGTTTTTGATTTGAACTAACTTAGTTCCAAACTTGTGCCAAGGAGCTTTTAGATGACCTTTGACACGGACTTGAGATAACCAAATAGTTGGTGTCTTTGCCCATGAATCTAACTCTGCGCGGTACCAAAAACCAGGGCTACCAATTGAAAATACAGCACTATGTTCCGGAAGAGGTAATAGATGGGTGGACTTTTTCTTAGCACCTGATTCGAAAGAAGAGAAAATTGTTACACTTGGTTTAACATTTAAACTTTCTTTTTTATCCATTTTTAAATTTCTAATAGGAAAACTAAATACGTATAATTCTTGAGTTTTATGGTGAATGGATATTTGAGCAGGACGTTCCGTTGATATTGTCGTTAAATATTTTTTGTCTTGAGAATAAACTTGAATGCGATGATTGAAGTGATCAGAAACATATATACGACCCTTGGTATCGATAGCAATACCTGCTAATGTATGGAATTTATCATTACTTTTACCATTGTCCCATTTCTTGAGACTACCTAAAAATAATGTTGGTTTTGAATTCTTTTTGTATTCCATTCGCAGTATGCAATTGTAAGTACCCCAGTCAAAGGCTGGCGTATGAAAATAACGCCAACCTATAGCACTAAAATAAATATATTTTCCATCAGGGCTAAATGCGGTTGACCAAGGTTGGGCTATTTTAGGCAAACTGCGTGATCCGATTTTAACCTCAAGTGAGATGTTTGGTCCATTCATTGATGCTCCACCTGTTGTTCCATCTGTCGCTAGACGGGCTAAAGTTTTACCGGCAAGGGCGATTTTATCTCCATGAATAGCCATTGCAGAAGCAGCAAAGCTTTGTGTCCTTCTTGTGACTTTTAAAGGTGCTGAAATTGGATGTAGAAGAGAGCCTTGATAGAATCCTGTTTTCAACGGTAGTGTTTTACCGCTATGTGGAAATTTATGAGTTCGTAAACCTTTTATTTTATCAATGTTATCTTTTGAGAATGGGTAAATAGTTTTCATATAATTGCCATTATGATCATAGAATTTTAAATGATCATACATTCCTGAATGATAAACATATACACCCTCCGGTCTTGCGCAAACTAATTGAGCTCGAGAGGAAGAAGGTTTTTTAGGCTCCCAATTCATTGTACGTTCGAATTGAGGTTTTAAGCCTAGAGATACTCTAATGGTTTTTATGTTTAAATTTTTTATATATTCCCCTTTATCATTTTTACCATTCCATGGTATGGATTGGATCTTCGTTCTTTTTTGAAATGGTTTTGGAGCGTTAGGTCCTAGAACTCCGGATGCTAAATGCCTTAAGATTTTTCCTGTAGAATCTTCAATAGCAATAGTTACATCGCAATAGCCTGCCGATTCAAACTTAATCAAATAGTTATCACCATCCTTTTTTAATACAGGTTTTGATTTAAATTTATAAATGGCTTCTCGTTTAATTTTGAATTCGTTTTCAACGTCTGCATTTAGGGCTATTAATGAACCTAAAAGAAAAACAAAATAAATGAAATAATATTTCATAAAGGACCTTTTTAAAAGATATGAGATTTTGAAAGAAAAGACTATAGGAAGTTGATTTAGCTAGTAAAAGAGAAATCACCACTTTGATATTGGTATGCTATTGATTTTATATAGATAAATGATTGTTGTCAAGGTCTATCATAGATTTTATTTAAGTATCGTATTTAATAAAATATTATAAATGTGTTAATTATTGTCTTTGAGGCTATTAATTGCAACTTGGTGCGTAATCTTTATTCCACTATGTTATTAAGCTAGTGTTTTCGCTTTTAAGGTATTTTGGCATATGAAGACTAGAAAATGAATACAATCTGATACCAATATTGTCGATTATATTCTTTAAGAAATTTCTGACCAAATTGATTGTTCTTCAAATGAGGGATGATTGGCTAATAATTCATGAGGTTTGAAATTAGATTTATATTTCATGCTTTGATTTTCTTTAATCCAATAACCTAAGTGCGAGTACTTTTTATTTTGTTGTTTGGAAAGTTCGATTTCTTTGAGAAGAGAATAAGTGCCTAGGGATTTTTTTTGCCAATCGGGATCATAGTAAAAATAAACAGATGAAGTAGATTCCTTCAGGATATCAATCAAACCGATGGCGATTAATTTATTCTCAAAAAAATACTGCATTTCGTAACCGTAGTCTTCATGCCCATCTATAAAACTAGAAAAATAATCTTCCGGCGTAGTATTCTTTTCAGACCAACCTCTTGTTTCTTTTCTGAATTTATGGTATTTATCAAACAGTTCCATGTGTTCGATCGAAATGGTCGGTCTTGATAGTTTTATTTTTATGCCATCGTTTTTATTCAGAACTTTTCTTTGAGATTTGGAAGGTTTAAAAAGGTTGTTGATAACTCTTATGCTGCGACATTTTTTGCAATTATTGCAATGGTGTCTAAAAAAGAATTTCCCAAACCTTCTATAGCCTTTGTTTAAGATGGTTTCATAAGAGTTTAAATCGCATTGATCATAAATTAGGTAATGTTGTTTCATTATTTCATGTGGTATATAAGAACAAATCTCTTCTTCTGAAATGGATTCATAAATGGGTATCGATGGGTTCATAGTAAGATTTGTATGATGAGGTTTTATGTGTTTTAGTATATTATCTTATTTGGTTATTAAGTTGGTTTGAATAAGTAGGTTCCCATGATCCGGATAACTTTTTGCTGTGGGTTATCTGTATGAATTAAAATAATAACATTTTCGCGTCGTTTTTTTGATCCTTCTTTCATGTTGATTAGGATGTCGTATTCATGTCCAGATATTTTAATAATTTCAGTGGTAACCATCGGATTATTCGACATTACCTTGCTTATGATGAATGATTCTTTCTTCAGGTGTTTTAAGCGTGCCTTCTTTTCAATTTTGTCACCTTGTTTTAAGCTGGTTACAAAGCTTTTGATACTTTGATTTATTAAACCATTTACTGTTCCATGAATATTTATTGTGATTACTTCTTTGTTATTGTCTTTGTTTGGATAGATAAATATTTTTTCATTAATTCTTCTTGGTGGTAGTTTTATCGTTGAGTCATAAGTAACGTCAAATTTATAGCTTGATAATGTATTCTTTTCATCGACTTTAGTATATTTTAAATTTAAAGTAGTCTTGCTGTATACAAGTCGGTGGGGATAAAAGGGGAGCTTTCTGGAAGGTGTAATTGTAAATGAAAAGGTTTTCTTTTCACCAATTAAGACACTGTTTAATTGAATTATTTGTGAAGATGCTTTGTAGTTACCTTTAATATTAGCTTCAATCCAAAGTGTGGCTTTTGGATTTGTTTTATCATTCGAATGTAGGTGGATTTGTTTTCTGATTACGGAATTCTTTTCTGGTGCTTTGTAATCAATATCTAATTTTGCAAATTCGCCCGGTTTAATATTTTTGCTTGAAATATTAGCGACAGTGCAACCACATCCTGGTTTTACTTTACTTATAATTAAATTTGTTTTACCTTCATTTTTAATGATGAAGGTATGCTTATGTGTTGAGTTGGGCAGAATAGTTCCGAAATTTTTAGTTTTTACTGGGAGTTTAATTTTAGGGTTAGCAAATGTTCCTAGAAAGGTTAAAACAAATATTATGGTAATTAAAAATCGCATTTTATTCTCCAGTAGAACTTAGTGATGAATCTTTTTTATTGAAAAAGATAGATAGAAATATTATATCTAATAACAAAATTAGATCTATGATCAGTTGCATAGGCCCTGCTTCCTGATTTGAATCAAAACAACCACAATTAATGATTTTATCTGTTATTATTGCATAGGATATGGCCGCAATAAATAAAACAAGCATGAATCCCATTAGCCCCAAAGCTATATTTATCCATTTAGGTATCCAAATTAAAATACCAGCAATTACTTCCAGAAAGGGAAGTGAGTGTCCAAATGGGTTGATTAAAAATCTTGGAAGCATTTCATAAGCTTTGACATTTTTTATAAATGCAGTTGGATCAATAATTTTTGAATAGGCTGCATAGATGAATACAGCGGTTAATATAGATTTGCCGATATTGGACACGATGATTATTTTTTTAGAATCTGATCGCGCCATTCTGCCCATCCACCTAAAAATACTTTTATATCCTTATAACCTACTTTTTTTAATTTTGCTGCCAACCGCGTTGAAGAATCACAATGAATACTGCCGCAGTAAAGTAGCAAGGCAGTCTCAAAAGGGTACTGATCCATGAATTGAGTTAGATTGTCATCGATATTTGATAGCGATAAATTTTCAGCACCTTCAATATGATCTTCCTTATATGATTTGGGCAATCTAGCATCGATAAATATTCTTGTATTCTTTTTGAATATTTCATATGCCTCTTTTAATGATAGTGCCGTAATTCCTTCTGGTAGTTGTTTTCTTTTTTCTATTTGAACTTTGACATAAGGAATTTTTTCTGGTGTAAAAAACGGAACAAATGATCGAACAGAATTCATAAAACCCAATAAAATTGAGATTGATATTATGATAATGGTTTTAATCGTAAACGGCACTTTGTCAGACCCTCAATGAATATTTGGTACTATTTATAAACGACGGTTTTAAATCACTATTAATCGACCGAAGGTAGCTATTTTCTATTAAATATCAAATATCCGACCATATAAATAGTTTCTATTTGAAATTTATGTTATCTTCTTGTTAACCATACAATCAAAAGGTTACCTATGTACAGTGGAAGGTAATACTTATCTAGATTAGCAATCATATCTCAGATAAATTTATCTTTTACTTTTTTTTGAAAGTTTAATTCATTAATATTGGTATGTGAATACATGTTGATGGATATCACGTAATTTAATGATTAAAAATTAGTAATCAGCGTGATGTTATTTTTTATCCCATTGATTTTATTTAGTTTAATAAATGCCTTTCACTGTAATGTATTTTTCTTTCATTTCGGTCTGAAACATTCTTTAGTCAATAGCAGTCTTTGTCTTTATTCTTTTGATTAATAGGTACTATTTATTAGACTTTATCGGGCATATAACCATTTTCAGAGGTTATATTTAGGTTAATTAAAATTACATAAAAGGTTGGGTGTTATATGTTTCGACTTACGGATTTGAAATATCCCGTTATTCAAGGTTCTATGGGAATTGGATTTTCCTGGTTTGATTTAGTAGTTGCGGTGTCAAAAGCTGGTGGATTAGGAACATTAACGACTGTCTGTATTGATCGATTAGTTGCTTGGGAAACAGGTGATAAATCTTATAAAAATAATTGGGAAAAATCTATTGAATATGCTGTAGATAAACTCAGAGGAATGCTAGGTGATATCCCCTTTGGTTTTAATATTATGGAAAAACAAACCAAGTCATCTGAGATTATTGAATTAGCATTTAAATATAAAGTGCCTTCTATTACAGTAGGTGCAGGATTCAATCGTAGACATTTCAAATTAGCTGAGCAGGGAGACCCTAATCATGATTTGAATTTTATGTACATGATCAACGGAATTAAAGCAGCTCAGATTACCATATTGGCTTCTAAAAGAAAAAATAACCGTGTACCTGATGCCTTAATTCTTGAAGGACCAAAAGCTGGTGGTCATAATGGTTTTAGAACTATTAGAGAAGTTAATGCTGGGGAGAATTCTCTAGAAGGTTGTTTTGAGCCATGTCGAAAAATTTTGCATGAAAGTGGCGTTGGGATCGTTATTGCTGGCGGTATTTGGGGCCCAGAAGATTGGAAGTATTGGAAGGAAAAAGGGGCGGATTGTTTACAAGCAGGTACAGCATTTTTAGGTAGTCAAGAAGCTAATTTAGATCCTGAAGTACGTGAAAGATTGTATACTTTGAAGGAAGAAGATATCATTACTTCAGATGCTGAAATTATGCAACCAGGTTCTCCTACAAAATTTGCCTTCAAAGTATTTAGTGATAGTCCTGGATATCTCAGAGCACAAAAACTAGAACGCCCTGTGAAATGTTCAATGTCAGGAATATTAAAATCTGATAATTCTTGTGCCGCACATAAACTAGATAAGTCGAATTTCTGTATATGTCCACCATTAACTAGAAGCTCAGGGTTTGGTGAAAAATTCCAAGGTGATACCGAACAGTTTCTAATGACTTGTGGCTCTAATGGTTATAAAATCAGAGAATTAGCGACAGTACTTAATGATGACGGACAGTCGGTTCCTTATGAAGCCAAAAGAGTTGTTGATTGGTTCTCTGGAGTGCATAATAAATCTCCAGAAGCAGAAGCCGTAAATTAATTTATGAATTAAAGTCCTGTTTTAACTAAATATTTTTCTTAAGAATCAATTAAATTATTATTATTTTCTGTCTCATTTGAATGACTGTGATTACAGTTGCCAGAGTGTTTATGCCCTAGGCATTTATTACATAGGCTTCGATTGATAAAATGGCTAGAAGCAAGAAATAATGCCCCTATAACTAATAAAAATAAACCGAGAGAAGAGTCTTGTGGTCTGCTGTTAATGGTCAGATGTTTTTCCTCAGCATGGTGATGCCCTTCATGGGCGTGTCCATGCTCCTCGTGATGCTTATTATCCTCTAGGGTAGTTTTAGCATGAGAATCTTTTTTTTCATTTATAAAATGGGAATGATTAAAGCCGAATGTTGCGACAATTAACATAACTGAGCCAATGGTAAAAGTGATGAAAGATTTTTTTTCACGATGAATTCGATATCCAAAAATAAGGGTCATCAAAGCGAATAAAATTGAGCATCCTATAAATACTTTTTCAGCAGTTTCGTTTAATAAAAAACTTAGTCCAATTGTTGGTAGCAGGACTAAAAAGAGGGGCAATACTAGACAGTGAACGGCACATAAAATGGATAAAGTGATCCCGATATTATCGAGTGAATTTTTCATTTTTGCTCTTAATAATAATTGATTCTCAATAAGCTGATTTTAGTTAATGATAATCAATAATCAATAGCTATAAGGGCTAAATGAGGTATTCACCAGTAGTTGTTGGTAATAATTGGGCTTTGATATACAGAATTACAAGATTTATACATTTTGAAAATGATCTTAATTTGGTCATTATTTTTTTATTCAATAATAATTAATTACTGAAGTTAATTTTTTGTCTCAAAATGTATTCAGTTTTTTGATGATTGAATAGTCTAAGTTCTAGGTGTACATTTATGGCGAAGCATTTTTTTTGATTAATAAAATTGGGAAAAACCAACCTAGGCAGGTTGGTGGTTAAACAATTATTTCAATTAGATTGATTTTTTATTTTAATAAAATCTACGAATATCTTAAGATTGAGAATTTAATTTAAGTAATAAATTCATTGTTTAAAGAACAACCAGATTCATAATTATAAACAATGAAACCCTCTTTAATCAGGTAAGTTAAACGCTTTTAAATCTGATAATCTCAATGAATATATTAGAAAGTCGCAAGTATGGTAAATACAATAAATCATAGTATAAAAGAAAACCTTCCCAACCCAGCTCAGTCAATTCAATTAAATAAAAACTGTTATCAAAATAGGCGGTTATTTATTGAGCCAGGTCAATTAAATAAGATTCGAAAAAATAAGAATGATCCCTTTCAAAAATTAATGTTAGACAACCTCTTTTCAAGAATTGAAAGGAGAATGAGTCATGCTACTTATAACCTGGATAACCAGCAATCTTTAGTGAGGGGCTCTTATACTGGTTTTAATGATTTAGCTTTAGGTTTTCTTATTACCAAAGAAGAAAAATATTTAAAAAAGTCATTAAAAATTATTTCAACCATTTTAAATAATGCTCATAAAACTTCTGATGATCCTTTGAATGGTGGTCATTTGCTATATAGCTTGTCTATTTACTATAATTGGATGAATGAACATTTAAGCAAAAGTCAAAAAAACAAATTCATTAAAATAATTTCTGATTATGGTAGCTCTTTGTATTCAAAAACAAAAACACCCATGGGCTATTGGGCTGGTACACCCTTACATAATATTTCACAATGCGCTTGGGCGTCAATTGGTTTAGCGGGTTTTTCTTTTTATTTTGACATCCCCGATGCCAAATATTGGTTAAGTGATGCTTACCATAATTTTAATCTTGTCTCGTGGTTGCAAGCAGAAGATGGATCCATGATAGAAGGGCCTAGTTATAGTGCCTATGGAGCAGAAATGCGAGCTTTATTTTATCGCCCATGTCTTCAGTTTTTGAATCAGGATTTATACAGAAAAAACCATTTAGGTATTGGTGATTGGTTTATGCACCTTCATAAGCCTTCTGGAGATGCTGACGACCACATTTTTCCTTGGAGTGATTCTTCTAAAGGGCTGCAGTTTCATTCGCCTGTAGGTTTAATTTTATCAATGGCGGGTCATCATAAGTCAGAACATCTGCAATCAATTGCTCATTGGGTTTTAAGTAAAGGTTTTACGAATAATTCTGGTATTGAATGGATGGATATATTACTTTATGATCCTTCAGTGAAATTGAATTTGAAAAAGAAATTTAAAACATTTGCTTACTTTGATGATTTAGAAAATATATCTACTCGAAATTCATGGCAGGAAAAGGCTACAGCTATACAATTTAAATGTGGTCCTTTTCAAGGCAAAAAAGCGCAAGAACTATTTTTGGGTGATCCCGGATGTTCTCATTTACATCCGGATACTGGTAGTCTGCAATTGCATTCGAGAAAACATGAACTCTTAATTGACCCGGCTTATTCTGCTATCAAAAGAACTGATCATCATAATACCGCAACTATAAATGGGTATGGCCAATTAGGCGAAGGAACTAAATGGTTTAAAGTAAACCATGCCCTTCATTATGAACATACTGCTTCTATCTCACATGTTAAAGATACTAAAAAATGGAGTACCTGGACGGGCGAACTTTCAGGTGTTTATTGGACAGAAGCAAAGCTTGATTTTTATGTGCGAACAGTCGTTTATCTCAAGCCAGATATATTGGTCGTGATGGATGAATTAAAATCAGCTAAAAAAAGTAAATTTAAAATTCATTGGACCACGCCTTCTGGAGCTAATAAAATAAATAATAAAAAAACAATTTTTCAAAATGATGATGTTTGTATGCGTATGGATTATTTACCACTAGATAGAATAAAAACAGAAGTGAGTGTTACTCAAAGGTTGTATAAAGATATTCGAAATCCAATGCGTTATAGTCATTGTTGTTTATCCAATTTAATTAAATCTAAAACATTCAAAGCGATCACAGTAATCTCTTTATCAGATAAAATTAATAAGAACTTTTCCATTCAAAATAATTTTCCTCAAATTGATATTAATGATGGCGTTAATAAATACCGAATTCAATTCCCCTCGAACGAGAAGGCTTCAGTACAAATTAAAATTTGAGGTTGATCTCTTGTGTTTATAATGTTAGCTTTTATTTCAAATGTCCTTATGTATTATTAATACAGAATACAATCGTATCTTTCATCATTAAATATTATTGCTATACTTCTCCTGAAAAATCACGATGGAGTATGCTTTGAAAGAGACGAAGAATTCAAGAATAAACCTTTTAACTGAGATAAAGAGACATCAGCCTAAATTACCAAATCGTCAGGGTAAAATAGCGAGTTTCCTTATTAATCAGTCAGAAAAAGCCAAGTCTATTTCATTGCAGGAACTATGTTCGATTTGTGAAACCTCCGAGCCGGTTGTGTTTGCTTTTTGTAAGAAACTTGGATTTAGCGGTTTCAGAGCATTTAAAACGGCCTTTATTGAGGATTTGACTGCTCAAAAAACTCAACCGTCTTCTCCTTACGATATTCCGAATGTTGTCATTGCTGAAAGCGAACTGTTTGAGAATAATGATCCTACCGTATTGTTGCCTTTTCTAGCTGGTTTATACCAGCAATCAATTAAACAAACTTTGGAGAGTTTGAATTGTGATGAATTTAAAGCAGCAGTAGACCTGATTACCAAAGCTAAAAGAATAGTATTGATGGGGGTTGGTATATCAGGGAATGTTGGTTTTGTTTTGCTTCAGAACTTTTTACGAACAGGAAAACCAACTACATGGGTGAATGATCCCAATTTGTTTTATACTCATTTAGTATCATTAGAAAAAAATGATGTTGTGATCGCTCTTTCTCAAAGTGGGCATCAAGTTGATACGATTGAAGGGATTCGATTTGCAAAAGAAAGAAATATTAAAATCGTTTCTATATCTTCAGATCCAGATAGTGAAATTGCAGAAAATGCTAATGCTTTTCTAATGACCGGACCTGGGCCAGAAGCAAGTAATACCACATTAAGTATCGGGGCTCAAATCGCTTTGCCAATTTTAATGGTTGGCGATGCTTTGGCTGTTTCTGTAAATCTTCAAGATGTCGATGGAATGCTAGATCGTGCACAAGTAACACATGACGCAATAAAGAAAAAGTTTAAATTAAAAAAACGAAATAAAAAATAATTTATATCAATATTACTGAATTTAATGATTAGCCTATTTCAGGGCCTGTGATGGAAAATTGTTGTTTTGGTTTACCTTTATGAGTATGTTTCCCAAGGTACATTCTGATAAAAGGCCTTTGCAATTCAAATCCAATTGACGTTAAAAATTTGTGGTATTTCGTTTGGTTATCAAGAATATCAATGATTACGTCTTTGTTTTTAATTTCTGTTAGGGCATGAATGGTTAGATCAATAGCAACTTCTGTTGAGTCGGCAACTAATGGTCCGACTTGTTCAAAGTTACTGCCAGATCGTCCGAAACAATAACCAGTAACTTTACCTTTTTCTAATAGCACCCATGCATAAGAACCATTATTTTTATGAAGATGTTTTAATATATTAGTTCGGTCGGCACCGAAAATAGATTTGTCTTGTCTGCATATTTTATTTAAGTCAGCTTTCGTGATTTTTTTTAATTTTTTGGAAGTAGCAGGTAACGTTGCTTTAGTATTTATTCGTTGAAGGCGGCTCAGTTTATACTCAACTTTAAATCCTAATTGGTCATAAAGTTTTTTACCATCCGGCGTGGCATCAAGCCTAACAGTACCTTTTGTTTTGGCATATTGAATGGCTTCTTTTAGTAACGTTGTTCCAATACCTGCTCTTCTAATAGTGGGGTCTACTAAGACCATGCCAATCCAGCTAAATGCATTTGAATAAGTAACAGTTGTTACAGTACCTGCTTTCAGGCCATTATGCAAGGCAATGTAATTCCCACCTTTACTAGAATTTAATATCATTTCCCAGTCTTGCTTTAATTGGTTCCATGAAGCAAATTCTTTCATTTTCATTCCAAAAGGAATATCTTTTATTGTCATAGTTCTTAAAGCAACTGGGCCTGGTCCTCCATACCTTGAATCTTCGTCAAGCCTTCTCAGGCGCTCACGGATAAAAGGCATTATATTTTTCTTGGTATCTTTTACGTCCTGTTTACCTTTTGCTACTGTTGCGTCTTTTGGATTTCCCCAAACGCCTGTATTTGTCATGCGGCCAACTCCAAAAGTATTTAAATCACTTTGAATGTATGCTTCTTTAGCTGTGGTTGGATTGGAAACTCTTCTGTCATTTCCTACAAGTTTATTCGCAATGGCGAGCATGACAGATGTTTCGCCTTCTCCAGAATGAATTTCTGGTTCTTTATTTCTTCGCTCAGTAAAAGTGTAAGAATTAATCAAGAGTATTTTAATTTTTCGATCAGCTCTATTTATTTTGCGAACGGTAGGTGCCATTGCAAAATTGCCCCCATGACCATTGATAATAATTAATCGTCTTACATTTTGAGATTCAAGTTCATCGGCAAAATTTTCGACCAGTGCCATTAATACATTTGGCTTTAGAGATATGGACCCTCTGAATCCTTTATGTTCCATTGAAGTTCCATAAGGCAAAGCTGGTAATAACATAGCACCTAATTCTTTGGCTACATAGGAAGCAAAATAATCTGCTTGGATGGTATCTGTACATAAAGGCATGTGGTAACCATGTTGCTCAAAGGCACCAATAGGTAAAATAGCAATACCTGATTCATTTAATTGCCATTCTTCTGAGATACTATTCTTGTCGCAAAACCCTGAACTCATGTTATTTCCTTTTTTATTAATTTCATGACTATTTGTATCATTTTATTTGAATTGTAAAGAGTTGTCTTCACAGAATAATTGATTCGTGTTAAGGAGAAGTTTTGTTGCAGAAGTGATTTAATATCTGAGCTGAAGGAATTTGTTGAGTTTAGTCTTCGCCGAATTGCTTTTTTACTATCGCGATCAAATCAGCAACATTGAATGGTTTTTTTAAAATATCAATAACAAGTGGTGAGTCAGCAATCATGTCATTTTCATGTTCATCTATAAAGCCAGAAACAACAATCACTTTTAATTCAGGTCTTACAATTTCTAAGCTACCAATGGCTTCAATGCCATTCCAATTTGGCATTTTAATATCCATTGTGACCAAGTCATAATGATCAGTAACAGCTTTTTCAAACCCAATTTGGCCGTCTGATGCTGTATCTGTTTCGTATCCTTCTCTCGTAAAAATGAGTTTCAATAAATCATTTATTGCCGAGTCATCATCAATTACTAATATTTTCTTACTCATGAAATTTTACCAAGACGGATTTAGAACTTTAGGAGTAATAATACCATGTAATTTTTTAGAATTCCAACTCTCTAAGGAAATTTTGTTAAATTGTTGTATGATTTATTCCTTACATTCACTAAGTATTGTCCAAAAGTCATGATAAAAAAACTAAATCAGCATATTGCCATTATCGAAGAGTCAATTGATCCTGATGAGTCTATTAAACCAACAATCATCGTTTTTTTAACTGTGGCCGTGAGCCTTACGGTTTGTCGATATTTTGGGCAATTTACTGATTTCGATAGGTTTTTTGTTAAGGGAACCGACTGGAAACTCAGTTTGAATGATAAGGTATTTTATGGCAAGTTATGGTGGGCTTTTATCGTATTTATTGCATATGTGGTCATTCCTCTAATAGTCGTAAAGGTATTTAAGCTTTCTAAGATCAAAGACTTAGGTCTTTCTGGCAAGGGATTCTTTAAACATTTGCCGTGGTATCTTCTAATGATTCTGCCTATGCTTATTATTATTTGGTTTGTTTCAAAGGATAACTCCTTTCAACAACAATACCCTTTCTTTAAACATGAGTATTGGGGGCATACCGGGCGATTTGTTTGCTGGGAGCTAGTATATGCTTTTCAGTTTTTTTGCGTTGAGTTCTTCTTTAGAGGTTTTCTTCTGCAAATACCAAAGCGAAAGATTGGGGTAATTGCGGTCTTTGTGATGATAATTCCTTATTGTATGATCCACTATCAAAAACCATTGTTGGAAACTACTGGTGCCATTTTTGGTGGTACCATTCTTGGTTTCATGGCTATTCGAACTAATTCCATTTATGGAGGAGTCATCATTCATATTTTTGTGGCTATAGCCATGGATTTAGCCTCGTTATACAGGTCTGGAGTTATTTAATCTACCCAGATATAGGTTTATATCGTATACTTGCATAAGGAATATTCTATTTAACAGAGACGATAAATTTCAATATGAAACTTATTATTTCATTTGAGTAGGTAATATATTAATTTCAAGTTATAGCTGCGGATTTTGGAATCTATGATTCATTCTGATAAAGCATTTAATCAAATTACCGGTACTGCGCGCAAGAGAAATTTTAGCGTAGGAGATCAAATTGAAGTTTCTGGCTTCTATAAACCTCATGATAAATATCAGGTAGAATTAAAATTTGAATATAATTTAGATGAGGAAATAGATCCAAATCAATTTTTAGTTGAGACCTATTTATTTGTTCCTCAGTCTTTAGGGTTAAGTGATTATTTAAATCGTGCGACGGATTATTTTCCGGATATTACCAGTTATATGCGATATTCTGTTCAGTCATTGTCGTTAATTGAATTGGCTGATCTTGAGTATGAATTATCTCCCTTGAGTAGGTTGTTGAAATTTTTACAAACTGGTGAAACGACTGGAAAATCGTCGGACAGAAAAAGTTTCTTTTTATATGAGAGTAAATTATTTACCTGTATGTTCAAAGAGAGCATTAAAAAGGAATTTTCAAATGTTGATGTATTGATTGCTTTTTGCCAAAAGGGCGAAAAAGAGATAGGCAGTTTATGTGACTTTTTTACTTCTCTTTATAAGGGGATTCAGCTTTTAAAAGGAAATTTTGAACAGATTAATGCATTACTTAAAGTTTCAGACAGAGTATCAGAAGATGATAAAGCTGGGTTTGATGCGATATCAGAATTTTTCTTTTTTGAATTAAATTTATTTTATATTACGTTTACAAGAAAATTGATCAAGATTTCAGATATAAAACATGCTGATTTAGCATCATTAAAAATTGATGTAAGGGAAGATTATAAAATTTTGAGACGTTTAGGAATTGATGCCGGTTATTTAGTTATTGATGGAGATAGTTCACAGGATGATCGTGAGCAATATATCTATCGAGAAAGTAAGTTAAAGAAATTTGTATCATCGGTATTGTTTTTAAATCAAGATGTTAAATCAAACAAAAAAGCAGAAGAGTTTTTTTTTAGTATCGCGGCTGGAGTTGCCATGTTGTTTGCCGCAGTAGTGGCTTTGCTAACAGCACAAAGTTATGATATCAATTCATTTCCATGGGTAATATCACTAGTGATTGCATATATAATAAAAGACAGAAGTAAGGCTTGGATGCAAGATAAATTCAGGAACTTAGTTCCAACATATCTTTCTAATAGAACCGAAAAGTTAATTGATGAAGGTGTTGGGAAAGTCGGCAGAATCAATGAATGGCTGTCCTTTAGATCAGATAATTTTATTCCTAAGGATATTTTGGATGTTCGCTTAAAAAATAGAGAAATGGTTGGCGCCTTTAAGAAATCTGAAGATGTGCTCTACTATAAAAAATTAATATCCTTGGAGCCAAAAATAATATTTGCCAATCACCAAAGAGTGAACAATGTGGTGAATATTCTGCGATTTAATGTACAGAAATTTTGTCAACAAATGGACGATCCAAAAAAGAAATTAAACTATTTGAATGATGATGGAAGTGTTGACTCCTATACTGGAAAGAAAGTTTATCACATTAATCTTGTTATTAAAATCACAAGTAAATATGGAACAGATGGGAAAGAGACTGAAACCTTAAATTTGCGATTGGTTTTAAGTCGCGATGGAATTGAAAGAATTGAATCACCAAATCAAACACCTTCTGAAGAATTATTTGAAGTTATATGGATATGATTCACAGGAATTTATATGAAGATTGATGCGAGTTTATTGCTACTAGGTAATTTGGCAGTTGAAAAAGATTTTATCTCTCAAGATCAATTGGATATAGCTTTAAAAGATCAGATAGATGATGCCTCTCAATTAGGTGAAATTCTAGTTAAAAGAGAATGGATAACCGACCTTGATTTAATTGTGCTGGTTAAGATTCATGAACAGAAAGTTCTATTTCATGATGAAATTCAGTTTGGACACTTGCTTGTCGTGAATAAATTTGCTACTTCATCAGAAGTAGATCTAGCTTTACAAGAACAGAAAAGTGATCCTTCAAAATTAGTGGGTGACATACTAATAGGGAAGAGCATTATAAATCATAAGCAATGTGTCTCCATATTGAAATCACAAAAGAGGCTTTTTCTAAAGAGAGAAGCCCAGAAGCAAACAGTTGTTGAGTGTCCTGTGTGTGATTTAGTTTACAATTTGAGGGATCAGGATCGATATAGAAAAATTCGATGTAAAGGCTGTGAAGCAATTTTTGAAGTTGGTGTTAGAGATGTTGAATTAATAGATCATGAATTGTTTGAAGGCGAAATGAAGAAGGCTAGTACAGCTTTAGATAAAATTTCTTCAACTGAAAAAATTAATAGAGTGTCGTCGTTTCTGAATCAACATGGTATAGACAGTAAAGTTGAGTTTGATGTGTCTGCATCATATCCGTATATGCAGAACCAGAAAAAATATGCCTATGGTAATGAGATTGCCCGAGGTGGTATGGGTGTTATCTACGATACCTTTGATTTAGATTTAAAAAGAAACGTAGTAACAAAAGTTTTAAAAGACAATAATTCAAAAGAGTCAATCGTTAAATTTATTGAAGAAGCTCAGATCACAGGGCAGCTCGAGCATCCCAATATTGTGCCGGTGTATGATTTTGGTATAAATGGTGAAGGCCATGTATATTTTACCATGAAAAAAGTTCGTGGTATGAATGTATTAGACATTCTCGAAAATATACGAAATAAAGATAAAAAATTTGAGCAGAAATATCCGATGGATGTATTGCTTGGGATTTTTATTAAGATTTGTGATGGCATAGCCTTCGCTCATCAAAAGAGGATTTTGCATAGAGATTTAAAACCCGATAATATTATGGTGGGTGAATATGGTGAAGTGATTATATTAGATTGGGGTCTTGCTAAAATTATTGGAAGAATCTCCGTAAATGATTCTGTCGAAAGTTTAGATGAAGCTGTTTCAACTACTAGAAAAGAGGGCTTAGAAAGTCATACCCTTGAAGGTAGTATTGCAGGCACACCTGAATATATGTCGCCAGAACAAGCTAAAGGTAATGTTGATAGATTAGGTGTTTGTTCGGATATTTATTCTCTAGGATGTTTACTATTTACTCTTGTTGCAAAAAAGTTACCGGTAAATGGGAAAACAAGTAAAGAGGTTTTGTCGAAAGTGATAAATGGTAAGATCGAAAAATTACCTTCTGCTACACCTCCAGACCTTAGAGCTATTATTGAAAAAGCAATGTCCTATGATTCTTTTGATAGGTATATGGAAGTTTCAGAGATGCAAAAGGATCTACAGTTGTATTTAAAGGGTTATTCTGTTTCCGCTCGGGATGAACGTATTGGTGAAGGTTTTGTTAAGCTGGTTCGTCGAAATAAAACGTTGGCGATATTTGTTCTGATAGCACTTTGTGTTTTTACCTTTAATTTTATTTTAATTTTGAATGAATCGAGTGCTAATAAAAAAAGTATTATTGAAAAACAGAAAACCAATGACAAATTAGAACTTGTATTAAAAGAACAAATAAAAGAAAGAAAAATTGCTGCTCCAAATATGCTAGAAAGGGCTAGCGAAAATATTAAAAGTAATAAACTAAAATTAGCCTATGAATTTTTGAATATTGTTAAATTATATGATTCTGGCATACCAGATATTTATTTAATGAAAGCCGCAATAAATCTCAATGATTTGGAATTAGATCAGGCCTATAAAGAGTTGTTAGAATTTAAAAATAAATTAAATAAGTATGAGAAAAGAAAAAGTCAATTAAAAGAAACGATTCAGTTTTTAGACCAATTAAAAAATATTAATAATAATGAATTAAATATTGTTGATTTGAACGTTATAAAAAACTTTATGATGAAAAATAATTTTGATAAAATTGCCAATAATATTGCGAAGAAAATAGATTATTTATCTGAAACATATGAACGGAATATACATTCCTTGTCTCAAGAGGTTATTATAAATATTACTCCACAAGGGGTCAAAGCTGTTTTCTCAAATACAGATGTAACTTTAGATTTGTCAACGTTAAAAGAAATTCCGTTTTTGGAGTTAAGTTTTGATGAGCTTGTGGTGAAAAATTTAAATTCACTTAAAGGTCAATATTTAAAAAGACTGTCGTTGAGTAATGCAACCATTGAGTCATATGACATCTTGAAAAATTTTACTGGGTTAGAATTTCTGGACGTTTCCGACAGTATGTTTAACCATGTATCAGTGTTGAGTAATTTGAATTTGAAAGAATTGAATGTAGCCGGATCTAAAATAGTAAATCTTGTTGGCTTTGAAAAACTTAAATTGGTCTCATTAGATATTTCAGGTTTGCCTATTGAAGATTTAAAACCTCTTCAGAAAATGGCATTAAAAGTTATTAGATTAGGTAATACTAAAGTTAAGGATTTGAATGTCTTAAAAAGCATGAATTTAGATTGGGTAAGTCTTTGGCAGACGAATATTAGTGATCTTACCCCTCTAAGTTTTCAAACAATTCAATATCTCGATATCGAGGGTTCCAAGGTCAGGTCCTTGGATATATTAAAAAGTACTAGAATTTCTAGCCTCCTAATTGATTCTTCCATATTAACGATAAAAAATATGAACATAATTAATGATCTTGAAATTGATTATTTATGTATCAGAGGCATAAATGAAAGATCTTTAAGTTGCTTAGTTCGAAATGTGAAATCTCTTAAGTTATCTTTTAAAAAGTTGCAAAATTTACAGGGATTGATTTCCGATCATACAGAAGAATTAGATTTGGGCGAATGTGTAAAGCTAGTTTCATTAAAAGGTATTTCCAATTTACAAAAAATAAAGAAAATTCATTTACCTAAAGGTTTGAAAAATTATTCTGAATTAAAGAAATTGCCAAATTTAAAAACTATTATTTGCCCTGAATACGGTAAACAAACGGCAAAAGTATTTTTTCAATTAGCAAAAGTTCATTAGAAAAGAGTTTATGAAATTAATTATAATTAGAGACGTGGGGAGAAGCTATTGAAGGTTAAAACTTTTGTTTTAGACACAAATGTGTTATTGCATGATCCAAATTCTATAGAATCATTTGAAGATAACTGCATACTGATTCCTATGGCCGTTATCGAAGAGCTAGACCGTTTTAAAACACGTGTTGATGATCTCGGAAGGAATGCCAGACAAGTTATTAGACGATTAGATTCATTGCGAACAAAAGGCAAAATTTCAGAAGGGGTTCCGCTAGATAATGGCGGTATACTGAAAATCATTAAAGGCTCTGGAAAGCTTGAAGGCATAGATTTAAATTTAGATTTGCCGGACAATAAAATAATTCGAGTGGCCTATTCTATTTTTGCCAAAGGCGATGATGTTATCTTTGTTTCGAAAGATATTAATGCCCGCTTAAAAGCAGATGCGCTTGGAATTGAATCTGTTGACTATGAAAAAAGTAAAGTGTTCTTTGATGAATTGTATTCTGGATATCAATCATTATCTGTAACTTCAAAATTGATTGAAAGATTTTATGATGAAAAGTTTATTTCTTTAGATGAATTGAAAGGTGAGTTTTACCCTAACCAATTTCTTTTGTTAGAAGATGAAGTGAATGTTAAACATACGGCATTAGCAAGAGTAAGTGGCCAAGATGGTATTATTCCTTTGGTGGCTAAATTTGATTCGGCTTGGCATGTAAAACCCCGAAGCAGAGAACAAAGAATGGCATTAGAGCTTTTGCTAGATGATACGATAAAATTAGTTACGTTAGTTGGCCAGGCTGGGACGGGGAAAACGCTTCTCGCAATTGCGGCAGCTTTAGAGCAAACAATTGATTTAAATAAATTTGATAAGATTTTAGTTTCGCGACCTATTATGCCTATGGGAAAAGATATAGGTTATTTACCAGGGGATAAAAATGAAAAGCTTGAAAATTGGATGGGACCAATTTTTGATAATCTTCGATTTTTATTGAGAGGCAAAAATGGTGATCCTGATAGTAGCCAAAAGAAAATGCAAGATTTATTATCAAATCATGTAATAGAGCTAGAAGCTTTGACTTATATCAGAGGTAGATCAATTGCGAGGCAGTTTGTTATTGTTGATGAAGCTCAAAATTTAACCCCTCATGAAATAAAAACAATTATTAGTAGAGCTGGTGAAGGCACAAAAATGGTTTTAACTGGGGATCCCTACCAAATCGATAATCCTTATCTTGATTCAAGTAGTAATGGTTTGATTTATGCGGTTGAAAGACTTAAAAATGAAAAGATACATGGTCATATAACACTTAAAAAGAGCGAGCGAAGTAGTTTGGCAGCAGCAGCAGCATCACTCTTATGAGATTTATTTTTTAGAAGGAAGTATTATGCCTGTTTTAGCTGGTGGTTCAGAAGTATTAATGCAGTGCTATAGTGAGTTAAAAGATCTTAGTAGTGCATTAACACCTACATTTAATTTATTGTCTTCAGTTAAGAAAACAGCAGGCCAATTTGATTTGTTAAAGGAATATGCTGGTTATTTAGTTTATGTTGAAGAAGGTGCTTTCAAACTTTGTTTTGATGGCAAGGTGGTGCGGATGGTGGAAGATGGGGACTTGTTCTACCTTTCTGCAGATTTATCTAGAGACGGCGCGGTGTTATTTTGTGAATACGCTGGCAAAGTGCGAATATTAAAGCATTCAATATTTCAAGGTACAATCGCTGGCGATAAAGAATTGGAAGACATATGGCGAAAGTGGGAAGTGAAGCAGGCTGATATGTTGATACATTTATCCAATCATTACTTGCTTACATCTTTACGACCAAATATTCATGCTTTAAATTTTGATGCTGGTGAAGTTGTTATTCAGGAAGGTGATGAGTCCAGTGAAGTTTTTGAATTACTTGATGGCAGAGCATCAGTCTATGTGCACGGTAAAAAAGTTGCTGAAATAGAAGAAGGCGCAGTCTTCGGTGAGATACAATTTTTGATTGGGAGCAAGCGTTCAGCAACAATTAAAACAGATACTATCTGTACTATCAATAGTATTCATAGAGATGATTTTGCTGAAATGGTTAAAACCAGACCTCAGCTTATTTTAAATATTGCAAAAAATCTTGCCGAAAAATTGGTAGAATTACAGAATAAATCTTAATTAGTCTCAATACTGATTAAGTAATTTTACTATTGGTTATTTTAATTAAATTTTTTAATACTTCAGATTCTATGTCCAAATCAAAAAGTTTATAATATAATTGCCAACGTTGGCAGAATAATAATTTAACAGGTGTGTGTTATGGCTAAAAAGAAATATGTGTTGGTGGGTACTGGCGGAAGATCTCGAATGTTTGTATGTTCTATTTTAGGAGATTATAAAAAGACAGCTGATTTAGTAGGGATTTGTGACGTAAATCAGGTTCGTTTGGATTACATGAACAGAGAAATAATTCAAAAAGAATTTAAGCATCGCAAGGTGAGAACCTATGTTGCATCTGAGTTTGATAAAATGTTGAAAAAAGAAAAACCTTACGGTGTAATCGTATCTACTGTCGATAGGACGCATCATGATTATATCATTCGTTCTTTAGATGCTGGTTGTCATGTGATTTCTGAAAAGCCAATGACAATTGATGCTGATAAGTGCCAATCAATTTTGGATGCGGTAGAAAGAAATAATAAAAAACTTCGTGTGACTTTTAACTATCGTTATGCACCTGTAGCCACAAAAGTTAGAGAACTTATTATGAAGAATACGATTGGTGATATCACTTCTATTCATTTTGAATGGTTACTTGATACAAACCATGGGGCAGACTATTTTAGAAGATGGCATCGGGATAAAAGAAATTCAGGTGGCTTAATGGTTCATAAATCTACACATCATTTTGATTTAGTAAATTTCTGGATTAACTCTTCACCCAAAGAGGTTTTTGGAATGGGCGACTTGCGGTTTTATGGTAGAGAAAATGCTAATAATAGAGGTGACTTTGAACAGTATGTTAGAGGGTCTGAAGGATCAAAAGCATCTAAAAAATGCCCGTTTGCTTTAGATATGAAAAAGCACCCTAACCTCAAAGAGTTATACTTGAAGGCGGAGCATTTAGATGGTTATATCCGAGATCAAAATGTGTTTAGTGATGGGATAAGTATTGAAGATACTATGGGTGTCATGGTTCGGTATCAGAATAAAGCAATCTTAACTTATTCGTTAAATGCTTATATGCCATGGGAAGGGTATAACGTTAATATAAATGGAACCAAAGGACGCATGCAAGTGCAAGTTGCTGAGAAGTCCTACTTTAATGGTGCTGGGAAAATTGAAGATGAGGGTGCCTCTGCTCACAAAAGTATATTTATCTTACCACAATTTAAAAAACCTTATGAAGTCGAAATTAAAGAAGGTGTTGGTGGACATGGTGGTGGTGATGTTGTCATGTTGCGAGATATTTTTGGGACTAGCAAGAAAGATAAGTTTAATCGAGCCGCAGATCATAAAGATGGTGCCATGTCAATCTTGACTGGAATCGCTGCTAATCAATCTTTTAATACAGGTCTCCCTGTAAAAGTAAAAGACCTCGTAACTTTTTATGAATAAATAAGAAGAGGCAATGCATGCATTGCCTCTTTTCAAGAAATCAAAAACTGATACTCGTCTCTAAACTTTTTGATCAAATAATATTAGCTTAAAAACGCATCTGTTCTTCTCCGTGCCTTTGTGTGGTAAATTATTTTTCTAATAAGCGAAAATAACATCAGAAATTAGATCAAACTTTAATTAGGAGATGTCTTTTCGAAATTGATTAGGGCTTTTGCCGGTGACCTTTTTGAATTGATGGCTGAATTGCATGATATCTTGATACTGAAGCGTGTTGGCTATTTCGCTAATATTCAAATTTGATTCTGTTAAAAGAGAAATCGCCTTATTAATCCTGGCTTGTTTGATAAATTCCCGTGGTGTTTGAGAAAAACTTTTTTTAAATTGTCTGCTGAAATAATCATGATTCATTATTAGTAGATCAGAGAAATTTTTTGGTGAAATTTTTTGCTGAATATGATCATTTGTATATTTTAAGATTTGTTTGATTTGGTAACGTTTTAAACCATCCGTGAAAGAGGATCTTTTTTTTGGTTCTTGTAAAATATCACTTAATAAAATAGCAAGTGCAGACTTCAAATAAATTTTCTGTAAACTGTTCTTTCGATTGGCATGTATGATTAAATCATAAAAGTGAGATTTTAAATAATTAAAATCCTTTATTAAGAAATACGGTTCATCCAATTTGATCGGATTTGTTTTTTTTAATTGAAAACGCAAAAAATAAACGCGCCCTTTTTTACTTTTATTGTCGTAGGAAAACTGCTGTTCTACATTAGGCTGAACCCATAGAATTGAATCTTCTGTTAATCTTCCAGGTTCGCCATTTAGAGAGAAGTTTATTTCTCCTCTTTCCATGAAATAAATTAAATGATCTTTAATATTTCGTTTTTTAATAGACCAACGATTATCAATGTCAGTAATGCCATAAATAGAAATTAATAATTCTTTATCAGGGTGTAAAAAATGATCTAGATATTTAGTATAGTTTG
Source organism: Planctomycetota bacterium (assembly GCA_002746535.1). Classification (GTDB taxonomy): domain Bacteria; phylum Planctomycetota. The sequence continues at coordinate 98,615 of NVWA01000080.1, forward strand.
TTTGACTCATTTCAATTGATTTTTGTCAGAATATATTTCAAGTTCCATTTCTTGACCTTTGTAGTCTTTCATGACTCGATCAACGGCAATACCCCTTTTCCGTTTAACCCAATGGGCATATCTTTCAGTTTGTTCTTCTAGAGTCAGGTTTCCATTCTCATTATGACAAAGCTCTTTCTCTCTAATAGCATAAGTCGTAACAGCGACAGCGACGGAAACATTTAAGCTTTGCGTTACACCTACCATAGGAATCAAAAAAAGCCCATCAGCATTTTCACTAGCTTCCTTGGTCAAACCTAGGCTCTCTTCGCCGAAAACGAGTGCCACCTTTTTCTTTTCATACATTTCATAAACTTCTTGGGTATTTAATATTTTCCCCGCTCCTAAGTCACTTGCTAAAATAGTGTAGTCTTGTGCTTTTAAGGCTTTGTAGGTGTCATTAATATTTTTATGAATTTCTATATTAACATAATTGTGGGTGCCTTTTGAAACCCGGTTGTTTATTTTAAATGAATGTTTATCTGTGATGATATGTACTGTATCTACACCAAAGGCATCACATGATCTTATTATAGCGGTTGCGTTATGAGGGTCGTGACAGTTTTCAACAACAATTGTGAGTTGATTATTTCTTTTTTTTAATATTTTACGAAACGTTTTTGCTCGTTCTTCGCTGATCATTTCATCAATGGGTAAGTGGGGAATTTCAACTTCGATTTTATCTTTATTTGTGGCCAAGATATTTACTTCTTTTTTTTCGAAGAAGTTTTTTTTGAAACAAACAGAGGGTAGTTTAAAATATCTTTTTTAATGGTTTCATAGGAAGGTAAATTCTTGTAGCTCAAATATATTTTTATGGTTTTATTTGGGAAGTAAATATTTAAAAGGAAAATATCTTTGCTATTTTTATTTTCTGTTACTAGGTTGAATTTTATTGTTTCTTTTTTTATTTTTCTATCAATGATTGAAAAGCTAATTTGATTAGCTAGTAAAGTAGATTTTTCAAAATAATAAATGGCATATATGGCCCATTGTTTAATTTTTGTTTTCCCCATGATGTACGAGGCTTTCGTTTTTAGATTCGGCGCGTTGTTTGAATTTCGCAGGGAGATCATTTTTTTATGATATTTGGCAGTTTCGGAAGTATTTGAATTTTTATCGTAAATTTGAACCAATTTTTGAATGGCTAGCCAATCATTCGGATTTATCTGCAAAGCTTTTTTTAGATGAAGAATCGCTTTATCAGTTTGATTTAGGTAGTAGGCTACATGTCCAATATTATAAAGTAATATGTTGTTATTAGGTTTTAATTTTAAGGCTTCTTCATAAATTTTTATCGCTTGATCTGGTTTGTCTGCATTTAGCCATGCGCCACCCAATTTAATCTTTGCTCGTAAATTATTGGGGTACAACTCACATATTTTTTTAAGATATTTGATGGCCTGGTCTGGTTTATTCACTAATAAATAGGCGATGCTTATTTCAAAAAGTTTATATTCATTTATTTCTTTTTCAATTAGGGCATTTTGTAAACATTTTAAAGATTCTGTGTGGTCCCCTGTATAACGTAGAGCCAATCCTTTTATTAAGAAGGCTTCCTTATTCTTGGCGTCATCTTTTAAAATGGAGTCTGCAATACTTTTAGCTCTTGTTAAATTAAATAAAACCAGATATGATTTTGCCGTTAGTATTCTTTTTAATTTATTATCAATTTGGCTTTTTTTAATTAACTCAATTGATTGCAGTATAAAAGCTTTTTTGTCTTTAGTGACATTTTTTAAATTTTGTAAAGTTTCTTCTAATACTTTGTTATATGACTCGGGATTGAATTCTTTAGAAAATAAAAGTAATGGTAATAGTAATATTAGTTGAAATAGGATTATCTTTTTCATGTATGGATAATGCTCTTGAATTTTTAGTTACTTCTTAACAAAAAACTTATTTGCTTATGATTGTGTTTACTGGCCAGATCAAAAGCAGTTTCATTTAATTTATCCTTTGATTTTAAATCAGCTCCTTTTGCTAAAAGTAATTCAATGGCTTCCATGATGCCACCTTCTGCGGCATAATGTAAGGGTGTCTTTTTGTTAATATCTTGAGATTCTATATCGGCTCCTTTTGCCAACAACAATTCTATAACCTCAATTCTTTTGTTTTTTACAGCTAGATGAATTGGGAATCGGCCTTTGGCATCTTTCGTGTTGGCAAGATTCGGTGAGAAGCTTAACAGTGCTGATGCATTTTTGAAATTCCCAAGAAGAATGGATTTGAAAAAGGCGATTAATTTTCTTTTTTGAATTTCAGGATCTGTTTTTAATTTTGATCCCTTTGATCTGCGATAGGTTTTTAATTTGATCGTTTTGTCACAATTAGGGCATCTGATGACCTTGCCAAACATTTCTTTTTTTAATCCTAGCTCAACTTTACAATCATTATTTGGACATATGATAATCATTTTAATTGCTCCGATTTATAGTAGTGAAGGAATCCCTTTAATATTGTCTAAAATAAAATCTGGTTTTTGTGAAATCATTTCTAAATCATCTTTTGTTGTCACGCCGGTCAAGACAAGTATCGTCGATAAATTTGCTTGAAACCCAAGCTCAATGTCGGTTGCTAGTCGGTCGCCAACAATAACAGTATTCTCAGGTTTACCATTGATTCTGTTTAATGCGGCGGTCGCCATTTCTTTGTTCGGTTTACCTATTATTTTTGGTCTTCTACCAGTGGATGTAAATATTAATTCTATAAATGAACCGCAATCGGGCAGTGGCCCTATTTCAGAGGGAACATTTACATCTGGATGAGAAGCAATGTAAGGGATGCCTCTTCTAAGATTTAGACATGCCGTACATAGTTTTTCATAATTTATGGTTGTGTCATATCCCATTATAATCGCATCCGGATTTTCACTTGTGACGACGAATCCGCCTTGTTCGATTTCATTTTTGAAGCTTTCTGTTCCTAACACAAATACATTTTTAATTTCCGGTTGTGTCTTCATGTAATCGACGGTAGCTTCTCCAGACGTTAATATTTTCTCCAAGGGCATATCAATACCAAAATCTTTCCATTTCGTTTGATAAAGTCGTTTATCTTTAGACGAATTATTGGTTAATAATATGAATTTTTTTCCCTTCTTTTCTAAAATTTCAAAAAGTTCTTCGACACCCTCAAATAAGCGATGGCCTAAACATAGAGTGCCATCAATATCAAATAAGAAGTTTTCAATATGATGCAAATTATCCATTGTCAGCTTTCAATTTTTCAATGATTTTCCGTTTTTGGCTATACCAGCCTGCAATTGATATGATCCCTGCAAAAGTTAGAGATGCTTGGTAAGGATTTATAGTAGTTGTAAGAGAGCCAGAAGTATTTGATTTTATATCCAATGCGAGAACAATTATGGAAAAGCTGATCGCATATGCTACCAGGAACAGTCGAATAAATTTGGTTTTCAGAAAATCCAAAAATATTTTACTGGGTAATTCTTTACCGCAATTTGGGCAATTCAAAAGATTATTGTTCAGCTCTATAGCTTTGTTTGGTTGATCCATTTCAATGTATTTCTATTTGTTAAAAAAACATGATTCTCTCAAATTTTTAAAAAATGAAAAGTTTAATCATTTTCATCCATATTTTATCTGTTTCGTATTGTAAAGTTTGAATTTGCGGAATCGTTTCACATCTTAACTCATTTTCGTGGGTATGTATCAATGTAATTGCCTATATTTTAGTAGATAGAATTTGCTTAAATTGTAACATATTACCATACCAGTAGTAATTGTGTAAAAGTATAAGGAGACAAATGTGGCAGCTGTCAGACGGCGATCAGGAAATGGTCAAACCAGAAGAGGTCGAAGTAATTATGAAGAAGATGATGAGGACGATTACAGAAGAGATAGAAAACCATCTTCTAGTACTCCATCGGGTTTAGCTTCGAGTAATTTGACCATAGTTTTATTTATTGCTATTTTAATCGCTGGTGGCGTTTTATTTATGGTTATGGAAAATGGGCGCCAGTCTCGAAATCCCAATAAAAATGAAAACTCACTTTCGAAAACTGATGGAAGCAAAGGTTTAGTAAATCCAAATGCAACCAAAGAAATTAATTTAGATCCAACTCGCGGTGATATCATGAAAGACTCCATCGCTAGAGCGAATAAACCTCCGACAAAATCTTCCAAGAAAGAAAAGAAAAAATCTGTTAAAAAAAGTGTGAAAAAGAGTGCTAAAAAAGTTCAGGAGAATGATGATTTAGATTTAAAAGTTGTCGGGGATCCTAAACCAAAGAAGGTCAAGCCTGTAGAAAAGAAAAAAGAAATAACGAAAATAGATGATGATGATGTCTCAAAAACCAATGTTCGTATGTTTGGTGATAATCCTGAAATGTTAGAAGCTAAGAAGAAACGTGATAAAGAAAGAGAAGAGCGTAGAAAGAAAAAAGCTAACGAATCTGATTGAGAAAATATCCTTTAATTGATTTCACCTGAAAGAATATTTTCAGTCTTGTGATTTCATAATCTAGCCAATAGATGCCATATTTATAACCACTAAAGTTTCATTTAGAAAATACAAGAATTTTTTTAGTAAGAATGGAACTTATTAAAATCATAGGAGTGTTGTTTAATAGGGTCTCTTTGGATTGACAGCTTATGATAGATGCAGGTACTGATTTTGAAATCAATATTCATTCTGGAAACAGAAATGGTTATTTAAAGAGGCAGCGATTGATTCTTAGTGAAAAAATTAGCCAATTATTTGAATCTCATGGTAATCGTGTAACGGGTTTTCTTGTAAATATGCTCGGAGATTACGACCGTGCAAGAGATTTAACACAAGAATCTTATTATAAATTATATAAATATTTGCAAAAAAAATCTGAAGATGTGGAAGATGATAATCGAGAATTACATCCTTTATTATTTAGGATTGCCTTAAATTTAGGTCGCGATGAAATTAGAAAAAGAAAAGTTAGAAAAGAAAGACCTATCCCAGAAGGATTTGATTTTGCAAAAGAAGAGGAACCATCGTCTTTAGAAGAAGAAGAACAGAAAAAGCTTATTTATGAATCAATTAATCAGTTACCAGCTGATTATAAAGAAGCTTTAATGTTGCGAGATATAGAAGGCCATAGCTATAAAGATGTTAGCAGGATACTTAAGCTAGAAATAGGCACAGTCAAGTCAAGAATTAACCGAGCAAGAATAAAATTTAAAAATATTTATTTAAGCCGCTTACGAGAAAATAATGATGAATGAAGATTGTGAAAAGTATATAGACTATTACAGTGATTATATTGAGGATGAGCTTTCCCTCGAAATAAATGAACTCTTTAAAGCTCATTTAATAAATTGTTCCTATTGTGCCAATGAAATTAAAGAGATTAAGCTTGGTATGGATGCACTCAAAATATTGAAAGTTAATGTTGTTTCAGAAGACATTTTCTTAGATATCGAGAAACGAGAATCCTTGGATAAAAAGCAGCAAATTATAAAGCTGGTGATACCATGGGTGTTGGCAGCCGCATTCTTTATTGCGAGTCTTTCATTTCTAATTACCTCTAAAGTCGAACCTGTAGAAAAACCCCTATCATCCATTGTTGAAATAAAAAGTAATCATGTGGATGACATTAAAGGGCAAGTCTCTAATATGATTGACCCAAGTGATGATGCTAATGTGATTGAGGTCATCGATAAAAATGAGCCCATTATTTTCAATGATGAGATTGTTTCAGGAATTGCAAAAGAAAAAATCACGAATAAAGTGTATTTGAAAAGTGGACACGTTGTCTCACAAAAAGAAATTTCAGATAAATTTTTAAAAGCAAATGATTACATTAGCAGTAAAGATGGTTGGATAAGTGCTGACACGAATCATGAATTGAATTCGTTGAGAAACAAAATTTTGGCATTTGAAAATGAAATTTTAAATTTAAGAAATAAGAATGGTGAGAATGTCAAAGAAAAAAAGGTTGATGCTGCTGGTGATTTAGTAGTTGGTGAGAATAATAAGAGCCGTTGGAAGATTTCATCATTAAAGGATCTTAATTTAAATGACGTAGATGCTATGATGAAGGCTAATAACTTTAAAGATACGAAAGAAATAAGAAGGTGGGTTCATCAACCTAAGAGAAGTAATTTACAAAAAAGAGCTAGTTTGCATAGAATAACTAGCAAGCCAAAGATTATCAAATCCAAAGCTGGTCAGCTAGGTTGGTGTATTCAAATTGTAAGTAACCAAAAGTCTATTCCTTTTGTAGGTGCACCCTTGGTGCTTCATAATAATATTTATGTGCCATCAGGGAAAAACGGGAAATTATTTTTTTCCATAAACCGTGAAACAGGTAAAACTAATTGGGTTCGTAAGATGTATAATTCTGGCGGTTCAAATCCTGTTGTATTAGATAATAAAATATTGACGACTACACGTAGTGGGTTGTTATATAAATTTGAATTGAACGATGGTCGAAACAAGGTCATGTCACTATTAGGTTCAAATGGACATTTGTTGAGTAAAGGTAGAGTTGAAGAGAAGAGCATCGTTCTGCAATGGGTTAATATTAACGCAGTTGGGGTTATGTCAGCGATCGATGTTAAAGAAAGAGAAGTCTTGTGGACGACCAATGAAAGATATAAACCTCTTTTTAATATTCTGCAAAATAATAATTTTGCCTATTATACAAATATGATCGGAGAATTAGTTAAGATTGATTTATTAAAAAAGAAGGTTGTGTGGCGGTTAGATAAACTGTTTGTTTCAAATCCGATTTTATTTCAAAATAAATTGTATGTATTGCAAATGCGTCAGCAAGAAAAGAAAATTGGTAATAACTTTTTTCCCATGTCAATATTCGGTAGAGTTCTTATAGAAGTTGACCCTGAATACGGACTAATTTCTTCTGACCCGATTGGTGCCGTCCAACGATATGATGACCAATTGCCTGAAAATATTTTTTCATTTTCAGGTAGAAAGACTGATGAGAATTCTGATAGCCCCGCAATTCAAGCGCAAGGTTTGTTAATATCTAAAGAGAATATAATTGCTGTAAGCACATCGAAATATGTGCAATTTATAGATGTTTCAGCTAAAAAAGATTTATGGTATCACTCTTATAAGCATGAAAAAAATATTCCTAAAGGTGTTGATCTTCCCGTGTTCCCTTGCATAGATAATAACCGGGTTGTCTTATTTGAAAAAGGTGGCGACTTCTCTATCAAGAATTTAAAAACTGGAGCTGATATTGAAAGGGGTCATTTAAATGATATGTTTGGTAATACTCGCTATCAATCCATTTTGATTTACCCAACATTTCCTGTTATACATAAAGGCTGGTTATATATTACCTCTCTTACAGGTAATCTTTATGGTTTACATATAGACTAAAATCTAATCATAAATTATTTTGATTTCAATTCCCTCTTGTATAGACACAAGTCCTAAATTTTATTTATATTTGCTTATTCTTGGAACATTTTATTTCTCCATACGTGTTATTGGTATAGGTAGTAGTTAAGTATTGAATTGTTTGTTTGTTTAAACTTAAAACAAGGAGATTTATGATGGTTAGAATAATTTGTTTTGTAATGTTTTCATTTATATTCACCTTCACCATTTCTTATGCAGATTTAAATTTTTTAGATGAAGATGAAGACCAACCGACCAAGGAAGAAAATGAAGAGAAAATTTTAGAGTTAATCAAAAAGTTTGTTGAAGCCAAAACAACCGGTCCTGCGGCAAATCCAATAGTTTCTGATAGATCGTTGACTAGTAAAAAGATACTGAAGAAACTTGAAGGACCTGTGACAATCGAATGGGATGCGGTCCCTTTGAGTGAAGCCGTAGATGAATTAAGAGAAATGCTCGGCATTAATATTATGGTGCACAAATCTGTACCCAAAGATGAGTCGATTAGTATTAATGTAAAAGAAATGAAAGGTTTAAATCTTGTTAAATGGTTTTTGAAGATGAATGATTTAAGAGGCTCCGTTCAAGATGGTGTCTTGATGATTCTTCCCAAAAGTATTGCTCCCAAATTAAATTTAAAAATGAAAATTTATAATTTAAGTGATCTGACAACTCCTATTAAAAACTTTAAAGCCCCAACGCTTACATTTGATGGAATGCTAGAATGAGTCGAAGCCATATGCATGATTAGATTTTAAACTACTTTGAAATCAATTAAGTAATAATTTTTTAACAGGAGATATTTAAAATGAATTCAACAACAAATATATTATTAATAATGGTGATTGTATTGTTATTTTCAATAGCACTTGGTAATTCAGCGGATAATAAGGTGTATGCTAATGGATCTGCCAGCAGTAGCCCAATTATATTATCAGTTAGTTCAGATAAAAAAGATGTGTTTATGGTAAACGTTGATAAGAGCATTATGTTGCACTATAGGGTTGGTAAAGGTTTTCTGCTAAAAAATGCTCGAAGATTTGATTATGATGTGCAGTTGATAAATCCTATTATTAATTCTAGTGGTAGAACATACGCTGAAATTCGTCAAATAGTGTCTAAGCAAAAATGAATTAAATTTTTCAATAGTATTGAAACCTCGCCTGCCAAAGGCTGGTGAGGTCATTGTTTTATCCCTCTTTTGATTTGTTCATCTATTATCAATTGTCCAAATTCAATGTTTGTTCTCCTTTGTGGCCTTGTTAAAATGTCGATCTAATTACGTTTTATAAAATTAGTTCATCGTTTAATTTAGAAAGGCTTCCTATGTCTCTCGACGAATTGCAAGTTGGTTTCGAATTACTAAATAAAAGATTTCCGCATCTCTTTGAAGATAATATTTTAGATAAATTATCATTTGAAAAAAATATCTTTGAATTAAGATCATTAAAAATTAAAAAAGAATCTGATACCTATGTGATTCAATATTCCAATAAAGTGGATGCCTACAGAGCTTTTGGAAAAATAGCTTCTGGATTAGCTGATCACAATTTTTCAGAAGAAACCTCCTTAGATCTAAATGGAATTATGTTAGATGTTTCTAGAAATGCTGTTTTGACAATTGAAGGAGTCAAAAAGTTCATTGATCAAATGGCCATTGTTGGATTAAACATGTTGATCTTATATACGGAAGATACATATGAGGTGGAAGGTGAACCATTAATTGGTTATAAACGTGGAGCTTATTCTAAATGTGAATTAAAAGAGCTCGATCAATATGCTTCTCAATATGGAATAGAAATGTTTCCATGTATTCAAACGTTGGGGCACTTAGAGCAAGTGTTGCAGTGGCAACATTATTCAGATGTGCTCGATACAAATTCGGTACTATTAGCTGATGAAGATAAAACATATGAATTAATAGAAAGAATGATTGTTTCTTGTAAAGATGCTTTTACATCAAAAAGAATTCATATAGGAATGGATGAGGCGATGGGTGTTGGTCTTGGCCGCTATTATAAAAAGAATGGCTATCATAAACCTTTTGATGTCCTGTCTAGTCATTTAAAAAGAGTCGTAGAAATTTGTAAAAGATATGATTTAGAGCCAATGATGTGGAGTGATATGTATTTCAGGCTTGGCAGTAAAAATAGTGATTACTATGATTTAGAAGCAGAAATTCCTCAAGAGATTAAGGAATCAGTAAAAGAAAATGCTCAATTGGTATATTGGGATTATTACAATAAGGATGTTGAGTTCTATAAAACATTTATTGATAAACATTTTGAAATGGATCGTCAAACAATGATGGCAACAGGTATTTGGACATGGGGTCGATTTTGGGTTCAAAGTGAATTAACTAAAGCTACCATTACACCTTGCTTAAATGCCTGTAGAGAAAAAGGTGTCAAAGAAGTTTTTGCAACTATGTGGGGTGATGATGGTGCTGAATGTATCTTGGAATCTTGTCTTCCTAGTTTAATTTATTATGCAGATTTATGTTTCTCTTCAAATGTAAATAAAGCTGACTGTAAAAAATCTTTTGAAAAGATTTATCTTAGTTCTTGGGATGGATATGAGCAAGCTGGATTAATTGATGCTATTCCAGAAGCTGGCGTTGCTATTGATTCTACTTCAAATGTAAGCAAGCGTTTACTATGGACAGATTCATTGTTGAGTCCACTAGAAGGGGATAAAGAATTTTCTTTAAATAATCACTTTAAGGAACTATATGAATCTTTTGAATCCATCGATATGAATAAAGGGATCAATCATTATTTAAAAATACCACAACAAATTGCTAAGATTCTCAGTCAAAAATCAGATTTACATATTACTATTAGGGATGCCTATAGTTTGTGTGATAAAAAAATATTGATTGATATGGTTTCTAATGTCATCCCCGAAATAATAAATGATTTTGAGGAACTATGGGAACTCCATAGGGAGTATTGGTACAGCCATTTAAAACCTTTTGGTTTTGAAGTCATTGAAGTTAGATATGGTGGTGCTGTATTCAGACTAAAAACATTAATAAAAAGATTAAATGATTTTATCTCACAAGATATTAAGCTTGAAGAATTAGAAGGGGAGTTGTTATCCGTTTATAAAAATAAATTGAGTAATGCTGTTACCTACAAAAGAGCATTGACATCAACCAATCAAATTTGAAATAATTAAAATGATCGACTATTCAGAATATCTTGACTTTATAAAGCCTATTGTCGAAGAAGCCGGAAAATTTATTATAGACTCTTTTGGGTCGGTTCATACGTTGGATCATAAATTTAAATTTGAATTTAAAACTAAGGTCGATGATGATATCAATGATTTTTTATTGCAAGCGATTCAAAATAAATATCCAAAACACTCTATTTTATCTGAAGAATCTACTAAGCCTGAAAATTTTAATGATTGGGTTTGGATCATTGATCCATTGGATGGGACATTAAATTTTACACTTGGAGTAACAGATCTTTTTGCCATTAGTGTTGCGTTGATGTATAAAGAGGAAATTATTTTAGGCGTTACTTATGCGCCAATTCGCAAAGAGATTTATTATGCAAGCAAAGGTCACGGTGCTTATAAAAATAATGAGAGACTTTTAGCTTCCAAAGAAATGGAATTGAGTGAATCAGTAGTTGCTATTGAATATGGAAAATATGACCGAACGAGCATCTTGCCTTATCAAAAAAGATTGCTTGAAAATGATGGGGTTTTATACACCTATGTTTATTGTAATGCTTCGGTTCCTATGTGTTTAGTGGCTGATCAAAAAATTCAAAGTTATCTGGCCCTTGAGCTAGACCTTTGGGATATGGCCGCAGGTGTTATCATTAATCGAGAGATGGGTAATATTGTTACCACCATATCTGGAGACCCATGGGATATTTCTCAAAGGAGTGTATTGGTTGGAAGCAAATATTTATCGGATGATATATTAAATAAATTTAAGAATATATAATAAATGCTGAAGGATCAGTTTTTAATTGGATTGATTGTTGTTGTTCTGATTTGCTTAGACCACTTTTTCCCATCGTCTATAAATTGACTTCGTTTATTTATCAGAAAAGTATTCCGGGCTTCTTCTAAACTTTTGTTGGTATCTATTAAGTCCAATTCAAAAGCGAGTTCGTCGGCATAACCAGGAAAAAGAATTCTATAATCAAATCCAAAGTCTAATTTAAAGTTTTCGTATAGATGTTTGGTAATATTGGTACTGCACGTATTAAATAGCGTATTGTAATATTCGGGATGTTCCGCTAAATCATTTGCTCTTTCTAGCATCGACATGAAAAGTCTCTTTACTTGATCTTTTTTTGCTTTAATTGGGAATAAGTAAACGGGGTCTTTGCGGATATTAGCCCGTAAACCTATCAAGTCTCTTTCGTCTCCAATAATATAAATTAATTCGTAATTTCTATAGAATCCTGCTAGGACTGAATATTGTTCTTTTTGTTCTTTGCGTATTTCTACTGATATAGAAATATGTTCGCCATCTGAAAAAGAAAATGTTAGAAATGTATGCGCTAGTCCTCGCCAATTAGAAAATGGTTCAATAATAAAATCTACACGGATTAAGTTGTCTAAATTAAAAGTTCGCGTTTCCCAATGAATATCAAAATCGGTATTGCTTCTGTATTTAAAGTTTCGAAAATTTTTAATGGTTATCATTTTATTGGCTGATTTGATAATAGGAAAGAATTCTTGATCAGGTGCCCAAAGTCTATTATTGGTAGGTGGATCTAAATAAAATAAAAGGATGACAATTAAGAATATGCTCGCAAGTGTACATGAGAATATTTTTTTATTAAACTTAATAAAAGTTAAAATTAAACCAGCAAAAACCAATAATGTCATCAGTATTTGTAGCCAAGTTGGCATCATGCTTAGATAAAAAAAACTACCGAGTACCCATAAGCTAATTGCAAAAGAGAGAAGATAGAAAGATGCCGTTTTTAAGAGAGCATATAAAAGTTTCATTACTTTGAAATTAAATCCGATGTTTGTTTAGCGCATCAATTTTATCATGAAATATAACATTCAACCTCTATAGTTCATTTTAAAATTAAATATTTAAATTAATTTTTTGCCAATTTTCTAGTGGGCATTCGATACAAAGAGGATTTGAGGTTTTACAGGTATTTGAAGCGACCTTGACTATTAATGCATGAAATTCTTGGTATAGATCTATTTTTTCTGGCAAATGGTTTTCTATAAATAGTCTTATTTCTTCATATGATTCGTCACCAGTAATTAAGCCATGTCGTTGTAAAATTCGTTTTGTGTAGTTATCAATCACAAAGATGGGGTAATTGCCTCCATAGAGTAAAATGGAATCGGCCGTTTCATATCCGATGCCCTTTTGATCTAAAAGTTCAGACCTTAAATGATTTAATGGTTTGTAAAATAATTTTTCTACCTGACCGCCTGTTTCTTGAAGAAGCCATTGGCAAAAAGACTTTAAGTAATTAGCTTTGACATTAAAGTAGCCACATGCGGTTATTAGTTTGGCAAGTTTAGAGGCTTCTATTTCTGCTAATTCATCAACCAAAAGAAGATTACGGTCTCTTAGCTTTTTAATCGTTTTTTCAACATTGATCCAGTTTGTATTCTGTGTAAGTATGGCACCAACCATCATTTCAAATGTATTTTCAGCAGGCCACCAATTCTGTGGGCCGAACGATGTGTACAGTTTTTGGTATAAATTTAGTAGAATTTCTTGAATGGGGTCAACCATTATTTTTTCATTTGATTTAAACGATAAATAAATGCTAAAAGTTCAGCGACAGCTTCATATAATTCAGGAGGGATTTCATCATTAATTTCTAATTTGTATAAAATTTTTACTAGATCATCATCTTCTTTAATGGGGATTCCTTTTTCTTTAGCAATGGCAATTATTTTTTCAGCCAATGTGCCTTTACCTTTTGCTAATATTGTTGGGACATCCTCTCTGTCTGGTTTGTATCCCAATGCAATAGCGAGTTGTCTTTTGATTTGTTTTTTTTGTGATTCAGCCATTTTTTTCGTATTGAGATAATTTATTATAAAGAGTCTTTCTTTCGATGCCTAATAATTTTGCAGCTTTTTGTTTGTTGCCGCTAACAATATCTAGCACTTTAAAGATGTATGCCTTTTCAATATCTTTTAAAGGGTTGACATCATCTTCTGAAATTGCCATATTTTCCATCATAGGGATTTGTTGTGTTTTTGATCTTAAATGTTCAAAAAACTCAGGGCCAATATTATCACTTGTATTTAAAACGATGGATCTTTCGAGGGCATTTTTTAATTCTCTTATATTCCCAGGCCAGTTGTATTGTTTTAAGATGTCAATTGCGGAAGGAGATAGCTGAGGGATGTTTCGACCCATATCATTGCTTAATTTATTTAAATAATAATCGGCAATCAGTTCTATATCGTCAGTTCGTTTGGATAAAGGCGGTAAATTAATTTCAATAACTTGAAGCCGAAAAAATAAATCCTCCCGAAATAAGTTTTCTTTTACCATCTGCTCTAAATCTCTATGCGTTGCTGCTAATACCCTTATATCCACCGGTATATCCTTGTCTCCACCTACTCTTCTGATCGTTCTAGTCTCAAGTGATCGTAGCAGTTTTACTTGCACATTTGGATCGAGCTCTCCAATTTCATCGAAAAAGAGAATTCCCCCATCAGCCCTCTCAAAACAACCTAGATGAGTTTTTATTGCTCCTGTGAAGGCACCTTTTTCGTGACCAAATAATTCACTTTCAATTAGATTTATTGGTATTGCCCCACAATTGATGGAGACAAACGGTTTGTCTTTCCTTAAAGATATACCATGTATAGCTTTTGCAACTAACTCTTTGCCGGTGCCGCTATCTCCTGTTATTAGTATTGTGATATCAACTGGTCCAACTTTACGAATCAAGTCGTAAACTTTTTTCATAGGAGTTGAATTACCAACGATATTAAATTCATTGTCGATACGATTTTTTTCTGCAATTTGTTCTGAGATCTGATCCAGCTTCATATGGTTTTTTAAAACAACACTAATAAGTTTTCCTGTTAAAGTAAATAATGATTGTAGCTCTAAATCATTTTCTAATTTACTCTCATCTATTAGTAGAATTAATATGCAGGATAGTTCATTGTTTTGAAATAAAGGTAATAATAATTTGGATTTGTCATTTTTTGTATCATCACCTTGTAAATGAAAAGCTTCATTGTTATCAAATATTTTTGTTAACATTTTTTTAGGAATTTTTAATTTTAAATCAGATCGTTTATATTCATCAATTAATTTTTTCTCTGTTTTGTTGTAAATAGCAATGGCACAATCTGTTACTGGAGAGTTTTCAATTAATTCATTTAATATTGCTTCTGCTAATTCATTTAGATCTTCTTTATCATCTACAATATTTAATAAATTATTAAAAAAGTTAATTAACTTGCCGTTACTAGTTACCTCATCATCATTTGCCAGTAAATCGAGTGTGAATGAAAAAGTTTCATTGGGTTCTTCGGACGTAATTTCAATGTCATCTTGTAATTCATCTTTAATAATATAATTCAAAGATGTTAGGCCAATCGAGATTCTATCATTGGGTTTTAGCTGCGTGTCTTTTTCTGGAATTCCGTTGACGCTAAAGCCATTGCGACTATCTAAATCTTGTATGCGCAAAACATTGTTTTTCATTTGAATCAAACAATGTTCACGACTAATTCTTGGATCTTTAATTTTTACGGAGCATTGGCTAGATCGGCCAATTTTTACATAGTCTTTCTCCACAGTATAGACCCATGGCTCGCGACTAGGCTCTCGAATGATTAATTGATGGATTTTCTGCATTGGCCAGTGTGTAAAAAATAAACATATTGTAGCACTATAAAGATATAGGGCGAGAGAAATGTATATGAAAATCTCTATCTTTCTTTACACATAGCTGAATTTTGAATAGGCGTAAAAAGTATACTATTCAATAAGTGAGCAAGTTGCTCTTGCGCCCGACCAAAGGTTAATGTCGGTTATATAAGAGGCTTGCTCACCATTTGATAAACTTTTAACTATTGAACTGTTAATACAAGATCAAAGACGGTTTTTGGTGAAACATCTTCTATCGTATCTAAGTCTAATGCATTTAACTTTTCAAAACCTTCTGGTTTGTTTCCTTCGGTTAATTTATTATTGGCTGCATCATACACAAAAAACTTTTCGCCATTATAGGTGCCTAAGAAACCATCTGCTTTATTAAAAAAAGCTGGATTCACAATGTGCATTAAGGTGTTAAATATTTCACCAAAAGAAACTTCTTCTTCTGATCCTTTTGTAATCATGGTTTGAATATCATCAATACTAATCGATAAATTCTGTGTAGTATACACTTCAATGATTTTTGGAGCCATGATATAATAATAAACAGCTTCTTTAGCTTCTTGTGTAATTTCTTCACTAGTACTAGTTAAATAAATATTTATCAAAGCTAAGCTATCAAAGCTTAAGTCGCCTAGTTTTTCTTCCGGCCAAAATTCTTTGGCAGCATCAAGTTCTTCTTGTGTAACGACTCCACCATGATCTTCTAGAGAGTCAATTGGAATATTTTTATTTAGAATCCAAACGAGTGTTTGAAATCCCAATACTTTTTCAAGACTAACATTACCTTCAAAATCTTTTACCGAATCATCATCATCAACATCATCTAGCAAGCGGTTCACATTTTCATTTATCAAATCTAAAAAACCTTTTTGAAAAGCTTTTGATAAAGAAGCATCCTCATAAACACCACTAATGTCTGATCTTTGATTGTCTGGTAGTGCTACAGCTAATTTCACGCCATGGTCACTGTTGTGTAGTGATTTTCCTTTAAACATATATGTATCATTATTTGAACCAAATATAAATCCTTCGCCTTCTAATTCATTCTTAATTTTTCCAGCACCGTGATAAGATGTGCCACCGACAGAATATTCTTCGTTCTCAAACATTATATTTATGATTACTTTTTCTGGTTGCCCAAGATCTAATATATTTTGTTGACTTTTTGATAAAGAATTCCAGTTGGATTGAGCGAAGCTAACTAATTCACTTAAATCACTAACGGCTTTAATGGTCAATGTCTTTTTATCGCTGTTGGAATCATAGATGACTTCTATCGTTCCAGATTTTTTTAGAATGGTCGATTCTTGATTTATTTTTATAGTAATTTCGTCTTCATAACGAAATATGATTTTTCCTTTAAAGTCATTTCCAATTTTTGAAAAAAGAGAAATTGCTACGGGTTCATCCACATCAGCATCATATAGGCTCAATTTCCAATTGTATTCAGTCTTAGGATTTTCTAATTTAAAGGCAAAAAACTCTTCACCTTTATTAAATGTATGTTTTACATCCAAAGCAACTATCGTTAGAATTTTTGAATCATAAATTTCAACGAATGATTTAACGATATTTTCTTTGACCTCATTCGAAAAATCGACGTATGCAAAAATTCCACCATATACATTTAATGCTATATCATCAAATCCGTTACTTTTAGATTTTTTATTGTTTTTCTGATTTATGGTTGTTGATGTTGCTGTAAAGTCATCCGGTAATTGAATAACAGAGTTTCGAAATTCTTGAGATAACTGACTTTCACCAAATACGGCTTGAGTAGAATCATCCAAATTGGTTGAACTGCTACTGGAGCTTGAAGAATTTCCTTCAGATTCACCGCCACATCCAGCTATTATCCATAATGAACAACTAGCTATTAAAAGCACTGCTAAGTTTTTTACTGTTTTAAACATTTACTTCTCCTATTAATTAAATTTATCTATGTTTGACGTTCACCATTAGTTTGGTTATATTAAAACAAAATATATATAATAAAACTTAATATGGTTAAAAATAACCATATAATGGGATATTTTAGAATAATATTTTCTAAATGAAATTATAGTGATTGGTAGGATCAAGTAATTTGGAGCTTAAGAGAGAGACCTTTTTATTTTATCATTTGGCGTCAGCTGGTGTTATCTAAGATTATATTTATAGGCGTCAGCCTCTGGGAGCGAGAGCCGCCGGCTCTTGTAAAACTTCTCATCTCAAATATTATAAATTTATATAACAGAACCTGATGACGATTTACTTAAAAAAATTACTCTTCAAGTTATACAAGAGCCGGTGGCTCTCGCTCCCAGAGGCTGCCGCCATTGAAAACTCTAGGAGATTTTAAGGAACAGGCCTTAATTAATTTATTTGAATACGAACACCCTATTGAGTTAGAACAATAAAAGTAAATTTTTTAAAAATAAACGATGGGCTTCTTCTTGACGAATTTGCCTTTTTCGATTACATTGGTTAATCAAAATGGAGAATTTTAAAATGAAAATGATCTCAACTTTAATAGTGCTTATCTGCTTCTCTTTAAATATCTGTATGGCATCAGATAGCAAAAGTGAAAAAAAAGGAACTGACGAGAAGCAAAAAAAGTTAGACAAAGATAAGATTTATTTTAGCGATCAATTTTCTGATAAGAAAATAACAAATTGGAAGCTGGAAAAATGGGAAGAAGGTAAAAAAGTAGAGCTAGAAATTAAAAAAGAACGTCTTTGGATGAAAACGCAAAGTCGCGTGCATGGTTGTATGCTTTGGTGTAAAAAAGAACTTCCTAAGGACTTTCTATTTGAATTTGATTTTACTCCTGTTTCTGAAGGCAAAGGTTTTTTCCTTATATTCTTTTGTTATAAAGACAAAGAGGGGAATGATATCCTGGAAGAAAAAGCCTGGAAAGATAGAGAATACAAAACACTTTTTAAAAAATACGTAAAGGGTAAGTATGATGGTTATCACATATCCTTCAGACGTGGCGTTTCTGCTACCTGTAACTTCAGAAAAAATGCTGGCATGACACTTTTGAAACAGCACAAATTAGACAAGGTTTTACCTAAAGACAAAACGTATCATGTCAGCCTTTATAAAAAGGGTGGGCACATGATTTTAAAAGTGGATGATACTGTTTTTATGGATTATACCGACGATGGAACCAAAAATGGAAAAGTGCGAGAGGGTGGACGCCTTGCATTAAGACAGGTTTATAACGCAGAAGCTTTTTATGATAATATAAAGATTACGGATTTGAGTAAAGAAAAAGCAAATCCTGCTGTGAAAATTAAAGATTGAGGCTATATATCATCAGAAGGGTATACGCCTCAGGTTCCGTGATTTGTGGTAAACTTTCAGGAATACATTCAGTAGAAGGATAGCGAGATGATAAATACTATATTACAAATAACTAAGCTGGACCCTGAGCTGTTAAACGAAATAAAAGATTCGTTTAATGACCTGCCTGAAACTGAACATGCTGATGGTGCATACAGATTAAGAAAGTATTCCAGAGTCATTGCAGATCTCAAAGAATTATTAAAAGGGACTAAGGTACGGGCTCTGATCGGTAACGAGTTCAGGCAAAGTGAACAATACAATAAGCATCAGGGTGATGTGACTCGTACTTTTGAAAATATTGATGATCCATTTATTTCGAGCGAGGCAATGAGACTGCTGGTTCTGGCTTTTTATAATGCCTGTAAATTAAGTGGAGAGCACGAATTTGATG
Organism: Planctomycetota bacterium; assembly: GCA_002746535.1. Lineage (GTDB taxonomy): Bacteria > Planctomycetota. The sequence goes on from NVWA01000080.1 coordinate 117,604, forward strand.
TTCACCAGCTAAGAATTAAATGTGAGGGTGGAGCGACACAGATATCCCCTGAAGGCTGGCATCAGGATGGCTATGATCATATTGCGATAATAGGAATTGACCGCATCAATATTATTGGTGGAGAAATTTTACTTTCAGGTAGTAAAACAGACGCTCCCTTCTTTACCGCAATACTTGAAACCGGAACGATGGTTATTCTGAACGATAATTTTCTGTGGCACAACGCCAGAGCCATTCAACCCATTGAGGACAGCGAACCCGCCTGGATGGATGTGATGGTGTTTACTCTCAGGGACAGAACATAAATTCATCGCTTATTGGAGTCTTTAGAAATTGTGATGCGGTTCTTGGTAGGGGTGTAATATGGCCAAGAAAAATTGATATTCGCTTTGTGTAAAGAAAAAAACAAAGGTCGCTATGGGTATTTAAAAATAATAAGACTGGTTTTTATTTATTACTTTAATTTCAGTTTCTGAAATCATGAGGTTTTATGCCAGTTCTCTTTTTAAAAAATTTACTAAAATAATTTGAATCTTGAAAGCCAACTAATTGTGAAATATCAGCAATACTCAATAATGAGGAGGCCGATAATAATGATTTTGCCTTTGCCAATCTTTGTTGCAAAATATATTCCCCTAAAGTCACACCTTCGGATTGTTTAAATAGTCGATTTATATGTTGCTTGCTGATCTTAAGTTGATTTGAAATATCTTCCAAGCTTATATTCTCACCTAACTGCAATTGAACCATTGATTTAGCTCTTAAAATTAAGGGGTTAATTTGATCTTTAACCACTATTTTATTTTTGATGGTATCATTTTTAGAAATTAAATTCTTTAAAAGTTCAATGAAAAAACCATGCAAAGCATGACTGCTTGTTTCAATCCTCATCATTGCCACTGGGTTGTGAACACATTGCATAAACTCTTTTAAATAATCAAGCATTTTTTTAGAAGAGATTACTTTAAAATTATTTTTCTTAATCCCTTTATTCAAATTTTTATAATTAATTATTCCCTCATTATTATTTGGAATTATAGATAGCATAAATCCTAAAAGTTCAAGCTCGCCTTCTTTAGTATTCCATTGATGATAGGATCCCGGTGGCATACAAAAGGTCATATTTTTTGCAATCTTGATTTTCTTTTCATCACATTTTTGAAACATATTACCTTGTAATACATGAGTCAGTTCAAGAAATGGATGAAAGTGTCTTTCTGATTGGTGAGGTTTCGACGTCTTAACCAAATGACATAATTCAAGTTTTATGGTACATTCTAAGGCAATAAAATTATCAAGATGATTTGCAACTTTAAATAAAAATAGATTCTGTTCTCTGAAAATCTCCCCTAAAGGATAAACAACGTTTCTATTATGTTTAATCATTTTCATAGGATGCGATCTGCTTGAAAACATTTACAGGGTTTGGTGATTTTTTAATATTTTAAAAGTTAATACGGCATATGTTCAAATTTTCCAGGAAATATCCATATTTTACATCTATTTATTATGCCTAAGCACCTATACTGAGGTTTAATTCGAGTCATTAAGGGAAATTATGGTATCTGATGCTAGAAATATATTATATGGTAAACCCATACCTTCTGAAGGTTACTGTGAACAACCCAATATTATTGAAATAGATTCTGATACTTGGCTTTGTGTTATTACTACTGGTAAAGGTAAAGAAGGTCAAAAATGTCAACACATTGTTGCCATGCAAAGTAAGGATCAAGGGACAACTTGGATCAATCAAGTATCCGTTGAACCTGACGATGGTCCTGAAGCAAGCTATTCAGTTCTTTTGAAAACAAACTTCAACCGGATCTATTGTTTTTATAATTACAATTCAACTAAATTTGATTATGTGATAGCAGATCCAAATTATTATAAAGAGGGCAAATGTAAGCGTGTCGATATGCTAGGTGATTATGTTTTTAAATACAGTGATGATCATGGATTAAGCTGGTCTGAAAAAAGAGTTGTCGTACCCATTCGTCCTTTTGAAATTGATAAAAAGAATGCTTATCAGGGCGAAATAACTTATGGTTGGAATGTTTCTCAACCTGTTATCAATAATAATATCGTCATGATTCCCTATAATAAAATTGGCGCCTTTGGTAAAGGTCACGATTCTGTTTCGGAAGGAGTATTCCTCGCCAGTGATAATATTTTAAGTGAAAAAGATATTGAAAAAATAAATTGGCAAACATTACCGGAAGGTACTGAAGGAATCAAACCACCAAAAAACTGTGGCTCGATTTCTGAAGAACACAGTCTTACTGTTCTGAATAATGGTGAACTGTATGACATCTTCAGAACTACAGGGGGTTATGCCGCTTTTACTCAAAGTCGAGATAATGGTAAAACATGGAGTATTCCTGAATATGCGTTATATCGAAATGGTTATCCCATCAAACAACCCCGAGCAGCTAACATAATTTTTAAATGTAAAAACAATAAATACTTGTACTGGTATCATTTCAATAGTTGGAATGGTTATAATTTTCATGATGGGGCAGGTAGTCGTAATTTAGCATGGATGTGTGGTGGTGTAGAAGAAGACGGTACTATTAAATGGTCACAACCGGAAATAATATTATATCATCCTGATTTTTATAAAGGCCCTAGCTACCCTCATCTGTTAGAATCTAATGGAGAATACTTTATTTCTGAAACAGTTAAGAGTAAAGCATTTGTCCATCAGTTAGATAAAAGCCAACTGGAAAGATTGTGGTCGCAGCACTTACTTGATGAAGTTTCACAAAATGGTTTGAAACTTGAATACGAACTAGGCTCTGACAATGGTTTGAAATTGCCGCAATTCAACTCATTCGTCATCAGAGACTACTGGAAAAATAAGGATTCTCCTGAGAATCAAAATTCAGGTTTCTCGATTGAATTGGCCTTTCGATTAAATGATTTCAATGTAGATGAAAATATTATTGATAACCTATCAAGCAGTAAAAAAGGTTTTCGTGTAAGTGTTGGACGAAATAATACGATAAGATTTCAAATGAGTGATGGTCGAACAGAAAATACATGGTCAACTGATTTCAATTCTATCAAAATAAACCATCTACATCATCTGGTAATAAATATTGATGGTGGCGCTAGCACTATAACGTTTGTGTTAGATGGAAGGCTTCTTGATGGTGGTGATGCAAGATATTATGGGTATGGAAGAATTTCCCCTGTTTTTGATAATGTAAATGGAGCAGAAGTGTTAAGCCTCAATCAAAATGCACAAATAATGATTTCTAAAATAAGAATATACAACCGTTCTTTGTCGACTTCAGAATCCATAGGTAACTGGAAAAGTTTCATCTTAGCATTAAAACACGATACATCAGAGTCACTCTGTTAGTTAATGCTTCAATAAATAATTCACTATTTCAAGGAGATAGTATGAGCACTGCCTCAACCTATTTAAGTAAATTTATTTTCACATTAACTTTATTTGTTTTATTTTTCTCAATCAGCCTGATTTCATCTGACAAAAATATTTTTAAAATTAAGAGAGAAAATATTTTTAAGTTCATACAAAAGCCAACGGTCAAAATTGATAAAGATACTCTTATTATTAAATTTGAAACGAAAGCATTTTGTGATGTATCTGTGGCAATAGAAGATGACAATGGCAAAATTCTAAGGCATTTAGGTAGCGGTGTCTTAGGAAATAAAGTTCCGAAACCATTTACAAAAAATTCCAAGAAACAAAAATTAATCTGGGATGGCAAAAATGATCAAGGGAAATATGTTACAAAGGATAAAAATAATTTTAAAAATATTAGAGTACGAGTTTCACTTGGATTAAAACCCGTATTTGAAAAGAGGCTTTTTTGGAGCCCTCACAAACGATTGACAGTTGCCAAAGCGATTACAGGTGATGCTATTAGAATGTGTTCTTCACCAGAAGGTGTTTATGTATCAGATGGCACAGGGGTTGATAGCATAAGATTATTTAACCACGAAGGTGATTACGTGAGAACCATTTACCCCTTTTCTGGAGACAACCTAGATAAAATAAAGGGTCTCGATATAAAGACTTTTCCTCAAGATAATAAAAAATTACCGTTGGGGAAAGGAATGATGCATGCTACTCTGTTAACTTCCGGCAGTAGTGCTTCCCAAAGAAATAAGTATGGTTTTGCTGCAAATTTTATTGCTACCAATGCTGATAATCTTGCGATAGGTTTTTTTACATTAAACCGCTTAACAACAGATGGCACTACGAAAAATTTATCATTTGAAGGCCCATCTCTAACCCAATCGGTAAAAATTGGTCCTGAAGATATGTGGTCTAGAGGGGCAGAAGGGAATAATAAAATAGTAGCACCACGAAGTGCGGCATTTAGCCCCGATGGTAAAAGACTTTATCTATCTGGTTATGGCTGGACAGGTGTTTTAGGGCGTGCCCATGAATGGTTGAATGGGGTAACGGTAATGAATTTCAAAGATAGTGAATCGCCTAAAACATTTGTTGGGAGTATGAAACAAAAAGAAAGAGGGAAAAAGGATGGCCAATTTAATTGGGCAACATCTGTTGCTATCGATTCTAAAGAAAATGTTTATGTAAGTGATTATTTTAATAATAGGATTCAAATATTCTCTAAAGATAAAATTTTTATTAAATCTTTTTCTGTTGAGCAACCTACTTTTGTTGGCGTACATCATAAAACAAATGAGATTTATGTTTTATCGTGGAGATTAGGTAGTGGCCATAAACATCGTCTTAAAACCCCTCTTTATTCTCGTTTCGGTTCTATTGATAATCCAACGTTAATCAAAAGCTATGCCTTAAAGGTTCTTAATGGTTATAATTATAGGTCAGGGCTTAGTAGTCGAAAAGCTGGTGGTGGATTAGAATACATAGCAACCCTTGATAGCTGGGCAAAAGAGCCAACCATATGGCTTGCCCCTGGTAAAGGTGAACCTTTAATGCTTTTAGTTGAACGAGATGGGAAATTAGTCATTAAAAGAGATTTTAAAAGAGATGTGATTAAAACTGTCGTTAGAGTCAAACCACCCATCATTCAACGACAACGGTTATATGTAAATCAAAAGAATGGTTTGTTATTTATTGGTGAAGGTGATGCGGGTGTTATGAAATCATTTCAAAAATTAGTTGAAATAAACCCTGAAAACTCAAAAGTGAAAATTCATCAACTTCCATTTGACGCCGAAGATATTTGCATTGATTTGAATGGTTATTTTTATTTAAGAACTGATTTAGAAGTAGGCAGGTTTGATGCAAGTAATTGGAAAGAAATCCCTTTTGATTATGGCATGCTTAATCCAAAAGTAAGTTTTGGTGGTTATGACGGCAAAACTGGTAAATTAATATCATCTATTAAACTACCCAGTGTTGGTCGACCAGCTTTTTGGCATGGTGGCGGAATGGCAATATCGCCAACAGGGGACATTGCAGTTACCTGTTATAACAAAACGACCCAAATGAAAATTTATAAGGGTACTACTCCGCAGTCTACACCTGAACGTGGAGCTAAAAGAGGAACGAATAAAGCCTTAAATGAATCAAATTACAAACCTCAATTATTCATTGGAAGACAAATTGGGTGGGAAACACATATCTGGAACAAACATGGTCAATTAATTAAGAAGGATGTCACTAAGGGTATTACTAAGAGTGATGGTATCAATATTGATAAAGAAGGTAACTTATATGTTATGACACACTTAAACCAAATAATTGATAATAAACCATATTTCATCTCAACCGCAGGTACATTAATTAAATTCAAACCTGAAACTTCAAGGTTACTAACAAAGGGAAATGTTGGCATACCACTTCCACTTAAGGGAAAACAGCCGAAGCGCAATCCTGATTTCAGCAATCATTCTTGGGCCGAAAATACGGATTGGTTCTATGGGGGTGTCGGTTTAGG
>NVWA01000081.1 GCA_002746535.1 Planctomycetota bacterium
GGCCAACATTTTATGCAAATGCTGAAACAATTCTGAATTATTCAACAAATATTAACATCACTAAGGTTTAAAGTTTGGTGCAAAGAACTTGCTAAGGATCAATTGACTAACTATTGTGAAATGTTGGGGTTCGTGCCTCACCGCCAACCTACGGCTGACGCCCAATTATTTTTCGAATTAAATATTCTAATTCGTACAACCATTGACGCATGCGTAGTTTAAAACTTCTTAAAGCTGATGGCCACTAATAACCAGCACATTAGCAAGATCTTTTCATTTAGACAATAGTTGATTTTTCTATTAATTATATTAAATTTTATGTCGTATTAGTTCTGCAGATATCCATATACAGGTGGAAGGAAACTAAAAAGGAATTTAAACATGACGGCTAATATTTCAATCAATTTTGAAAAGGAGATTTACGAAAAGTATTATCAATTAGTTCGCTCAACATGTTTAAGAAGATTGCATCAGAAAGATTCGATTGAAGATGCCATTCAATCAACTTTTCTGCTTTATATTAGAGAACAAGTTAAAATTAAATCTAATTTAAGTTCATGGTTTTATTGGTCATCTGTTAACGTTTGTAAAGTTATCAATAATGAGTTAAAAAAACATCAAAGCAAAAAAATGGAAGATGCGGAGAATCAGACTGTCTATTTAAGAAAAAGTGATGAATTCTGTTTAGATAAATTGATTGAATCTCTACCAAAGAAGAAACGAGAGATGCTTCTAATGAGGTTTTTTGATAATTTGAGTTACAAAGAAATTGGTGAAAAAATAAAATGTAAAGAATCAAATGCACAGAAAATAGTTGAACGAACTATTGCTCAATTACAGAGCAAAGTAAGTATGCGTGATGTCTTGATTACGACTTTATTTGCTCAGTTATTTAATAGTAGGGATGTGTATGCTGCAACTTCAAGTTCCAATAGTTTTATCCTTCAAAATAGTTTAATACAACAATCAATCCTTGAAGGAGTTAAAAAAATGTATCTTTATTCTAAATTAAAACTTATGACTGTTCTATGTGTTTGTTTTTTAATTCCGGTCATTATACCTTTGTCGACAAATTTATTTGCTGATGGAGCCGAAGCCGAAGTTGTAGTAAAAATTTCAAAGACTGATATTTCTGATATGACAGATGCTTCATTAAGCTATCTTGCCAAAAAGCAAAATGAAAATGGTAGTTGGTCTGATACAAAATATAAAAATAATGCTGGAGTGACAGCCTTAAGTTGTTTGGCCTTTTTAGCTGAAGGTAGTCGCCCTGGAGTAGGTAAATATGGTAAAAATATAAAAAATGGATTAAAATTTATAATCGATAATGTTAATTCTAATGGTGTCATCTCTGCCGGTGGTAATAATCCCATGGGTCCAATGTACGAGCATGTTTTCTCTTCAATAGCACTGTTGCTTTCTTATCGAGACATGTCTAATAAAGCGAACTTGAGAACTATTTTGGGAAAAGCATTACAAGTTATGCTTAGAAGTCAAAAAATAGATGGAGGATGGCGATATCGTTTCTCTCGAGAAGGAAAATCTGATTTGTCTGTAACGGCGAATGTTTTATTTTTATTAAAATTATTTGAAAAAAATGGATTTACCATTTCATCTGAAAGCTTTAGCAAGGGAGTAAAATACGCAACTACTTGTGCATATCCTGATGGCAAATTTAAATATCGATATTTTGGTGTTAAGGGTACAACGAGTATGGATGCAATGGGAATTTTGTCTTTAGGTTGGGGAAATAATAATCCATCAAAAAGGTTAGGTAAGGATAACGATCTTGATTGGAGCGGTGTTACATGTAATGGTAGTTTGAAAAATCAATTGGTTATTCCGGCAAAAAATCGAATAATTGCAGATTTTAAGAGATTGACAATTAATGATTTAAAAATTCGTTCTCATTATATTTATAGTTGTTTTTATACAAGTATAGGGTTTTATACCATGGGCGATAAGGACTGGAAACCTTGGTTTCAAAAAACAACTCAAGTATTTAAAGCAATGCAAAACGATGATGGCTCTTTTAATGATCAATCCTTTAACACCATTTATACAACCGCCATGGCCGCAATTGTTCTACAAGCATCTAAAGGTCACTTGGCGATATATGAAAGATAAACCAGTTTAAATTATTTATCCTGCATAAGCATTGTCATCACAATTATGATCAAAGCTTTATTCAAACACTTACTAAGAACAAAGTGTTGTTATGCATTTCCTTCTTTGATCCTAGAAACTGCAAATTCGATTACAACATTGAATATTTTCAAAAGAGAAACTATTTTGATATAAATTAAATTAATTTATTTTTTCTGTCACTTTTTGAGAGTTCAATTCCCATACTGAAAGTGAAGATAAAAAAAGGTATTTATTATGATAAAAAATATTTCTACGAACTTTGAAAAGAAGGTCTACGAAAAGTTTTATTTGCTCGTCCGCACTACTTGTATTAGAAGATTGCATCAAAAAGAATCTATTGACGATGCCATTCAATCAACATTTTTGCTTTATATAAGAGATCAAATGAATATTAAGTCCAATTTAAGCTCTTGGTTTTATTGGGCTTCAGTGAATGTTTGTAAAGTTATTAATAACGATAGTAAGAAAAATCCGAATGATAGCTTAGAGGTTGAATATATAGATGAAGTCGAACATACAAGTAAAAATGATATTTGCTTAGATAATATGCTTGCATCCTTGCCGAAGAAAAAGCGCGAAGTTCTATTGATGAAGTATTACGACAATATGAGTAATAAAGAAATTGCTGAAAAAACAAAGAGTAAAGAAGCAAGCGTTAAGAAAGTAATTGAAAGAACTATTTCTCTTTTACAAACTAAATTCAAAAAGAAGGATGTTTTGGTAACAGCCTTATTTGCTCAGTTATTTCATGTAAACAAAGTTTCATCGGCGACATTAAATTCCAGTGGTTTTATCCTTCAAAATAGTTTAATTCAACAATCAATTGTAAAAGGAGTATTTAAAATGATGTGGTTAACAAAAGTAAAATTAATGATGACACTAATGGTTTGTTTCACTTTCCCTTTATCTATCTTTATATTGGCGGAGAGTGATATCGAAAAATCAACACCAAAATTAAAAAATGTGTTTTCATATTTAAAAATTCGATTGACTGACAGGAAAAGCAAAAAACCAATAATAAATAAAGATGTGAAGGTAAAAGTGTCGATATTTGATACAGAACAATATAAAGTTAATTTAAAAGTGGATGGGAAAGGATTGCTAGAAATACCTTTTTATAAAAAAGGTTACTATAGAGTGAATATCGCTGTTGAAGATTATTTGTCATATCCATCCATACATCAGTCCATCTTGACTAAAGAAAATGCAGAAAAAGAAATTAGCCTTGAGGGTAGTGGGAAAATTTTTGTGACAGGGATTGATAATATGGGAGGCAAAATATCTGCCCTTTCAATTTTTAGTAAGAAAAATAGTTTAATAATAAATTCGACCTATGATCCTGTGAATAATTGTCATATCTTTAGTGGTTTAAAACTAGGTGACGATAAAGTTTCTATTTCATCAGAAAACTATGTTACTCTAGAGAATCAATCTGTGACGATTGAAAAAGATAAAGTTTTTCGTTTAAATGTTGAAATGAAAAAAAGTGAATTGTTTAGTTTTAAAATTTTAAATTCTCAAAAAATTCCGAAAACATTACAAATCACATTAAGAACATATCCCCTAAAATTTATAAATAAAAAAGGCCGGCAAACAACTTCATTTAATAAAATTGATAAAACACATAATTGTATTGAGCGTGTAAAAGCCAATAAAAAAAATCTTTATGTTGTTAAAAAAAGATATGAAAATATTGAAAAAGCCTATATCAAAGCTGATGGTTTTAAAAGCCAAACCATTAAAATATACCCTGATGAGCTTTATTATGAGATAATTCTTGAATTAAGTGATTCAGCTGAAACTGAAAAAGAAGAAATTCATGGAGGTGTCTTGAAGGGTCTTTTGAATATGGATGAGGTATTGTTCATCGAATTAAAACTTTACTCAAATAATTATAAGACGAAACCTTTTGTATCTAGAACACTTATATTGGAAAAATCCGGGCAATTTAAATTTAAAAATTTGCCAGCAGGTAAATACAAGTTGTGGGTAAGCAAATTTATGAAAATTGGTAATGTTCTCCCAATGGGATATAAAGGACCAGTGATTATTAAAAAAGACCAAATCACTAATGTCACAGATAAAAACATTGGTGCTAGAGCTAAGCGTTTTTAAAAGTTTAAAATAAACATTCATTAGTAAAGTAAGTTTATTGAATTCTTCACATTACTAATTAAATTTTTGCAAAGTGATTATTTAATTGGCATGGATAGACAGGATAAAATTTATTTATCTTTTTTATCCATGCGGTTATTTTTGTAACTTAAAAAGTTAAGGGGGAGGTAGGTCTCTATTTTTTAAAATGGTAGGGGAGATTAGCCTACGTATGCATAGGTTAATCTTCCGTAGTTTAAATGAATATTAAAATGATTTAGGTGCAATTTCCTCTAGAATCTCACTGGGAAAAGGCGAATAACTTTCTTAGATCGTTCATGAATAGAAATTGCAACATCACAATAATTTTACCTTTAAATATTATCTAGATGCTCTCTCTTTTTAATTTAAATTCTTCTAATTCTTCGGCTAATGAATAATTATTCATTAGCCGAAAAGATGATAAAAAAGTTGAACGAGTAAATGGCATCAAGCTATTACCCGTTTGATATTTAATTTTTCAGTTCAATGGTTTCTATTTTTTGATAATCAACTTTTACACTGACTACTCTACCATTACCAATATCAAGAAGCAAAAACAGCACGATAATTGCCAGACTCTGTATAGCCGAAACGAATTCTTTCTTCCATTGTCATGGGGCTAACTTGTTTTTCCAAATAATTAGCCACCAGTTTTTCTTGATCTGGTTTTATGAATTCACGGTATAGACTTCTATCTTTTTTTACTTTATTTGATGCAGTAGAATAGTAATTTAATTTCGATTGATAGCGACTCATTGACACGCTTAATAAGACTGCTGGTGCATTTTGAACTTGCGGACATGCTTTTGGGATTCCAGCTTCCTTAAAGCACAATAATGCTTTGTAATAATTGACATGTCGTGGGTTTACTTGAATTGCTAGACTTCCATAATTTTTAATATGATGAGTATAAATAAAAAGATAATTTATCATTAAGCGTAAAATCTCTTTGGAGTTTCTATAGCTTTTATCAATAACTAGTCGAGAGATTTCAGCGATTTTCCCTTTAGTAAATCTTATATCATTTAGCTCTTTCCTGAATAATTTCATGGCTGGCAGTTTAGAGCTGTCTTCAAATACCATCGTTAAGGAGCCGACAATTTTATTTTTATTATCTTTAACAATTAATATAACCGTTTCAGGGTCAAAGTCATAATCTTGGATTAAACATTCTGATTGATTTTCTTTTAGGTAACCTTTTTCAAGATATATTTGATATGCTAAACGAAAAACTTCTTCACGCTCCTTCAGAGTATTGGCAACTTTGATGAAAAATTCTGGTTTTAATAATTTTTCTTTAATTTTGTCTTTTTGATTAAATGAAAACATAGATTTGTTTAATGCTAAGGAAACACCTGAAATATTTTTTTTGTTTTGCATTTTTTCTCCTATTATTAAAGGCTACAACGCATTTTTAAGGCTGCTTAAATTAACCGTTTTATTGGAATTTTTATTGGTTTTGATTAATGCCCCGTTTGGTTTAAAATAATTTTCTCTTTCTTTGGCGCCTAATCGTTTTAGTAAAGTTTTAAAGGGGCATTTGTCCGTAAGGCTTGTAAAAATTAAATTTAGATTAATGAACCCTAGAATGATTAAAAAATAGGGGGAAATTAACACACTTGTAATTAATACCAAGCAGTTAGAAATGCCTACCACCAATCGAGCGATTCTATCCACACTCCATACTGAAACGCTGCCTATGTTGCTTTGTCTGTTCATTCTTTAGCCTTTGGTAAATTTATTCTTAATACCTTGCCTTTTATATAGTAAGCAACATCTAGAATCAATTTTCTTCAAAAAAATTGAAGTTTTTAAGTTTTTTTTTAATTTGGAGGGTTTATGAAGTAATGGATAGGGTAATTGTGAATGAGGAGCTAGAATTAGGTAGGTTCTAATAATTGTTAGGAGGGATAAACTTAATATTGAAAGTAGCTATTGTATTTATTTTGAACCAAAGGTTAGCGCCTTCTCATCGCCAGCATTTGATAATCCAATAGTCTCTTCTAATCTTTTCTTTTCGTATACAGCTAAATAGCTATTTTTGCTTATACTCAATTGCTGACAGTCATCTTTTAAATCATAAAGTATTGATTTTTTTTGCAGAGGAAACTTATTCACAAAAGAGCTAAATTTAGAATGGTTCGGCACTATCTCTGGTTTTACCGATTCTATAATAATATTGTCAAATATACCGCTGCTTAAACTGTAAATATATATTTTTTTGTTATCTGTTGAGGTACCATATACTAAGCCTTTTCTGATACCGTCAAACCAAATATCAATGCAATCTTCAGTAACATATATTGTCCGTTTAAACCATTGGCCAAAATATCCTTTTTTTATATTTTGATTTTTACTTCGTTTTGCAATCTCAGAATCACTCAATCTTATTACTTTTCGTAAACCAGCAAAATTAAATATATTTTTATTTGAGGGATAACTACTTTTGAATACATTTATTCCACCTTTTTGGATTTTATTTCCACGAGGTACGATATAGTCATTAGAAAGCGTTATTTTAATCGGCAATTGAAATTCAGAAATATCTAATTCAAACATTGAGCCCTCACTTGCATACAAACAATTTGACTTATTTACGCCCAAACTATTTATTATGTATACTTTCCCATGAACAGGTTTAATGCCTGAATAATTCTCGTTCTCGTCAAAGTTCCATTTTTGAATAGATTTAAATTTTGGTGAAATATTTGTTGGTATTATGGTGTTAGGTTGGGGTTCATTTATAAAAGAAATCCAAGCTAAATAGCCACCAGCCAATATAAGTGTTATGGCCAAAAAAGATATAATGGTAGAAGTTGTTGCTTTTTGTGTAGCAATATTTGTAGCAATTGAATTAGGAGATGTGGCAACATCTGCACATTTATTTTTAAAAGAATCTGAAGCGGCTTCTAATGGGGTGTTCAATGTTAATTCTGTTATAAGAGGTATGCTCAAAGCTACGCCTGCTTTTTGCAATTGACCTCTTAATCTTTCGAGCCCGCGTGCTACTTGAGTACGTAAGGTTTTTTCTGGCAATTCGAGAGAACGAGAAGCATCAGCATAAGAAAACTCTTCAAACAATACTAACCAAATCGGTGTTCGATATTTTTCAGGTAGTAATGCTACGGATTTTCTAACCATTTGCTGGAGTTCTTCTTTTTCCTGGGTATTTTCAGCGTTTATATATCCCTTATTTTGTGCACTATATTTCTCAAGTCTACTCGATCTTCTTTTTTCTTCGATTTTTTTATTTTTACAGGTATTTATTACGATGCGCATAAGCCAAGCCCTTAGATTTGTTCCTAATTGATATTGATATAAATCATGCATACATTTAACAAAAGCAACTTGTACGGCATCTTCTGCATCTGCATTATTACCGCTGAACTGAAAGGCCGTACGAAAAGCAGAATCACTATATCGCAAAAAAATCTCAGCCAAATACTCGGGCGTCTTTAAATCGCGATAGCCCTTCACTAATTCATCATCACTTAATTGTTTCATAAGAATCCAAGTCTTTTACGAAAGTTTTGATTCATAATATCTCTATAGCATCGCTCATAGGCTTTATTCTTCAAATTTATTCAAACTTTTTCAAAAATTATTTTATTTTCAATATGAAATTAGCACGAGTGTATGATGGGAAGTCGTTCTTGAAAAGGAATGCTAAAAGAAATTATAAGGAAACGTCGGTAGCGTTAGCTTGATTGTATTTTGATGAATAGCTTGTTACTGATTTTTTTAACATGTATAGGAGTGAGAAGTTAGAGTTTTCAATATTTGTACGAATTAGAACCTAACTATTATATTTAATTTAAGACAAATAGGCATGCTATAAATAAAAGTCATGAAAACTCAAGGAGAGCTAACGCATCGCCCCCAACAAACATCTACAGTGAAGAATTTAATTATTAAGTTTTATAGATCGAAATGAATAAATTCTTTTAAAGACTTTTGATTGCAAAAGAAAAGAATAGGCCAAATATTGTTTCATCTTTTTCTAGTTAAAAAAAATTTATAAAATTTCAACATAGATATGTCTAAATATTTCAACCCCACTATCTATTTCTTTAAAGAAGGAAACGTGCCTTTATAACGGTAAATCCAAATGTTTTTTCCGGCATTTTCAAAAAGAACAAAAACATTTCTGGCAGGATCAAAATAGCCGTTGTATCCTCTTCGTACAGGAGGCAGGTTAAAACCTTTTGGATTTAGTTTAGTCCATTTTTTCTTTGACACCTCATAGAGCCAAAACCCAAAGCTTTCTTTGGTGTTTGTAAATAAGATACAAACGCCATTTTTTGAATCCGCTGAAATAACCATCTCCCTGTCTGTTCCATAAGGCATTTCTTCTGGCTTATAAGAGACACTTTTGATCCATTCTTTTTTTCGAACATTAAAATGATAGGTGCCAGATGTGTTCAACCATTTGGAATGTACCGAGACGGCAATTATCAGCTTGCTTTTGCCTTCGTAGCAGGAAATCATCTCACGGGGTGGGCCCCCTTTTTTAGGTGCAAAAAGTTTCCACTTATCTGTTTTAGCAGACCATAAAAAAGTTTTTAGATCACGTGGGCCATAATAAATAGTCCCATGTAGTTCAGGAATATAGCATAGTAAAGAGCCGTTGCTAGCTCGTTTGGGATTCTGTCCTATGCCCAGGGCTTTCCATTTATTCTTTCCAGGATAATAGGCCCAAAGGGGAACCGGGTGCCTATTTTCTTTTTCAAATTTTTCCAGAAGTCCTACACTTTTTAAATTTGCTGAAATATTCCAACTTGTAAGCCAGATGAGAGCCTTAATCTTAGGATCATAAGTTAATTGGTCCCAGGTATGCGCTGCTTGAGCAGTCGCTCCACGTTTAGATTGCAAAACCCCATCCTTCATGATGGCATCTTTCCATTGGCCTACATCTTTACGCCTATTAAAATCTTCAGGTGCCCAGAGTAAATACCAGGTATTAGAAGGCAAATCATATTCCCAGATATCATTCAGACCATGAGGAACCTGATGATTCCCTCCACAGTACATAGCCCGTTTCCTGTCGGCAGCCCAGGGCATCTTCAAGCAATAGTCCCTGATACCCGGACCCGTTTTATCCAAGTTATACTTTTTAGCAATAGCATTAAAGTTACCTGCTACTGTAGCCAAGGGTAATTTAATAATTTCATTTTCTTTAAGTAACTTGATCTTTTTAAGTATCTTTACTTTTGCTTTTAATACAGGTTTGATTTTATTTTCTGCTTGAATAAACAAAGGAACCAAAGTTAAAACAAACAACTTAATTATTATTTTTATGGACAATGATATCTCCTATTATTTATAATTCGTTTCTAGTAATAAAACCATTAAAGGTATAAAATCACAACTCTATTCACTCATTTGATCGCTAATATTTGCTTATTTTTATTTGACTAACTTACCATTAGGACAAATGCTACAGCTTTCTCGAATTATTAAAGGTGTATCAAGATAAACCTTTTCAGGTATTTCGGTATTACCGCCTAATCTTGAGTCAAGCATTCTTAAACATTCAGATCCCAGCTCTTTTCTTGAGTAGTCCACTGTTGTCAGCGGAATCATCCCATGCGGAAATTCAACAATATCATTTCCAAAACCAATTACTGATAACTCTGAGGGTATATTTATTCCTAAAGATGTTGCGACCTCCACAACATTAAATGCCAAGTCATCTGTTTGACACACTATTGCTGTAACCATTTTGTTTTGTTTAATCCATTTTTTAATATGCTCAGCGGCCTCATCATTATTCTTTGGAATTCCCAACACACTTCTGTCAGGAATATTATTTTTTTTAATAAAAGCTCGATAACCTTTTAGTCGTTTATTAAACTTCACTTTGCCAGTTGTCATAAAACTGATTTTCTTATGACCAAGCGACCACAAATAATCTAAGGATCGTTTAACACCTAATGCGTTATCAACATCAATTCTATCGCAACGATTAATAATATCAGCAGGAAATAACCAATGACCAGGATGTCCTTCCAGTACAGTTGGATGACCTTCTTTAATCCACTTTTCAAGTTCATATGATTTTTTACCTACTATGGCAGGAACAATAATAAGTGCTTGCATTCCTGCATTTCGCAATCGTTTAATACATGCGTCTTCAATATAGGTATCGCCTTCAGAAATGGCAAACATTAACAGCCAATCTCGCTTTCTAATTTCTGCTTCAATCGCTGAAATCGTACTTTGCATACTTGTATTTCTCGGCCGAAATTTCCTGTAGATCACGCCAATTTTTATTAAGCCTGGAACCTTTGAAGAAGATTCATGAACACGATAACCCACACGTGGAACCGATTCAACAATATTTAAATTAATTAATTTATCGATGGCATTTTTTACCGTCACAATTCCTACTTTATGGTGATCAGCCAATTGCCTAAGCGGAGGCAATAACTCACCAGGCCCCAGGGCACCTTGCATAATTGCATCACCCATTTTTTCAGCCAATGAATCCGTAAGATTTTTACCGGGGATTTCTATTCTCCCTGCTTTCATAAAATTCTTTTTTTCAATTCTTCTTGGCAAATGTTAACTCCGTCTTCGGTTTATTTTAAATTTGAAAATAATTGCTTTTGAGTTTCTCTTAATTTCATGATTTCTTTCTTTAATCCCCATGGTTAAGGGATAATACATTCTTTGACGACAGCATGTTCAAAGCGGACTCCTACTAAACGATTATTTAGCAAATCAGAAACAAAAACTTTTCCCTCACCACATACAGCAGAGAGTGGCCAGGCAAAAGCAATTTCGGGACCTAAAGTGCCTTGGCCCCGACTATCCATATTTCCATATGAGCCGATACGCTCAATGATATTACCAGCTGTATCAAGAACAACAACACTGAAACGTAAGGTGTCCGGTACATAAATCCGACCGAAAGCATCATTGCTAAAACGAGTGGTTTCGCAAGAACATCCAACATAATGAGTTGAAATAAGCCCAAGGCGTTTAGTCCAAAGTACGTTTTTCAAGGTCACGTTCACAGGTTTTCTAACAGGAATTCCAACATATTTTCCATTTGCATCTCTAAAGATACCACCTCCCTTGGGAGGAAATTTAAAAATACTTCCTGCCATCCTGTAGGTCTTGATGCATTCTTCTGTTATTCCCTTCTTTGGCAATCTTCCTTTCACCCAATTTGGTAAAAGGGCATTGGCAGAAACAACCTGTGCCCCCAAATAAATATTTTTTTCATTATCAACAGCCACGCCAGCACAGCGTGCACCCTGAATTTCTACGGCTTTCTCATTTAAAATTTTACCGCTAGGGGAAACAATTTTTAAAGACATGGGATCAATTTTTCGTGACGCAACACCTGTCGGAACAAATATTTTTCCAAATCGATCTACAAAAAGACCTGTTTGCCTCGCGTGACCATAAGGGAATCCCTCAATGGCAAACTTTCCATTAGTTTCAAAAGGAACGCCTTTTCCTGATTTGTCTACACGAATAACCACATTATCCTGACAAGAACTTTGCAAATACAGCAAGCCATCCTTCCCTCCGACTAATTCTCCCATGTTCTTAAAAATTTCTATTCCCTTTCCTTTAGTCAACTTCATCAGTCCTTCAAATTTACCTGTCAGCGCATCAAATGTTGTCCAACGGTTACCCTTATACCCCCAACTAGAGGGCCCCGATGAATATAATTTCCCAGCCACATAAGCGATATCGCCAGAGAATCCAACGTCCCCTAAGGGTTCTCTTTTAACATTTGACCCACCCATAATTTTTTCAGCCAACTGTAATTTTCCATCCTTCTCGGCAAGCAGATGAATGGAGCTGTTTCTCCAGGCTAAACCTCCAACGTAAATACGGGGTTTGTCTCTGGAATCATCCAGGTTCATGAAGGCTCCTCCCCCATGTGCCTTTCTACCGGAATTTATTTTATATTCTGCTTCTATTGTTTTTGATTCCAAATTTTTGTATTTGGTGACACCAGCAAAGCGCCACCTGGATTCTGTGTACCAATGTGTATTCTGGATCTTGGTTTTCCTAATCACATGCATCACATAGATAGCTCCACTTTTACTGACTTTTACCTGATCAGGAGAATTTACAGAGATTTCGTCGAGATAAGAGCCGTCTTCTTTGAAAATGGCAATACGGTTATTAGCGTAATCGGCCACATATAAATTTCCTGCCTTGTCTACGCTTAGTCCTTGAGGATCGTTAAGCCTGTCCTTACCATTGCCGGCCTCAAAAAGCTTGCCTACAAATATAACAGGCTTTTCATTTCTATTTTCCAGTGAAATTTTCCAAACCACATTGCAATGACCATTCTTTCCTACTTGTATCTTTTCTTTAGATTTTTTATCCCATAAAAATAAACCTGACAAATAAAGAAACTTCTCATCTGGGCTTAATGTTAAATGCCCAAAACCACCATAATTGGAAGGAGCCACTATCTTTCCTATGAAATTTTTGGGCACAGACGCATCTGTTCCCAAAGTCATTAATCGTCTACCACCTCTGACATCAGGTCGGTTCACACGTGATCCGGCTTTGCCACCACCTAATAAAATAATCTTTCCCGTCTTTGTCACTACAGGAAAATTTCGAAACAAAAATGTACTTGCAGGATAAAGTGAACGACTTAGCACATTATGCACGATGGGGAGTTCAGAGCCGTCCTGGAGTTTCATCCACGGCCATCCTTCTCGTTTTTCTTTAGACAATCCGGCTGGCCCAGGATAAACCTGATGTTTGTAATTTAGATCTTTATCATAAGCCAAAAGGTTCCAGGAGTGTCTGTGACCGACCCAATCCCCTTGTTGCATTGAATAAAAAGTTCCATCTGGACCACAAAAAAAACCAGAAAGCCTGGCTAAGGATTTTCCTGAAAAGCCAATTATCTTATGGAGTCGGGCTTTCTGACCCAGGGATACTTGAAATTTAAAAGGTTTTCCTTCTGCGGCAGTTTTAAAATCATTTTTACCATCCCAGGTTATCTTTTGACTCAAACCTTTTTGAAATGGAAAAGGGGAGTTCTCTCCAAGCAGGCCTGCTCCTAAATGCCGGACGATAAGGCCTTTGTTATTCAAAACGGTGACTTCCACATCAACTGATTCGCCCACTGCAAAAATTAGCTCATAAGAACTTCCTTTTTTGGAAGCTTTAGGTGCTTGAGTAAACTTGATGGAGAAATCTTTTCTGGGTGTCGATACTTTCTTTTCACTTTTTGGAGAAATATTTTCTTTTTTTTCTGCCTGGGGAGAATTGTTTTTTTCAGCTTGGGTAGGGGGGGGTGTCTTTGATTTCTTATTTTCTGTTTTGACTTGAGTGTCTTTTTTTTCATTTTCTTTTTGTGAATAGTTGAAGTTTTTCCTTACCGTTTCCCAAGCCATCTCTTGCAGTAACTTAACTGTTTTATCATTTAAGCCTTCAAAACCTGCCTTGCCTAATCCTACAGGTGATTTACCGCTAATAGCCCCATATAAAACGCAGGCATTCAAATAAATACCGTTAGGCAGGCCGGGATGAAAGCCATCTTTATTGTAAAGATTAATATTTTTATTTTTTTTCAGGACCTTTTGCCAGGCTAGGCCAACTGGTATTAAGGTAGCGCCAGTTTTAACACAGATTTTATCTAGAGCCGTTTTTAAGTCTTCCACTCGTAGAGGATGTTCAACTTTTTTTCCAGGCGCATGTCCTGCAGGGAGAAAAAGCAGTGTTTTTGCTCCTTTCTTGTCAGCAAGCTCCTTATACTTCATTACAGAGTTAAGGGTACCTTGAAAATCTTTCAATGGCTTATCACTATATTCCTGAAGTATAACCCAGTCAAAGTTGCCTTTTTGAATTTTTTTCTCTGCCCCTTTTTTCCAATGTCTTGCTAGGTCTGTATTAGATGCATACTGATGCGAAACAGATATTTTCACACCACTTCCTTCTGAAATTTTAATTAAGACATCCTTCAAAAAGAATCTTGTTTTGCCTTCCGCAGCCTTAATCAAGCTATTTCCTACAATAAATACTTTGATCTCTTTTTCAGCTGCGTGAACAAGCGAGCCAAAAAAAACTAAATACCCCAATAGAAATCTTGCCAAATAGTTTTTCATTCCACTTCCTTTTCATTTCTTTATTATTATTAATTAAACTTTGTTGTCTTGGGATCGTATTTCAGAAATTAGATACCCATCTTTTCTTTTGTTTATTTTTATAGTTGTCATTCCCTTTTCAAGTGGCGTCTATTTAACTTTAGTGCTTCCTTTACAGTAAACCCCTTTTGTGGGCGAGTACTAATTTATTTCGATTCATAACACAACAGCTTGCTATCGGTCGTGGAAATTAAAATTTTATTTCCAGAGACATTATTAATATTTGTATAAATATTAATAACCTCATTTTTTATTTTCTCCTTTTTTGACAGGCGCCTTTTTCTAACATTTGATTGGTTACATTCATTTGTATTTTGCTGTTTTCGGATCGAATCGTATAAAATAGACCCCCATCTTTCTACCTTTTTTTACCTCTGATATCATCATGACATAAAGTTGATGGATAGGATCATAAAGCAAAGCGCATTCTACACCGTACCCATTAGGAGCTACTGGCATTTCTATATCCAGTTCCTTCCATACATTAGTCTTGCAATCCATAATCAGAATCTTTTCTTCGGGCATACAGACCAGGCAGTCATTCACGCTGTCATAAATGACATCTCGGGCAAAATCTTTTCCTCCTTTACACTTTAAATCCTTCCACACTCCTTTGCCTAAAGGGTGCTCAAAAGCTTTGATGTCACCCTCCGGAGAAAAAGCAAATGTAAGTAAACGCTTTCGTTTGCTGTCATAAGCTAGAGATTGATATTCTCTATATCTTTTATTTACTTTTACATTCGGCATGCCCTTTTCAAGTAGCGTCCATTTGACCTCCGCCTTTTCGCTCTTCACAGTAATCTTCCCATGATATAGAAATTTTCCTGACCGTGCATAAATTCCTTTTGGTGTTCCTATCAATGCCCGATGTCCCTGTAAGTCTGCAAAAGGTCTGCCAAATACAGGTGGGAAAAGTTTTTTTCTTTTGCTGTCGTAAATCCAAGTAAGAGGACCATGTTTTTTAATATCATAAATGATGACTTTTTTAGTTTTTTCATCCAAAATCATTTCCTTTCCCTGCATATTCGCCATCAATCTCGGGCAATAAACGACCATTTTTGATTCCGGATCATACGCATACCAGCGGTAACTGTGCTGAGACTGAGGCCGCATGCCATAAGACCAACCGTAAACAGTCACACTGGTTCCCCATAGATAAGAAGGCATAAAATGAGGAGCCCAGGGAAAAGACCAACGATTTTCGGCAACAGCGTATTCTGCAAAATCATTGCCACAGTAACCACTGTGCCCACCGCCTGTAAAAATGACAACGCCCCGGTCACTGTCTATTGTAGCACCACTCCAGGTTTTGTTTTTAAGAAAGCCCGGGTATTTACTATCAACAACGACATTGACAGGGAGATTTTTAAGCCGATCAGCTATTTTATCCTTGTCAGGAGTAGGAATGTCTAAAAAAGAATCCTGCTGATTTTTATATATCGAAACATAACGTGATGGAGGGGCCGTTTTTCTCTTTGAATTTTTGTCAATGACTTTATCTTCCAGTTTATAAGCATATGTTCCTTGTTTCCAGACACTCAGAAGAATCAAATCATCTTTTGGCGAATAATCACAACTGATCCACTTCATCGTCTTCCTGGGGAGTTTACCTTTTCTTGGAGACCACTGATTTAAACTTACATCGTAGGTCCAGATGCCTTGACCATCCTGATTTGAGTAGTTAGGAAAAACGTATAGTATGAGGCCTTGCTTTTTTAGATAGGTGGCGGCGTAGTGACTATCTGGATAAGGTGCTGTTTTGGGTTTCCTTTCTTGCCAGCTCATTGACGCGGGATCAAGAGCCCAAGTATCGGCAAGATGTTTAACTTGACTGTCACCTCCGAATAGAACAACCAATTTATTTTTTTCATCATAAACCATCTGAGCATTACCTCTTAAAGGAGGTTCTAGGCCATCTTTAATTTTCGCACGAGACCATTTATTAGTTTTACAATCAAAAACCCAAGTGCGGGCTCCACCCCAGGGATTAAGTGCCATGCCTCCGCCAAAAAGAATGGCCTTATCACCTATGGGATCATATACTATAGAGGCCCAAACTAGATTTTTGCATGCCACCGGAGCTTTGGCTTTCAAATCCGTCCAAATTCTTTTAACAGGATCATACACAAAGGTGCAGCCACCAACAAAATAAAGAACTCTATTCCTGATTGTGTCCACACAAACATGGTGAAAAACAGCCGCACGGGTAGGTCGAGCTATACCCTCTGTTTCAGTAAAACTGACCTGATTCACGGCAGACATTCCTCCAACAAAAAAATCATGGACATCTTTTCTCCAGGGCCTATTGATTTTTCCACTTACACGATGACTTTTACAGGACCAGTCAGGAAACTTTGCATTGGCCCAGTTTTTTTCTTTACCAAAGGGGAATGAATCATTCCACACTGGATTCTTGTCGGAAATTTTCAGTGTTTCCACATCATAGCGGCTTGACTGTACACCATGGGGTCCCTCCCAGCCCCAACCAATATCTTTCCCCCAAATCATAAACTCATCTGTGGCAGAAAGATATTTAACTGAATGAAAGGTTTTCAAGGGTATCTTTTTCCGGCTGACTTCAACCCAAACACTGGAAGGCATTTTTTTAAGATTAAATACTTTAGATTCGGCACAGATAGGTTGTGACAAAATTAGAAATAAACAAATTGCCAATAACTTACAACTAACCATGCTTTTCATTATTGTTTCCGTTTCTGTTGCTTTTGAATGGTGGTTTTATTTTTTGCGCGGTAAACCCAGACTTTTCCACTACCATTATCAGCCATAATCACATTATATTCTGGATTATAACAGCCCATAAATGCTCTCTTTGAAATATTTGGAGTTCCAGTAGGAATCCTTTTTATCCATTTTTTATCGCCAACTTTATAGGACCAAATTTCTTTATTATCGATGATCAAACAGACTTTTGCATTAGAATCATAAACCATAGGTGCTTTGTTGTCTTTACCACGTGGGCCTTCAGCCGACTCTATGACCTTAGTCCATTTTTTATTCATTATGTCATAATGATATGTTATCTTAGGCACGGGCTTACCCTTATGTGTGCCACCACCACGATGAACTACTAATATTTTATTTCCCGTATCATAGGCAGAAACGGCTTCAGGTCCTGGAAAGTCTGTATTCTGGGGAACTTTCATTAGCTTGGTCCAAGTATTATCTTTTGAATCGTACATATCCATGCTCTTAGACTTGTAACTATACCAAAGCAATCCCTTCCATTCTGGAATGTAATCTAATATGGATGCATTTGCTACTCTAGGCGATGGACTCGTCCTCATAAATGCCCAACTATTTTTTTCAGGATAATAAGCCCAAAGATTCATAATGGATCTATCCATTTTTTTAAGATAGCCTGTTTTGTTTTGATGGCCCATGACCCAAAATAAAGCCTTAGCATTTGGATCATATGTTAGAGCCCACCAGGTATGAATTGGATCAAAAGGAGCTCCTCTATTTGTAAATGACACATTATCTTTTACATAACCAGTAGCCTCTACGATTTTCTTTTTTTCATCCCCCTTCTTTAAACGTCGATATTTATTCATGTCTGGATCTGGACTCCACAAACAAACCCAAGTATTTGAACCCAAATCATATTCCCAAACATCATTTAAGCGATGTGGTGTACCTGCATTTGCTCCACAAAAAAGGGCTCTTTTTCTCTCCGGAGCCCATACCCATTTTAAACAATAATCCCTAGGTCTCGGTCCGAATTTGTCCAATTTGAATTTTTTCTGTTCTGCATTGATATTTCCAGCCGTTTTAAGAGCTGGTAAATAAACACCTTCATTCTCTTTTAAATTTTTGAGTATCTTCAAAACGGCGGGGTCAGGTTTAAATATTAACATTTTGACTTTGGCTTTGTCCTTTACCTTTTCTTCACCGGCGAGGTTATTGAACGCAAAAGCTATTAAAGAAACTATTATCATTAATTTTAGAATACTTTTCATCATTTTATTCTCCTTGAACTTTTTCTTTATCTGACTATTTTTATGATGAGTACAGACGGGTTCATTCGTATCGTAACATCATTTCTTTTTCGTTAACAACATATCCATCATAAAGGTGTCATGATTTTTATATTTTGAATTTATCTCTCAATTGAACTAGAATATTTTCATTTATTTTTTTTTGCGCGGTATACAAAAATTTTATTCATACCTTTGGGGTATGCCATCGTGACATTATATTCAGGATTGTAACAGGCCATATAGGCTCTTCTTCCCTTGGGGCTAGCTCCTATGGGTGTGATCTTCGACCACTTCTTGTCGCCTACCTTATATGACCAAATTGCCTTGCTTTCAATGATAAGGCAGACTTTCGCGACGGAGTCATAAACCATGGGCGTTCTGTTATCGTATCCATATGGACCTTCTTCTGACTCAATTACTTTCGACCATTTCTTACCCATAATATCATAGTGATAGGTGCGTTTAAGCATGGGTTTACCTCGGTGAGTCCCTCCGCCATGATGTACCACCAATATTTTTTTCTCACTATCATAAGCTGATACAGCTTCAGATCCTGGATAATCACGTGTCTGTGGAACTTTCATTAGTTTTGTCCAGGTATTGGCTTTAGCATTGTAGATATCCATTCTCTTAAACCCGTAATTGTACCAGAGCGAACCTTTTAAATCGGGAATATATTCTAGGATAGAAGCATTTGCTACTCGAGGAGAAGGTTTGGTCCTCATAAATTCCCATCGGTTTTCATATGGATAGTAAGCCCAGAGGTTCATGAATGATCTATCCATTTTGCTAAGAAAACCCGTCTTATTTTGATTTCCCATGACCCAAAATAATGCTTTAACATTTGGGTCGTAAGTCAAAGCCCACCAAGTATGTACAGGATCAAAAGGTGCACCACGATTAGTAAATGTGACGCGATCTTTTACGTAACCATTGGCCTCGACAATTTTCTTTTTTTCTTCCCCTTTAATCCCTCGGAATTTATTCATGTCTGGATCCGGACTCCACAAACACACCCATGTGTTTGAAGCGAGATCGAATTCCCAGACATCATTTAAGCGATGAGGCGTACCGGCATTTGCTCCACAAAAGAGGGCTCTCTTTCTATCAGGAGCCCAGACCCATTTTAGACAATAGTCGCGTGGACTAGGTCCATTTTTATGCATATTAAATTTTTTCTGTTCAGCATTGATGTTTCCAGCCGTTTTCAAAGCAGGTAAATAAACACCTTCATTTTCTTTTAAATTTTTGAGTATCTTCAAAACGGCGGGGTCAGGTTTAAATGTTAACATTTTGACTTTGGCTTTGTCCTTTACCTTTTCTTCACCGATGAGGTTATTGAACGCAAAAGCTATTAAAGAAACCGTTATCATTAATTTTAAAATACTTTTCATCATTTAATTCTCCTTTATTTTCTTTCTCTATCTGACTATTTTTATAGTAAATATAGATTGATTCTTTCGCATCAAAATATCATTTCTTTTTAGACAACAACATGTCCATCATAAAGGTATGATTATTCTTATATTTTGATTTTTTATCTATATTTGGAAAATACGTTTTATGTCCAATTTTATCGGCTGCTTCTTTTGCCTTTTGACCAAATATGGCATGATGGATGGCATGGCCTGGAGTATCAATAGGACTATCTACACTTCCAGCGTAATTTAAATACATTGGCGGATCATTTTTATCTAAATGATTTATGGGAGAAAATTCTTTATATAGTTTTGAATGCTTTTTATAATTTTTTAATGCAGCTTGAATATTTCTTTCACCAACACATGTGTAAATCATGCTATGTTTAGTTACCATATCTCCCAACCATTTAGAAATAACTTTAGGGTCTATAGAAGTCTGGGCAGCGCTAACAACAGCTGCACACAATCTTGTTGATTCCCTGAGAACAGGATCTTTGGATTTTGGATTTTTTAAATCATCATGTAATAATAACCACATACTCGTGCAGCCACCGGCACTTCCACCTGTCGCAGCTATTTTATTTTTATTAACATTCCACTCTTTTGCCTTATACCTTATAAACTGAATAGCCCTTGCAGCATCATGTACTGGTGCTGGTAATGGATGCGTTCTTGTAAGGCGATAATCGATGGATGCAACTGAAATGCCTGCTTTAAGATAACGCTGATAACTCTTAATCCTACTAATCTTGCGACCACCAGACCAACCACCCCCATGAATCTGGACTAATACCGGTCTAGGGCCTTTGCCCTCTGCCTTCCAAAAGTTTAATGTTTGCATTTTTTCCTTACCATAGGAAACATTACTATAAGTCGGTCCCCCTTTAACTGCTTTGGAGACCTTATCCTTAGACACTAAAGACGAATTGGCTAAGAACAATACCAGTAAAAATAGGAAACTTAAATTAAATTTAATTTTAAACATTATGAACCTTTTTTAAAAGAAGTTAACCGCTTATATGTACGGCGTATTTTATTGACCATTATTTCTTAATAATTATTTTTTCTCTATTTGGTTATTTTTATATTTTGCAGTAGCTGGGTTAAATCGAAAATAAAATGCTTTTAGCCAACGACGATTATCACCAACAATAATACACAGTTTGTTTTTGATGTCGTAAACAAGGCGAACTTGGTTGGTGCCATCTTTGGGAACATCAATTTGAAGTTCTCTCCATATATTAGTCTTGCAATCCATTATCCATATTTTATTCTTTATCATTGTCATTAAACAGTCGTTTTCTACATCATAAATAACATCTCGATTTAAATCTTTCCCACCTTTACAATTAATGTTTTTCCATGTACCTTTGCCTAATGGGTGTTCATAAATCTGAATTTCACTTTTATCATTCAACAGAATTCTAAGTAAACGTTCACGTTTACTGTCATAAGTTAGCGGTTGGAACTCACGGCGGTTTTTCTTTACACTTACTTTAGGCCAAGTCTCATCTAATAACGTCCAAATAATTTCTGCTTTTCCATCAATTAGTTTTACTTTTGCATGATATAACTTTTTATTACTTTTAGCAAAAATTCCTTTTGGAGTCCCAATCAAATTTATTTGACCTGCCATAAAATTAAATGGCCTACCTAAAACAGGTGGATACATTTTGTCAGTCTTTGCATCATAAACCCATGTGAGTGCCCCATGTTTTTTAAAATCAAATTTGAATGCATTTTTAGGATCATTATCAAGCATAACTGTTTTTCCATCCATTGCACTCATGCCTCGAGTACAATAAACCACCATTTTAGAAACAGGGTCATAGGCATACCAACGATAAGTGTGCTGAATAAAAGGTCGCATACCATAAGACCATCCATAAACAGTTACACTCGCACCATCTAAAAAAGGACAGAAGTAAGCATTTTTCGATGTCCATCGGTTATTTTTAATTGAATAGCGTAAGAAATCATTTCCTCCATACGCACTATGGCCACCACCATGATAAACAACTACACTACGATCAGTATCAATTGTCATCGTACCATAATCACATCTTGTAAAAACGTGACCAGGGAATTCAGTATTAATTAATTTATTTGATGGTAATGATTTGATTATGGTTGCTGTTTTTAGAGGTGTGGGTTCAGGAGTACTTAATAATGATGTTTGTTGTTTTGAGTTATACCATCTGAAAAAAGATTCAGGAGATTTTTTTCGTTTTGGGTTTGTGTCAATACTTTTTGGATCCAATCGGTACAGAAATGTGCTATTGTTTTTGCTGGATTTATTAGTTGAGTTAAGAACAACCACATCATCCTTAGTAGAATAGTCACATCCTAGCCAGCCAGTATGGATTCTTGGTATATTACCCAAGCGTGGGTTCCATTCATTTGAGGTAACGTTATAAGTCCAAACACCACCGCCTATAATACCACTTCGACTTGAATAATTAGGAAAAACATACAAAATAACGCCATGCTTTTCAATATAGGTTGCCCCATAGCGAGTTTCAGGCGGTGGGGCAATCTTAGTTTTCTTTTCTTCCCACTGAACTTTTTCAGGATCGTATATCCAAGTATCTGATAGTAACTTATCTTGAGAGAAACCACCAAAAAGAACCATTTTTTTATTTTTTGAATCATAGATTAATTTAGCATTACAACGCAAAGGCGGTTCAACATCATTTAAGATTTTAGGACGACTCCAAGATTTATTCGTGTAATCAAAAACCCATGTTTTAGCACCTCCCCATGGATTGAGTGCCTGCCCTCCACCAAACAGTATTACTTGATCTTTAATTGGGTCGTAACATAGGGATGCCCAAACAAGGGTTTCACAAGTAATGGGTGGTGCAATTTTTAAATCTGACCATAATTTATTAACAGGATCATAGGTAAATGTTTTCCCACCGACAAAATAAAATAAATGATTTCGTTTATTGTCATAGCAAACTTGATTAAAAACTGAAGAACGAGTTGGCCGATGCACGTCATCTATTTTACAAAATTTTACTATATTTGGTTGAGCAAAAGAGCCGACAGTACAATCAAAGACTTCATTGCTCCAAGGTCGTGTCCTCTTTTTACTTTTACTTCTGTGACACTTGCAAGACCAATCAGGAAACATCCCATTTGCCCAAGAAGCTTCTTTGCCTGTAGGAAGTGAATCTTTCCATTCAGGTCTTGATTCAGATAATTTAAGAATCTCAACATCATAACGAACAGCATCATATCGATGGAACTTGGCTCTTCCCCATGTTAAAAATTCATTTGTCACAGGCAGATAGCTAATATGTGTAAATTGTTTGTTAGGGGGTTTTTCTTCGCTGATTCGGATCCATTTACTTGAAGGAATATCTTTTATCTCTATTTTGGTAGATAACGTTTTCTTTGACACAGGTGGAGTTGTATCAGCCGAAGCAGTATTTGTTAAACAACACATAACATATACCAGCAAATATAAACAGCGTTTAGTTTTTTTCATTATCTACCTTTCTAAAATTCATTTGGACTAACTCTTTAATTTATGACATGAAGTGATAATTCTAAATCTATGATTTTATGAATGGCTTCAATTTCAGTAATGGGTAAATCAACTAACTCTACATTGCCTGATTTGATTTTGCCTGGTAATCCAGTAACAGTATTACCCGATATTATGCCATAACACATATTAGCTACTAGATAAGCTCCTGCTGGACTAGCATGAGATTCATCAGATTTATATAACTCTATTGCCGGAAATTCCTTAATAACTTTTTGCCATATTTTCGAAATAGGTATTTTTCTCCATTTCAATTTGTCGGCCAACTCAGTATAAACTTCTTCAATTTCAGATTGCTTTTCAGGCTCATTTTTTCTAGCCCAAGTCATACAAAAACTTATTTTAGCTCCAGTACCTTTGACTATTTCATTCATTGCTAGAAAGTCTTCTTCATGTTGTTCTCTTGTCGCAAAGGGATGAGTAGCTTGTTGCAAAATAATATGATCCCATTGATTGCACAAAATATTTAATCTAGTTCCAGCTGTTCCAGCATGCCAACCAAGTGATTTCCCTCCGCAAGTTACCATACTAACATTAACTTTTTCTGCAGAGGATCTGTTGAATAACTCTCTTGCTTGAAAAGGAATACCATGAGCAAAAGTGTGACTGTTACCAATAAATAAAATATTCATTTTTTCTCCAGTTCCATAAATTAAGAAACAATTCTATGCTATTCACTCTCATTTAAGAATTAGTTGATATTTATTCTGTTAAGTCAGAATTAGAAGTGTGTTATTTAAATTTCAACAGCAAAGACGAATTAGAAATCGATATTTACTGTTATCTACTGTGTCTATCATAAATATATCATAAAAAGTCAGATCATCAATAGTTTAATTAAAAATAAATATAAGTACCTACAAAATAAAATGTTATGATGCCAAAAATTAACCTCCTTCTTATACACTACCTTTCAAACTCACCGATTATCGACTAAATTAAAAAAATATTTCAGAGATTCTTACATCTTTTTTGAGATTTAATTCTTATTAATAATTTTAAATAATTCTATTTTTATAGTTAATTAAACATACCTAGTAGGGAACATACTTATTAGAAATTTATTTTTATTAGTTTTTTTGAAAAAATCAATCTAGGTCAAACCTATTAACCTATATATACTAAGGAAAAAATAGTGTTTTAACAATGTTTAAGATATTCTGAAACTTTATTCTTAAATATGCGTGAATATTTTTCTTGACGAAAAAAATAATTCTTTAGAATAAATGAAATACACATCGCAATTACCCTTCTCAGAATATTTTCTATAAATTCAAATTTTATATTTAGGATTGATGATTATGAAATTTTATTTTAAGCTATTTATTTTTATGGCAATTTTCAGCGTTCTTGCATTTAAAACAGCCTACACACAAGAAGAACTGCGGATCAAACGAAAAGAAGTTTTCGCATTTACTAAAAAGCCATCTCTAAAAAAGGTAGGTGATAAAATAATTATCTCATTTACTTCTAAAGATTATTGTGATGTAACAATTGCAATTGAAGATTCAAATGGAAATATTATACGTCACTTAGCAAGCGGTGTTCTGGGAAAGAACGCACCCATGCCTTTTCAAAAAAATTCTTTAAGTCAATCCGTTACTTGGGACAGCAAAAACGATCAAGGTGAATATGTGTTAAACTATGATTCTTTAACTCTCCGTGTATCTTTAGGTATTAAGCCCTACTTTGAAAAAAATCTATATTCAAATCCTAAAAAAAGACAAGGGAGAGAAGCCCCCATTTTAAAAGCAACAAAAGAAGGTGTATATGTATATGATGGAGGAGTAGGATTTGATTTTGTTAAACTCTTTTCACCTAATGGTGATTACATCAAAACCATTTATCCGTTTCCAGGAAACAAAATCAAAGATGTCACTGGTCTTCAAATGAAAAAACGAGAAGATGGAAAAGTTCTTCCTCTCAAACCAACGTATTTACAACAATCATTATTAGTTTCTGGAAATTATTACGGTTATACAGGAAGAAAAAAAGAATGGCTTTATCCAGAAAGTGTTGAAATTGAAGATCATCATGCTGGCATGAGATGGTATGCATCTTCTTTTTTGGCCGTCAAAAATGGGAAAATTGCTTTAGGAATGGATTATCTATGTAGACTTGCCACTGATGGAACCACTGGAGGAATGAATCTTAATGGTCCACCAATCTCAAAAGTTGGTCCTAAATCGAAATTAAAAAAAAGTCTTCTCCAAACAGTTAATCCTAGGTCTGGTGCTTTAAGCCCAGATGGTAAAACCTTATATCTTGCAGGCTATCATTATTGTAAATTTGGTCAGGCATCAAATGATATCATCACATCAGGAAGCTGGCATTCTTATCACGGCGTCTATAAAATGGAGTTAGCAAGTAATAAAAAGCCTGTTTTATTTTTAGGTTCTGACGTTTTTGAAAAAAGCGGCAGTGATGAGAATAGCTTCAATGTACCTGCTCACGTAGAAACTGACGCAAAAGGAAATGTTTACGTATCAGATCACCTAAATCATCGTGTACAGATTTTTTCTTCTGACGGGAAATTAATCAAATCATTAAATGTCCCAAACCCATCTCAAGTTGCTATTGAACCACATACGCAAAAGGTGTATGCCGTTTCAAGCATCGTTTATGTTGAAGGACGAAACTCAAAAAAGATCCGGCTTAAAAAAATACAATCAAAGATAACCGTATTTAGTGCTGCTCCTGAGTTTAAAAATGAAAATCAATTTAATTTACCAAAGGATTTCAATACTTGGATTAAACCAGTTCAATATAAAGGAAATTATGGATTCCCTCTTTCGGTAACTGTTTTGAAAAATAAAGATGATATCAATGTTTGGATTTCAAGAGAATGGTTAAGAGAAAATGTAAATACCATAAAAAAAGGATTCAAAAAAACTAATATTCGAATTTACACCATAAAAGGAAAAAAACTTAAATTAACAAATGACTTTGGCAAAGAAATATCAGATCAAAACATAATGAGTGTTCCAGCAAAATTCAATCGTCAAAGAATAAATTTTAATCCAAAAAACAAAAAACTTTATATGACTGAAGGTCGAGCTTTATTAGGTGGAACACTATTTAAACAAATTCGTGAGATTAATCCTGAAACGGGCAAGATCTCTGTAATTCAAACGCCATTTGATGCTGAAGATATGTGCTTTGACCATGATGGCTTCTTATATCTCAGAACTAGAAGTCATGTGGTTCGCTATGAATTATCTAATTCAAAATGGAGAGAGGTACCATGGATTATGGTAATGAACAAAAAGGGCTTCATACTAGCTCATCAAGTTCCAACAGAAAATCAGACGTTAAGTCTGCACTAAAGATAACAGGATCAAATGCTAACTGGCATCATGGGGGAATGTATGTTGCTTTAAATGGCAACATTGTTATCAGCGGGATCAATTCTCGAATAGATACTAAAAATTTATATCCATTTAAAACTTTTGAAGGCAGATCATTTGAAGGTAGAGGAGGAACTCCTTATATTACTGTTTGGGATAAACATGGTAAACCTTTATATGTAGATTTTATTCCTGGATTAGCAGACAATACCTATGGTGTATCAATTGATACAAATGATAATGTTTATCTAATGTCACCAGGAACTCGAATTTATAATAAGAAAGTCTACTACCATGATCAAACAGGCACATTAATGAAATTTCCACCTAAAAAAGGGAAGATATACAGCACTAACAAAAGAATTCTTCTAAAAATGGACCAAAAAAATTATTTAAAAAGAGACTTTGATATATCTAATCCTAGCTTTGGAAAAGCATGGGTCACTGGTTCTGAATGGATGTATGGCGGTGTTGGCTGGAGTGGAAAAAACGGCGGTACTTGTTCCTGTTGGAATGCAAGGTTCGCCATGGATTATTTTAATCGTTCTTTTGCTCCTGAAATAACCCGATTTTCCATTGCTATGATAGATTCCGCGGGCAATTTAATTACACGAATAGGCACCTATGGCAATGCAGATGCTCAAGGGCCAAATAGTAAAGCCCCAGTTGGTGGCGATGAAGTGGGTCTTATGTATGGTGCATACCTAACAACCTATACAGATAAAAAACTATATATAGCCGACCCAGGTAATCAGAAAATAGTTAGTGTAACTTTAGGATATCACAAAGAAGAAAGATTATCTTTGAAGAAGTTTAAAATAAAAAAATAAATTTCAACAAATATTTAATTTACAAATCTTTTAAATTTACTTTAGTTTTATCAAATTTAAAAATAAATAACTCTGAATTCTTTCCTGCAATCCAAATAAGTTTTCTCAATGAATCATCAGGGACAGACCATTAAAATTTATTTGCACAGTATTTAAAATTATTAAAGGTCAGGCTGTTGACTGTATTACGCTGTAACATAAAACACTATCCTAGGCTAGTCTGAGCTCAAATTAATTAAGTTGGTATCCATGTCACCTCCTAGTTATTAATTCAGAAGCAAATGTGTTTTTGTAAATAGATTTCTTAGGAATATGGTTTAGTAGGGCCTTTATGTTGGTATACTTGTAAGTTGAATTTAGAGTGTCTATAATCCTAAACGAGATACTCAATTTATAAATAACCAAGCCTAATTATTTTATAAGGAAAGACTTCATGAATCGTCATGTATACTTTTGTTTTTTATTTGTGATTGTGTTTTCAACTTCGGTGAGGGCTGGAGACATTAAGCGTTTTGATGTGATCGAGTTATCTATGCAAGTGAAAAAGTTACCGGCGAATCCTTTTCGTGATATTGAAATTGTAGCACTGATGAAAAGTCCGGATGGCAGTTCAATAAAAGTCGATGGCTTTTATCACAAGGATAAGACTTGGACTGTGCGTTACTCGCCTAAGATCATAGGTACTTGGAAATACACGCTTTTGTTAAAAGAAAATGGAAAACAGAAAAAGCAAATGGGTACATTTAAGTGTGTCGCTTCCAGTCTTAAGGGGTTTATGAGAATATCGAAAAGTAATCCTTACCGTTTTGTGACTGAAGATGGTAAACCTTTTTACCCAATTGGTCAACAACTTGGTTGGGGTGTTCCAGATCGTATCGGATTCGATGGACTCAATGCATCTGAAAGTAATCATACAGATCGTGTAAATTTTATGAAAGCCTTTCATGGCAAAACCAACTTGATTCGCAGTCAGTTAAGTGCTGGAAATAAGGCTGGTGTGGCTCTTCCTATTATTAAGGGCGCAGATATTCTCAACCGTTATGACTTGGAAGCCTGTGAAAAGATTGATGAATCCTGTCGAGTGATCAAAGCAAACGGTTGGGCCCAAATCATTATCTTTTTTCAAGATATGTCATTGTGGGGCAATAAGTCAACTTCTTTTGGCAAGGTGCGTGATTTGACCAACTATAAGAATTTGAAAGGTAAACATCTAAAAAATATTGAGCACTATATGCGTTATGTCGTTGCTCGATGGGGTGCTTATTGTGATATATGGGAATTGTTTAATGAAGATGCTTTTTCCCCGGATGATTTTTTAAAACATTTGGCCAAGGTAGTTCGTGCGGCAGACCCTTATAAGCACTTGATGATGACTAGTTATGAACGACCCGAAGCAGATTGGTGTGAAGTAATATCATTGCATGAGTATATGGCTCTTCCTTCTGAAAGAGTCCCCGGTCATTTATCAAAAGAAATTGGGCGATTTAAAAGTTTTGGCAAACCTGTACTTTATACAGAATTTGGCAATCAGAAACCGCATGGCAATGTTGCCCCTGTAAAATGGCGCGTTTCGGCTTGGACAGCATTTATGAATGAAAGCGCCTTGACCTTCTGGAATACTTCCGGGAAAATAATACCTGATATTCCTTCATGGGGGGGTAATCCGAATGCTTATATGGGTGCCAAGACTAGAGATTATATGAAGGTGCTCGCTGATTATACAGCTAAGCTGCCAATTAATCTGAGACCAACTATTGCCTATACTGATCACCAGGAAATTGAATTATGGGCTTTAGCCAATAAGGACTTGTCAGTTCTGTATCTTCATAATCCAGGTGGTTATGAGAAGGAAATCAAAGCTGAACAATTTATTGTGGGGTCATCTTTGGGATCATATACACTTACATGGATGGATCCTGCTACGGGGAAAACCTTGGGAGAATCCGAAACTGTGAAAAGTCGTGGGCTGAGTATGTGGTTGAAGCCACCAGCATTTAAAACAGACCTTGTGGCAACGTTAAGAAAAATTCCTGATGTGAAGATTCCCGTAGATACACCCAAACAAAAAAATAAACCGAACGAAAAATAATTGTTAAGTATGTGAGTAAAAATATAGAAAAATTAATTATGACAAAACATGACCAATATCAGAATCCCA
Organism: Planctomycetota bacterium; assembly: GCA_002746535.1. Lineage (GTDB taxonomy): Bacteria > Planctomycetota. The sequence goes on from NVWA01000081.1 coordinate 29,725, forward strand.
TTATCGATGCCTATTTGGCAGACCCTTATATATTTGTTGCAGATGATTTTTATTATTTGGTAGCTTCTGGCAAGGCTATGGATACTCGCTATCTTCCGATATACCGTTCGTCAGATTTAGTCAAATGGGAATTTATTCGTGGGGCTGTTTCTTTTGGTAAAGAAGGTGCATGGAATCGAAAAAACTTTTGGGCGCCAGAAGTGACGCAAATTGATGGGAAGTTTTATTTGTATTATACAGCCTCCGATGGTATTGCTCCGAAAAATACGGGTAATCGGGTTGGTCTTGCTGTATCGGATGCACCAGATGGCCCCTATGAAGATTTAGGAGTGGTTGTCTCAAATGCTTCTTTGGATGGTAGTCCTTTTCGAGACATTGATGGTACTCTTTATCTTTACTACACTGTTGAATATGGTAATAGTGATGGACTCGTAGCAGGTCAAATATATGTAGATCAATTAATCACACCACAGGAAGTTGCTGGCAAACCTAAGTTAATCATGGGTGATTATCCTTGGCAAGAAGGACCTTGTGTTTTGTATAGTAATGAATCTTATTATTTAACGTTTAGTTTAGGCTCATGGGGTAAAGGTGATTATGAAGTTCATTGGTCGGTTAGTGATTCATCTTTTGGTCCTTTTCTTAAAGAACCTAATCCATTATTGAGTTCGACGGATTCGGTTAAAGGGCCGGGTCATCATAATTTTTTTGTCGATAAAAGCGGTAAAAATTGGATCGTCTATCATGGCTGGGATAATGACTTTACAGCTCGGTATCCAAGAATTGATCCCTTAATTATTGGTGACAAAAATATCTCAACCATTGGTCCAACCAGTTAGATTTTTATTTAATGATTTTTCTAAAGAAACCCATCATCTTTAACACGATAATTTTTATCAACAAAGTGTAGGGCTAAGCCAGCTCTGGCTGCATTCGTTTTGTTCTCTTTTGTGCAATGAATAATGCCATAATTAAAAAAGACACAGCCGCCTCTTTTTACTTCCATAGCAATCGATTTTGAATCATCACCTTCACATGTTATATGATGGTCACTGTGCATATCACGTATATGTTCGTGGGATTGTAAATGGCTAGAAGGAACAATTTCCATAGTTCCATTTTCTTTATTGGCATCATCTAGCGCTATCCACATGCCTGTGCCTTTGCTTACATCTTTTATTTTAAAATAGGCATTGTCTTGATGCCAATTTGTACCCGTTCCATGATTAGCAGGTTTTAAAAATACTTGATCTAAATGCAGCTCTGTGTTTTCACCTAATAAAGTATGCACAGCATTGAGGACATCCTTTCTTTTACTAACATCAGCAAATATTTTACTAATAGGGGACAGAGGACAAATTTGAATATTCACTTTTTTGTTGGAACTTGTTTTGCCATCTCCATCGGTAGATACGTTTCGTGCGTGGCCGTTATCTAACATGCGATCCAACTCTTTTTTCAATGAAATCATTAGATCTTCATTAAAAAATTTTTCGCAGATAACATAGCCTTCATTCTGAAATTGATTGAGTTGATTATTCGTGATTGTCATATGTATAGTCCTTTTAATTGGAAAAAGTCTTAATTCATTCATTTATTCGTTACATAGTAAATAAAAAATTCGTATAATCTTTAAATATATATCACTGGTAAATAATATAAAAAGTTAGCATTATGCTGTTTAAAGAACTGATTACAGAATATGGGCATTGGTTTCCTAGAAAGCGTTCTAGACAATTAGAAATACACCAAAATGACGGCCTAGAGTTGATTTATATTAAGAAAGGAAATCTTGAATGGGAAGTCGATGGTGTAAAAGAAAAGGTAAGACCAAATTCAATTTTTTATACTTTGCCATGGGAATCGCATGGTAGTACAAAAACGTATGAATCAGGATCAGAATTATTTTATGTAGTGTTTCCGTTAAATAAAAAATACCAAAAGAAAAGTAAGCAGTATCAATTTCATAAAAATTTGATGATTGATTCTTCTTTGACCAAGAAGATGATTCAACAATTAACAAGGTCAACTAAGCATTCTTATCCAACTACCTCAGCTTTTTCTTATTTACTTAAATCTATTGTAAATGAGTTGAGTCAATCAGAATTTTTAAAAGAAGAATCCATTTTACTTCTCTTTCAATCATTGATATTAGAGTTTACAAGAATATTACATAAGCAAGAAAATTTTATCATTCAAGAAGATGGTCTTGTTCGTGTGGAGTCTTTTTTGGATGAACTTGAAAATAAATGTCATCGATTGTGGAGTTTAGATGAAATGGCTGAATGTTGCAAATTAGGAAGAACTCAATTTGCGAATTTAGTGGAGCAAATTACGGGAGAACCACCTGTATCCTATTTGAATCGATTGAGAATTGAGAAATCAAAATTATTTCTAAAAACAAATGAAATGAGCATAACAGACATTGGTTTTCTTTGTGGTTTTCAATCATCGCAATATTTTTCAAAAATATTTAAAGATTATGAAGGTGTTTCGCCGAAGTCCTTTAAATAATATAATGCGTGTCAGATTGTATTTTGTAGGGACAACGCATTACTTGTCTTAAACGTCTGTAAATTTATCGAATATTGAAATTTATTAGCACGGTAATAAAAAATTTGGCATGGATTATTCTATACGATTAGCTTATAGTCATATTAAATTAAAGAGGTGATCGATAAAATCTTCTTGGCAGTGTTTTTATTAATGGTTTTGTAAGGTTCTAATATTATGTTTGTAAATAATTAGTATAACGCTTATAAATAAGCAATATGACCAAGTAGAAGATCGAAGTGTCAATTAATGATCTGGAAAGGTTTAGGGCATTGTTAAACAGTTTTGATTTGGAATCATAAATGACCTACAAAGAAGAATACTCAAGTTCAATCTCAAACCCTAAAACATACTGGAAAAATCAGGCTGATAAAATTAACTGGATCAAAAAACCAGAATCGATTTTAAGTGAAAGCTCTGGTGAGTATTCGCAGTGGTATACAGACGGTATCATTAATACCTGCGATTTATGCTTAGATCAACAAGTTAAGGAAGGTCGCGGGGATCAGATTGCTCTTATTTACGATTCTCCAGTTACGCAAACAATTAAGAAACTCACTTATAAAGAACTTTTAGATCAAGTCAGTTTTTTTGCAGGAGCCCTAAAAAATATTGGATTAAATAAAGGTGATCTCGTTATTATTTATATGCCAATGATTCCAGAGACCATGGTGGCTATGCTGGCTTGCGCAAGGTTAGGTGCCGTCCATTCGGTTGTATTTGGCGGCTTTGCGGCTACAGAATTAGCATCCCGTATTGATGATGCTAAACCAAAATTTATTTTAACTGCTACTTGTGGGATTGAAGGCAAAAAGATCATAGATTATATGCATATCATTAATGAAGCTCTTGAGAAATCAAATCATCAGCCTGAGCAAAGTATTATTTTTGAGAGAGATCAGTTAAAATTAAATAATATAGGGCCTCGACAAATTAAATGGATTGATGTCTTAAATCAAGGAGAAAATGTTCCTTGCACACCACTTTCAAGTAATGACCCTTTATACATTCTGTATACATCAGGTACAACAGGAAAACCAAAAGGCGTTGTCCGAGATAATGGTGGACATGCAGTTGCTTTAAAATTTAGCATGGAAAAAATTTACAATATTAAAGCCGGCGAAGTATTTTGGGCCGCCTCAGATGTGGGATGGGTTGTCGGTCATTCTTATATAGTATATGCTCCTTTAATCATGGGTTGTACGACGATCTTATTTGAAGGCAAACCCATTGGAACTCCTGATGCTGGAACATTTTGGCGAATAATTGCAGAACATAAAGTGAATATTTTTTTTACAGCGCCTACCGCTTTTAGGGCAATAAAAAAAGAAGACCCGCAAGGGTCATTAAAAGAAAATTATGATTGTTCAAGCTTAAGAGCAATCTATTTAGCTGGTGAGCGAACAGATCCAGCAACTTATACATGGTTGAATGAATTAAGTAAACTGCCTGTTGTTGACCATTGGTGGCAAACTGAAAGTGGTTACCCAATGATCGCTAATCCATATGGTATTGAGCCACAACCATTCAAAGCTGGTTCTGCAAGTTTACCCGTACCGGGGTTTGATATTCAAATATTAGATGAAGATGGAGTTGAAAAAAAACCTAATGAGCAAGGTGCCGTAGTTATCAGACTACCCTTGCCACCAGGCTGTTTACTGACCATTCATAATAATCCTGAATATTTTAATAAATGTTATCTCGAGAAATATCCTGGTTATTACTTGTCAGGGGATGGTGGTTATAAAGATGAAGATGGTTATATATTCATCATGGGTAGAATGGATGATATTATTAATATTGCGGGACATCGACTTTCTACAGGAGAAATGGAAGAAATTGTAGCCTCTCATCCTGCTGTAGCTGAATGTGCTGTCGTTGGAACAAAATGTGAGTTGAAAGGGGAGGTTCCAATTGTTTTGGCAGTGCTTAAAAATGGACAAGAAATAACACAATCAGATTTAAGTAAAGAGCTGAAAATAAAAATAAGAGAAGGCATTGGTCCAATTGCTACTATAAAGTCTGTTTCTATAGTGAATCAATTACCAAAAACAAGAAGTGGAAAAATTTTAAGAAATGTTATTAGGTCTATAGCAAATAAGGAAAAGTTTAAAATACCACCCACAATTCTTGATTCAGCCGCAATCGAAGAAGCAGAAGTAGCCTTAAGTTTAATAGATGAGAAGTAAGGACTCAATATTATTTTATGATTAAATTATGGTTATATTAAATTAAAGAGTCCGTCCTTAAAAGTTTAAGGAACAGATATTTAATTTTGTGTTCTTCTTGTTTGATGTCTTATTTATAAATTCTTTGATCATTATTATAATAAATAATTTCTTTAATTGTTCCGTTTCGATACCACTGTTTTTGTTCCCCATCTCTTTTCCCTTCAACATAACGTTCTTTAAATTTTCTATTGCCATTTGGATACCACGCTTTAGATAATGAAATGTCACCATTGAAATAGATTCGAAAAATATTCGCTTCTCCTGTTTTGTACCATGATTGATATTTACCATTTAGTCTACCATTGATCCAGTTTGAGGTTTCTTTTACTTTTCCATTTTTAAACCATTGAATTTGTGTTCCTTGCTTTTCATTGAATTCGTATGCACATTTATATTGATGCTGTTTATTATTAAACCAATAATTTTGCTCACCAATAAAATTATTATCGTTGTAATAGTTTAAGGAAGCCAAAGTTCTATTTTTATGCCAGCTTTTATATTCACCTTCTTTTATGCCGTTTATATACTCACCTGAATCCCTCATATCACCATTTTTATACCATGAATACCAGGTCCCTGCGTAATCAGCATAAACTTTTATTCTGTCTTTAGTGATTACTCCTCCCACAGTCGCTTTACTCTTTACAAATAACCAATGGGGTAATTTCTCAGACACGTAATACGTTTGTATAATATAATGCCATCTGCTAGTCTGACAAGATCCATATATCAAATGGATCGCAGATCCAATTGAGAGAATAAATAAAAAATAAAATAGTGTTAAAGGATTTAAAAGTATTTTCATATTTTCGTTTTATCAAATTGTTATATATTAAAACGAAACGTTAAAAAAAAATATAGGTTCACATATTTATTCTGCATGTTAGTGAATTCATGCTTTGATATTAAGCAATATTGGTTTTAGTACCTAATAATTTAGGTCTGTCTTTTAAAATTTATCAAGTCCCTATGTTCTATTTTTTTAATGGTATTACATCTTTGCCATTAAATAATGCCTTTTTCCAATTTGACTGATGGGTATAAAATTTTCTTCCAGATCCTTGGTGTTCGCCATTAGGTTGTATGATAAGTTTTGTTTTGCCTTTCATGACGTTAATGGCTGCCATGACTCCTTCAGCGCGCGAGGTTTCGTCACCTAAGCCAAACCCAATTAGTGCCGGGCATTTAATGTTATAAGCGAAATTGATGGCATCAAAATACCTTGCTGTATTTTTGATTTTTGGATCTGTTTCTTTTTTGCTCCACCAGTATGGCCAACTTACGGCTCTATTGGCAACAGGTCCGCTAAGGTCACAACCCGCTGGAACCATTGCCATAATCGCTGTAACTTTACTGTTTAACCCTGCTGCGACAATTGATTGGTAGCCGCCTTGACTTCCTCCAAGCACCACAATTGTTTTGCCATCCCAATCAGGTCTAGTTGAAATATAATCGACGGCTCGTGAGCAAGCTAAACACATTCTAAGAAAATAAGATGTTTCTCTATCAGTATTACCTATTCTGGTATAACTTTTTAGTGAACTATTTTTCAAGTTTAAATAATATTCTTTGTTTTTATTAACGGGTATGTCATGAGCAATTATATTGAGTGATAACCAACCCTTTTTTGCATCATTTGTAGCCCCACCTGAATTTAATCCATAAACTCCAGCATATTGCAACTTAAGTATGGCAGGAAACTTTTTACCATCGATAGGGCGGGCTAAACGGCCATGAATTTTTTGACCACGAATTGTATCCATGGTGATAATCCAAGAGTTAAAGTTTTTATCGGTTGTCTCAGGTGTTAATTTTGTATTCATTGGTACTTTATCTTGTTCGGCAAGTTTGCTTTTCCAGAACTCATCAAAATCAGAGGGCTTTGGTTGAGATGGTTTAATTTCTTTATAGGAGATTAAAGCACCACTACATTGATGCTTATTACCTGCGTATATAGTAAGTATCATTGATCCAGGTTTTTCTGATACTACAGAAATAGTGGGTGAGGAAATTGTAAGATCAGCAGTTCCTTTCTTTAGTATTTTTTTGCCACTAAGTTTAACTGTATATTTTATTTTTTTTGCATGAGTAGAATCAAGTCGTCCAATTTTTATAGTCCAAGTTATTTTATCGCCGGTTGAGTAGAGACCATTTTTATTGATTTGACTTATGTTAAGTCCTAAATCTTTTGCATGTATTGAGCTTCCAATTGTAAAACACGTTAATAATAAAAGTGATATGAGTTTTCTCATTTTAAAGATTCCTTTTTCGTTTTTCAGAATAATTTGCATGCAATTTTAGTCTTGAAATGATTCTACATTGGAAGCAAAGGTTTACTACTGCAACCATCGATATAATTCATTTTTTTATAACAAAATTTAATGACAAATAATTTATACCTTATCTTTATTTAGAGAATACTAAAAGAGAATTTTAATTCTTATTCATAATGGTTGGGAGGCTTAGGCAACGCATGCGTTGTCTCTGCGGGTAATGTGAATATTTTAATTGGTAGAGACAACGGATGCTTTGTCTTAATTAAAGGGACAGCTCTTTATTTCTTTTCTTGTGATTTTTTAAAAGGAAAAACTTGCTGAATCAAAAGTCCATCGGGCATATAATCTCCCACAACCCCATATTCCTTGGGCCATTCATTCTTATCAGCAACAGCACTACCAAAGATATAATCCAGAAAAGAAAAGTGGGCGGCGTAGTTTTTATCAATGGCCGCACTATCAGAAGAGTGATGCCAATGGTGAAATTGAGGAGTCACAATTATGTATTGTAACCATCCGAATTTAAATTGAGAGTTTGTGTGATTAAATACAGCTTGGAGGCCTACCACAATTATATAAGTGTCGATAACAGGTTTCGAAAAACCTAACATTAGAACAGGAACTAATACTAAACAGCGAGTCGCAATAATTTCTAGTACATGTTGGCGGGAACCGGCAAGCCAATCCATACGTTTTGCCGAATGGTGTACCGCATGTAGGCGCCATAAGTAAGGGGCCTCATGGTAAGCACGATGAGCCCAATACTGAACAAGATCTGCAAATAAAATAATTAGAAAAAGCTGTAACAAAAATGGCATCGACTGTAGTAAGTGAGCGATTCCTATATTTGATACCCAGCTAAAAATAGAGTTAATAAAATAATTAGTAGTTAATAGCATAAAACCTATTAGGAGATGATTGAGTAAAAAATAGTTTAAATCAGTTTGCCAACCTAAACGAAAAACAGGTTGATCCCGAAAAGGCCAAATTTTTTCAATGGTTATAAATACTAAACTTGAGCCAAGTAAATCGAGTATGAACCAGTCAAGTCCAATATAGGCTTTGCCTTCAGTGACTTTATCAACTTCAATCGCATTACCTCCTAGAAGAAGAGTGCAGATGATAAATATCCACGATAAAACGCCGAAATATTTTCTTTTTTTTAATTCAGTCTGATTGAAATTACGCACAATGTTAAAAGTGGCTAAACTTCCTGAAATGATCAGTAGGAAAAACATTAGTTGGCGAATAAATGATACGCTATAAGTTCTTCTCAGATCAGGTGTAGTTAAATGTTCCGGAAAATAAAATGCAAGAACACCAAGTAAGCACATTGCAGAGCAGGCGAGTGCAATAATTCCACTTATGATACCTTCTCCGAATTTTAATTTTGTTTCTACTGTCGACATGTTGTCCCTTAATTAAATGGTAAGAAAGTTATAATTTCGTTTATATCTATTTTCTGAAATTTAAAAAAAGTAGAAGAAGTAATTTTATTCAATAGTGACTTTAGTATCGCATGTGTTTGACCGATTCCCCTGAATGAATTAATTCTAGTAGTGAATCAATGCCGATGGACAAATGTTTTTCGGTAAATTGTTTGCTTATCTTTTTATCGTTGATGGCCGTTTTGACACCTTCTGGTTCCATGGGATTGTCTGAAACTAGTAGAAGAGCGCCGTGAGGGATTTTGTTGAAGAATCCGACTGTGTAGATTGTGGCGGTTTCCATGTCAATCCCTGATGCTCTAATTTTTTTTAAGTATTTTTTGAATTTTGCGTCATGTTCCCAAACTCTACGATTTGTGGTATAGATAGTTCCGGTCCAATAATACATTTTATATTTTTTAATGGTGTGTGATAGTGCTTGTTGTAATCTAAAGGATGGAAGAGCCGGCACTTCGATGGGAAGATAATCATTGCTGGTTCCTTCGCCTCTAATGCCAGCGATAGGTAAAATAATATCACCTACTTTGATTTTCTTTTTTAACCCACCACATTTGCCTAGAAATAAGACAGCCTTTGGTTTTATGGCTGATAATAAATCCATGATAGTAGCTGCTGAGGCACTACCCATTCCGAAATTTATAATGGTAATATTCTTTCCAGTTGCAGCTTGCATTGGCAAACCTTCTCCATATATTTTCACATTAAAACCTTCTGCAAAACTTGAAACATATGATGAGAAATTTGTCAGTAAAATATATTGTCCAAATTTTTTCAATGGCATGCCGGTATATCTTGGTAACCAGTTCCTAGTAATTTCGCTTTTGGTATGCATGATAGTTCCTATCCTTAGAGTTTTTCAATTAGAAAAAGTATGGGTGAGTTCTTCCTTAATATAAATTCTGTTTTTGTGATGCTGTATTCATTTGGATCTAATGTGTTTAGCCATTGGTTTACATGATTAAATTCTTTGCCACCATCATGACCAATATATGATAATATTGAGATGAAACCACCGCTTTTTAATAATTCTATGGCTACATTCAAACTGTTAAGGGTAGTGTCAAATTGAGTAATAATATTTTTATCTGTATTCGGCAAATATCCTAAATTATAGATGAATAGATCCACAGATTCCTGAATATATTCTTTGAATTGGATGTGACTATCATTGATAAACTCTATGTTCGGCAAGGGATCTAAACTTTTAACCAATTCAGTGGTGATCTGAATGGCTTGGGACTGTATATCAAAACAGTAAATTTTGCCTTGGGGCCCGATGTGTTCTGCTAAAAATAAAGTATCATGACCATTGCCGCAGGTAGCATCAACAACAGTTGCTCCTTTGCTTAGAACTTGCTTTAGGATTAATTTGTTGAATCCTAAAAGATTTTCAAAGTAATTAAAGTTAGCTCTTTTAGCCATTAAAGAATCTTTTTAAGAATTTCGCAAACATTTTTTATATCATCTATTCCGTGATTTAAATGGGTGACAAATCGAATTACTTTGTCTCCAAAGGGTACACCCAATATTCCATTTTCTGTTAGCACTTTGATTGTTTCAGGCACATTTTGTTTTTGAGGTTCCCAGATGACAATATTGCTTTCAGGTTGATTTACAATTAAGCCAGCATCTCTAATTGTATTGGATAACAATATTGCATTACTATGATCTTCCTGTAGTCTTTCAATATTATTATCTAAAGCATAAATGCCGGCAGCAGCTAGATAGCCAATTTGGCGCATACCACCACCTAAAGCTTTTCGTAATCGTTTAGCTTCGTAAATAAAATCTTTTGTACCTAGTAGGACAGACCCTACAGGACATCCTAATCCTTTTGATAAACAAAATGTTATTGAGTCACAGTTTTCTGAGAAATCGGTTATGTTTGAGTTTTCGGCGATGACAGCGTTCCATATTCTAGCTCCATCAATATGTAATTTTAAATTTTTTGTTTTTGCAAATTTAAATAAATTAGCGACTTCTTTTTTAGGGTATATGGTACCGCCTTTTCTATTATGTGTATTCTCAATAGAGATAGATGTTGTATTTGTATAATGTATATTATCTGGCTTGATGCAATCTTCGATATCTTGAATGTTGATGTTTCCGCGCGGGTTGTCTGTAGTTGCTAGTGTGAGGCCTCCAAAGCGGGAGCTACCACCAGCTTCATAACATTGGATGTGGCTATTATTATCAACTATCATTTCGCTACCAGGTGGCGTATGAAGCATTGTGGCGATTAAATTGGATTGTGTGCCACTGGGAACAAAAAGGGCGGCTTCTTTATGTAATAATTCTGCAGATTTGTCTTCTAAAGCCCTTACGGTTGGATCTTCATCAAAAACATCATCTCCAACAGAGGCGTTAAACATGGCTTCTAGCATCAACTTAGTTGGTTTTGTGATGGTGTCGCTTTTTAAATCAAACATTTTTTAATGCCTAAAATCAATATATTGTAGCAAAACTAGTTCATTTCACAATATGTAGTGATTTGCCAAGAAATCAGCAAAAAAGTATATTTTTGTATAGTATTTTTCTAGAAATAACTTGCGTATACAAAAATATAGTTATATTACGTTCACTATATAAATGAATAGTAATAATTAATAATAATTTTTGAAAGGAACAAAAATGACAAAAGAAACAACAAAAAAAGGCGCTATTACTGAGAAAGAAGCCAAGTTGGACATGTTGAGCCAAACCATGAAACAAATTGATAAACAATTTGGTAAGGGTTCGGTAATGATGTTGAGTGACGATGACATTGTAGCTGTGGATGCAATTTCTACAGGGTGTTTATCTTTAGATATCGCTACCGGTTGTGGTGGTTTACCTAAAGGGCGAATCATTGAAATCTTCGGGCCTGAAAGTTCAGGTAAGACGACTTTAACATTAGAAGCCATTGCCAGTGTTCAAAGATCAGGTGGTTTAGCTGGATTTATTGATGCAGAACACGCCCTTGATCCAACGTATGCTAAAAAAATTGGTGTACAAATGGATTCATTGTTGATTTCACAACCAGATACTGGTGAGCAGGCTTTGGAAATTTGTGAATTATTGGTGCGTTCTAACTCTCTTGATATTTTAGTAATTGATTCAGTTGCGGCTTTAACTCCGAAAGCAGAGATTGAAGGTGATATGGGTGCTTCCCACATGGGTTTACAAGCACGATTAATGTCACAGGCTTTGAGAAAATTAACGGCAGCTGTTAAGCAAAGTAATACCTGTTTGGTTTTTATTAATCAGTTACGAATGAAAATAGGCGTGATGTTTGGAAATCCAGAAACAACAACAGGTGGTAATGCGTTGAAATTTTATGCCTCTTTGAGATTGGATATTAGAAGAATCGGTGCCTTAAAAAGCAATGATGAAATAATAGGTAATAGAACTCGTGTTAAATGTGTTAAAAATAAATTATCGGCACCTTTTAGAGAAGCGGAATTTGATATTTTATATGGAGAAGGATTCAGTAAGGTGGGTGATTTGCTAGATTTAGCTGTCAAAGCTGAAATTGTTGAAAAAACAGGTTCTTGGTTTTCTTTTGGGGAAACAAGATTAGGTCAGGGTCGTGACAAGGTTGTTAAATTTATCAAAGAAAATGAAGATATGTGTTCTTTGATTAGTGAACTTGTCAAAACACATTACAAGATTGGTATGAGCCCAGAGGAAGTTTTAGAGGAAGAGTCTAAAGAGACCGAAAATAATTCTGAAAAAGAAACGGAGCCAGTAGAAGCATAAGTAAAAAATATACACGAATAAAATCTTCAATAACTTTGGTATCAATTGGATATCAAATAAATCGCCAGTTAAGTTATGTTCCTTTCTGGCTGGCGATTTCTCTTTCAAGGAACTCTCTTCTGAGATGGAGTAAGATGATAATTCCCCGTTATCATCTTATTTCATCTATCTTCAATTGTAAATATGTGATAATATTATTTCATTTAATTAAAACAAACTTGAAAAAATCAATATAATTTGATTAAATAGAGTCGGTTTAATAATTTGGATATTTATATTATGTCTATTAGAGATCTTGAAAAACTATTGCTACAAACATTTGAAGATTTAAAACTTAGTGATAGTGAAAAATATGTTTTAAAAGAAGTGTTTAATGATTTTTCTTATAATATTGAAAAGTTAAATTTTATAAGAAACAAAGGCTTCGAAATTATAAAAAGTCATATATCGGAAAAAAAAATAAATGAGCTTGAAGCTATAAAGTGGCTTGAAAAACTACTTAAGATTGTTGATTCCGTTAAGAATAATAATTTAATAGATTCTCCAGAAGTTTATTTTAGTCCAGGGGAAGAATGCGCCAATCGCATTAAGCAACTGTTGAGAAATGCTGAAAAAGAAATATTGATTTGTGTTTTTACCATATCAGACAATTTGATTAGTGAAGAAATAGTTGCTGCACATGAGCGTGGTATTGATGTAAAGATTGTCACTGATAATGATAAAATAGATGATCGTGGCAGTGATGTTAAGTCTCTAAGTTCTAAGGGGATTTCAGTGAAGCTTGATATTACAAAATATCATATGCACCATAAATTTGCGATTATTGATCAATCAATTTTAATCAACGGCAGTTTTAATTGGACGCGAAGCGCCTCAAAATATAATGAAGAAAATGTTGTTGTTCACTATGACAAGTCGTTGATAAATAAATTCAATAACACCTTTAGCCATCTATGGCGTGAATGTAAAAAATTGTAGGTCTAAAAGTTTAACTTTTAAATATTGGTGTGATAGAAAATCAAATAATAATAAATAACTGAAGAATCAAAAGCTTTGGTAGATTTCTGTATAAGCATCTTGAAAGAAAGGGACTTGCTTTTGATATAAAGTTTCATGATTTGGATGATTTGAAATTAAATCTAGAGCCTTTTGTGCCTCTTCAAGGGATTCAAATTCAGATTCCCAAATGAGTGTGTTCGTTGATTCTCTTCCAGAATAGGGCAGGTATCTTTTTCCTTTTGGAAAACCTTCGGTTTCTTCTTCGAGTTTTATAAATTCTTTTTCTAATTCTAAAAATGCTTCTCTTTTTGATGGGATAAATTTCTGCACAAATCTTAGTTTATAGGGCATTGGTTTTCTCTTAAAATTAATTTAAATTTGATATGAGTAGTCAATAAATCTATATTCATATTACTATCAATCTTGTGTAATTGTCTTATATATTATCGTTTTTGAAATTTAGTTTTAACAATATTGTGAAAAATCATTATCTATTTTAAAACTCGATTTCTTTTTCTTTGGTTCCAAATATGATATTAATATCATTGTGAGATCGTGTAATTGCACAAAATGAAAACAAGAACTTAATTCAGGAGTAATTTGGTATGAAATCTAAATTAATACGATCAGTTTTTATGTTTTATATATTAATGATAGTAATTAGCTGTGGTAGTAGCAGTAGTTCTAATTCGAGTACAGTGACACCTACTACAAATACACCTACAACAACAACGTCTACCAAAAAGACACAACTATTCCTGGGTACAGGTGAATATGAGACAGAGCAAGCATGGGATGCGGTATTAAGATTTGATGATGTTTCTGCTGTCACAGCAAGTGATATTGTAACACCAAGTGGGACAGTTCCATTGAAAACGGTAAAAGGTACAACCGGTCCAAATTTAAATTTTGGTCATGGAATGTTTTTATATGAGTCGAGAGATGAGCTATTCGTTGCTTCTTTATTTACGACTGAGGGCACACCAAGTGAAGCAACTAAACCTGACGTAGAGGCTGGCTCAGTAGGTATACTTTCCAATGCATCAACAATTGACGGCTCACCTACTTTGACTCGTCATATCTTTGGTTCTAACACTGGTTTTAATAAACCTCATGGTTTATGGGTTGATACTACAAAAGATATTCTTTATGTTGCAAATACGTTTGCAAGTAAAATTAGCGTATTTGATACTGCTTCCACCGTTGATGGAAATGTTGCGCCTGATAGAACATTTCAATATAATGGTATTGGCTTTCCTGTACATCTTTATTCAGACGTTGATAATGATCGTCTTTTTGTGGTTGTTATGCAAAGTTCAGCATTGAATATTTTTACGGCAGCGGTACTGATTTATAACAACGCTTCTACTCTATCTGGTGAGGTGGTTCCCAATGTAAGAATATTTGGTACCAATACAAGATTAGATGAAGGTAATAACCAGACAACTCATAATGTCATGTATGATAAAAATTCAAAGATACTATTTGTTGGGCATCATACAAACGAAGTATTAATGTATGATTTGAGTGCCGTTGACTTAACACCTACAACTGCTGTGGATTTGGACTTGACTCCGAGAGTTCTAAAAATTAACGATAAATCAGGTGATTCTGATAAATACGATTGGAGTTGTTATGGAATCTTTCATCTAGCCTCGACAGATACGCTTTATGTTTCATGTGGAAATACCATAGGAGGCACAGACATAAAATCTGGACCGCCAAATAATGGTGCGGCGGCCCATGTGATAAAAGTATATAAGGATATTTCTGATACATCAAAGAGTGGTTTGGTTACTCCAGATCAGAAAATTTATTGGAGCAATGTCTCGACTTATTATCCTCCACAACCTTTGTGGGTCATAGAAAAGGAATAATAGAAAAAATTTATTTACTCTTGTTTGTCAGGAGTAAATATCTTTTTTAAGTCTGGATTGCTTCTATCAAACTTCCATATCCATGCATCTAAAAAGTAATGCATTATTTGAGGTAGAGATAGGACTGCGACACATATTGATAATGTGAAGTTGTCGACTTTTGGAAGTGGAGTGCTAAGGAATTCTGGAAAATATCGTTGCCAAACAATACCGTCCCAAAACATTTCTTCTGTCAATGCCAATAAAAAAATAATGATAAAGAAATAAAAGAAGTTCTTCTTTTTGCTTAGATGGAAAATCCATTTTTTTGAATTATCACCTTTTTCTAATTTTTGCCATTTCGTATAACATATATACCACACGATACCAATAAATGGTATACCATGAAAAAGGTTTAAAAATGCAGCTGATACAATGGCATCGTTTGCATAATAAATGCCTATTCCCCATGTAAGGCTATTCGCAAATATGATTAAGTTTTTGCCTGGATTAAAGTAATTATTTTTGAAATATTGTTGGCCCACTCTAATCAAATAAATTATGTGAAGCAGAAAATAGAGGATTGTTAGATCTTTAATATAAACAGGTGGTACTTGGACAATAAAATTTTCTCCAGCGTTAAACCAGTCAAATTGTCTTTTTGGGGAAGCATGCCACCAAATGACGGGGCCTAGTGCGCCAGCCCATATTACCCATTTGTCTAAGTAATAATCAAAGCGATTGTTTTCATTGTTTTTGATTTTATAGAGTGACATGAAACCATAATTTTGTTTTATAAAATGAACAATAGCTATGTAGGCTAATATTGTCCAAAATAGAGATTGTGAGTTAAAATGGAGTGAAAAACTTGCATATAAAAAAATGGGTATTGGAAGCAAGTAAAGAACTTTTTTTTTATTAAATTCTTCTTTGTCAAAGTAGGTTCGGTAGAGAGTTGCCCATACATGGGCAACATCAAAACTTATGATAAATAATATAAATGCCCAAAGGGGAATGTATTTATAGGGTGGTAGTAACCATGTGAATAGGCACAATGATGCTAGGCCAAGTGGTGTTAAAAACATGAATAGGTCATATTTTTTGGAGACGATCCACTCAGATTTATTCCGTGGGATATTTTCTTCTAACATTAACCGTCACCTTTAATTTGCATTTGAATGAGGTAATTGAATACGACGATCATTAATTTAATAATTTCCATTGAGCATTTTTTAGTAGAAAACGATGACTTGCTTGGTGTAAATTGGTTCCTACTGGTTGTGGGATTCCGCTTTTTTTAATCGTGGTGCCTTTATTTTGTATAAAAACGGGTAAGTCATATCGCTCAATAATTGTTCCCGTTACAATTAACATCTTTCCGTTATCTCCGCCTTCATAAAATCCGTTAGGCCAACGGGATAATCCATCAATCCAAATTGAGTAAGATTTACCTTTTAGAAGCGCTCCTAATTTTGCATCTAAGGCTTTACCTTTTAATGAAATAGTTTTCCCCAATTGATTTTTGAAGTTGTAATTCTCAGAAAATTCATGATTAGATTTTTTACAAGATAAGAGACATAATGTTGAGAGAAGAATGATTATTATTTTATTCATATTCATTTAATTATTTGGTTATTAGTTGAGTTATCAATTTTACCATAGAGATAATTTTAGAAACCATAATTTGGAAATACTATGGGATTTTATAAGATTTCTTGGCTAACTTATAATTAGATTTTGCTTCGTCGGCGGTCATAAATCTATTATATATGGAGATAGCTCCGACGCTGCCTTTCCAATTACGACTACCAGTTGCTTCATTTCCAAAAATAAGAGTTTGAGGTATCCAATTTTCAAATCCACCTTGAATATTTTTTTTAGTTGATACTAATTTGCCATTTTGGTAGCAGACCAACTCACCATTTCGATAGGTAACGATAATATGACTGGGAACGTCCTTTTTTATTTTGCATAATTTTGATTCAGGACTGCTACCATTGGCTCCTGTATTGGGTGTTCGTAGTCGTAATATGAGGAAATCGCTGGACTGACCTAAAGTAAAATTACGTTCGCTAGAACTTTTGGAGAAAGAAATGATTCGAGCAGGGCCTATTTGATCTAAGGTAGAAGTTGAAATTATTGCCTGAATCGTGATTTCATTTGTTTTCTTGCAAGCTTGACCTAATTTATCAGCTGTTTTTTTACTTGCTGTTAATGATCCTTCTGTGAAATGTAGCCAATTTTTGCGACCAACTTTAGCTTGTCCTTTTTGAGTAAGAGTATGTTTCCCTAATCGCCAAGTATATGGTGATGAAGTACTTCTTTTAGAAGCCCCTGAGTTCCACCTAAATTGTAAACCAATTGGTTTAGATTGTATTGGATCAATGGAAATTGAAATTTGTTGAAAGGTGAAGGGGGTATTTTTATCAATATCAAAAGGTTCTATTTTTAATTCAGCTATTTTTTCCTTACAAACCCCTAATTCCATTTCTATCTTTAATTTTGCTACTTCATCAATGGACCCAGCTTGTATCATTTTTAGTTTCGACTTAGTGAGGGCGATTAATTTATTGGTTACAAACTGCTCTGTTAAGTTCTCAATTAAAACTTGGGCGTATAGTTTGGGGTTATTGACTAATTTAATAAGATTTTCAAAATCGATGGCGAGATCAAAATAATTTTTAGCGGTAGTGCTTTGTTCTTTACCAAATATTTTTACTGTATTGGTAACAATTAAATTAATTTTGTTTAATTGAATAGGCTTGTTTGATTGTAACCTTTTTAATTGTCCATCAATAATATTGGTTGGATCTTCAAGATTTTTCTTTGATAGCCAATTTAAATAATAATTTGGATTGATATCAATCATTGGATAAGTACTTAAGCTTATTCCATCTGGCGTTTTTAATTTTCCATCATCTAAACAATCGCTTATGTTTTTGTAAAATGAAGCTAATACTTTATCAGTTGCCTTTTCTAAAAAAGGCAGGGATTGAATCAAATTACTTTTTTCTAATAAATAATATTTTGCGATAAATTCATTTGACTTAATGTTATTTGGATTTGTTTTTAGTGAATTTAATGATGCTTTAATAAGATTAAATCTTTTTTTCATTTTATTGATAATAGCAATTTTTTTATTCATTAACGAATAAGTACTTTTGTCTACTGACCGAATATATCTCTGAGCATCCCGAAGGTTAGTAGTCGCGTCAGTAAATTTATTTAGATTGACAAGTCTATTTGAATTTTTTTGAGAAAGATCAGCTAGAACGTTAATTTCATCTAAATATTTACTCTTATCTTTTTTGGAAGTGGATTTCACTATTTTAATTTGTAGCAATATTAATTGTTTCCATACTTTATTGTTTTCAATATCGGGAAGGGATGGTAACACCTCAACCAGGAGTACTCGGGCGATTTTTTTATTTTCTTTTGAATTTAAAAGTAAATATGCCGCTTGCATTTTAATATAGATTTGAAAATGGGGTTTTGATTCTAAGGCGGATGCTTTTTTAATTAGTTTTAAGCCAAGTTTTTCATCATCGTCATTTGTTCTACTTGCTTTAACAGCTTTCATTTCTTGACCAAAAATCACATTGAATAAATTTGAATTTTTATCAATATCGATGGCTTCTGCAGATAACAGCGTTTCTGAAAAAATAAGCAGCATATAGCTTAATAAACCAATGGTTTTTGTCATAAATACACTTTCTATAAATTTTAAAGAAGTTGAATTTTCTTAAGTAATTACATTCAGATAAAGAGTACCTTTAAATTATAATTTCATCAAGGTAAATACTATTTTATCTAAAAAGAGGACCTTTTTATTTTCAAATGGATATCTATAATCGTCTGAGTAATTTATTCATTGGAGGAAATAAAATGTTTGTATTTGGCTATGGAAGTCTGATTAATAAATCTTCTTTGGAAAGAACGTGTCCGCAGAGTCGATTAGTCTCTACGGCCTATTTGAAGGGTTGGCGACGGCACTTAAACATGCCCCTCATACATTCTAATAATTTATACAATGGGAAATTCTCACATGCTTTCTCTATTGATAGGGGGAGTTTAAATGACAGGGTCAATGGAGTTTTAATAGAAGTTTCTCCTTCAGAATTGCTTGAACTCGACAAGAGAGAATCTCATTATAGTCGAGTTGATGTTGAATTATTTGATTCTAAAACAAATCAAAAATTAAAAGATGGAATTGTTTTTGCCGTTACTGAATATGAACCTACAGCAGTTCCATGGGATCATCCCTTTTCTAAACAATATGTTGAAACATGTTTAAAAGGGTGTTTGAATTTTGGAACTGATTATTTAAATGAATTTTTAAAATCTTCTTTTGATATGGATAAACCTTTTTCGGATATTGAAGAAGTAGATAATATTTTGAATTCTATGGAGAATCATTAATTCATTTAATTAGATTTTTAAATACATCCATTTAAATAGGCACTGTTTGTATAAATCATTAAATCGTTTTTTTCAATGTTTGGATTCCATAAAATATTTGCAAAGAGAGCTACACAGGGTTCAATTTTTCTTTCAAATAAACCATCTTCTATAAGGGCCGTTACATTCATATTGTCAGGATTTATTGATAAAATTTCTTGATAGAATCTGGATGCTTTTTCGTAGTTTGCAAACCAAAGACCATTTTTTTTCTGCCAACTCGCTTGTTCTTTATCTTTTCTCAATTTCATGAAACTTTCGCTTCTTTCACCCAAAATAAAACTTTGATGGTGTTCGAATTCACTTCCCCATCTTATTTTGGCAAATCCTTTGGCTACCATGGAGAAATTACATCCGTTTCGAAGTGAAGCTATTTTTTTAGAATAATTTATTGTCGCTTCAACCGTATTGAGGTGATTTAATCCAGTATTATTTTCGGGAGATCCTTTGGTAGTAAGTACATCATAGGCATACGGAATTACTCCTGCATCCTCCCATGTAATTGATACACGTTTATCTAGGGACTCTAGGTGATGAAAATCTTCCATAATTGACGTTGCGTGTAATCCGAATTGTATGTCGAGGGATGGGTTATGCTCAAGTAATGTTTTTGAAATATCATTTACTAATTCACAAACAACCTTAGCTCGTGGTTGGGAATTTATTAATTTTTTATTTGTTTCAGTAAGTGTCTGGAAATAGACACCATCATGTTGAAGATTGCTGTACTCCTTTTCATAAGTATTTATCACATATTGTTTAAGTTTTTGCTGATCATCCTTATTTGTCAGATCAAGATCCATGCCCCAACCCCATGGAAATCCAAGAACAATCTTAATACCTCGATTGTGCGCATAGTCAATAACTTGTGGCATATTTATGGGAGGGCAATCATTCCAAATCGTTAGCATATTCATTCTGAGTCGTGCCATATTATCAAGGAAGCATTTATAATCATAAATTGCATATCCCCATGTCCATATACCTCTATGTGTAATTTTTGGTGTTTCTGAATAAGTAAATGATGGGAAGATATCCGGTAGCTTTATTTGCAGTGGATCATCCACTAATATATCTGCCCCTAAAATTCGTGTATTAAAATCTTCTACTCCATAAAGTACTCCTGTAGCTGTAGTAGCTGCAATCATAATTATTGACTGTTTTGAATTCCAAGGTGCCGGCTGGCTGTTCAAATAATAAGCTTCTTTATGCTCTGGTAGAATGGTGTTTGTTTTTTCAAGGAGCATATTAATTAAAGGATTTTCTTTTGGTGTTCCTATTATTAATAAATTGTCACCGTCAGCAATTTCTTCAATAGATTGGTCTGCGATTGCTTTGTTGATATCGATAGTGTATGAGGTAAATGCTTGAAGTGCCTTTTGAGCTTCATTTATGGCAAAGGTTTGAATACCTTGGTAATTTCCATAACGGATTTTCCATCTAATACCTGGGAATCTTTTCGTAGCATGGGTTGGTTTAAAATAGGTCATAATTATCTCCTAATTCGATTGAATTTACTACAATTGGCTGGATAATACCTTTAATTGCCTATGAGCGCTATGTCGTTAGTGCAATTTAATAGGTCAAAAGTCACTAATATGAGTTATTATGTCGCGTCAAAGTTACCTATCCACGAATTCATCTAATCCCCATGATCAATTTCCATTTTTAATTCATCGTACTGGACAAGTTAGTAAAGTTCATTGCCATGATCATGATTTTTGGGAGTTAGTCTATGTGCGTTCTGGTACTGGTATTTGTATTAACGGTGATGATAAATTTAATTTTCGTTCACATCAAATTATTTTGACTCAACCTTTTGTTAGACATGAATTTCAATCAAATGGTATGCAAAGTCATGAGCAAATAAGTCTTTCAATATATCCAGATTTTTTAGTACAACCTGAAATCGCAAAAGTACAAGTAGGGGAGTTACTAGCTCAATTAGAGAATTCAAAAAAGTTAGTCTTTAATGTGCCAGAAAGGGATATTGCACTCGTAGAGCAATCTTTGGAGGTTATCAGTCAAGAGTTTTTATTTAAGAGAGTTGATTTTGAATCTATAATTTCTTTAGAGATAGCTCGTTTACTAATCACTTTGAATAGAATTGTTTGTAATGAGCAGATGGCTTTTCCTCAATTTAATGGATTACCACATTTGATTCATGAGGCAATCAAACTTATTGAAATGCGTTTTCATGACATTCGTGATATTGCCGATATGTTGGAAGGTATACATATTGTTATAAATTCACGATATTTTATTAGATTATTTAAAGAACATGTTGGTTATACCCCTATTCAATATCTTAATAGAGTCAGAATAGAAAAGAGTTGTTCTCTATTGATATATACCTCATTGCCAATTTTGGGCGTAGCTCTTGATACAGGATTTAGAGATTTGCGTTTTTTTAATCGTCAATTTAAACGATTTATTGGCGTCACGCCTAAAATATTTCGCGAATCTGCCAAGAACGATTCTAAGTTGAGCTTTAAGCTAAATAGGTTTAATTTTAAGGACTAAGATTAGTTTAATTGCTTACGCAATGATGTATGTAGCCATTTGCATTAGTTCGAGTGAATTTGAAAGATTTAAAAGAAGAATTAAAAAAAACTCTTTGCATATAAATTACTTGAGATGATTTTTAATTTATTAATAGTCTGTGGTTCATAACTAGTATCTGATCTATGCTTTTATTTTAATTATATAAATAGCACTATAAATACACTTCAATGTTTTCTTAAATTTGATAAAGTATTAATTGTTGTTATGATTTTTTATAGCAAT
Source organism: Planctomycetota bacterium (assembly GCA_002746535.1). Taxonomy (GTDB): domain Bacteria; phylum Planctomycetota. The sequence goes on from NVWA01000081.1 coordinate 52,071, forward strand.
ACCCCTCCTTTGAATTCCTAATCCTAAATAAATCAACGTATTTGGAGCTAGACCCATGCATAAAAGTAATTTTATATTAATTTGTATTTTAGTATTTTTATTTGTAAATATTAATTCTCAAGATCTCAATGAATGGAAAATTAAAAGAAAAAATATTTTTGAATTTACGAAGCAGCCAAGTATTTCAAAAAAAGATAAAGGGTATTTTATTTCTTTTGCTGTTAAGGACTACTGTGATGTGACTATAGTTGTTGAGGATGATAACAGAAAAATTATTAGGCATCTCGCTTCTGGTGTGTTAGGCGATAATCCTCCTCCTCCATTTGTTAAGAAATCATTAAGTCAAAAGATATTATGGGATGGTAAAACTGATCATGGTCGATATCCAGATAGTTTAGAAACTTACCGGATTAGGGTATCCTTAGGTCTGAAAGCTAACTATGATAAAACATTATATCATAGTCCCTATAAGAGAATGTCGAATAATGCCCCTATTTTATGTTCAGATAAAGATGGCGTTTATACCTTCGAAGGATTAGGAATGGATTATGTTAAGCACTTTGATCATGATGGTAATTATATTAAAACCATTTATCCCTTTGCTTCGAATAAATTAAAAGATATTAAAGGTTTGGAAACTTTTAAATCTCATTTGGATGGGAAAACATATCCTAAAAAAATAGGATTTAACCGTGCCACTTTATTAACTTCAGGAACAAGTGGTTTGGCTGGGGACTATGGTAATCATTATGGTGGTTATGCAGCAGTTTCAATGGCAACCCAGAATGGTCATATTGCACTTGCCTATAATAGAATCAATCGGTTGGGAACTGATGGAACTACTAAAGGAATGGATTTAAATGGTCCTGAGATTAGTTATAAGCGAGTTGTTAAAGGTAAAAAAGTTAAAATGCCAGTTGGTCCTACAAGTGTCGCATTTAGCCCAGATAATAAATATCTTTATATGACTGGCTATGTATTTAAAGTTCACACATGGAATTTTGGTGATGCCTATCATGTCGTTAAACGTCAAGAATATGGCACAAACAAGCCTCCTGAAATATTTATGGGTAAAGAATTAACTGATTCGGGCTATGGTTCAGATGATAAATCCTTTGCTACTCCTACTTCGGTCGATGTTGATGCCAAAGGTCGTATTTATGTGACTGATTTTTGTAATCATAGAGTTCAAGTTTTTAATTCAGATAAGAAATTATTAAAAAGTATTAAAGCTACCTATCCATCCAAAGTAATCATTGATAAAAAAACACAAGAAATTTTAGTTTTTAGTTGGCTAACTATTGGTCCCTCAAGAAAACTTTTAAAAGAGCGAAAAATTGATTGGCGAAAAATTAAAAGTACGATTACCAATTTTGGCACTTTTGAAGGAATTAAAAATGTTAAGTCAGAGCCATTACCCATACGAGGTGGTGATGCTGGTGGCCTGTCCGATTTTGGTGGTCAAGTTTATGAAGTAACAGTTGATTCTTATAGTGGAAAGCGTCGATTATGGATTTCTGGACGAACTCCAACAAGATCAACGGCTGAAATTCGTTGGACTGGTGAAAAAGATGCCCCAAAAACCGATAAAACTTGGTTAAATAGAGGTATTAAAATATTTGAAAAACAAAAAGGCAAATGGGTAGAATTTAAAAATATGGCAAAATTAGCTGCGAAGAAAGTCAAAAGACTTACGCCAACTCCTTTTGCTAGCCAAAGACTATTTTTTAACCCTTCTGATGAACATCTATACGTAGGAGAAGATGTTGGTTTCTGGAAATCTTTTGATGAACTAGTAAAAATAAATCCTCAAAATGGAAATGTTTCGCTAGTGAAGATTCCATTTGACGCTGCTGATATTGTTTTTGGATATAAGAATGTTGTTTATGCTCGCACACATTATGTGGTAATGAGATTTGATTCCAGATCGTGGAAAGAAATCCCCTATGATTACGGTATCGAAAAAAATAAAATACATCATCAAACTTTTTCAGCACCAAGACGAACGGTTAATTCAATATCAGCTATGGCTATACCAGGGGGGAAACCTGTACATTGGCAATTAGAGGGGATGAGTTTAAACTTCAAAGGGAACTTAGCTTTAGTCTGTTATACTCGAGAGAAAAAAATAGAACTTGGTCGCAAAGATAAATACAAAAATTTTGCTGTTGGTAAAGAATATAAACCGAATAAATTCCCTGGAAGAAATGGTCATTTTGTTGTCCATATTTTTGATAAATATGGCAAAGTCGTTAAGCAAGATGCGATTCCAGGAATGCCGGAATCAGATGGCTTGGCTATTGATAAGAATAATGACATATATGTTTTACTTAAACGCCCTAGATATATCTCATCTAAAAAAGTTAATACAGATCATTATACGGAATCATTGTTTAAATTCTCAAAGAAAGAGAACCGATTTTTGACAGGAAGCACTAGAGCAACAATACCATTAGATGATACACAAAAACCAAAGAGAGATTATGATATTAAAGAATTCTGGGTTGAGAACCCACAATGGATTTATGGTGGTGTCGGCCATGGTGGCAATTTGGGCAGTTGTGTCTGTTGGCATTCTAGATTTACATTAGATTATTTAGGAAGATCTTTTGTTCCTGAATCAAATCAATTTCAAGTCGCAGTCTTAGATTCGAATGGCAATTTGATTATGCGAATTGGTCAATATGGCAATCAGGATAGTGCAGGGCCAAAAAGTAAAGTTCCGTTAAAAGGGGATGGCGTGGGGATATTTTTAGCCAATTATGTTGCGACCCATACTGATCATAAACTTTTTATATCGGATACAGGCAACCAAAGGATATTAAGCGTCAATTTAAGCTATGCTAAAGAAAGCCTAATAAAATTAAATAAGAATTCAAATTAAAAAAGTTAATTTATTTGATCGACAATATACTACGAGATTAACCTGGTAGTATAATTGGAGCTTTGACGATTGATTTTAGTTTCCGAAGATTGCCATTAGAAGTCCGGCAGCTACTGCAGAACCAATTACGCCGGCTACATTTGGACCCATGGCATGCATCAAAAGAAAGTTTTGTGGATCTTCTTCAGCCCCAACACTTTGAGATACTCTTGCTGCCATTGGGACTGCTGAAACTCCTGCTGATCCAATGAGTGGGTTGATTTTAACGGTACTAAACTTATTCATTAATTTAGCCATTAAGACGCCTGTTGCAGTTCCAATACCAAAGGCGACTACACCAAGTACAAGAATTCCAATGGTTTCCATATTTAGAAATTTACCTGCTGATAGTTTTGATCCTACTCCTAGACCTAAGAAGATAGTCACAATATTGATCAATGCATTTTGCGCTGTATCTGATAAGCGATCAACCATTTCGCATTCTCTCATTAAATTACCAAACATGAACATTCCAATTAAAGGAGCTGCTGATGGTAATAAAAGTGCACAAAGGCCAAGTACAATTACTGGAAAAAGAATTTTTTCTTTTTTACCAACAAATCGCAGTTGTGACATTTTTATTTTTCTTTCTTCCGGAGTCGTTAATAATTTCATAATGGGTGGTTGAATTAATGGTACTAAGGCCATGTAAGAATAGGCGGCGACGGCGATGGACCCTAACAGCTCGGGTGCAAGTTTACTTGCAAGAAATATGGCCGTGGGGCCATCTGCTCCTCCAATGATTCCGATAGCTCCGGCTTGTTGGTCCGTAAACCCTAGAAATATGGCTCCGATAAAAGTCGAGAAAATGCCAAATTGAGCAGCACCACCTAATAAGGCTGTTTTAGGGTTGGCAATCAATGGGCCAAAATCTGTCATTGCGCCAACACCCATAAATATTAATAAAGGAAAGATACCTGTTTCAATTCCGACATGGTAAACAAGAAATAATAGACCATCAGGTGCACTGCTAATCCCTGCAAATGGAATGTTGGCCATAATGGCACCAAAGCCCATGGGGACTAGAAGCAAAGGTTCAAATCCTTTGCTAATTGCTAAATATAATAGTAAGCAGCCAATGCCTATCATAATAAATCTACCATAACCCATTACCCAACCAGAATCGTTTTTTATTTCTTCAATTGTTTTTTGAACGGTTTCTTGGTTGAAGGGTCTCAATAATTCTGCTATTTTAGCTTCATCATTGGAAAATTGCTTGCCGGCTTTTAATTTATTAAAAACTTCTTCTGTGAACTCCAGACCGGCTTGATCAATTATTATACCAATTTCATAAGTTGCTTTTTCTTCATTTTCCTTTTTAAGTTTTGCTATTAAATTTTTTCTCTTTATTTTGCTTTCGTTTTTACCTTGATCATAGATAAACCCGTAAATTCCAGTTGACTTTACAACAGCAGTAATTAATTCTTTGAAAGTTTTTCGCTCTTTTTCTTTTTCATCTTTTGCAAAAGAGGGGGCACAAACTATTAAGGATAGTGCCAAATAAAACAGTATTTTTCTCATTTATTTATTCTCAGAATTTACGATAAAGTTACTAATAATTGACCTGATGTTACGACATCACCTTGTACTACTTCAACTGATGATACGGTTCCTTCTTGAGGTGCCGTTACAGGGGTTTCCATTTTCATAGCTTCAAGAACTACTAGAACGTCACCTTCATTGACAGCTTGACCTGGCTCAACATCTACTTTTAATACATTGCCAGGTAATTTTGCGTTGACCTCTATCGATCCTGCGCTTGTGGCGGCAGCTGTTGGTTGAACTGGGATATTTGCAGGGGCTATTTGTGCAACTTGACCTGTTCCTTCTGCTACGACTACATTGTAAGCTCGTCCGTCAACATTTACGGTATAATTTTGTGGCCCGGAAGCGGGAGTTTTTGGAGATGCGGCTACGGCTGGTTTGCTATCAGCCTTCGTTTTTTCATCGCTAATTTTTCTTACATTAATAGTTCCTTTTCCAAGAAGGAAATCAACACCTTTGTTTCCTCCAGCGGTCATTAAGGCACCTGCAATAAAAATATTTTCATCTGTAGTAGGTAAATTATTCTTTTCTAATTCTGCTTTTGCTTTTGCAATACCTGGTTCAATCACATCTAGGGGATTTCCATCAAAGAATTTTTTACCCATTTGTTCTTCAGCGATTTTAATGACTTCGGCATCCGGCTTTCTTGGTGTTTTTCCAAAATAACCAAGGACCATATTTCCGTATCCTTCGGTAATTTTTTTCCATGGACCTTGTGTTACATTTGCATAGGCTTGTTGAAAATAAAATTGTGAGACGGGTGTTACCGATGTGCCAAAACCACCTTTTGCGACACAGTCTGCCATGGCTTCGATAACTTTTGGATACAAATCAAGCGTTCCTGTATCACGCATCATCATTGTGTTTGCTGTTAATGCTCCGCCGGGCATAGGTGATAATAATACTTCGGAAGAAACTTTCATGGCTTCTTCTGGAAAAAAATAATCTTTCATGCAGTCTTTGAAGACAGCGTTTGCAGTCATCACTTTATTGATATCAATATCAAGTGTGTAATCTGTTCCTCTTAAAGCTCCCCACATTGAAAGCAAGTCAGGTTGTGCTGTACCTCCGGAGCATGGATCTCTTGAAACACAAATACCATCAATGCCAGCATTTATGGATGCCATATACTGATCCACACCTAGAGCAGCTGTTTCGTGGGTATGATGCCAAAGTAATACGTCATCCCCAAGCATTTCGCGAGTACCTTTGACCGTATCATAAATTATTTTTTGAGGAGTAGTTCCTGAAGCATCTTTGAAGCAAATTGAATCAAAAGGAATTTCTAAATCTATAATGTCTTTTACTTTTTCTAAGTAGAAGCTTGATTCGTGAGCACCTTCTCCATTGCACGAAGGGGGTAAGCCCATAAGTGCTACGACAACTTGATGGTGAAGACCTGCATTAGTAATGCATTCGCCCGAGTACTTTAAATTTCGCATGTCATTAAGGGCATCAAAATTTCGAATATGAGTAATCCCATGTTTCTTGAACATCTTCGCATGTAAATCGATCATATCTTTTGGTTGGGCTGACAAGGCGACTACATTGATACCGCGAGCAAGTGTTTGAAGGTTTGCATCCGGGCCAGCAGCTTTACGAAATCTATCCATCATGTCAAAAGCAGATTCGCCGCAGTACATAAATAAGCTTTGAAACCTTGCACCGCCACCTGCTTCTAAGTGAGTAATGCCAGCATCTACTGCTGCTGTTACTGCGGGTAAAAAATCATCTGTCAGTGCTCTCGCACCAAAAAAAGATTGAAAACCATCTCTAAAAGAGGTATCTTGAAAAAGTATTTTTTTCGCCATATTTCAATGTGTCCTTAAAAAGTTAATTCGATTTTCTAAATGCATTAATTGCTGCTGTTATCACAGCTACTATTTTTGAGTTTTCTTGGTCATTATTGATTATTGGTTGTTGAGATAATTTTGCATTTTGTAGCTTCTTTTTTCTGAGTTCGGCATCTTTTTTTGCTGCTTCTTTAAGCTCTAGTTCTTCTTGATCAGTTGAATCTTTTAGGGCATGACCCACAAAGGTAATAACGCAAATTAATAATATAAGAAAGGCGAAAACTACTCCCATTCCAAGAGCCATTATGTTTAATCCGCCAAGAAATTTTTCCATTATTATTCCGGTATCAACGATATAAATATTAGTGATTTTTAAAAAGGGGATATTTAATAGCAAGCATGCATTTTGTCAATTAAAATATGCTATTCAGGCATTGCTAACAACCATTTTCTCGTAGTATATAGAGCATATTCAAGATAGTTTTACGGAATCTGAAGAATAGAATCAAAACGCTGAAATTTATGTAAAAGAGCAGAATTAATTCAAAAATTAATTCAAATCAAAAAATATGAATTCACTGGCTTGATTTGCTGAAATTACTAGCACATTTTCCTCGCTGATTTGACATCCATCTCCGGCTTCCATTTTGTGATCGTTGATGAGAAGTTCTCCGTTAATTAATTGTAGCCAACCAAATCTGTTCTCTTCTAGAGTATATTGAATTGATTTTTGTGCATCTAATTTGCCAGTATAAAGATATACATCTTGATTGATTTTTAATGATCCCCTTTGTTGATCTGGGGAGGCAAGAAGCAATAACTCATTGTTTACTAATTTGTTTGAATAATTTTGTTGATTATAAGATGGAGAAATATTATTTTTATTTGGTTCCAACCATATTTGTATTAGATGAACTTCATCAGTGAGTGAATCATTGAATTCACTATGTTGAATGCCGGTACCTGCGCTCATAGTTTGGATTTCACCTTTATGAATGGTGTCTCCATTGCCCATGCTGTCTTTATGGCTTAGCTGACCTGAAATTATATAGGTGATGATTTCCATATTTTCATGGGGATGAGTTCCAAAACCTTTTGATGCTTGTATGCGATCTTCATTTATTACACGAAGACTTCTGAATCCCATAAAATCTGGATCATGATAATTGGCAAAAGAAAATGAGTGTTTGGCAATTAACCAATTGTGATCTGCATAACCTCTATCTTTTGAATATCTGATCTTAATCATAATGTATTCTCATTCTTAAAAAGGATTTAAATGGGCAATTCAACTACTTATTAAGTAGCTATGATTGTAGTTTAATTTGTTTTTAATACTATAACGCAATAGATATTGGTATTGAAATGTTAACTTCCGAGGTTTGGTAATTGGTTCTTAAAAAGATACCTGTTATTGTTGGTGACTCTATTTTGATTAGGCCACATCGATTTGACGATGCTATTATTGTGCAAGAGTTATTGCAAGATAAATATATTCAACAAAATACAATTAATCTTGAAAGCGGATTTTCAAAAAAAGAAATTGAAAGTTGGATTTTGCAACTTGATGAAGACTTCATCAATGGTCAAAGAATAGTATTTTGTATAGAAGACAAAATTAGCAAAAAAATGATAGGTTGTATTGGTCTTGGTTTGAATTATCGTTTTGATAGTGGCGATGTGTTTTTCTGGATTGGAGCCAATTTTCGTAAACAAGGGAATTGTTCGGAAGCATTAGCTATAGTATTAAATTTTGCATTTACTTCGTTAAAACTAAATAGAATTGAAGCTCAATGTTTTGAATTTAATGATGGATCAAAGAATATATTATTAAAAAATGGATTCCAATTCGAAGGTGTCAAAAGAGATGCTGTTAAGAAAAATGGAAATTATGAAAACTTGTGTCAGTTTTCTATTTTAGGAAAAGAGTTTTCTAGATGACTTCAGTGGGGAAATTAGTTGTTTAGTGAGGTCGATTTGAAAAGCTTAGGAATGCTGGTCCCATCGGTTGGGTTCGAATCTAGCATAGAATCTTTTGAAGAAATGGATAAAAAAAATACCATTAAAAAAGGAGGTATTCTTTTTTATGGAGATTCTGATATTGGTTATTGGAGAAGAGGAGATCGATTTGCCATTGACTTTTCACAATTCCCTGTGGTTAATAGAGGATTTGGTGGTGCTAGGATTTGGGAGACCTTGATATATTTTAAAAGAGTTATTTTACCTCATGAGCCATCTGTGCTGGTTTATAATTGTGGTGATAACGACGTTGTAAGATTAAAAGGCAACTCTTCCGAAAATATTAAAATAGGTTTTGACCTTTTTTTACAAACGGTAGAAAGACAATTGCCTGATATTGAGAAAGTTATTTGTTTACCTATACATCCTGCACCTCAGAGGAATGATTTAGAACTTTGGGATCATCAGAATCATGGAAATCAGATAATGAAAGAAATTTGTGATGGATATTCATTTGCACTTTTTGAAGATTATAATCATTTATTATTTGATGATCTTAATCTAATTAATGAGAATTACTTTTTAAAAGATCGTATACATTATAATGAAGATTTTTATTGTATTCTTGCTAAATATATTACACCAATATTAAAAAAATATTTTAAAGGATAATTATGGATAAACCAAATATAGTTTTGATTCATGTTGATCAGTGGCGAGCTGATTGTTTAAGTATTCTTGGTCATCCTGTTGTGCACACTCCGTATTTGGATCAGTTAGCAACTCAAGGAGTTCTGTTCACAAACGCTTATTGTGCAACACCAAGTTGTATTGCCTCCAGAGCATCATTGATGACAGGGTTGACACAAACCTCACATGGTAGAATTGGCTATAAAGATGGTGTTCCTTGGGATTATAAAACAACTTTAGCCGGCGAATTTACTAAAGGAGGATACCAAACACAAGCTGTTGGTAAGATGCATGTTTATCCTAATCGAAATAGAATTGGGTTTGAAAATGTTATATTGCATGATGGCTTTTTACATTTCGCAAGAAAAAATGGACAATATGGATTATACGATGATTATTCAGCTTGGCTTGAAGAGCAAACTTCTTATAAGGCGGGCTATTTTGATCATGGGATAAGTTGTAATTCTTACGTGGCTAGACCTTGGGATAAAGAAGAGTATCTGCATCCAACAAATTATGTGACTTCCCAATCAATAGATTTTCTGCGTAAAAGAGATCCAACAAAACCATTCTTTCTTTATATGTCTTACCATCGTCCACATCCTCCTTACGATCCACCATCTTGGGCTTTCGATCAATATATTAACGAAGATATGCCGGAACCTAATGTAGGTGATTGGTCTGATAAATTTGCTTATTTAAGAAATGAGCATAGTCCGGTAGCTATTTATGATGAGGTTGATTCCAGAACATTAAAAAGAGCAAAAGCTGGCTACTACGGGCATATGACGCATATTGATCATCAAATTAATCGATTTGTTGAATCATTAAAGGAATATGATGTGGATAAAAATACTTATATTGTGTTTACCTCTGACCATGGTGAATTAATGGGTGACCATAATTTTTTCAGAAAAATGGTACCTTTTGAAGGTTCTGCAAAAGTCCCTTTAATTATTAGTGGGCCGATAGATTCTAAAATAAAGAGACGTAGTCAATGTAATGAGCTAATAGAAATGAGAGATATTATGCCTACATTATTAGATTGCGCTGGATTAGAAATTCCTGATGTTGTGGAGGGTAAGAGCTTGTTAGCCAATGCAAAGGGTGCTGAAAATCATTTACGGGATTATATACATGGTGAGCATACAGCTGGTCCTCAGTCAAGTTTTCAATGGATTCGTTCAAAACAATATAAATATTTATGGGAAAGTGGACTTGGTATTGAATGTTTATTTGATTTAGAAAAAGATCCAAAGGAATTGAATGATTTAAGTGATCAAAAAGAATTTAGCGATATCTTTTCTAACCACCAACAATTGCTGATCAATGAGTTAGAGGATCGTAAAGAAGGTTTTGTTAAAAATAAGAAGTTGGTGACAGGTGTGAATACGTCTCCAGTTTTATTTGAATAGTTTTTGTAAATTTTAAATTAGTGAAAATGATGAATCTTGAATATAAAATCAATCAGATTAACAAAATCTTATCACCATCATTTCAGATAGATAAAAATCTTGATGTGAGCTGTTGTGAAGAGTTATGGAGTTTGATTTCTAAAAAGTATTTAAGTAAAGATATTCCTTTCGATGTTCATGAAAAAATATTTCATGCTGTGTATGACTTAGATAATTACAAAGATATGCAAGAGATGTCTGTATGGGAGCCATCTAAGGAAGTTATTGATCAATCAAATATTGCAAATATTCAAACAGAAAATGGATTTAATAATTATAATCAATTGTTTCAATGGTCAGTTGATAAATACCCTCAATTTTGGGAACAAACTGTAGGAAATCTTGATATAAGATTTAAAAAAAAATATCAGGAAGTTGTTGATATATCTCAAGGTGTTGAAAACCCTGAATGGCTGAAAAATGCTTCAATGAATATTGTTGATTCTTGCTTCTTGGGTCGAGATGGGGTAGCGGTTGTATATCAAGATAGCGATAACGTAATACATAAAAAAAGTTATGCAGAGTTGCAAAGTTTAACTTCAAGAGTTTCTAATAGTTTAAAAGCTTCAGGAATTAATAAAGGCGATAAAGTCGCAATTTATATGCCTATGACATATGAATCTGTTGCTATTTATTTGGGAATTATCCAATGTGGTGCGGTTGCAGTAACCATTGCAGATAGCTTTTCCCCTGCTGAAATTAAGGTTAGACTTGCACTTACTTCTCCTAAAATATTATTTTGTTATGAGTCGTTTACTCGAATGAGTAAAGAAATGCACTTTTATGCAAAAGTTAAAGGAGCTAACATAGCAAAGGTTGTTGTGTTAACACCAAGTAATGAGGAGGCAAGTGTTGAAGAAAAAGATATAAGCTGGCAATCATTTTTATTAGATGCTGATAATTATGAATCTTGTGAATGTAGACCAAGTGATCATACAACCATATTATTTTCTTCTGGAACTACAGGTGAGCCTAAGGGAATTCCTTGGAATCACGTTTCTCCGATAAAAGGAGCTTCGGATGGTTTCTATCATCAAAATATAAAAAAAGGTGATGTTGTTTGTTGGCCAACAAATTTAGGTTGGATGATGGGGCCTTGGTTAGTATTTGCTACCTTGATAAATAAGGGAACTATTGCTTTGTTTTATGATGCACCCACATTAGAAAACTTTGGAGAATTTGTTCAAAAATCGGAGGTGACTATGCTTGGAGTAATACCAAGTATTGTGCGAGCTTGGAAGAATAAAAAAAATATGGAGAAGTGGGACTGGAGTTCCATTAAATGTTATAGCTCAACAGGAGAATGTTCTAATCCCGATGAGATGTTTTACTTATCGTATTTAGCTAATTACAAGCCGATTATTGAGTATTGTGGGGGCACTGAAATTTCTGGTGGTTATGTCGCTTCCACTTGTGTTCAAGCTAATAAACTATCTGCCTTTTCAACACCAACATTAGGACTTAATTTTTTTCTTTATGATGAAGATGGTTGTCCGAGTAATAAAGGTGAAGTTTTTATTATGCCCCCTTCTATTGGATTGTCTCAAGAGCTCTTAAATCGTGATCACCATAAGATTTATTTTGTTGATACACCTGTCTTACAAGATGGGACTCAACTTAGAAAACATGGAGATTTACTTGAAAAAATTAATGGATATTACAAGGCTCATGGACGATCAGATGATTCAATGAACTTAGGTGGTATCAAAGTTAGCTCTATACAAATAGAAGAAGTTGTTAATACTCTTCCTGAAATTGAAGAGTCAGCAGCTATTGCGGTATCACCAAAAAATGGTGGTCCTAGTTTGCTTATATTATATGTCGTTACTGTTTCGAAAAATATAAACTTAGAGATCTATAAAAAATTGATACAAAATGTTATAAAAGAAAAACTTAATCCATTATTTAGAGTTGGTCAGGTTATAGAAATAAATTTATTGCCTAGAACGGCTAGTAATAAAATTATGAGAAAAGAGTTGCGAAAAAAACATGAGGAATAAATTGTTATTTAAGGAAAACTTATGACTGTAAAATTAGCGATTTCGACCATCGGACTAAATGGATTATTTCAAGAAAAAATGAAATTTTATGATCCTGTAGAAATGGTGATTTTTTCTTTTTTTGGAAATGATGTTCAAACACATTTGGTTATGTGCGACATGATGCATATGTGTTTTCCTAGGGTAAATGAGTTAAGGACTAAGATTAGCGATGCTTTGGAAATTGCTTCTAAAGATCTCATATTTCATTTTACTCATACGCATACTGGCCCTAGAGATGAGCACATGGACTTGGATGAAATGGCTTCTCGAATTATCAATGGTATTTGCGAGAATGATAAAAATAAAGTTGCTGGAAAAATGGCTTCTATTTCCATAGATACTGAAGGTTCTCTTAATATTAATAGACGTAAATTGATGCCAGAGGGTCTAGGAAAATTTACTGTTTGGACCGGATGTGATGAAAATGAGGGGAAGATGGATGGTTCCAGGCTTGCCATAAATAGGTTAAAGTGTTGGCTTGGAGAAGACTTTGAATTAGATCAATTGACCGATCCTCTATATTATGATGATGATCGGGATACGATGTTAAATGCCGTTATTTTTAAAGATGATCAAGATAATGTAATAGGAAGTTTGACTCGCTTTTGTGCACATCCTGCTGTAGCTGGCCATACATTGGATAAGCGTTACAGTGCTGATTTTCCTGGATTCGTAAGAAGAATTCTGAAAGAAAAATTTGGTGGAGAACACGGATACTTAACAGGACCTTGTGGTAATATTTGTTCTTGGGAAGTCGGAGATTGGTTGCCTTTGAAGTCGGTAGATCATGTGTCAGCTGGTGTATCAATGTCAAAAATGAAAGGATTGGATGATTGTTTTTTGGAAGCTCAGAGAATAGCCGGCGAATTGGTAAATTTTATTGAAAAGAATTTGCCGAGTGATTCTGAATATCGTTCAATGCAAACATTGGATAATAATATTGTGGATTTTAAAGTTGAACTAAGAGAGGATTTATTTGGTGATATCGATAAAGCTAAAGCTGAATCGGTTCGCATAATTGAAGAGTTGGAAAAAAATCGAGGGGAGCATTCTTTAGAAACACATAAAAAATTAGTCGATAAAGCCAATTTTTATGGTTATCACGGCTCTTTTTTTGATAGAGGTTATGTAACCTCGGACAGTTATAAAAAAGGGTATGTTACAATTAACTTACCTAGCTTTAAGTTAAATGATTTGATTTTTCAAGGGATGCCTGGTGAATCTTTTTGGCAGACGGCTGTGCCTGTTCGAAGTTGGGCAAAAGATAATGACGTACCATTGGTTACTTTTTCATTTGCCAATGGTTCTGTTACTTACTTACCAACTGATGAAGAACGTCCATTTGGGGATTATGAAACAAATTTCTCAATTTGCAAAGAAGGTGTGGTTACTAAATTAGCAGAAGAGATTTTGAATAGTAGTCAACAATATAAATGATCAATATTTTAATAATCAGTTCGTTGAAATTTTAAGATACCAAAAGATAACATTATTATTATCCAAGCGCCACCAATAAAAATGGGTTGCCATTCCATCATCGGTATATTTAAGACACTACTACATGAAGAATCTCTTAGTATGTCAAAGTTTGGAATAAATAATCTCATTGAATTTGCAACGGCTGAAACTGTTGGGTAATCAATAAATACATTTAAATCCTCTAGTTGAAAGAAAACTGAAAAGCCTTTGTCTATAAAAAGGTAAAAGACAAATCCAATAATTAAACTTAATGTGCTGCTACGAGTAATGGTTCCAATTGTTGAAAGTATCGCAAATAAAACCGCAGCAGAAAAAATTTGTAGTGGTGCCACCATGTAAATTTCAGCGATCCATACACCCGTTCGAATTCCTAATCCAATAAAAATAAGAGTATAGGTACCTAGAATTGCAATTGCAAATAAAAACATTCCACCAAAATATTTTGCTAAATAGATTTGATATCTTTTTAATGGTTTTGATAAAACAATATCAATGCCACCTGAAGCAAGCATACCTGGAAAATATCCAGCACACGATGCTAGAAACAGAATCATGCTAAAGAATGAAATAATGTATGCACTGAAATAGACAATTAATTCTACTGATCGTCTATCTTTTGGGTAATCAAGTTTCTCTTCGACTTTTGCTGCAATTATTTCCCTTCTTTTATTATTATCTTCTTCCCATTTTTTTATTGCTTCTTCATTGCTTAAATCAATATCGGTGTGCGTTTCTTCGGATAACAATTTAAAGTGATTCATATAAATCCCCATCCATGAATTTTCTAGATAATCGGATGGTTCGTCTTCCCAGATAAATCCAATGCGAGTCTTCCCATCAGCTAGGGTTGTTTTTTGGGGAATAACAATGACGGCAATAGAAATGATAAAAAGGATTACAAGCATAATAATGAAAACAACTTGTTTTTGAGATTGTTTCCATGTGTCCAGTATAATTGCTAAAAAAGAATTCATATGGTTTCTCCTTTATCTGGATTCTCATTTGCTAATTCCAAAAAGAAATCTTCTAAGCCTAATTTAACTGGTTCGATGGCATAAATATCAATGTTATTTTTTCTTAAAACATCAACTATGGAAGAAATGTTTTGTTCGGATTCAAGCTGTATGGAGAATTGTGTAGTATCTATTTTTTCCGCACCTTGACTTGATAAATGATTCCAACTATCATTTGAAATTTGTGAGGTCTTAAATATTACTTTGAGGCCTCCATCTTTATTTTTGTTGGATGTGATTTCTGCAACGCTACCTTGATGAATGATCTTTCCCTTATTCATGATGGCAATTTGATCGCAGACAACTTCTACTTCGCTTAGTAAATGTGAATTTATAAATACGGTGCTTCCTTTGTTGCAAAATTCCGTAATTACTTTTCTTAATTTAAGTCTTATGACAGGGTCAACACCATCTGTTGGTTCATCTAGAAAAACTATATTTGGATTTCCCATCAGAGCTTGAGCAATTCCAATTCTTTGATTCATGCCTTTTGAGAATTTACTAACTTTCATCTTTTTCCAGTCAGACATTTCTACCAATGCAAGTTTTTCATCTATTTCTTTTTCAAGTGCTGATCCACTTAAGCCTGACAACCTACCAAAATATCTACATACACCTGCGGCAGTTAAATATTTTGGAAAACTGTGACCTTCGGATAAATAACCAACTGATCTTCTTGATTCACTCTTTTTAACTGAAATCCCAGCTAGTTCAGCGTTCCCACTTGTAATGTGAACTATGGAGAGTAAACATTTAATTAAGGTAGATTTCCCAGCACCGTTTGCACCTAATAATCCAAAGCAACAGCCTGCGGGTACTTTTAAGTTTACGCCTTTTAAAGCTTGGATGCCACCGCTATATGTTTTCACCAAATTATCGGTGATAATTGAATGTTCCATGATAGTTGTACCCTAAAAATTTTTGAATAGTAAGTTTTAAATTAATATTCACAAGTTTAAACTTGTTGTTGTCTAGGAGGTTTAATGCCGTTTTTAATAGTCATATTGAGATTGATCTATAGTATACCTTTTTGTTTTAAATGAATAATAAGTTTTCATGTGAGTTCTAAATGAATAAAGAAAACATAACAAATGATAAAATAAAAGAAGATATAATTTCCTTAGGTATAAAACGGGGCGACTTATTGTTGGTGCATAGTTCGCTATCTTCTATTGGATTTGTTGATGGTGGTGCAGACACAGTGATTACTTGCTTGTTAGAAGTTATTGGTGAAAAGGGTACATTGCTAATGCCAGCCTTTCAAGGAGGATCTGAGTTTGTAATATTGAGTGAAATGGTGAGTGGTAAAAGAGACCCTTTTGACTTAAGAACAGATTCTTCCGAGTTAGGTAAGATAACAGAAGTCTTTCGTCAGAAGAAGGGAGTTGTTAGATCGATTAGTCCCACACACAGTACATGTGGCATTGGTCCTTTGGCAACTGAAATATTTGAAGGACATAGTCAGTGCAAGATAACGACTGGTTTAGGATCGCCGTACGAAAAAATTTGTTTACTTCATGGTAAAATATTATTATTAGGTGTTGGTCATGGAGCAAATACGACTTTGCATTTTATTGAGAATACCAATGGAGCACCAACTATATCTTCTGTTGAATTCAATTCTGTTGTCATAGATATGTATGGAAAAGAACATGCTATTAAATGTTATTCACATATGCCTTCTGGCTTGAAAAGGGATTATCCCAAAGTTGATTCTATATTAACTGAAAATAAAATACAGAACTCGGGAACTATTGGGATGGCAGACAGTCGATTGATTAATGCTTTTGAAATGATGACTCTAGTTGGTGAAAAAGTTAGAGAAAATCCTTTGTTTTTAATTAATCCATTTAAGCCTGAGTAGTTCTTTGAATATTTATTTTGAAACTTCTTTGAATGTTGTTCTTAAAGAACTATTTGATGTGAACGTTTCTGTCATTTCTGAAACCACTACTACAGGTGGGTCTATAAATGAAACATCTATTCTTCAGTTAGATAACGATCAAAAAGTTTTTATTAAAAAGAACAAAAGCTCTTTGAAAAATATGTTTAAAGCTGAAGCCGAAGGTTTATTAGCCATGAGTGAAATTGAGGGTGGCCCAAGAATACCAGGAATAATGGCGGTTATCCAAAACAATGATTATCAATATTTAATTCTAGAAGCTATTGAACAGCATAAGCCTGGAGATGATTTCTGGCAAAAATTTGGCAAATCTTTAGCTAACATGCATAAAAAGAAATTTTCACAATATGGATTTGAAATAGACAATTATATTGGAGCTACTGAACAAAAAAATCAGTTTGAAAATGATTGGATATCTTTTTTTAGAGAACATCGACTTGGTTATCAATCTAAATTGGCTTTTGATAGTGGTCTAATTAGTTTATCAGAATTTAAGAAGTTTGAAGAATTTCAAAATCGTCTTTCTGAATATATCGAGAAAGATAATTTTTATCCTTCATTATTACACGGTGATTTATGGTCTGGAAATTATATGGTTGATGAAAATGGCAATCCCGTATTGATTGATCCTGCTGTATATTATGGTGACGCTGAAGCTGATTTAGCTATGACAATGCTGTTTGGCAGATTTTCCGAAGAATTTTATCAAAGCTATTTTGATACTTTTGGTCCACCAGACAATGGCTTTGAGGATAGAATGGAGATCTACCAGCTGTATCATCTTTTAAATCATTTAAACTTATTTGGAAAAAGTTATCTGTCAGCTTGCTTGAAAATAGTTAATAAATTTTCTTAGCTTGTTATGTTTTCCCATCTTGGTGAAATTACTTTACCATTTTTTAAGAATGGATTAGCTCTTCCATGTAATGATTTATTTATTACTTTTTGGTAAAGAATTTTTCATCTTAATAGGGCCTGTTTTGACCGTGCTGTTCATGATATCTTCTGTAATTAACAAGGGGCCATGTGATTCAGTTTTAAAATCTTTTTGTGAATGGCCGATTTTTACTATAGAGCCAGGGTATAGAACATTGAATACAGTAACTTCATTGATTCTGTTGCTTTTATTATCATCTAAAAAGTTTTCTAGTTCGCTTTGAATAAGTTCCCTATCTGCTTTTAGAGTTTTTAATTCATTGACTAGATTAAGTACATTTGCTTTTTTATCTTTTGGCAAAATTGCTAGTTTTAATTTATCTTTTAATATGGGGCCGATGGTGTTGTTGATCATTTCTGTGCGTTCAGTAATTGTTTTTAACTGTTTCTCAAATCCTTCTTTTCTATCAGAATACAGAAAATTTACTCCAGGAAATAGGGTTGACGTGATTCCTAAGGGAGAGCCAATATCTCGCACGAAGATGCCCGATAATACTGTTGTCGTACCCCCCATAAGTTTTCCCTCTGGCATAATTAATTTACCAAGAGCTTTAACGTCACTATTTAAAATTTCATTTTCAATAATGAGATCCTTTTCACAAAGAACTTTGGCTTCATTTAAAAATTTGGCAGAGAAATTACCTAAACATTCCGCGGTTCCATTTCCTCTAGCATTAAACCCTTTGCCAATTTGAATTGAACCTCCAGCAAATATTTTACTTCCACCAACTGAGCCACCAATAAATATATCTCCTTCGGCTTTTAAGGAATAATCATCACCAACATCTCCTTCGATTGAAATGCTTCCATCAAAATCAATATTGCCTGTTGAGAGATTTAAATCTCCTTCAACTTGCATAATATCGACAACAGATATGGTTCCTCTTTTGTAAATGGGCGTTCCATTTTTTTCTGCATAAAATTCGGTATTCTCTTTATTCGAACGGACATTTTTCAAAGCTTTTAATTGAGCTTCTTTAGGTGGTTTTGGAGCAATGGTTATCCCAATTATATTTCGCCCGGGAATACCTTCTTTGGGTGGTTTGATAATAGCGATACGTTCACCTTCATTAACACTTTGTATACTATTATTTGCTCGATGGTCTATTTTACCTTTTTTGTCTTCTTCAAAAGTTCTTGCTACAGTAGTTTCAAATGAATATATTATTCTTCCTTGTTTAGTTTCTTTTAAGGGTATTCCTTGAGCAACTAAAAAATCTTTGATTGGTTTTTTGGTATCAGCATGAATCTTAACGGCTTCATCAATCTTATCTTGCAATATTCCGAATGTGATATGTTCTTCTTCAATTACTTTATGAATTAATTCAGCAGTTAAAGGAACTAGATCCAAATAAGTGAAATGAGCTTTCATTTTGTCTTCACTTATGGTAATTTTGAATGGTGCATCAATCGTTAAAGTGTGGTTTAAATCATCGTAAATTACTTTACCTTCTCTGTAAGCAATTAAGGTTGTTCCTTTTATATAAACGGAGTCATCAAAAGAAAAATTAATTTCTTCGCTGCGAGTTCCTTTGATTACTTGACCAAATAAATTTGAACCATCAACACCAGCTTCTGGGGCAGATAAAGTTCCAACAATGTCACCTGTTTTTACTAAATCAGCTTCATCAGATTGTACGAAAGATTTTCCATTGCCATGTTGGGCCGGTGTTGCTGTAAGTACATGAATAATATCAGTTTTTTTTTCTTCTTTGAGTTGTTGAAGAAATTGCTGAATTCCACTATCTACAACCGTGCCTTTTAAAGATTGAGTGAGTCTTTTTATGATAGTAGCATTAGGGAGTTGATTGTCTTTATCCTTTATTTCACCTTGTAAAAAGAGAGCGTCTTTTTCTGGATTTGTGTAAAAGATAATGTTTACACTTCCTATAGGTTTAACACCCATTTGGGTGAAATTTTCTTCAGAATCACTCATTCTTAAATTTACTTACCAAAATTACATTTAATAAATCGCCATTCTATTATCATATATCGGACTCTAAAAGGCAATTTATTTTGATGCTTACGTTTACATTATGATATTTATTGTATTAATAATTATTCCCATATAAATTCACTGAATCTGCCTAATAATAGAAATTTACCAATGAAAATCAATTTGCCATTTTTCAATGAACTGAGACAATGGTATCGTTTTTTTAATTGGATTTTAATGTGTTATATAGACTAATTTCTTATTTTATCTACTTTATATTGTGTACTGTATTCATTTCATGTAGTCATAAACCAGAATTTGTTCAATTAGAAGTAATTATGCCTGTCACAGAGATTAAAAAGACTCATATAATTTCACGTAATATTTGGACTCGTGAAGGCGTTAATGCCTTTGATATTGATAAAATGACCAAGATTTACCGCATAACTATTCATCATACTGCCATAATTGAAGATAGTGGAAATATAGCAAGAGTGAAATTAATGCTAAAAAAGATATTAGCCATACACAAACATAAAAAACATTGGGCTGATATTGGTTATCATTATTTAATAGATCGTGAAGGTAGAATCTGGGAAGGCCGTAATATTAATTTTCAAGGTGCACATGCTAGAGGAGATAATAATATTGGCAATATAGGTATTGCTCTGCTCGGTAATTTTGATATTGAAAAGCCAACACTACTTCAAGTAAAATCCTTAAAAGATTTTACATTGAAATTACAAAAAAAACATGGAGTTAGAAGATCTCAAATTTTTGGTCATGAGCATTTTACTATTACTCAATGCCCAGGTAAATTTTTGATTCCTATTGTAGATGGATTAAAAAGACGCTACGTCTCAAACTAATAATTTTTTAGGTAAATTAAAGTGAAAATTGCTATTGCTTCTGACCATGCTGGTTTTGATATGAAATTATTGGCTATTAATATTATAAAGGATTTGGGCTTTGAGATAATAGATTTAGGTCCTACAACTAACAACTCTGTAGATTATCCAGATTATGGGAAGTTAGTAGCTAAAGGTGTTTCAAATGGTGCTTATGATAAAGGAATATTGATTTGTGGAACTGGGTTAGGTATGTCATATGTTGCCAATAAATATGAAAGTGTTTTGGCAGCATTGTGCACAAATGAATTTATGGCAAAAATGGCACGAGCACATAATAATGCCAATATTTTGGTGTTAGGTGCTAGAGTCCTTGGAGATGATTTGGCAACATCAATTATAAATGTTTTTTTTAATACACCTTTTTCTAATGAAGAAAGACATAATAGACGTCTAAATAAAATTTTGGATTTGAAAAAGAACTAGTTCCGTTGAGAGCAAATTATGACATCTCCTGATGAAGAAGACCTTAAAGAAACGGCTGAATTACCTAAGAAAGATATAGGTAGTGATAATTCAATTGAATCTAGCACCGCTATCAAAATAAATTATGATGATTTAGTAGGGAAAAAGCTTGGTCGGTATAAGATAGAATCTTGCCTTGGTAAAGGTTCTATGGGTGTTGTTTATTTAGCCCGCGAATCATTTTTAAAAAGATATGTTGCCATTAAAGTATTGTCTCCGCATTTGACAAAGTCTAGAGATTCTCTTGTTAAATTTAAAAGAGAAGCTCGTTTATTAGCAATGTTGAATCATCCAAATATTACAGGTATTTACTTATTTGAAGAACAAGATGGAATGTACTATTTTGTATTTGAATTTGTAAGAGGTGATACATTAGAAAAATATTTGGAAAAAAAGGGTAGATTGCCTATTCGTGATACCTCAAAAATTATTATTGAAATATTAAAAGCGTTGCATCATGCGCATAAATTAGGTGTCATACATAGAGATATTAAGCCATCGAATGTTATGCTTGATTCTGTAGGACGAGTGAAGGTGACAGATTTTGGTTTGGCAGCACAATCGAAGTTTTATCTTGAAGGGACAGATATAATTAGTGGCACTCCTCATTATATTTCTCCTGAACAAATCAAAGGAGATTCTATTTCACCTGCAACGGATCTTTATTCAACCGGAATTCTTTTTTATCAAATTCTTACAGGTGAGTTACCATTTAAGGCAAAGAAAGTCGAAGAAATTTTTAACCTCCATTTAGATAAAATGATTCCTAGTGTTTCAAATAGTGTTAGAACCATACCTCTCAAGATAGAAAAAATAATACGAAAGATGACAGAAAAAGACCCTGATAAAAGGTATCAATCGGCCAAAGAGGTAATTCTTGAATTAGAAGAATTTAAATCAGGTAAATCATCGAGTAAATCTAAATCGTCGTCAAGTAAAGATGAGATTAAATTTGAAGTAAGTTCAGAAGTTTTTTCTTCAGAGTATGATGATAAAGACGTTGCTTTAATTCGGGTATTTGGATCTTTAGAAGCAACCACAATGGAAAAAGTTACAAACTACATTAAAAAAGCACTGAATAAAAATATTTACCGACTGGTTTTAGATTTTGAAAAGTTGACTTATATTAATAGTAGTGGTATGAGTATGTTTCTACCTTTTGTAGAGCAAGTGCGTTCTAAAGCTGGTGATATTATTTTTATTAAGACTTCGGATAAAATTTTTAAAGTATTTGAAATGTTAGGTTTGCATAATATATACATATTTCATAGTACTATAAATGGTGCCTTAAAAGAATTTGCCAAACTTGTTGATGGAGATGAAAGTGTAGAAGTAAAGATTTTTCCTTTCTCGTATCAATGCACTTCTTGTAGTCGTTTTTTTAAAATACCATCGCAGGGAAAATATACTTGTCCTTATTGTACAGCTGGTTTTATTGTATCAATGGAAGGGATGGTGAAGTCAGAAAAGAGAACTGTTAAAAGGCCGTATATATTCAAATTACCTGGATCGGCAAGTAGCTTGTCGCTTATTAGAGGTGCTTTGAGAGGATTGTTGTCTACCTTAGAATTTGATGATGAGGATGAGTATCAGATCATACAAGCCGTTGATGAGGCATGTGCTAATGTTATAGCATATGCAAGTAAAGGGGATTCTAATTTTGAGTTTGAAATAATTATATTTACGACGAGTAAAAAAATTGAAATTCATATATTGGATAAAGGTGAATCTTTTAATCCTTTGGCTCAAAAAGCAGTAGATGTCAATAAAAGGTTTGCAAAACAGAAAGTTGGTGGTATCGGTTTAGAATTAATTAAACGATGCATGACAACCGTAGATTACGTTCCTTTAAAAGGTGGCGGAAATAAATTAATTTTGATTAAAGAAAGTAAACAAGAGGTTAAATAAATGTCTCAAGAAGTGAATGTTGATGATTATATTTTTGAAAGAACAATAACGCATTTGAAACTCGTCACTAATGATAAAATTGAAGAGTGTAAAGTAAGACAAAAAGAGATGATTGAAAATGATGGTAAAGAAATGTCTTTATGGGATATCGTAGTTGATATGCATTATTTAACTAAAGATACGGTTGATGAGGTTTTAGAATCTTATATCAATCAAAATAATGCCACTGTTACGGCTGCGAAGAATAAAGTTGAGTCGGTGAGGTTGGCAGTAAAAGATATTAAGCTTAAGCCAAGTCAAGCTCACAAAGCAGATGTGTTGTTTGTCAAAACAAGTATCTCTAATAATTTTTTGACGGTTGATGCTGGTAATTCAATCTTAGAAGCTATACCTAAAAGTGGAAAAGAAAGGAGTTGGGATTACGTTATTTCAAATGGGCATATGAAAGAAAAAATCTCAAAGAAGATTCTTCAAAAATTGTATAAGAAATTTCCACTAAAATTTGATGGAATTAAATTAGCGGATATTGATTGAAATACAAGGCTTTTTGAATTCTATTTAAAAAGCCCTTGAATTAGTTACGAAAGATTATGCCTCACAGTTTGCAAGTGCATTTTGAATTTCTTCTTCACTCATACCACCAACAATAACATCTATTTGTTTTCCTGAGTGTCCTGCTTTTTTCATAAATTGAATTAAGGCGATTTTGCGATCTTGAACTTCGTTGGTTTTTTTGATTCTGCTTCTATCATCTCTTTCGCTTTCCTTTTTCTTTTCTCGAGCAAGTTTCAGTACTGATTGTTTTCTTGCCATAATTATTCTCCCAAAAAAGTGATAGCATCTATATAAAAAATGCGGGATTATAGATGAGATACTCTAAAAGTTAATATAAATAGAGTTAATTAACTACCTTCTATTTACTTTATACACATTATTTACATTTCATACAACAATTAATCCCATTATTTGTATATATTAATAATAAAACCACAATATGCTGTGGTTTTGTCTAATAATTATTAAATAAATTGATCAGGAAATATTCAAAACATACCCTTTATTCGGTATATTTTGGATACAATTTCTTAGCTCATTTCGTCTGCTGCACGCTAAAATGAATTATTTTTTGATGATATCAAAAATCGGCTTACCTTTATTGGCAAGTTTAAATGGTCGCCCTACATTTGAATAGACTTCTTTTTGAGGATTTATTCCTGCCAGATATGCCATAGTGGCATTCACGTCTTGATGAGTTACCGGATTTTCGATTATTTTTCTTCCTTCTTCATCCGTTTTTCCTAAAACTATTCCTCCTTTTATACCGCCACCAGCGAGTAAACATGAAAACGCTTTTGGATAATGACCTCTTCCGTTTCTATCGTTTATTTTTGGCGATCTACCAAATTCTGTCCCTAAAGTGATTAGCGTTTTATCAAGTAATTTCCTTTTTTCTAAATCGATTAATAGGGCACTTAATCCTTGGTCTAATGTTTGTGATAAAACATCCACTCTTTCGAAATTATCATTGTGTGTATCCCAATTACCTAATGAAACTTCGATGAATTTAACATTTTTTTCAACAAGTCTTCGTGCAAGTAAACATCCTTCTCCAAATTTATTATTGCCATAAAGAGCTTTGATTTCATTTGATTCGTCATTTATGTCAAATGCTTTTGCATCATCAGAAAACATAATTTTTAATGATTCTTGATAGTAATCATCATAGGCCATTTTATTTTTTGTTTTTATTTTTTTTGAAAAACTTTTATTTAATTCTTCTAATAATCCCAGTCGATCTTCAAATTGTTTTTTACTTAAATTTGGATTTATTTTAATATTAGCCAATCCTTTTTGAGGGTTAGAAATGTTTAGTGGTTCATATTTTGACCCAAAATATCCTGAACCATATTTTGACTTGCCGATTGTAATAAAGTTTGGTAAGACGTCACTTTTACTGTCAGCATATTTAGATATCCATGAGCCCATAGTAGGATGAACTAAAGTTCCTAAGGGGGGAAAATTAGTGTGAAGGAGATATTGTCCTCGTGGGTGACTACCTTCATTGGAATTCATGGAGTTAATAAGAGCTACTCTATCCATTAATTTAGCTAACTTAGGTAATTTTTCAGAAATCTTATTCCCATTTGCACTGTCAATTGTTTTGAATTGGCCTTGCACTTTAGTTCCTGGTTTTGGGTCAAATGTATCTATATGGCTCATACCACCTGACATAAATAAATAAATCACATGTTCGACTCTTTTAGGTATGATGATTTTAGATTTTGAAAATAGAGATGGCATATTCAATGATATGCCAGCGCCAATGGCAGAAGTTGATAAAAGTTTTAAAAAATCTCGTCGGTTTGGATTTATATTTTCAAGCATTATTTTTCTTTCGTTTATTGTATAAATAAAAATTCTCTTGTATTTATTAGTGCCCAGGCCAAATCTTGGTACGCGGTCTTTTTATGGGTTTTGATATATTTGATAATGGTTTCTTTTTCTTCCGGAGTGGGAAGTCTACTAATAATTGTTAAGTAAATAAAATCCATAATCTCATTTGAATTTTTCAGTTTTTTGATTTCTCTTTTGATAAAAGGACTCTTCGAAATAGCCTTATTTATTTCTGGGCTATTTAAGAGGGTTAAAACTTGAGGAAGATTTGGATCTTGATTGCCTGTGCCAATCATTAGCCGATCTGATTGGCCAAAGTAATTGAGAATGTGCTGTTCCCGCGGGGGTGATGATTGCTCCGATGCTCTACCGAAACGTTTAGAACCACCTCTTTTATTGCGCTTTTTAAACCTTTTTGATTTAGATTTATTCATTTTATTTTTTCGATTGGCGGTTGATTTCACAATCTCTAAAATTTGAGGTAACTGTTCTATCTTTAAGCCTTCTTTTTGAATTTTATCCGCAATTGCAATCAATGGTCGGCTAATATTTTTATCGTGGTAATCAACCTCTTGATTAATATTCTCTTTAATGATTGTTAATAGTGAATTCCAAACTTGTTCCGCTTTCATTCTTTGAAGTTGTCTGACATCTGTGTAGTATTTTGATCGTGATAAATTCTCCGAAGAAGTAGGGAGTTGATAATGTTTTGTATTTAATAATAATTTTAAGAAATCGTTTGTGTTGTAGTCATATTCAATCATCTTTTTTTCTAAATATGCTAATACTTCTGGATGATTTACTTTTGTATTTTGATTATAGTCATCAACAGGCTCAAATAATCCTTTGCCCATTACCTTTTTCCATAATCTATTAACTGTAATTTTGGTAAATAAAGGGTTCTTAGGAGATGTTAGCCATTTTGCTAATGCAATTCTTGAGTTTTCATTGGCGAGAGGTTGATCTTTAAGAAATACTTTTGGGTGAATGATTTGATTTGGTTTAGCATTATTGTATTTGTAATCTTTAGGTAATCTTAATTTTTTGCTTTGAATGTCTGTAATTTTGGTTGTTGCTGTTTGTATTAATCGACGTAAGGTTTGGATTTCTTTTTGGCTTAGATTTTCTTTTTTTACCAATTTTCTATATGGTTTTGCGTTTGCCATTTTTAATTTCACTTTTCCCATATAAGAGGCGAATTCATAAAATTGTTTTTGAGTCCAATCTTCGAAAGCATGATCGTGACATTGAGCACAACCTATTTGGGTACCTAAAAATAATTGAGCTGTAGTTGATGCAATTTCGAGAATTTTACCTTCATCTCTCAAGTAATAACCAACAGCTCCATTTTGACTGATGTACCCTGAGGCTGAGATCAATTCATAGACGATTTGATTGTATGGTTTATTTTCAGCGATTGATTTTTTAACCCATTTGGCATATTGATTATTGTAGACTCCTTTTATTTTTGTTTGAAGTCTCAACATGTCTGCCCAAAAATGATAAAAATATTTTGGATGTTCATTTGAATTCATTAATTGATTTATCAGATCACTTCGCTTGTTTTTATTTTGATCTTGTAGAAATATTTTAATTTCTTTTGCTTTTGGGATTCGGCCTACGGTCTCTAGATAGATTCTTCTTACAAATACTATGTCTAATATTGAATTAGATTTTTGGTCTTTAGAATCTTTTAGTAATAACTGATCAATTTTTAAACTGTCTTTTTGCCATTGATTTTCTTTAGCAATAATTTTATTTTGCGGAAATGACATATAAAAGAGTATGAAGAAAATAGCTGATTTATAATATTTCATTTGTTCTGCTCTCGATTTAGATATCTCAAATATGACAAGCAAAGTATATGCCGTTAAAAGACCTTACATTTTTTCTGATTTGAGTAGATTTTCCACATTGAAAATGCTGCAATTGTTTAATAAATATACGTTGGGCGAAATTGGTCACGTATTGCCTTTTTCCCTTAATTTAGCTTCTTGAAACAGTTCAAAAGCTTCGGCAGAAGAAATACCCTTTTTAGGGTTGTTTCCAAAAACATGTGGGTGCCGAAATACTAATTTTTTTAACGTTAAATCTAAAACTTCCTCTAGCGTAAATATGTTTTTTTCTTGGCCTAGATTTATCATAAATAGAAGTGTGAAAAACAAATCCCCTAATTCTTCTTTTAAATTGTCATTGTCATTGTTATGGATGCTTTCTAAAACTTCTTGTGCTTCATCTTCAATGCATTTGCTAAAAGATTTAATATCTTGCTCTTTGTCCCATGGACAACCAGTTTCTTTATCACGTAAATTTTTAATTAGATTTATTAAGCTTGCAATAGAATTGTTTTCTGTTGGTGATAATGAATATTCTTTTAAACGTTCATAGTGAGCTTGCATTGATTGTCTATCTTCAGAGCTTATTTTTTCGTTCATATTAATTTCCCATATTCGTTCCAGTTATTTAATTTATATTTTTCTTGATAAAGTTTTTTAGCTAGATCAGAAATATTATTTGGCAACTGATGCTTTATTTCGGCATCCTTAAATTGATCTTTGATGGATGTCCCTAATAATTCTTTATCCATTTTCAAGCCCAATTCTTCTATGGATGTCACAAAATTTTCATGCAGCCTTGCTTTCCTATATTCAGGTTCTTTGGATGGGTGTGCTAAGTACTTGGTCATTTCATTGTGGCAAGAGGTAACTAGTAAAGTGCCATGGTGCATGACCGTTGTTGGGTTTCTCGCTTGGGCATTTCCTGATAACTTTTTCCCGTCATTAGTAGTTATGTCTGAAAGTAATCGGTATTGTGATATGATATTTTGAGTCTTGAGTGCTTGAATTATTATTGAAGCGAAATGATAAAATGATTTTTTCACATCTTTCAAATCGGGGTGCCATTTAGTTGGGAAGCTAAATACAAAATTAATTGATCCTCTTTTTTGAATAACAGTTCCACCGGCACTGCATCTTCGGACAATTGGGATTTCGTCGTTTATGCATTGTTGATAATTTGTTTCTCTTATTATTTCTTGAGAACGACCAATAACGAGGGCTGTATTTTCCTGTTCCCAAATTCTTATAATGGGTAGTGAGTTTTCTTTTGTAATTCGAAACATAGCTTCATCAATAGCTACATTCATAAAAATTGATTTATCCGATTGAATGTATAAGGGAATCAATTATTAACCATTTTTTATAAAAATACCGCTCAAATTCATTTTTAATGCTTCAGGATTTGGCGATCTTGCAAGGGCCTCTTCACTAGTAATATATTTTTGTTTGAATAATGATATTAGTGATTGATTAAACGTTTGCATGCCTTCTTCTTTATCTTCATACATGATTTCTTCTATGTGTGCATCATTTTTTTCTTCAATTGCTTTTTTCACTGGTGGAGTATTGAACATTACTTCTACAGCGGGTACTCTTGGAAATTTTTTATTGATACCTTTGAGTAATCTTTGACTGATAATTGATCTTAAATTATGAATTAATAAGGTCCTAATTTGATCATGTCTTTCGGCTGGAAAGAAATCTAAAATACGGCTAATTGTTTGAGATACAGTTGCACTATGAATAGTAGATAATACTAAATGCCCCGTTTCAGCGGCTTGCAAAGCAGTTTCCACGGTATCTTTATCTCTTAACTCACCAACTAAAATTACATCTGGATCTTGTCTTAAAGCGTATTTAATGGCACCTAAAAATGTTTCAGTATCTTGACCAAGTTCTCTTTGATTCACAATTGCTTTTTGATCCTTGTGTACATATTCAATAGGATCTTCAATCGTAATAATATGACATGCTTTTGCCCTATTGATTTGATCGACAATTGAAGTTAAAGTTGTTGATTTACCGCTTCCAGTAATTCCTGTTACTAGCACTAAGCCTTCAGTGAAGGACGAGATTTTGTCGACACTAGGTGGTAAGAGGAGATCTTTTGTTTGAGGAATTTCATTTTTAATAAATCTAGCTACAACCGAACATAGTCCTCGTTGTTTAAAGGCATTTACTCTGAATCTTCCTATGTCTTCTACTTCAACTGCAAAATCGATATCATGTCTTTCAGCATATTTTTTAATTTGACCTTCATTCAAACATTCATCAACCAGTTTTTTTATGTCATCACTTGTAAATGGATTTCCATTTGATCTTTTAATTTCTCCATTAACCCTGAATATGGGAGGTGAGCCAGCCTTTAAATGAAGATCTGATGAGTTTAATTTTTGCATTTGTGATAATATTTTATGAAGTTCTGGAGTTGTCATTAAAACCTTTCTCAGTATATATTTGCGTTTGAGGATACTACGAAAGAACAAACCAATTTCAATTGAACTTATTTTTGATTTGATATTGTGCGGTAATAAAATTAATAAAGATTAGTTATTTTTTGGTTTCTTCAAACTCAGAAATTATGGCTTTCAATTATAATAAATTTCAAATAGAAAACTGATATTGCTTTTAAAATGCAGTGAAAATAATAATTTCAGTAAATGTAGCTTTATGTTATATAATCCATTTCAAACAATAATGAGTCGGTTTTAACACATAATTAGCAGTAAAACATCAGGAGAATTTATGGGATTTCATGGAAATCTAAAAACTATGCATCTTGGAGATGTTTTTCAAAATATTCTACAAAACCGTTCTGCAGGAAATTTGAAAATTCAGACGAAAGAGTTGGGGCTGGTAAATATGTTTTTTATGGAAGGTGAATTGATACTTTTTCATACAAAAAACCTTGAAGACATACAATGGTCCCGTGTTTTATTATCCAAAAATGAAATGACTGCTGAGGAAGTAGAATTAATTGAATCCCAAGGGATTCGAGGAGAAGAAGAATTATCTGGAATCATTTCTAGCCAAATAATTAATGATGATCAGGCTGCAGTTCATTTGCAGCAAATTGTTGAAGAAGAAATATATGAATTGTTCTATCTAACGGATGGAGAATTTTCATTTGAATCAGCTAACGAAATTCCTGCTCATTATCAATACGCTGAATTATTTAAAAAGACAATGTTCCAGTCGAATAGTTTAATGATGGAAGCGGCTAGGCGAAGTGATGAACAAGATGAAGATGGAGATGTTTCAAGTAATGAAATTTATTCTCAATGTGGCGATAAAGCCGTGGCAAATAAAGCGAATTTGACTGAAGATGAGTGGCGTATATATGACTTGGTTGATGGGATTAGAAATTTTTCAGAAATACTTCGTGATAGTGGATCGAAGAGACATGATGTCATCATAGTTATTAAACATTTAGTTGAATTAAAAGTAATTAAAACTTCAGAAACAAAAGATTTATTAGATAAGGCCTCGCATCTTTCTTCAATGCAAGAGTATGATGCTGCCGCTAAAATTTATCGTAGATTAATAGATATTGAAAAAGCTGTTCCAACACATAGAGAATTATTAGCAGAGACTTTTTTGAAATTACAACAAAAAGACAATGCTGTCATGCAGTTGGAAATAATGGCAAATGAGTACACTCAAAGAAAAGATTTTAAAAAAGCCATAGCTGGTTTTAATCGAATTATGGAAATTGATAATACTAAGCTGGTTGTTCATGAATTGATTGCAAATAATTACTTGGAAATGGGTCGTAAAAAAGACGCTGTTACAGAATATAAACATGTCCTTCAATTATATGTGGACTCTGGAGTATTTGAAAAGGCGAAATCAATTTGTACACGATTACTAGATATTGACCCAAATGATATGAAAGTCATGGAGTTAATGGCCAAGACATGTGTGAATAGAGGTGAGCGTGAGCAGGCAGTTGAACTTTGGTTAAAAATGGGTGAAACTTACGTTAGTCGTGAAGAGTATGAAGAGGCAGCGGATATATTCAGAAAAATCATAAAGTTGGAGCCGACTCATGAACACGCTAAGGGGATGATAAATGAATTGATGATTCGTATGGGGAAAGCTCGAACTCGTCAAAAATTATCAGTTATAATTTTATCTCTTATTTTAGTTTTAGTCATTATCTTTGGACCTATTGCTTATCTTGAATTTGAGTCGTATAAAGAACTTCTAAAACTTAAAGAAAGTAATAGCAGCATTTTGGATTCAATAGAAGCCAGTAGTTCAAAAAAGGATGTTGATGCTAAAGTTGATCAAATTGTAAATCGTTACAAAGCATTTAAGGTCAAACATAAGTGGCGATTTTATTCAAATTATAAAGTGGGTAGCTTCCTTATCGTTGCAGAGGAATTGCAAGAGTCCAAATTAAGTGAATTTAGAGGAAAAAAAGAGGAAGACAAAAAAGCATTAGAAGTTGAGTTTAAAAACTTGATGGATCGTTCTCCAAATGAAAAAGTTATTTCCATTCTTCAAGAACTAAAAAAGTTTAAAGCTAGAATTATAAATGACCCTGAATCAAAAGTTCGAGTTGAATTGATTGATGGTCGTATAAAATATTTTAATGATATTGAATCTAAAGCTAAAAAGAAGTCTGAGGAAATTGTTGAGTTATTAAAAGAAAATAAAATTAATGAAGCTAATGAAAATGGTAAGGCTATTCTATCAGATTATGCATTAACGTCTTATGCTGAAAAAGTTCAATTTCATGTATTGATAGCATCAACAGAAAATGATAGTAAATTAAGTATCAATAAAAAAATAATTTCTAGAAGTTTACCCTTTATCCATTCATATGCGGTTAATGAGAAAGTTTCTATTAGCATAAGTAAGGATGGTTATTACGATTTTAATTTAGAAATTTCTAAAGGAAACATTGGAGAGGTTGACGCCGAATTAAAAAGGAAAATACTTTGGACGTATGATATTAAGAATCCTATTTCTGCCAGTCCATGGGTAAAAGATGATTTCTTATATTTGTTTTCTAGAAATGGCAAATTAGTTTCTTTGTCAGTTGATTTTAAAAATGATTCTTCCAAAGAAGTATGGAGTTATAAAATGAAATATCCTAGTAGTGATGTGTTGAGTATGGGATGTTTTGATGATGATGCTATTTATGTTGGAAGCGTAGATAAAAGGATATATAAATTTAGTATATCGGCAGGGCGACCACATTGGGAAAAGAAATTCAACGGTTCATTTCGATCAGGAATTTCAATTTCTAAAGTTAGTTTGAAACAAAATCAAAAAATGTTATTTGCTGTTTCTCAAACATCTTTAAAGTCTGGAGAGATTTTAGGGATCATCGCAAAAACGGGTGAAAAAGCTTGGACAAGAGGTGTAGAAGGTACTACTTTTACAAATATATTATCTGATTCTTCATTTGTCTTTTTAGGGACTGATAGAAATAGAATTCACATCTTGAGAGCTGCAACAGGTTCCCCTGTGAAAATCACAAATAATGAAAATAAATCTGTGCCTTTATTATTTAAAGGCCTTGGAAAATTTAAAGGTGATCTTGCTATCTTTGAAATGGATTCTAAAAAGTATCTATTAGCTGGTTGCGAAGATCAAAATATTTATTGTTTTGATATTAAAAATGGAAAAACAATATGGAACTTTCCTACTAGTAGTCCAAATGATAGTGGCATATTTGTTATAAATAATACATTGTATTGTTCATCTCGTGGTGGAACGATAACTTCTGTTGATATTAAGAAATCAATAAAAAATAAAAAAGCAAAAGTTAATTGGTCAACAAAGTTTAAAGAGATTAAAGAGCCAACAAGTGTGTTTGTAAGAAAAAATATGTTGTACGTAGGTGCTAAGTCTTTTGGAGGGCGTGGTAAAGTATTAGCTATTAGAAGTAATGATGGAGCTTTAAAGTGGACCTTTGACGCACCTAAATCCATCAGTAGTCGACCTATAGTCGTAAATGACAGAATATTTATATGTTGTGATGATGGTATTGTTTATGTCTTAAAAGTGTTGAAATGATGTGTAAATAAAATGGATACAGAAGTTACAGAAAAAGTTGAATTCCCTTCTTGGTTGAAACGTCGGCTGCCGGCTAATTATCAGGATTTAAAAGTTTTATCTAAAAAACTTGAAAAAGCTGGATTGCATTCAGTTTGTCAATCGGCCCATTGTCCCAATCAAGGTGAATGTTTTTCTAAAGGTACAGCAACATTTTTATTAATGGGAAATATATGTACAAGGAGATGTACCTTTTGCGCAATAAAAAAGGGGAAGCCAAGTTCTCTTGATGAAAACGAACCGGAAAGATTGGCGAATACGTGTAAAGATATGAATCTGAAACACGTTGTATTAACCTGTGTTACTAGAGATGATTTAAAAGATGGTGGGGCCATGCATTTTGTAAATTGCGTGCGATCAATCAAAAATAAAATTCCCGGAGTAACGGTAGAAATATTATGTTCTGATATGAAAGGAAAGAGAGAATCTCTTGAAAAGCTATTGTCATATCCTCCTGAAATTTTAAATCACAATATTGAAACAGTTCCTTCGTTGTATAGAAAAGTTAGAAAAGGAGCCATTTATGAAAGGTCATTAGAGCTAATAACTCGGACAAGAGATATAGATCCTAATGTTTTCACAAAAAGTGGTCTTATGGTTGGTTGTGGTGAAACGGACGATGAAATTTTCATGGTGATGCAAGAGATGGTTAATGCTGGATGCCAGATATTCACCATCGGCCAATATTTGGCTCCTAGAAATTCTCCTTTACCTGTATCCAGATATGTTTCACCAGAAAAGTTTCTAGAGTACAAAGAGATTGGTCATGAAATGGGATTTTTGTCTGTTCACGCAGGTGCATATGTTAGAAGTTCTTACCTTGCCGGCGATATATTACAGAAGATCTTAGACCGTAGAGTAGATCAGCAATGAAAATTGATACTAATTCTGAATCTATTGAAAATCTTTTTGTCGATAATTCTGCAACCCACAGTTGGTATGTAACTAGAACGAAAAGTAGATGTGAAAAAAAATTGAATGAAGCTTTATTAAACTCTAATATACATTCTTACCTACCTTTATTTAGTAAAGAGAATAGTAATAATGGATTAGTAGTAAAAAGAGAGTTACCGTTATTCTCAGGTTATATGTTTGTGTATGTGGACTATGAATCTCGTATGTATGTTGAAGACAATAGATTGGTAGCAAGCCTTTACATTGTCAACCACACACAACTCTTTTTAGAAGAATTAAAAAATATTGAATTGACATTGCGAAATGCAAATGCAATCACACCTATTACTGGCTTATTAGTAGGTCAGAAAGTGCGTGTTTGTAGAGGTCCTTTGGCCGGAGTAGTCGGGGAAATCATTAAATTTAAAAAAGGATATAAATTGATTCTCAAAGCTACTTTTATTGGTCAAGGAATTGAAACAGAAGTTAATGCAGATTCAATTGAGCTAATAGATTAAAATGAAAAAACAGGTATATCTAAATCGCTACTAAATGGTGATAAAATATCACGATTGAAATCTTCGAGTTTTTCTCTTGTTTTTTTAGATAATATTTTCTGCTTACTCTTAATACATGTGCTACATGTCCAGATATGTGAATCGGCTACATATTGAAATCCTAAGAACATACCAACGTGAATACTTCTTTTTGTTTCCGATTCATTTTTTTGGCAAGAAATACAGTGGTTGCCCTCCATGTATAAGAATGGATCATCTTGATCTCTCATCTTTTTAATACTTTCTTTTGAAAGTGATGCCATTAAGCCTTCTATACATTTGGTGCATAAAGCAAACTCAACAATAGGTTCATTATTTTGAATTAACTTTTCGATGATATAATTGGAGTTTTCTAGAGAATTCTCACACATTGAACAAGTCTTAAATTGTTCATTTTTCAAAGTACACCGAAAGAAATTTGGTATTTCAATTAAATCTTCATCAGAAAAATTAAAGTGACCATCTGTCATATGAAATGCTTTCCAATAATACAAAATATTTGCTGTAAGTTCTGGCTATTTTACTATTTGCATTTCAAAATTCCTTTAAAAAACATATACTTAGAAAGATTAATTTTCGTATCATAAACAGGCAATAAATTCCTGTTTGGGAAGCGATTAGTAATGAAAGTTATTTTTTAATGTGAAAGGTATATGTGGTATGACAGAAGTAAAATTGAAATCTACTAAACCAATTTTTGATTACTTAAAATCTTTAGATGACTATATAATTGTTGCTGAAGAAGATAATACATTGATATTAGAAAGAAATGAACTTGAAGGAGTTCATATTTGCGTAGTTGATCAAGGGGTTGAAATTTATGTGCAAGTAAATCTATGTAAAATAGAAAAAGTTGAAAATAAATTAAGTGACTTACTCAACTTGAATACTGAAATATTACCGGCTGCTTTTGGTATTGATAAAGATACTGATTCAGTAGTTTTAGTTGGTTCAATATTTGCAGAATCTTTAGATGAAAATGAATTGGTTGGCCTTTTAATGTCAATATGTAATGGCATTGATGTCTTCATGGAAAGAGTTTTAGAATAATAAAATATTAACGGAGATAAGATAAATGGGTTTTTTTTCAAGACTATTCAATATTGGCAGGTCACATGTAAACGCTACGTTAGATAAAATGGAGGATCCTTCAAAGTTAATTGATATCCAAATTCAAGACGCTAGAAAATCAGTAGCTGAGTATCAAAAACAAGTTGCCTCAATAATGGCTGACCATCGAATTATGGTTAAGAAACTTCAAGATGCTGAAAAAGAAAAAAATCAGTGGTTGAAAGCTGCAGAAAGATGGGCAAAAGACGATCAGGCTAAAGCATTAGAATGTGTTAATAAAGCCGAAGTTTTGGAAAATGAAGTTCAAGAATACAAGAAATTAGTTAAGGAGCAAGCTAGAATAGAAGAAGAGATGAAAACAAATCTTGAAGCTGTGCAGCAAAAAATGAAAGAAGCCGAATCTGCTAGAGTTCAAGTGAAAGCTGCTGCAAAAAGAGCTGAAGCTAAAGAACGAACTGCAAAAATACTTTCAAATAAATCTTTTGATAATTCAGCTTTTTCTGCATTGGAAAAATTAAAAACGAAATCTATTGAGCAGGAAGCTAGAGCAGATGCACAATTAGAGTTAAATTCTGTCCAAGGTATAGAATTGAAGAACGATGCAAACTTATTATCTGGACCTGAAGATGGTTTATCAGTTGAAGAGAGAATAAAAGCGTTGAGTGGAGGAGGAGATAATTCAAATTCTCTCGAATATAGAATAGCCGCTTTAAGTGCTCCAAAACAAAATGCATCTGAATCAGAAGGTTCAGATGATAAAGAAGAAAAAAAGGAAGAGAAAAAAGAAGAGTAGATAGGCAATTATGGCTAAGAATGCTAGCATGGATATTGAGTCAGAAGTTGACTTTCATGAATTTGAAAATGCTGTGAATCAAGCAGTAAAAGAGGCTTCATCAAGATACGATTTCAAGGGCAGTATTGTCAAAATAGATTTTAATAAGACGGACTCTTTTGTGAAATTAATTGCTGAAAATGAAATGAAACTTTCAGCTTTAGAGAGTATTCTCAGGGCGAAGCTTCATAAGAGAGGTGTTGATAGCCGATGCCTTAAAGATGAAAAAATTGAAAACTCATCTTTAAAAGAAGTCCGGCAAAGATTTTTAATTAGATCAGGATTAGAAAAAGATGATGCCAAAAAAATAGTGAAAATCATTAAACAAGAAAATAGTAAACTTCAAGCTTCAATTCAAGATTCAAAATTAAAAGTAATTGGAAAAACTAGGGATGATCTCCAAGATTGTATACGATTTCTAAAAGAAAAACAAACGGACGTCCCGCTTCAATTTACAAACTTTAAATCATAAATTTTCGATTTGTATTCATGACTGATAATCATTTAGATGACACCAGAGAAGCGATAACACCTATTAAAAATGCATTGGGGTTACCCAGTGATTTGCTTGGTGAAATTATAAAAGAGTTTGATCGAGCTTGCGTTGCTAAAAAATTATCTGTGGAAATGTTGAGTCGCTTTTTAATTAATGGAAAATCTTCACGAATAAAGGCAATTACAACTGGGTGTGTTACTAATGTTATAATTAGAAATGGTCCTGAAGGTGAAAACTTATTACCTCAACTTATTCAATTGGGTGTTGATGTCGTTATAAATGAAATTATTACAATTGCACTGAGCGAGAGAGATACTCCAGAACCATCTAAGTCGAATAAATTAAAAAGAAGCTCTACTCAATCATTTGCAAACCATCGTATTGCTTCTCAACCTGATTCGCCTAAAAATCAATATTATGGAAGTCCTATACCTAAAAATAACAGTAGTTCGGTAACATTAGCATTAGTTGGTGTCGTTATTATTGCCTTAGGTCTGATAACTTTTCTTTTGATGAGTGAAAAGAAAAACAATATTGGTGGTGACACTGAAGTTTCTAGTAATTCGAATGACTCAATAAATAATTCTAATATTAGTATCAAAGCCGTTTCGGAAACAGCTAAAAATGAAACAGATTTGCAAACCCGAAAGATAGTGGCTGTTGAAGTTGAAAAGCCTAAAGTGAAAATTATTAAAAAGATTGTACCGGAAGGTACCATCATAATACAAAAGAGTCAGCCATCGTTTATAGGTGGTTCAATAGTAAGTTACAGCTTTAGTAAAAGAAAGAAAAATGGGCCCTATGTGATTTCTGGAGAGCGGAATAAACAATTTACTGTTTTGAAATTTGATTTAGATCACATTCCTAACAGCGCTGAAATTAAAAAAGTTGTTTTGAAATTAAACATTTCTGTCAAATCCAAAAACAATAATTCGGTAAATATCTATTGTTTAATCAATGAATATAAATGGGATGCTTTAGTATCAAACTTTACTTATGCTAGTAAAGGAGTTCGATGGTCATATGAGGACTTTTTAGGTGATAGGGATATTTCAAAAAAAAGGATTATGACAATGCAACAAGAGTGGATTTCTTTTGACGTAACAGAAGATGTCAAAAAAATAGTGGAATCCAAAACGAAAAATAACGGATTTATACTTTTCACAGACTCTGTAGCACAATTAATGTTTCTTGGCTTTAAATCTAATAGAGTTTTATTTAGTCCTAAATTAGTTGTTACATTTAAATCGAAAACAGTAACAGTCTCAGACCCTGAACTTAATCAAATGGAAGAAGAAGAAGATGATGATGTTGTTAAAATGGGTGATACTGCTGTGGTTGAAAAAGAAAAGGCAGCTAAAAGTTTACCTAAATTAAAGCCGACAGATGATATAAAAGAAATAGATAGTAAATTGGTTAAAGAAGTTGATGATGACGAGAATATGAGAAATATATTTGAAGAATCTGACCCTTCATTACAAGAAAAAAAGTCAGGAAACAAAACTACAAACGAAAGTGAAAAAATACCAAATATTAAAAAAGTGATCCAAAGGTTTACGACTGCTAAACCAAAGATTACTAATGTAAACAGATTGATATTGGGCCCTGAGGTAGTCTCTATAAACAAATCTACCCAAAAAGGTAATATTCGTTTTAGTATTAATAAATCGCTATCATTTGAAAATTCGACACTTTATAAGAATGGGATAAAATTAAAAGAAGAGGGTTTGTGTATCATATATTCAGCTATATATTTGGATGGCAAACAAATTTCTGAAGTTTCAACAAAGGAGTTTTTTAAACTTAAAAATAAAAATGCAATTATAGTTGATAATAAATCTAGATTGTGTCAAAAAAAAGGAAAATGGGAATCATCAAAAAGTAAAAAAGGATATTATGGAAAAGACTATATGATGACAACTCAAAAAGATAGTAAAGTGATGTGGAAACCAATTATTAAAACTAAAGGGGTATATGATATTTATACAAAATTACCTGAGGGGAATTTAACTAGACCGGAAATATGTAAATACAGAATATCGATAAATGGTGTTTGGAAGGAAATGGAGGTCGTGGATCAAAGTTTATTGCACTCTCAATGGGCATATTTAGGAAAGTTTAATTTAGAAAAAGGTAGTAAAAATATAGTTGAATTAGTGGCTAGACATTCTTCAAAAATAACTATTGCTGATGCAACGATTTTTGTTAAAGTAGATTTACAATTAAACGGGAAACTTAAAAAATGATGGATGATGATGACGAATTAGAAGCAACAAATTTGGACTTTCATTTGCCAGATTATGTGTTTCCAAATGAACTTGCAGAAAAAATTGTTGCCGTGTTCCGTGAAATAAGGGAAAAGCAAGGGATTACAAGTGAAGATGTTTCATCTCACATGGGGGGCAATCGAAATGAGCTGATTGATTCTTTGGCTAAACAAGCAATTTCTAAAATTTTAATAAAAGAAAATCTCTCTCCAAACGACAATGCAGAATGTTATAACAACAATAATATCGAAAACTTAGTTCTACAAATTCTAAGCTACATGTAGGTATTTTAAATCAGATTATTCTAAATTTGATATAAGTTTTATTTTAATAAAGTTCTTTGGCTTCTTAAAATTTTCAAATTTATTTTAGTATAATAATTGATTTCTATGGTTCTAATATCAATAAATTATTCTTAACTATTCCGAGTAAGGGGAGATTGAGAATTAAAATTAATAAATTAATATTGCATTTAATTATTAGTATGAATCAATTAGATGACATTGATATAATCCTCAGATTTAAATTAAAAGTTAATAAAAATGAAAAATGATTTTATTGAAGTCCGTGGTGCTAAAGAGCATAATTTAAAAAACATTGACATAAAAATACCTAGAGATTCTTTTACTGTTTTTACTGGTGTATCTGGATCCGGCAAGTCATCATTAGTATATGATACAATCTTTCAGGAAGGTCAGCGAAGATTTACTGAATCCTTATCTGCATATGCCAGACAGTTTTTAGGACAAATGGATAAACCTCAAGTCGAGCATATCGAAGGTTTATCACCGACAGTATCGATTGATCAAAAATCGGTAAGCCGCTCTAGGCGATCTACTGTAGGTACAATAACTGAAGTTTATGATTTTTACCGTGTTCTCTTCGCACGTTTGGGAGTTCCCTTTTGTACTGAGTGCGAAATGCCTGTGAATTCTTTAACAAAAGATGAGATTATTGAACAAATTATCAAAAATCATACAGGTGCAAAAATTGTATTAATGGCGCCTATAGTTCGTCATCGAAAAGGGGAGTATCGAAAAGAGTTAGACGAATTGAGAAAAAGTGGCTATCAAAGGGTTCGAATAGATAAAAAAATGAGAACTTTGGATGAGAAAATTGAGCTTGCTCGATATGAGAATCATACCATAGAAATTGTACTAGATAGGTTAATTGTTAGGGATAAAGATCTTAGTAGATTATCTGAAGGAATTGAAAAAACTTTAGAATTAGGAAAAGGTTTAATAACGACCTTAATCGATAATAAAGAAAAAGTGTTTTCCAGTATTTTAGGTTGTATTGATTGTGGAACTGTTTTTCAAGAGATTGAACCTAGATTATTTTCATTCAATACACCATGGGGTGCTTGTGAAGCCTGTAATGGTTTAGGAGAAACTCATGAGTTTTTAGAAGAGTTAATAATTCCAGATAAGTCGCTTTCATTGAATAATGGAGCTATAGGTTGTTTTGGAGAATATAATCGTGTACCATTTAGTAGCTATGGAATTGATGATATAACTATCTTGGCTAAACATTATAAGATTGATATGAGCAAGCCTTGGTCGAAATTATCTAGAAAGAAAAAAGATATTATTTTATTTGGAAGTACTGAAGAAATTCCAATTAAATGGACTTACTCTCGAAAAGGAAAAAAAATATCTAGTGAAGAATTTAGATTTATGCGAGGAGTTATTGAAGTTTTAGAGCGAGTTAGAAGGCGAGCTCCTAGTCCATTTTTTAATAAATTTATTCATAGAGACAAATGTAACGATTGCCATGGTGCTAGGTTAAATAAATCAGCCAGGTCAGTCAAGATTGGCAATATTAATATAGTAGAACTTACAAATAAAACGGTTTCAGATTCAATTGATTTCTTAGCAAAACTTAAATTTATTGATTCCCAGAGTTTAATTGCATCCCCTCTATTAAAGGAGATTTTTGAAAGATTAGAGTTTTTAAATAAAGTAGGTTTGCATTATTTGAAATTAAATAGAGATGCTTCTAGCTTATCTGGTGGCGAAGCTCAGAGAATTAGATTGGCTAGACAAGTAGGTTCTAAATTATCAGGGATTTTATATATATTAGATGAGCCATCTATTGGCTTACACCAAAGGGATAATAAAAAACTTATTGAAACACTAAAAGATTTACGTGATCAGAATAACACCGTTTTGGTTATTGAACATGATGAAGAAACAATGATGGCTGCAGATTATTTGGTAGATGTAGGTCCAGGTGCAGGTGTTTTGGGTGGTGAAATTGTTGTGGCGGGAACTCCATTTGAAGTATCGAAAAATAAAAATTCTAATACAGGATTATATCTTTCTGGCAAATACGAAATATCTATACCAAATAAAAGACGAATTCCTGATACTTGGATAGAATTAAAAGGTGCAACTGGAAATAATTTAAAAAAAGTAAATGTGAAATTTCCATTGAAAATATTTACTGCGGTTACTGGCGTAAGCGGTTCGGGCAAGAGTACTTTGATATTAGAAACTCTTGAAAAGATTTTGCACCGACATGTTTATCAATCCAAAGGGCTACCAGCTCCATATAAATCGATTAGTGGATTAGATTCTATTGATAAAATTGTAAACATTGACCAGTCTCCAATTGGAAGAACTCCACGTTCAAATCCCGCTACCTATACAAAAGTTTTTGATATTGTTCGAATACTATTTGCTAGTACTGCGGAGGCGAAAGTTAGAGGGTATAAGCCAGGTCGATTTTCTTTTAATGTTGAAGGTGGAAGATGTGAAATTTGTAAAGGAAATGGAGAGATGGAGATTGAGATGCAGTTCCTTTCTAATGTTCACGTCATTTGCGATAATTGTCATGGTAAGCGATATAATGAGGAAACTTTAGAGATATATTATAGAGGAAAGAATATTTATGATATATTGGAAATGTCTATAGATGAAGCTTTAGAATTTTTTATTCATCATCCAAAGATAAAAAGAATTTTTAAAACATTATGTGGTGTTGGTTTAGGTTACTTAAAATTAGGACAAAGTTCAACGACTTTATCAGGTGGCGAAGCTCAGAGAGTAAAGCTAGCATCAGAGCTTAGAAAAATTGATACAGGAAATACGGTATATATTCTTGATGAACCAACTACAGGCCTTCATTTTACTGACATTCAAAAATTATTGGAAACATTACAAGAGTTAGTAAATAAAGGTAATACGGTAATCGTTATTGAGCATAACCTAGATGTAATAAAAAGTGCTGATTATATTATTGATTTGGGGCCTGAAGGTGGAGAAGGGGGTGGTAAAATTGTTGGCATTGGAACTCCTGAAGACATAATAGAAATTAAAGATTCTGAAACGGGAAAAGTTTTAAAAAGTGTTTTATCAAAAAAATACTTGACTAAGAAAAGTTCATCTAAGCCTTTTAAGCCAAAATTAAAAAAAGAGCGGTTGATCATTAAAGGTGCCTATGAAAATAATTTAAAACATATTGATATTGATTTTCCAAAAAATGAATTGATTGTCATTACGGGTAAATCTGGATCTGGTAAATCATCGCTAGCCATGTCGACAATATTTAAAGAAGGACAGGCAAGGTTTGTAGAATCATTATCAACATATGCTCGGCAATTTTTAGGTAAAAATGAAAAAGCTAAAGTAAAATCAATCCAGGGACTTGCCCCATCAATTGCAGTAGATCAAAAAAATGTTACTAAAAACCCTAGGTCTATTGTAGCGACTACCACAGAAATTTATGATCATTTACGTGTGTTATATGCAAGAGCTGGTGATCATCACTGTTCTGTCTGTAAAAATAAATTGTCGCCATATCCCGCTACAAATGTTTACAACGATTTAATTAAGATTCAAAATAATAATAAAGGTTATTTAGTAGCACCATTATATTTAACAGGAGTCAAAAAGAATTTTAAGTTACTGAAGCCAGGTCATTTGAAAGGTCTTGCGGAGGAGCTGATTCGTTCTGGTTTTAAACGCGTAATAATTGATAATAAAGTTTTTGAATTGGGAACAAAGCTTCCCCAATTAGGATATGCAAAAAATATCTATCTTGTCATTGATAGATTAGTCATTTCCAATAAAAATAAAAAACGAATTACTGAGGCAATTGAAACAGCCTATATTGAAGGAAATCAGATTTTTGTATTTATACCGCACGATTTCAAATGTCCAAATATGTATTCGCAACTTTCAGCCTGTTTAGCAGATAATTTCTTTGTACCAAAAGAAATAAATCCAAGGCATTTTAGTTTTAATAGTCATTGGGGTGCTTGTGATAAATGTCATGGGCTTGGAGTTCGACAATCAATAGCAGAAGAACTTATTATTGTAGATATTGAGAGACCATTTTTAGATGGTGGTTTGGATACCTATTTGCAGCAAATGTTTTCTCGTAATGGTACTTATAATAAGTCTTATTTTGCTGCTTTTTGCAAAGCGAATAAAATTTTAGAGAAGACTTGCTATAAGAATTTATCAATTACTTTAAAGAAATCGTTGCTTTTTGGTAACAAGAAATTGCTTTATTTTTCTAGAGTCAAAAAAAGTTTTGGTGGCCAAAGAG
Organism: Planctomycetota bacterium; assembly: GCA_002746535.1. Classification (GTDB taxonomy): domain Bacteria; phylum Planctomycetota. The sequence continues at coordinate 95,997 of NVWA01000081.1, forward strand.
AAATTAGCAATGAACATTATTGGGAAGGATTAATCCCTATCATTGAAAGATGGTATCAATATTCGGAATCTGAATCTGCTAGAAATAAGTGCGAGAAGCTTATGAAGGTCAAAATATGTCCAACCTGTAGTGGTTCTCGGTTGTCATCATTTGCTTCTAATGTTCGCTTTGGTGGATTATCTTTAAATGAATTTTGTGAAAAAAATGTAGAAGATTTAATTATATTTTTGAAAGATATAAAGGTCTCAAAATTTCAAAAAATAATTTCGGAACAAATACTATTGGAAATTAAAGAAAGAGTTATGTTTTTGAAGAATGTGGGGCTAGGATATTTAGAATTGAATAGGTCTAGTTCCTCGTTATCTGGTGGTGAGTCTCAGCGAATTCGACTGGCGACGCAATTGGGAAATAAACTTCAAGGTGTTATTTATGTTTTAGATGAACCAACAATAGGTTTGCATCAAGTTGATACTAAGCGGTTGATAAAAACATTGTTAGAAATGAGAGATAATGGAAATACGGTAATAGTAGTTGAACATGATGAGGAGGTTATGAATGCAGCTGATAAAATACTTGACCTTGGCCCTCATGCAGGTGAGTTTGGTGGTGAGATAACATTTTTTGGAACCCCTAAAAAAATTAAAACATCTAAAGATAGTTTAACAGGTAAATATTTATCGGGTAAATTAAGAGTGCCCTTGCCTGAAAAGTATAGAACCCCTGTCAAATATTTTGAGCTTAAAGGCGTAAAAACAAATAACTTGCAAAATGTAGATGTGAAGATTCCTTTAAATTGTTTGACAGTTGTTACTGGTGTCAGTGGATCTGGAAAATCATCATTAGTAATTGAAACTCTGCCAATTGCTTTAGGTTTACGAGATAAGGAGCCGGGATCAAATATTTCATATAAATCAATTGTTGGCTCAAAAGCATTTGAAGACATCGAATATATTAACCAAAGCCCTATAGGAGCTACTCCAAGTTCTACGCCGGCTACTTTTACAGGTGTATTTGACGTTATAAGAGATGTGTTTGCTAATTCAAAAGCAGCAAAGTTAAGAGGGTTTAAAAAAGGTCGATTTAGCTTTAATACTGGAGAAGGTAGATGTAGTGTTTGCGAAGGCAAAGGTTCCGTGTTAATTCAAATGCATTTTTTGGCAGACGTATGGATTAAATGTGAGCATTGTAAAGGTAAGAGATTTAACATTGAAACATTGGCAATTTTACATCATCAAAAAAATATTGCCGATATCTTAAATATGACTGTTGGCCAAGCACTAATTTTTTTTGAATCGTACCCAAAAATAGTTCGAAAGCTTAAAGGGTTGGTTGATGTAGGTTTGGATTATTTAAAAATGGGTCAAAGTTCGACAACCTTATCTGGTGGTGAAGCCCAACGAATGAAATTGGCATCTCAACTTTCAAAATTTAAAAAAGGTACGACATTATATATATTAGATGAGCCAACAACTGGACAACATTTTGATGATATAAGTAAATTAATTTCTATATTTCATCGCTTAGTAGATGAAGGTCATTCTGTAATTGTGGTAGAGCATAATTTGGATGTTATTAAAAATGCAGACTATGTGATAGATATTGGGCCAGGTGGTGGAGTAAATGGCGGGAAAATATTATTCCAAGGTTCATTGAGTAAATTACTTAAAAAGAAAAATAACTCTACTGCTGATTATATTGTTCAAAAACTAATTTAAATATAAAATAATATTTTTAATGATAATCATATTTTTCAAGATTTATTGCAATTTTTATATTGATGTAATATATAGCTAATTGCAAAACTGATAGAATACAAGACAAAGAAAAAATTAGATTAGAAAGAGGTGTGTTATGAATTATTTAAAACCGAATCCCGAATTTTACAATTTACCCTTTTCATCTTCTGATTTTAATGGAATGCCCTACAGGTCTTTAGGTCATTCTGGTTTGAAGGTGTCCAATTGCGGGCTTGGTACTTGGAAGTTTGGTTATCCTGAAACAGGCGATGGTGCTAGAGTTAATGAGAAGGATGGATTAAAGATTTTAGATGTTGCCATAGAAGAGGGCGTCACATTTTGGGACACAGCAAATCGATATAATTCTTCATCGGGTAATTCTGAGAGGATCATTGGAAATTGGATTAACAAAAATCAGGATCAAAGGAGAAATGTTGTTATTGCGACTAAATTATTTGGAGGAATGGATGGCAAAACACCAAATCATTCAGGATTATCTCGTGCAAATATTTTAGATTCTGTTTATGCATCGTTAGCCAGAATGCAATTAGATTATATAGACCTATTGTATTTTCACGGATTTGATGAAAATGTTCCGATCATTGAAAGTTTAACATGCGTTGAAGACTTAGTATCCCAAGGACTAATAAGATACTTTGCGGTTTCAAATTTTACCAGTGAGCAGTTAGGTGCTTATCAAAAAATTGAAGATAAGTTGAGTGTCCGTTGCCGAATAACTGCTGTTCAAAATCAGTTTGATGTTTTATATAATGAAAAAGAATCTCATAGCGGAGTATTAGACTATTGTGTTGAAAATGGCATTTCATTTGTTGCTTACAGTCCAATACGAGGTGGATTAATTACTAATCGATATCTTGATAAAAGTAACATTGGGAAAGGTGATAGATTATTTGATGAAGGAGTTGCAGAAAAGGAGCTTAATGGAAACAATCTAGCTAAATTAAATGAACTAAATGAAATAGCTAAAAAGATTGATTTAGAAATTAATGAATTAGTATTGGCCTATATGCTAACTCTTCCAGGAATGGGCCCCATTATTCCTGCAGCGTCAAATATCGCACAATTAAAATCAAATGCTAAAACAGGTAAAATTAAATTAAATGAAGATGTTCTTGGTCAGATAAAAAAAATATTATGAGCTTAACTATTCATCTACCAGCTAGTAATCTGTTGCCTAGAAAGTCATCTAAGGCCGGTATACCCAAAATTTTGCCTCGAGTTTTTTCTTTTGCATATGGTACTCTTCTGAAGACAACTGAATCACCATCGAATGTAACATAACAAGCATCAACCTTACTATCTCTAGGTTGACCTACAGAACCAACATTGATCAATGCTTTTTCATTGCCAGGATCTAGCATATAGAGATTGCTGAATAATTTTTCAGGAGGGTTGAAAGTAAGTCTGTCAGTGAATACTCCAGGTATGTGGGTATGACCAACAAAACAGAAATTGGGTACATGTTCAAATAAAAGAGCAAGTCTTCTTTTCTCAATCGCATATTGAGGTGTTACGTATTCTCGTATTGGATCTAATGGTGACGCATGTACACACATTATACCATCAATCTCAGCTACTTCAGGTAGGTTTCTTAAATAATCTAACGCATCAGGAATTTCTTCTAATTGCTCAATCGTCCACTTGATTGCTTTTGAAGCACGAACATTAAAACTTTCGCAACTTTCTTTATCGTAAATGGCTCTATCGTGATTACCTGTAATTACGAGTTTGCATCTTTCGCGCACTAATTTTAAACATTCAATGGGATTAGGGCCATAACCGATGATGTCTCCTAAGCAGTAAACATCTTTTATACCCAGTCTGTCGATATCATCAAATACGGCTTCTAACGCTTCAATATTTGAATGTAAATCTGAGATAATAGCCTTCATTTATTTCCTAACTAAGAGTCTAAAATAATAACATGCTAGAGTAAGTCGATTTTAATATTTATGGAAATTAACTCAATAAAAATTATATTTAGCTATTATATGCTTTGATTTAAGCTATCAAATTTTAGTTTCATATTGCAATTTATCATAATAGTATATAAAGTAAAAAGTAACTTATGGGAGCTGCAGCGATTAGAGAATCAGTTAAATCAAAAATACCTCCAAATCCGGGTAAAATATTTCCTGAATCTTTTAATTTTGAAGCTCTTTTAAACATCGATTCAACTAAATCAGCTAATTGGCCACTAAATGATAAGACAATTCCAAATAATACCGTTTTCCAATGAGCATCAAAAATAGACCAAACATATTGATTTATTAGCCATGTTATTCCAGTTGATATAACCATGCCACCTAATAATCCTTCAATACTTTTCCCAGGACTTATTTTTGGAATCCATTTATGTTTACCAATGGCTGACCCAACCATGAATGCTCCTATATCAGTCATTTTAATGGTAATAATTGTCAGTCCTAAAAGATGAATCCCTGTAATGTTTTTGGGTAAGCTTTGATTGAACCATGCGATGTATAGTAATGAACTACCAAGTAATCCTATATATAAAATGCCACCCAAGGTTGTTGTCACTGATTCAAAAATTTTATCAGTTGTTGATTTTTGTCCTTGCCACCAAAAGCATCCTAGGGCACTTATTATTAGAACCATTATTTGCAAATCTTGTGCATCAAAAGGCAATTTTTTCATTTGCGAAATTTGACCCAATGGTACACATGCAACAAGTAGGGAGGTCATTATGATACCCCATTTGATGAATGGAGAGTGATGGCATTCAATTGCCATCATAAATAATTCTCTTACAACTAATCCACTTATTAATATTGCTAAGATAGATATAGACCAAGGATAAGAAAAAATGGAAATATCAAGGAATATAGCAACTCCTAAGATGCTTAAGACAATTACACTTGTAAAGATTCTGCTTGGTAATGATTTATATTTATCCTTGAGGGATTTCATTTCGGGATTTGCTTGAATCATTATTTATTTAAAAGGCCCCCAAATCGTCTTTTTCGATTTTGGAATTCTTCTAGAGCTTTGAGGTACTCATCTTTTGAGAAATCTGGAAAATAAACGTCAGTTACATAGATTTCAGCGTATGATATTTGCCACAATAAGAAGTTTGAAATTCTCATTTCACCAGCGGTTCTGATCAACAAATCAGGATCTGGAGTATTTGAAGCGTACAGATAATTTTCAAATATTTCTTCTGTGATGGGAGAGTTAATTTTATTGTTTTTTATATCTTCATTAATTTGGTTGACGGCATCAACGATTTCAGTCCTAGAACCGTAATTTAATGCTAGCGTTAAAACTAATCCATCATTTTTACTTGTTTCACTTTTTGCCCACTTAATTTTATCTTGAACATTTTGAGGAAGCTCTTCTATTCTTCCAATAGTTTTTAGTTGGACATTATTTTTTACAAGATCAGGAATTTCTTGTTTTAGAAACCTGATGAGCAGATTCATTAAAAATTTGACTTCTTTTTTAGGTCTAGACCAATTTTCGGTGGAGAATGTATAAAGTGTCATAAATTTGACACCAACTTGCTGACTTGTTTCTACTAATTCTTTAACTCGATTGCCTCCATTTTCATGGCCAATCATACGAAGAAAGCCTTTTTGTTTCGCCCACCTGCCATTTCCATCCATAATAATGGCAACATGAATAGGTACTTTTGCTAACTCTTCATTCATTTTTTTATCTAAAAATTGTTTTATTTCTTTCAGGGTGAATTGAAATAGTATCAATTCTTACTTCTAGTAACTCTTCCAATCTCATTAGATAGTTTTTGGCATTTTGAGGTAATTCGTCGTATGTTTTACATCCAGTAATATCTTCGTCAAAACCTGGCATTTCTTCATATATCGGAGTTACATTATCAAGGTCACTTGCAAGTGCAGGCATAAATTGAATATTTTCACCGTTTAGCTCATAAGCAGTACAAATTTTAATGGTATTTTCTCCTGATAAAACATCTAGTTTTGTGATAGCGATACTATTGATTCCTGACGCTCTTATGGCATGTTTCAAAGAGACAATATCAATCCATCCGCAACGTCTTTTTCTACCTGTAGTAGCACCAAATTCATGACCTTTGTCTTGAAGGCTTGTCCCAGCATTTGTAAAATCTTCTGTTGGGAATGGACCTGCGCCTACTCTTGTCGTGTATGCTTTTACGACACCAATAATTTTTTCAATATGGTGAGGACCAATACCTGTACCAGTTGAGATTCCGCCTGAAATAGTATGAGAAGATGTTACAAAGGGATATGTTCCCATTTCAATATCTAATAAACTTCCTTGGGCGCCTTCAAATAAAATATTTTTCCCCTCTTTTATTTGAGTTTCAACATAAATAGATGTATCACAAATCATGTGCTTGATTTTTTCTGCGTAGTCAAGATAAGTTTTTAATATTGTTTCATGGGAAATAGCTTCTTTATTATATAATTTAGTAAGAATTTGATTTGTTCTTTCTACATTTTCTTTTAATCGACTTTCAAAAATATCGGGCCTTAACAATTCGGCCATTCGAATACCTTTTCTAGAGTATTTATCTGTGTAGCAGGGGCCAATTCCTCGACCTGTTGTTCCAATTTTTTTATCTCCTAAAGATTCTTCAGAGGCTTTATCCAATATTTTATGATAGGGCATGACTAAATGAGCTCGATCGCTAATTAATAATCTTGTGGTAACGTCACCGCATCTTTCTTTTAATTCTTCAATTTCATTTAATAAACTTTCGATGTCAACGACAACACCTTGTGCAATAACAGAAATTTTATTGTCATGAAGGATGCCACTAGGCAATAAGTGTAAAACAAATTTATCGTCTTTAACAATGACGGTATGGCCAGCATTTGCACCACCTTGGAATCTTACTATTACATCAGCTTTTTCAGTTAAAAGATCTACATATTTCCCTTTACCTTCGTCACCCCATTGTGCTCCAATTATGGAAGTCGTTGCCATATTGATCTTGCCTTTCTAAAATAATAATGAATGAAATTAGGACTATAAATATAGTCCAAAACGGCGAATCATTATAGCTAGATTAAAGTTGAGATATAGTGATAAAATTCGATTAAATATCTAATATTACTGATTATTGTCTTCTAAATTTTCCTTCAGTAATTCTTCGGGAACTTCCGTTAAATAGCTCATTTCGAGTTCTTCAAGCCAATCTATTTGATGAGCTTTTACTTTCCATTCTTCCATTAAGTTTATGGCTATTTCTGTTTCATCTAATTCAAAATGAGATTGGATTAATCGAAAGGCTAATGTTTCATCTTTGGGTCTCATTTCTAGTCCTTTTAAGAAACAATGCTTGGATTCTTCAAATTTATTCTGGGTCATTAACGACAATCCTAGATTCTTTTGTGAATTAAAATCTTTTGGATTGATTTCCAAAGCTAATTTAAATGTTTCTTCTGCTTTTTGATAATCTTGATTTACCATATTGATTCCCCCTTTTAGATTAATCAATTCGGTATTTTTTGGATCTACAGCTAAACCTTGATCAACATTTTGCTCAGAAGATTCTACATATATAAAGTGTTCTTTTCGAGGATTGATTTTAAAGATTTCCATCTGAGCAGTTGCTAACCCTAACCAAGTCTTTGCATCGTTTGGTGCAATTTCTGTAGTTTTTTTAAAGATATCTTCGGCAGACTCAAATTCACTTAGAAATAACTTGCACCTTGCAATTAGCGTTAATACTTTGACATCGTTAGGTGCCATTTCTAAGCAATGAACTAAAATGCTTTCCACCTTTTTATATTCATTGTCACTATAAAAAAGGTCTTCGGCTTCTTTAAATAAATTTTGAATAATAAGTCTATTAAATCGTGGGTCATTTTCATTACTTGATACAAGAGTATTATTTTCTTTTGAATAAACATACATTGTAATTTCACAGTCAATTTTCCCTGTAATTTTGGCGAATAGACCTTTTTGCTCAAGTTTTTCTGCAATGATTATAAATACAAGAGAAGATTCTGGATCATAAATCCAAAAGTGTATTTGAAATATATTTTTGATATTTTCATCAGTTTGCAAAGGTTCTAGATTTTTTTTAAATGCACCGCTCAAGACTGTTTTCAGTTCGTCCTTATTATCAAATGTTATGTCTCTTTGGTTAGGGTAAAAGATAGGCAAGTTTTTATTTGATTTTGTGTCTACAATATAAAGCAATTCGCGTGAGACTTCTAGATCAAAACTGTTAAGTCTATCAATTAAATGATTATGACTTTTGTAAAACTGATGCACTTGGTTTGAATCCATATGATCTTTCTATGATATTGTTAATAATGGAATATTAAGGAACCTTTGACTTTTTTCAATTAAAGTGATTAGTGACATAATTCATTATATAGAATTATTTTAAAAAGATTTGTAAGATTTTTTTAATGAATGTCTGGTCATCGCCTAAACAAGATGCCAATTCCCATTCTTTCTGATTTAGATTCTGCAAAAAGTTTTGTTTTAGATCAATGTTTATATGTTTTCCTGAAACAAACATCAAGGGTTTTATGTTTATAAGTTCTCCTTCTGATAATTTGCTTTCAATAGTATCTTTGAAGTTTGGGAACCCTAAAAAATAGCAAAAGCTGAAACTACCATAATTTTTAGAAGCAGACTCAAGATCTAGGTATTCATTTTGAGTTTGTTTATTATTTGAGCCATGGGCCAGAAAAATAGTTTGGCGAGGTGCATTTTCGAATAGATATTTTTGTAGTTTCTTATTTTGCAAAAGAGGGTCAGTTAGTGTTATATTTAAGTTGTTTATATTATCAATTTTACTTTTTAGCGTTGAGTATTCGTATCCATTGATAAGTAGAAGTGGTATGATAATTGTGGGTATTTTTGTAGATTTTAATACACTGTCAATATTTTTTGGTGTCGCAAAATCAAGATGATGGTTTGGGTAAATCTGTTTTGCATACGTTAATATATTTTCATAGGTACCTATGGCTTTATCACTGATGTTGTTGCCATAAATAATTGATTTAGAATTCATAAGGAATATCGAAAAAATAATGGGCCATCTAGGACTTGAACCTAGGACCTGCCGATTATGAGTCGGATGCTCTAACCAACTGAGCTAAAAGCCCATCATTTTAAAATTGGACTCGGGATTATATTTTCTGCCCTTGGTAAATCAATAACTTTCAAACAAATTTAAATGCATCCTTATTTTTTAATTAAGTTTGCTTTATATGAAATGTTTTAGTGGTTATTACAGTTGATAATTTTGGGAGGTACTGACTAAAAGACGAGTTTTAGAGAGTGAAATTTAAAATACTAAAATTAATTTTCTGATGGTGTGTACTGGTCGTTTAATAAACTTAATAATTTTTTTATTGAAGTTTCAATGGAATAGACCCAATTTTCATATTGATCGCTTAGCGAGCTTTGGAATCTTTTTTTCATTTTATTGGCCACATTTAAGGCACTAAGTACCAATATCTGTTTAGCTTCAGGAGAAGATGAATCGATGATATTCATTAATTTTGATAGTTCATTAAAAGGGAAATCTTCTTTGAAAGTGACTATTGCTTTTACTTCACGTATAAGATTATTGGTAGTTGTTGCTGTAAAACTATCAAAATTTATTGATATTGACTTTTCCATAATTTTTCCAAATAAGTGTTAATTCTCTATAAGCAAAGCAGATTTAATGCCACAAATTTTATGTATGAAATTTGCAAAACTTACTGAATTGAGCGGCAATTATTGCCTCAAAGCTGAAATGTTTGCTGATTTTTATCTTGAGTAAACTTAGGAAAAGAGGTACTGCAAATCATCATTTGTAAGTTCTTTTAGTAGAGATTTTTCGGATGTGATTATTTGTTCAACAATTAGCTTCTTTCTTTCTTGTAGTTTTATGATTTTTTCTTCAATGGTATTCTTGGCAATTAATTTATATGCAAATACGGTATTTTTTTGTCCAATTCTATGTGCTCTATCGACAGCTTGCATTTCCACTGCTGGATTCCACCATGGGTCAAAAATAAATATATATTCAGCAGCGGTCAAATTTAATCCTACGCCGCCAGCTTTTAAAGAAATCAAAAACACCTCTGCCTGCTTAGATGATTGAAATTCATTTACTAACTTCCCTCTATTATTTGTTGAGCCGTCTAAGTATCGAAAAGGTATATTCAAATTGCTCAATTCGTTTCTAATTAATTTCAACATTGATGTGAATTGAGAGAAGATCAAAATTTTATGATCTTCACTAATAATTTCTGTAACCATCTCCACCAGCATTTGCATTTTTCCAGAAGATCCTTTTTTAGCATTTTTTTGAATCAATTTTGTGTGGCAGGCAGCTTGTCTTAATCTTAACAATGCTTCCAAAATAAACATTTTAGATTTATTGAGTCCTTGTTTATTTACTTTAGACATCAATTCACCTTTTATGGATTCTTTTAATTGATTATAAAAAGTTTCTTGTTCGCTATCCATTTCACAATAAATTGATTGTTCAACTCTTGATGGTAAATCTTTGGCGACTTCTTCTTTTTTTCTTCTTAAAATAAAGGGGAATATTAAAGAGCGCAATTTTATTAAATCTTCTTTTAATGGATTTTTTAAAAACTGTCTTTCAAAACTGGCCTTTGATCCTAATAAATCTGGTGATAAAAATTTAAATTGTGACCATAATTCACCTAAATGATTTTCAATAGGGGTGCCGGTCATACATAGGCGTTTGTGACTTTTTAATGATGTCACGGCTTTAAAGGTTTGCGTAGTAGGGTTCTTGATAGCTTGTGATTCATCCAATATTACCATATTAAATAAGATATCTTTGAATATATTTGAAGATGCCCTCAATGTGCCATAGGTGGTCAGGATTATATCAAACTCTTTTTTTAGTATATTTTGATTTCTATTACTTCCGTGATAAGTGTATGCCTTTATCGAAGGAGTGAATTTATCTATTTCGTCTTCCCAGTTAAATAATAGGGATTTTGGGACAACGACTAAAAATTTCCCTGGTTCTTGATTATTCTTTTTTCTTAATATATGAGTCAAGACTTGTATTGTTTTGCCTAACCCCATGTCGTCGGCCAAGATTCCAGAAAAATTAAACTCATCTAAAAAATTTAGCCAAGATAGGCCGGCATGTTGGTAATCTCTTAACGTTGCTTTTAGATTTAATGGACACTCAACTTTTGTAATTTTTTCAAAGTTCATGATTTTGTCGATAAGATCTTGGCTTTTTACATCATACTCAACAATATTTTCTTTAAATATTGTTGTTAATTTTCCTACTTTTTCTTTTTGTATTTTAATGGATTTAGATTTTTCATCGTAATCATCAATCAAATGTTCTAATTCAAGTTTCCATTCTAAGGGTATAATTCCAGCTCTGTTCTGTGATAATTGAATTGTATTTTCTTTTTTTTTGATTCTATGGATCAGGTTTTCCAATGGGATGACATCATCACCATAAGTAACATTTCCTTTTATTTCAAACCAATTTGTATTGTAATTAACTTTAAAATCTAATGTTCCTTTTAAATAGTTAATCTCTGTTTTGCCTTTTTTCTGATTATTTTCATAAATTTTCCAGTTCTTCTGCTGAAGCACCATTACTTGTTCATCGGGGTTTTTAACATTTAAATTCCAATAATTTCCTGCTTGGTAAAAACCTAGATTAATCAATTCGTTTTCAATGTCTTTTTCAGTTTTCACACATCTTTTAAAAATGGCACCGGATGTTTCTGTAATGTTAGTATTTGCATCTTCAACTTGCCATGTTTCATTTATACTTTGATAGGAGAAATTTAATTTCCCTTTTAATTTAAACAGAGATCTTTCGATCGTTAAGATTTTTATGTAATCATTTGGCGAACATTTTTTGACAAGTTTTATGTGATCCCTTAATTCTGAATTTTTGATTGAAAACAGAAAACTTTCTTCTGAAAGATCAGGTGTATCTATGTGGGTTAAAAAACTTTTAACTTGGTGGGGTAGTTTGGCTTCATTTAAATTGTGAATTAAACACGTACCATTATTAAAAATAAAAAGATGTTCAGCGAAAAAGGATAGATGGTTTGTGTTGTACTTTAAATCATTTTTAGATTGCATTAAATATAATTCAGGCTTTTTGTTCTCTTTATCTAAATAGGAGAATTCAAGAGTGCCGCTATTTGTTACTAATGAATTTAGTTTTGTAGATTTATTTTTAGAGTTTCTAAAGTTGATTTTTACTCGATCATATAAATTTAGTATTTTTGATAATACTTTAGGTCTGGAAACTTTATATGAAAGGTAATCTGGATCTGCCTCAGGCAATTTATCTAAAGATGAGATGACTTTTTTAATTAAATGATTGTTGTTGATTGTAGATTTGATGGAAGTTCTATTAATTTTTACACCAACGGAATCTTTTTTGGGATGTGATAGAAAATCAATAATTGCAAAATCAGAATCAAGTTCTATTGCAATAGAAATTTCTTGATTCATCATTTGGAGCTTGTTTTGTTGAGAGAATTGAGATTTTCTATATTTTTGACGTTATTTTCTACCTTTTTTATTTTCGACTTTACTGAGCTGGAATTTGGTGGTTCAACAATTTCTACAAGTGTGTTTTTAGGTATGAAATCAAATAGTTCGATTACTTCTTTATTTTTCATTCTTATACAACCATGTGATGCTTTAGTTCCAATTAATCCTTCTTCATATGTGCCATGAATATAAATATATCTTTCTTTGGTATTTTTATTTTTATTTTCTATACCATCTAACCATAAAATTCGACTTGTGATATAGTCTTTTGGTGAATCAATTTTTTCTTTGAGAACGGTTGCTATTCTTCCTGTAAATTTTCTATCTTTATATATTCCGTTGAGAGGTCCATCTTCTCCTATTTTTTCAGAAATTTTATGTGTACCCCTTGGAGTTTTATATGAATTTGCTGATTCCCCTAAACCAAATTTTGAGCTAGAAATATCATAGGTTTTCACTATTTTATTGGGATTGCAAAGATATAGTTTTTGCTTTTCGATATCTATGACTATGTGAAAGAAAATATTTTTAAAAGGTTCGGTTTGTCGCAGCTTATTAATTTTGATTTTACTGCTTGATAAAGCCTTTGGTGAAGGTTTAAAATTGGCTATTTTTACAATTTCTGATTTTTCTTTTTGTGGTGGTAATTTAATTTTAAGAGGTTCTTCTTTTTCCTCTGAAGATACAGATGATGAAATGAGAAGTAGGATGAATAAATGAAATATAATTTTCATGAAAATCTTAAAATTAAATCATTCTACCAACAGAAGTTTTAAATTTAAAGATATATTTTAAGAGATATGTTTATATGAGAAAATATAGCCTCATCTAAAAAGATGAGGCAAATTTTATTGATTGGAATTATCCAAGTAATAATAATGCAGATTGCGCAGAGGTATTAGCTTGTGCTAATATAGACGTTCCAGCTTGCACTAAAATTTGAGATTTTGTAAATGCCGCTGCTTCAGTGGCAAAATCTAAATCTCTAATACGGCTTTCAGAAGCGATGATATTTTCTAAAGCTACATTGAGACTATTGATATTAGTTTCTAAGGTGTTTGCTTGAAATGCACCTAATCTAGCTCTAGTTGATGCTACATCAGTAATTGCTTCATCAATTATTTTAACAGCATTGTCGGCATTGGAGCTTAAATCGTTTGATCCGCCAGAAACGATTGAAGTTACTCTGCCGTTTGATGTACCAAGATTATATGTAGAAATATCTTCAATTCCTACGCTTTCTTGATTATTTGGAGTGCCATATGCTCCTAGCTGAAATAGTAATCCTTGACTGTTAACATCGAAACTTCCAGAAGCATCTTCTCCTAAAGCACCAGGAGCGACTTTTGCAGCATCACTACCTGTAATTCCTAAATTAGAATTTGAAGCAGTAGCTGTGGAAGCACCTGTTGCTGTAACATACCCAAATGTTATTTCACCAGAAAAAGAGGCAGAATTTATTTTTAATGATCTTCCGGTTCCTTGAGCAGAAGCACCATTAATACTACCTTCTATATCAGCCCCTTTATCAGATGCACGACGAGTGGTATTTGAATCACTGTTTATGGAGCCAATTAAATTTCCATCACCATCAATATCTTCAACTGCTACAGACTCATTACTTCCTACTTCTGTGCTTGTAATGATGATGCTTTGATCACTTACTCTTGCAGTAACGCCAGTATTTTCGTTTATATTGTCTATTCCATTTGCAATTTCTTGAAGAGTGGAACCTTTCGAAAATGAAATTTGTTGTGAGCCTTGACTACCAGTAATTTGAATTGTTGAATCAGAATCTAGTGTAGCGGCACCAACTGCTATAGTAACACTTGCAAATTCGGCTGCTGAGGTAATCCGATAATCGACATTTAAATTACTTGAACTTCCAAATTGAGCACGTGAGATTTCTAATTTGTCAATGCTCGAATCTAAATTACCTATTTCAAATCCAGAGCTACCATTTAGAAGTTTTTTGCCAGCAAATTGAGTTGTGTTAGCAATTCGATCTATACTGTTTAAAGCTGAATCTACTTCAGCTTGATTTGCATCTAATTGATCCTGGTCAGTCGTCCCTAGGTTTGCAGAATCTATTGCTAGCCTTCGAACTGTTAATAATAGACTACTAACTTCTTGTAAAGCACCTTCTGCAGTACCAATCACGTTTATGGCTTTTTGTGAATTATCAATGGCCTGCCTAATGCCAGTGATTTGACCTCTTAACTGCTCACTAATGATTAATCCCGCTGGATTATCACTACCTGAGTTAATTTTCAAACCAGAAGATAATCTTTCTAATGATTTAGAAAATTGTTCATTTGATTTTGCTAATTGCCGTGATGCACGAATGGCATTGATGTTGTTTACGATCCTTAATCCCATAAATCCTCCTTGACAGTACGGTTATTGCACTTCCCTGTCATGTAAAATTGTTTATACTGAGCCATTAAATTTCAATATGAAATTTAATGATGGAGTGCTCATTAAATACAAATAACCTTTTGTCGTTATCGAACACCTATTTACTAAACTTTAGGAAAAAATTTAAAAAAATTAAAAAAGATATAATTAAAATTAAATTGATCGTTCAGATTGTATAAAAATATCTGTAAATTATTTATTTATAAGTAGTTATATAAAATAATATATTTCTTTAAGACATAAAGATTACTATAAGTAAATTATTTTGATTTGTGAAT
>NVWA01000082.1 GCA_002746535.1 Planctomycetota bacterium
TTCAGACACACTTTATTCGATTTATATTCATATTGTTTATTTATCCCAAGCTCTTAAAGACGTTGCCAGTGAGTCTAGTCCAAACCTTTCAGTAAAGGCTGGTGATGTAATAGGTCAAATTGGAAATACGTCCTTTGATTATTCTTTACATGATGAGACCGTTACGCTACCGGGATTCATACTCCCAGACCAATATAAATCAGAGGCATGGAAAATACATACGGTGGATCCTTTTGATTATTTTGAAGACTCAATCAAACAACAATTAATTGCTGTTTGCCCTAGAGTAGTGACACCATTGGGGGGAAAGATTGATTTAGACTTGGATGGTTTTGCTGTTGGTAATTGGTTTGTTGAAAATACAAACGGTTATGCCGGTATTAACTCGCCGGATTATTGGGACACTCATTTGTCATTTGCTTATGATCATTTTGACCCAACGTGGATAAGAATATCAATGGGTAAGTATGATGATAGTACTGGTGTCTTTGGCGTAAAAGATAATACACCTGACCCAACTACCATAAGTGTAGCGACAGGTTTAGTGAAGTATGAATTGGTGGAGATTGACTGGAAATTAAAATCCACATCTGAATTCTGGAATCGATTAGAGTATGAAGGTGAATTAGTTGGCTTTAATTTTGATACAGTTAAAGGTGTTGTGCTAGTTCAAATGCTTGACACAAGATCATTAAAGTTTGAAGCCTTCCCAGGGAAAACAGCTGATCAAGTAACGGCCTTCACATCTTCAGCGGTTACATATGAAAGATAATTAAACACTATCACAATTTCTCAACCCCTCCTTAAAAAAAATCAGGCTACTCTTTTAACCAAACCCAAAAATCAGGCGACTTTAGCAAATGTGAAAGACATCCATGTCCTGAATTGAATGTGTGGAGATTTGACATAGGCAAAGCTTCTTTCATGGCCATTGCTTGGTCAATGTTTACCAGTTCATCATGTTGACCGTGTCCAATCAATGTAGGCAATTTTTTTATTCGTTCAGCTAGTTGCGGAATACCTACGGCATCTAAGGCAACTATTTTATCTACTTCGGCGGCATAGTCATATGCGTATTCATAAACCCCTCGCCCTCCCATACTGGCTCCCATTAGGATAAGTTTTGAGGCTGATACTTCTGATCTCTTTTTCTGAATAAAATCATGAAGTTGTAAGATGGGCCAGCCAGATAATCCTGCAGGACAAATGGGTGCAAGGATATTCCATTGCGGTAAATATTTCCCGAATGCCTCCCAAATTGGAAATGATTGCATGCGTTTTGTCGTAGTACCTTTTTCACCAGCTCCATGTAAATAAATTAAAAGCGGATTGTTTATTTGGATAGCACTTTGTACATAGTCGAAGAATATGGCTATTTCTAATTTATTTGTATAGGTTGAGCTTAACATGCTAGGTATTCACACTCTTGAAATTGTTTCAATGACGATTCGTTTAATGTCATTCCAAGGCCGATACCTTCAGGAGCAAATACAAAACTTTTATTGATGCTGGGGTTTTGGTGAAATAATTCGTGGCGCATTGGATTGTAGAATACATTCCATTCCATTAATGCCTTTGGTTCTAATACACTGAGAGCATGGATAGAGGCTACTTGTGTTAGAGCAGTGCCAACACCATGTAGGCTTAAAGCAACATTATATTTTTGACATAGATCATGAATGTGTTTCAACCCTGTAAAACCACCGACACGGCTAATGTTGACGACCAAGTAATCTACTGATTTGCTTTCTAGCATCTGATTAAAACTTGCAGGGGCATGCAGTGCTTCGCCGGATGCTATGGGGATTGAAATTTGTTCTCTAAGTTTTGACATTTCAAATTGAATTTCTGGTTTTAGTGGATCTTCTAACCACGTTATATTTAATTTCTCCATGTGATTTGCTAATGCAATTGAATCTTGCAAGTTATAGGCATTATTAGCGTCCAAAAATAATGAAATATCATTTCCAATCGCTTTTCTAATAGCACTGACATGGTCATAATCTTTTTCAATACCCCGTCCAACTTTTAGCTTTAGACCTTTGTGACCTTCGTTAATGAATTGGACAGCATTCTTGACACTGTCAATTATTTCTTCGTGTAGCATTACAGGGGATACGTAGGTTTTTATAGTCTTTAATTTTGATCCAAGCATCTCGGCGACGGATTGTTTTTTTTGTCTGGCATGTAAATCAGCTAATGCTATGTCAATACCTGATAAGGCATCCATGCCATTGCCTTCTACATGCCCTAAGGTCATTAGGTGATTGTGAATATCTTGCCATTGTGTTTGCCATGTACCGAGGTAATCATCATAATTTGTGTTTTGACATAAAGGTGCCAAATAATCTTCAATGAAGACGGCACAGCTTTTCGCACAGGGTAAACCCCATGCTTCGCCAAGACCTACATTGCCTTTTTCATCCATGATTTTAACGATAACAGATTCTTGACCTAATCGGGGAAACTTGGCGAAGTGAGCCGCAGGATGACGAAGTAGTTGATTTTTGGAATCAAAAATAGATTTAACGGTGATAACTTCAATGGATTTAATCATCTGTCAGTTGCCATTTCACATAAGGTAGTTTCATCTTCAATGGAGTGGGTCGGTTGCGGGTAGGTGTCTCGATCGCCTTTTGGTTCTCTTAATAAATACTTTCTCCAACTTCCTTCTTCTTGTTTTTTAAATAGGTCGTAATATAGATTATTTTCTCCTTGGGTATTAGAACTTGATCCTGTCGAGAAACTGGTGAATAGGCAGCGACGTGTATAATTAAGTGAATTATAACTACCATGATTCATATCATGAGTGAAGATTAAAGCAGATCCTTTTTTCAAGGGTAGTTCTTTTCGAAGTGATGACAACAGCTTGGTATCTTCTGGTAATGGATAATTAGCTTTATGGCTACCCGGTATTACCTCTAATGCTGCTCCGCCTATGGGGATATCACACAAGGCATAACATACGGTAACCAAGTTTGCATAAATATTATTTTGCCAATAGTAAGCATCAACGGGATCGTATGGTGTGTGATTGGAGTGAAATCCAATCGAACTACCTTTACTTTTAAAATCCAACCAGGTTGATTTTAAACGAGGGAATTGAATAAGATTTGTGATTCGCGCAAGTACCTTTGGGCTCATGGTGATATTTAGAAAACGTTCATCGTTGGCCACTATCCCTTCTATTTTTGCTTGACTTTCATTTATAGGAACCTCAGCACGTTGTTGCCATTGATCGACGACAGGTTCAATTTCATCTAAAATAGTTGAATCAATAGCATCTTCTATGACGAGGTATCCATTTAAATCAAATTGATATAATTCACTCGAATGCATGGGTTCTCCTTTATGCATTGATAGGTTTAAATTCTAGAGACGTATTTTTCTCAGCGACTTTTATTGATTCAACTAATTCGGCAATGTCATTGATAAGATCCTTGGCGGTATGGCGGGCTTGTTTTGCTGATAAATGTTTTTTAGATACTGCGAAGGCCGCTGGAGAATCTTTAAGAGCAACCCCTACGGATCGAGTACTATCTGAATAAGTGCGCGTTGCAAAACCATGATTGTGTACATGTGATAGTACCGTTTCGAAAGAGCATCCATCGCCTTGCTCTTGCCATTGCTTTTCACAATCGTATTTTTTAATTTCTAATTTTGTTGTTTGGGCTAATGAGGCAAGTCCGGCAGAAGATCTTACGGCGGCATCTGAAGGTCGGCCACCAATCGATTCTAAGAAGGGGCGATTTGGATTTGCATGGAGAATAAAATTGATTCTGTCTTGCCATCGAATTCCTAGGGATACACAAAAGCCATCCTTCCACCATCGCTGTGCAAGAGGTAAGGCGCATCTTAGAATAGGTGAAGAATGTAAACTCATGCCTGCCATTGTAAAAAGTGCCGGACCTGGTTCATATTTATCTTCTTCGTTTTGTTGTACCATTCCTAGATGTCGCCAGGTGCCCAATAACCGATTGGCTCGGGTACGATTTAAGTCACAACGACGTCCAATTTCACGACATCCAATGGGTTCGCCGGCAGCTAATACGGCTTGTAGGGATGCAAACCCATCAATTAAGCCACTGACGGGCTGGGCCGGTAGTGTTCTCTTTACCATAATTATGACAATCCAAAAACAGTCTACTTGATTAATACGTCACTATTATAGTGACGTTAGTTTTAATGTCAAGACATGCAGAAACAATGGTTGATAGGTAATAATCTAATTAAATCATTGGGCAGAAGGGATCATTGATTGCATATCTCCTTCACTTTGTAAGTTTCTTCTATTTGAATAAATACTTACTTTAATTAATCAATCAATAAACTATATTTTTTTAATATATTTCAAAAGTAGAAGATAATTACAATAATATTGAAATAATGTGAGGCGAAGAACTTTATGTGGTGGGATTATTATGGATATATTAATAATTGATGATGATGAAAAAATCACAAATGTATTAAGTTCCTATTTAAATAACTCTCATAATGTGACAGTATTCAATAATCCTATTGAGGCATTGGAATATTATAAAATTAATATTGATTTTGATGTGGTTATCACAGATTTTTTAATGCCTCATTTACGTGGTGATGAATTGATAGATAAAATTTTAGACATTAATTTGCACCAAGAGTTTATTGTGATGTCAGGTTTTTTTCAATCTGAATTTATTGAGCATTTAAAAAGCTTAAATTATAACGTTATAATGATTAGTAAGCCTTTTGAGTTTAAAAAACTCGATAAGATTTTAGATCATTTTGAATTTAGTATAAATATCTAAATAGAAGTAATGCGTATTTATGAATCCGATAACAGAATATTAATTTCTTCTAACATTTCTTCACGTGTGAAAGGCTTTTTTAAGAACGATTTAAACCTCTTAATTGACATCTTATAGACCTCGTTGGAAACACGCGGGGTTTTGCTTCCGCCTGTCATGCCTATAATTTTTATTTGTGGGTATTCTCTTCTAAGTTTAAATTCAAGTTCAAGTCCATTCATACCTTTCATGAAAATATCGGTAATCACAAGATCAATGTGTTCTTTCTCAATTACTTGCAATGCTTCTAAGCCATTTTCTGCTTCAATAACGGTGAAACCTTCTAAAGTTAACATTTCAACTAGATATTCGCGTATGTCCAAATCATCATCTGTGATTAAAATTGTTTTGTTCATCTTCTGTTTCCTAAACTTCAGTAATTGATACTAAGATTTTTTTTCCTTTTTTTAGTTCTACATAATTAATTAAATGGGTGGCTCTATTGTGTTTAGAAAAGTGCTTAAATAAGTAATGCCTTGATGTAACTTCCCTTTTAAAATATATCCTGCAATATTGAGATTGTATGCTTTGAATTTATCTTGTTCATCATCTGATGTTGTCATGACAAAGACAATAGTCTTCTTGAGATTGGGATCTTTTCTCAGTAATGTTAGAAATTCTAAACCATTCATTTTTGGCAAATCTAAGTCTAATAAAATGATCAAGGGATTCTCGCTGTAATACCCCATGTCGACAGCATTTAGATAATCAAATGCTTCTAAACCATTTTCTACATAAATAGTTGGATTAAATATATTTTCTTTTTTAAAAGATCTTTTGATTGCTTCTCTATCAACTTGATCATCTTCAATGATTAAAAAATGAAATTCTTTTTTATTGGTTACTTTTTTATTTTCTAATTCGCTTATATTTAAAACTTGTTCTACTCCAATTATGAGTTCCTCTTCACTAAATGGTTTGGAAAGAAATGATGTAAAGCAAGATTTTGATAAATCTGTAGTGCTACTTTTTGAAACTGTTTTGCCACCACCTGTCATGCCAATCGTTTTTAAATTAGGATACATTTTTCGGACTTTAAAAGAGAGTTCAATTCCATCCATTTCTGGCATTAATATATCAGTTATTAATAAACTAAAATGTTGTTTGTGTAGCTCAACTAGAGCTTCTTTGCCATTGGCCGACTTTACAGTCGTGTAATCGTAACTTGTGAGTATATCACTGACAATATTTCGCACAGATTTGTTATCATCTGTTACTAGTATATTTTCATTCAACTGAAAAATCCTTGGTTGCCCAAATCACTATTAAATTTGTTAAGTGCTTGATTAGCATAGTATAAAGAAAATGAATTATATCGTAACCTTCCTATATGTCAAAATAGAAATAGGATGGTATGTTAGCAAATAATTGAAAGTACTATTGTCTTTTAATGCGACGGCTTTAGAGCTTAAAAAAAGAATTGTTCTTTCAATTTTAAGTAATAAATATTTTGTTATTAATTTGATTGTCTTAAGATAAATAGGTGTATGTCGTGAATAATTTTAGGCTCTACTGTGAAAGCTGCGGCCATCAACTAAGAGTCTTGTGGTTCTGGATTGGTATAAGCCGTCATAAAGTAAATTAAACATGTAGGCGCCTAATCTAAGACCTTGTTCAATATAATATCGATCGGATTTTTTTTCCCAAGATTTTTTTAGAACATTAAAGAAATCTTCAGAGTGTTTGACATCGAGGTCTTCATGTGCAGCATAGTGAATTAATTGATCTTTTTGAATCCAATCATTTTCAATAATTCCTTTACCAATCCAGCCGCTTATTTGTGAGAACATGTGTTCAATCATTCCCATCATGCCTACGCCAATTAAATATTCATCCAAAACACATGCACCAATTAAAGTGGTGTTGAAGTGCCTTACACATGGCCATAAGGCTCGACTGTCTATATCTTGTGTGCTAATACTTCCTAGTCTATCTAGCAATATAAGAAAGGTATTGCCATGCATGCTATCTATATTACCTTCTCCATGTTCTTCCCAAACATTTCTAATTACCTCTAGTCTTAATTCTGCGGTTGGAATCTTTGCGGCGAGGGCGGCCATAGGTCTGGAGAAAAAAATGACTGCAAAATAAAATTGAATTTGGGTTTCGATAAAGTCATCTTTTTTGAACTCTTTATTTAGCAATTTAGTAAAGTATGGATTATCTTGATGATTTATTTCCTGAAGGATTTGTTCAATTGTTTTAATCATTAGTTTTCCTTAAATTTGGTAGGTTCCCACAAAAAACATATTGTCATCTGCTGTAAGATTGATGCCGTAATCAGCACCATATAATTTTGCAGTGCCCGATGGCTGAATTTCATGTTGTTCTAAATATGTTGTACAATTATTGCGCTTTGTATCAATAGCGATGCAAATTTCTCTAGGATCATTTTCCATTTCCTTGATCAATTGAACCAAACTCAGCCACCAGTCAGTTAGATTTATATTATTGGGGCTAAAATGAATGAATTCGATGTTTTCTCCATTGCTTAGAAGAGTCAGATCTTTATTGCCTTTGGTGGTGATTTTAATATCTTGTGTATTTTCAGGGCTTAGGTAGGTGTGCTTAAGATGCATTGGATCGACTTCAATCTTATTCGTTAAAATTTTGCTTCTTTTAGTTTGATCAAGAAAATAAATATTAAAAAATGAGACTTCTTTGAATTGTTGTAAATAGGATGCTTTTAATCTATTGGTGAAGTCTCCAAATTGTGATTGCATACTTATAAAATAAACAAACTCAATTTTAGATAAATTAAAATGTTTGTCAGCATTTTCAAAACAAAATTTAAAAAGTCTTAAGCTGGCTCGGAAGGATTTAGCTCTTGGATCAATTTTTAGGTCAGCCAAATATACGCCAGATTTTTTTTGTCCATCGTGAAATATATCTTTTTCAATTGCCACTAGAATACCCATCAAGATCTTAGATTCAAAGTATAAAAAATAAGTTGGCATACCTATCATACTAAAGAAATTTCTATAATCGGAACCATGATCAATCCGAAAGAAATCATCACCGAGTGGGTATTTGAATTTTATTTCTAAGGCTGTCAGTTCTTCTTGGTACTTCGTGATCTCTTCATTATTTAAGGCCTTCAGCTCAATTTCCAATTTTTTGTCCTATATTAAGTTTATTATAGAACCCGCTGCGGTCGTTTTGTAATAAAGTGGTTTCAAGTGATTCATCAAAGTGAAACTTTTTAAAATGCTGCTTCTTTAGATCTCTATTATTATTTAATTGCCGAATATTGATACAGGCATCGTTTTTCATATTTATAGTGAGGAATTCTGCTAATTGAGTGGCCTTATCTTCAGGCATCCAATCAAAAATATTAGATAAGTGTATTAAATCATAAGTAGCAATTACTGATGGATCGACTTCTTCAATGAAGAGATTGATAAAGTCAAATTCAATTTTTGATTGTTTCTTTTGTAAATAAAGAGGTAGAGCCGTTTTTAAATAATGTCCTAGAAAAATATGGTGAAGGAAATAATTATTAGAGATATCAAAATTTAAAAACATTGCTTCAATTTGTTCTTGAAAATATTTTGGATACGAACCTGGTTTTGAAAACTGAGTAGCCGATGATGTAAACATTTCATTGAGTAATTCATCATTAAAAATTGATTTAAAGGCAATCGGCCAATAAGGGCTGGCAAGTAATTGTTCTGTGATGACTTGATTGGAACGGCTCTGTTGAAATAGATCCATGCAATGATCATAATCTAAGATGTAGGCATAGATGAAATTTCTAAAGGTTTTGAAAAATGCTTCAAAGATACCGTTACTCATTAATTTTTCTTGGCAAGCGCCTACGTCGAATTCGGAATGAATGTCTTCTATCGAATATTGGTGTAAGACTTTTATTTTGTTTTTAATTAAATCAATTTGTGAACTGTTGGGGTCTAAAAGTGTGATAGATAATTTTGGATTCTGGTGTTTTAAAAAAAATCCTGTACAACCACCTGAGCCAATCAGTAGGATCTTTTTACAATTATATTTTTTAATTATTTCCCATTCAATCGCTGGGTCTTCTCTCACAGAAGAAAATTGAATACGATTCATAAATATCTTTTAAAAAAATAATATTCGAAATATAACTTGAGGCTTCATTTTAGCAAAAAAGTACATAGTTGTTATCAATTGATAGTGTGGTCTGTTCCCTTTTTTATTATTTCTTTTTAATTATTTACTTGACGGTTAATTTTTATTTGGCTTAAAATAATTTAGTAAAAATTTTAGCAACAGGGGCATAATTCCCAATAAAACCAATGATAAAATAAGTCGTAGAGAAATGATATCATCAAAGTTATTAACTGTTCCTAATTCAGCACCGGCATTGACAAAAATAAAACACCCTGGTGCAAGACCGAATAATGATATCGTGAAGAATTTCCATGGGCTTAATTTTGTTAAACCCATCGTTAGGTTTATGATAAAAAAGGGAATTACCGGAACCAATTGCATGGCAAATAGATAATAGGCACCATTTTTTTCGATACCTTCATTTACGGTCTGTAGTTTCTTGGAAAATTTTGACTGGACCCACGTACCTAGTAGATATCTAGAAACAATCATGGCTAATGTCGCTCCAATTGCGGCAGAAATTAATATGCTGACAAATCCGACACCTCGGCCGAAGATTGCTCCACCGGCAAGTGTCATTATTGTGGCACCTGGTATTGATAGAGCGGTCACTACGATGTATGTCATAACAAATACAGATAACGCTAACAGAAAATTGTTTTCAGCATATAGTTTCAATTCATCACGATGAACTCTTAGCTCTTCTATGGTCAGTAGTTGATGCCAATCATTGGCGTAAATAACTAAAACTATCAAAGCAATTATCGTAAAGGTGATAGTTCTGGTAATCCAGATTTTATTCTTCTCAAGCATATGTATTTAATAATCTAAAAGTTAATTTGCCTTTAAATATAAATAGATTATTTATCTGATAACAGCTTTTTTATTTCGGTGAGTAGATCAACTTGACTAAAGGGCTTTGATAAAAAAGAAGAGAAGAATGACTTGGATACATCTTTAACCATAGATGCTTCATATTTATCACCGGCAGTGGTGCCAATGGTTTTTAGTTGTGGGTAATTCTCTTTGATTTTTTTTGAAAGTTCTATGCCATCCATTTCTGGCATATACATGTCAGAAATTAGAAGATCTATTTTTTGTTCTTCTAATATTTGCAATGCCTCTATGCCATTTGTTGCCTCTAATATTGTGTAGCTATCGGGGGATAAAAAATCTTTTACAAGATTTCGAAAATTGCTATCGTCATCAACAATTAGAATAATTAAATTCATTAGTATTTTTTCGTATTGGCCGTTAGTGAACAATAAAGTTTAAATAGAATTCTATCGATTAACTTAATTATATAAATTACAGACTATATATTTTTCTCTAGTTTTAATTGAGATATCTTCTTATTCATGTTTAATCTATGATTGCTGACGGTTTTTACAGAGATATTCAATTTTTTGGCAATTTCTTTAGATGTGAAACCCGCTTCTACATATTTCAGAACCTCTTGCTCTCGAGCCGTAAGGAACTTTTGATTTTTAGTATTATTGAGCAATTTAATTAAAGCATAATTTTTTTTTGAAACTGAAATTGCTTGGGTAGAAATAAGATGCCGTTGTTTATTTGAATAATCTTCTAATTCTTTTTGTAATCGTATGTTTTCTTTTTCAATGGCTTTTCTTTGAGTTATATCCATGGATGAAATAACTAAGTATTCAATAGGTTTGTTTTTCATTTTCAAAGGTGACACGCCTATTTCATACCAGCCTATGGTACCTTTTTCGTCTATAACGGATTCCGTTTGTGTAATAATTGATTTGCCTGTTTTAAAAACATCATTGTAAATATTTTTTAGTCTTTCTTTTTCTTTATCAGGCATTCCTATTAAACAGGTTGTTCCAATTAATTTTTCTTTTTTTAATCCAGGTTGTACATGATTTAAATAGGCGAATTTATATTCTTTATCGATTAGTATAACGAAATTATAAATGCTGTTTATCAAGGAGCTCAGCATCTCTGTAGATAGTTCCAAATATAATTTCCGTAAAGATAAATTTTTTAACCATACTATATAAAACTTATTTAAATGAAAGTATTCAATTAATTATTTTTTGAATGTTTTTTCGCAAGATCAAATTGAAATATTTTATGTCAAGAAAACTTGACACGAAGATGAAAAACTTTTTCTATCTGTTTTTTTGATTTAAAAAATAGGTACTAATACCTATTTTCTGGTAACAAAAACTTATTAAACTTATAAAAAAGTAAAAACTATATTTCAATAAAAATGACTCTTAGGTAAACACCTAGAAGGCTTAGTTGTAATCTTTAATTTTGTCATATTTTAGTTTGTGTATTTAACTGTTGGGGTGGTTGTGGATGTTATCTAAAATGAATATTTTGCTTGTTGATGATGAAATTGTATTAACGGACGTCCTGTCGGCTTACTTCTATGGTAAAAACAATGTATATATATTAAATAATCCCATAGAGGCTTATTACTATTATAGAGAAAACCAAAACTTTGATGTCGTGATCACTGATTTTATCATGCCAGGTATGAATGGAGATGAATTCATTGAGAAAATATTTGAAATTAATCCGCTACAACAAATCATATTACTTTCTGGAATTTTAACAGAAAAAATAGAATCGTTAATTCATAAGCACAATGACAGGATTCTGTTTATTAAGAAACCATTTGATTTAGCAGATTTTGATAGAGTGATTGATTTAGTAAAAGTAAGGGTAGAAGGCGTTAATTGATAGAGCAACCGTTTTTACTAAAGACGACTATTTTAAATTAATAAATTTACTGATCTTTTCTGATACAGACGCGAGGTCATAAGGCTTCACGATAAAGTCGATCGCACCAAGTTGGACACATGTAGTTACTGTTTGTTTGTCACTTTTAGCAGTAAGACATATGATTGGTATCGACTTAAAATTTTCATCAGACTTGATGCTTTTGATACAAGTCAAGCCATCCATGATTGGCATCATTAAATCACACAAAATTAAGTTTATATTTCCGTTTTCTTTTTCGACGACTTCTATGCCTTCTTTGCCATTGGTTGCTTCTAAAATATTGCATTTAAATTTATTTGAGAGATATTTTGCAAGGACTCTTCTTAATGCATTACTATCATCAATAATGAGTATGGTGTCAAGTGATGAGTCTGAATTGGTTGTTTCTTTTTTTTGATTCTCTGTCATAAAGTTAAAGCCATCGTTTTTTATTTAAATTATCTTTTCATAAAGATTTATTCAATGTGAAATCGTAATTTGCTTTTAATTTGGGTACTAATACCTACATAAATATGTTTGTGATCTTGTATTTAGAGATGAATAATATTTTCTGATGTTTTAAATTCAAAAATTTTGATATGTCGGGGCGAATCTCGTGTTCGCCTTTTTCGCCACTCAACTTTACTTCTGCTGAATTATAGCATTAATAACCAAGGTGTTGTTTTCTAACATTTTATAAAAGGGCAAACACGAGGTTCGCCCCGACGAATAAGTATTAAATAAATTAGTAATGTCATTTTAATGATGTCAGCATGAATTCCTCTGTCGTTTTTAGGGATTTTAGTTAAGACTATTTCCATTTATGATACATAATTTTCTTCTTGAAAAATAGAAAAAATTGTTGGTAGTTAATCAGTAATTTTTTGTATCATTATTTATTAAACTTTTTTGTTAGAAAAAGGAGCTGAGATGTCAAATAAATCACCGAACATCATATTAATTGTTTGTGATCAATTACGTGCCGATTGCCTGGGTGTTTCTGGTAATCCAGTAATTAGAACGCCTACTTTTGATAGTATTGCTCGTAATGGTCATTATTTTTCACACGCAAGATCTGAGATGCCATCTTGTATTGGGGCGCGGCGTTGTATTGAATCTGGTCAAGCGCCAGAAGATCATAAAATGGTTGGTTATCAGGATATGGTACCATGGCAAGAAGAAAATACGCTTGCAAAAATCCTTGGCAAAAATGGATATTACACTATGAATGTAGGTAAGCGGCATAATTTCCCTAGAGTAGGTGAAGAAGGTTTAGGTGGTTATGAATATAATAAACAATATGAAGAATGGCGAGAATTTGATGATGGATTTGATGATGATTACCATCAATTTCTAAAAGATAATGATCAATGGTATTATGGTCCTTTTGCCACGCGGGCTTCAAACAACAGTCATTTGGGTGCCATTTTTCCGTTAGAAGAAAGGTTTCATCCTTCTAGTTGGATCGCGGCAGAAGGGTGTAAAGCCGTAGAGAATTGGGATCAGAATCATAGTGATAAACCATTTTTTATGCACCTTAGTTTTTCTGCTCCGCATCCACCGTTTACACCTCCTGTGAATTACATCAATGATTATTTAAATAAAGATTTGCCGGAGCCTTTCATCGGGGATCCTGCGAATAATGTTAGTGGAGGAGGATTTGGCAATCGGTTTTTTAGTGAGGGTTCCTTTAAAAAATTAGCGCCCGAAGAATTGCATTATACGCGTGCGGCATATTATGGATTAGTTTCTCACATTGATGCTTGTATACATCAAGTTCTATTTTACACCCATAGAGAATATAGAATTAAAGGGGTCTTGGAAAATACTATAGTCGTGTTGACAACAGATCATGGTGAGATGTTAGGAGACCATCATCGATTTAATAAGACAGTTGGATATGAAGGTTCTGTGCGAATACCGATGATGTTTAATTTCCCTAAAGGTGGCGATTATGAGCATTTGGGTCGTGATTTAAAATATGATTCAATGGTGGGCAATCAAGATATTTTGCCCTCAATTTTGGGTGCTATTGGTGTCGATGCCCCTGAAATGGTAACAGGGAAAAACTTATTTGAATTGATGTCGAATAAAAATTCGTTCAAAGAGAGAGAATTTTTTCAGGGTGAACATTATGGCGTCATGCATTATTTGGTCAAAGGCGATTATAAATTTATTTGGAATTATAAGGATGGATTAAATGAATTATTTAATTTGAAAGAGGATCCTTATGAATGTGAAAATTTATTCAATATCAAGGCTTATGAAGATGTAGGAAAAGATTTGTTGCAACTGTTGACAGATCAGCTTAAGAAACGTGGTGATACCTTTATCAAAGATGGTAAATTGAACAAGCCAACAAAGAGTTTGGTTGAATTGCTATAGGTAAGTATGGATTGTATGTTGTGATCTTAAACATAAAATAGTAAAAAATCATTTTATATGGAAAATTTTAAATGAGTGCATTTTCGTCACCACGATTAACAAGCGAACAACGAGCTGATTTTTTTAATGTTAAATCGCTATTACAATCAAAACAATTTAAAGGTAAAAAAGATGAGGAGCTTGTGTTGGCTCTTTATGATTATTTTACAAGTCAAGTAAATGGCACCTATCATGGCTGGGATATGTTAGAAAGTAAAGGTAATCCAACTACTCGGGGGGTTGTAACTGATGCGGTTAAATTGTTGAATGTATATGGTTTTTTAATTTGTGGGCAAATGGCAAATGTGCTTTATCGCTTTTATACAGAGGCCGGTTTTAAGGCTAGGCAATTTAGTGCTCCTGGTCATAGTCTTTGCGAAGTTTTTTATGCTGGTAAGTGGCACTTTTTAGATTTTGATATGTGGACATGGTTTAGAAATAAAGAGGGTGAAATAGCAAGTGCTTATGAATTGACTACTGATGCCAGAGAATTAATTTATGTCAGTGAAAATAAATCGAACCCATGTAATCTTCCGGATAGAAATTTAGATGATTATAGTAATATGTTTTCTAATGCAGTAGTAGAAGATGGTGACATTGCTAGTACGTGGCCAGATCATTGTGCAAAAGCACATACCATGGACTTTTATCTACGACCGGGTGAATCCATTGAGAGATCTGAAGTCCCACAAGGTAGGCATCATATGCCAGATAGATTTGTGACTTTAATGAAGAATTATGCCAGTAAAGGAGTTGAAGCTTGGAAAGGATATCCTGAAGAAAGGTATCCGCCTTTTAGAACTTATGCGAATGGTAAGTTAATTTATTCTCCAAAGTTAAATTCAGCTTATAAAGATTATTCAGTTGGTGTGTGGCAATCTGAAGGAGTAGAATTATTAGAGACAGGGTTAAAATCTATCAGTGGTATAAATAGTTATGCTAGTTTTAGAATACAAAGTCCATATGTTATGTGTGGAAAACCTACGGTTAAAGGTGATCATGTACAAAGTTCGGATGGAGTGAATTTATTAATCGCAGGTGAAGGCGAAATTAAATTGTTCATTAATACTTCCGAAAAAGAATGGGATTGTGTAGCCAAATTTAATGGTTCATTCGAAGAGTCGATAGATATCACCGAATCCTTTGATGGAAGATATGAAGGGGTTATTAAATTTGAATTGAGTGAAGGCGCCTGTTTAAAAGAATTTACATTTGAAGCATTTTTACAAATGGCCGCGATTTCATTACCACAATTAGTTAAAGGGGATAACAAGCTCTCAGTAGGTTCAAAGGATCATTATGGTCTTAAAACTACGCCCTTACATATGCCCATTGATTTTAGAGAAGGGAAATTGTTAGAGTCAAGATTGCACTCATCTCGTAATTGTTTGATAAAGGAAGAGCGCCCTGGATGGTTAGGGCTTTACCAAGAAGATGATCAGCAATCTTTCGATGCTGTTTTTAAATTTGAAATGCCCGCGAATCGTAGGGCAGCATGGTTTTATGTTTATGCATCTATAAAAGAAGTTCCTGTAGGAGATCCAGAAAAATCAGCTTCAATTTATTGGAGTTTGAATGATCAGGATTGGAATCTTTTGACTGAAAGGAATATTTCTCAGTCGCATAGTAATTGGGATTGTTGTCTTGATGGAGAGTTTAAGTGTGAAGAAGCTACAGCAACAATATATTTTAAATTAGTCTCGGAAAAAAATGCCTGTTCATTTCATTGTTTTAGTCATTTGCTTGAAGAAAATCTTTCTGATGCTAAATTAATTATTGAGCATGAATGGAAAGAAGAAGGTGAGAAAAAGAATTTTACACATAATGGGGATTCTAGTGAATACTCCATTCATTGCGATATGGTGCCATCGGATCATTCTTTTAAAATGATTCATGAAAATGAACTTTTTTAATGTCTGATTGTAAATGTTGAAGATTTCAGAAACCCTTAGTATACCTGAACAAGAAATCATTTTAAAGGCAATAAGATCTCAGGGGGCTGGTGGGCAAAATGTAAATAAGGTTTCTACCGCTATTCATCTTCGGTTTGATGTGAATGCTTCGAGCATGAGTCAGCTTTTTAAACAAAGAATTTTGAATCATAAAGATTATCGAATTACTAAAGATGGCGTTATTATAATAAAGGCGCAACGATTTCGAACACAAGAAAAAAATAAAACGGATGCTTTTGATCGATTGAAAGAACTGTTGAAAAAGGCTTTAACGGTGAAGAAGAAAAGAAAGCCGACAAAGCGATCTAAGGCATCTAATGAAAAACGGTTAGATAAAAAAGCTCGTGCGAGTAAGAATAAAGCTTTGAGAAAAACAAAAAAAATCACATCTTATTAATCCCTGGGAGCACCGGTAGCTTGCCGGCTTAATGTAAAAAGGGTATTTAGTATTAAATCTAATTGTTACATTTTTTTATTTTTGAATGATTTCATAATTAATAAAGGAAAAAATAATGACATTGCAATGAGTGAAAGAATGAGGTTGTCTGATTTTTTATAAAAGTTGATATCCACACAGAGGCACGGAGGCACAGAGTTTAAATAATGAATCCAGAAAAGTATTCGTTAATTTTTATCTGTGCCTCCGTGCCTCTGTGTGGAACAATATTTTTCTATATTTATTTGAATGAATTTAACTAATAGTTAGTGAGCTTCGAGCCAATTTTCTCCGGTGCCGGCATCGACGAGCATGTCGACGCTCCAATCAACGACTTGGATCATTGAATCTTTGATTATCGTTATATATTTCTCAGCGTTTTCTTTTGGGATTTCAAATAGTAACTCATCATGTACTTGACTGACTAATTGAATGGGTAGATTTTCTTTTTTGATTTTATTTGAAATATCTATCATGGCTAGCTTTATGATTTCTGCGGCAGTACCTTGAATGGGGGTATTCTTCGCCATATTGGTGGCTGTTACAGCATCAAACCCGGTTGTATTTATTTTTGCTAAATATCTTTTTCTTCCAAAAAAGGTCGAGACATGTTCTGTTTGACGTGCTTCATCAATTTTTTTGTTAAAGAATTCATCAATTTTTGGAAACGTTTTTTTGTAATTATCGATGAATGCTTTTGCTTCTTTCGTGGATACATTATTTTCTCTAGCTAATCTTGATGCGCCCATACCATAAATAATTCCAAAGTTGATCGCTTTGGCTTTACTTCTAATATCAGAAGTAACTTCGTCTATTGGTACATCAAAAATTTTAGCAGCAGTACTCGAGTGGATATCAGCATCATTTTTAAAGGCATCAATCATATTCTGGTCTTCAGATAAATGAGCAAGAACTCTTAGTTCTATTTGAGAATAGTCCGCCGAGACAAAAATCATGTCTTTGTTTTGTGGCTGAAATGCTTTTCTGATTCTTTTACCTTCTGAACCTCTAATGGGAATGTTTTGCAGGTTGGGTTTGTTTGAAGAAAGTCGACCCGTTGCTGCCACAGCTTGATTGAAGTGGCTATGAATTCTGCCGGTCTTTTCACTGATCATATCTGGGAGAGTGCTAATGTAAGTAGATTGTAGTTTTTTTATTGTACGATATTCTGAAATCAAACGTGGTAGCGGTTCTTGTTTTAATTGTTCTAAGACATCTGCCGCGGTTGAAAATCCCGTTTTTGTTTTCTTTGGTTTGTATTTACACTTGGTGTGAATTTGCATTTCTTCAAATAGTAGGTGTCCTAATTCTTTAGGGCTATCAAGATTAAATTCTCTGCCAGCTAATTCATAAGCTTCTTTGGTTAGTCGTTTTAGTAGTTCATCAAATTCTTCATGCAAGGCATTCAATACTTCTTTGTTTACATAAATCCCTTCTTGTTCCATGTCTCCTAAGACGGAGATTAATGGCATTTCAATGTCATAGAATAATTTGTTCATATCTATTATTTTTAATTGTTCTTTAAATAGATTGGTAAGCCTCAAAGTGATATCGACATCTTCACAAGCATACAGGCTAATTTGTTCTGCGGGTAAATCAGTCATAGCTGTTTCAAACATGCCTTCGCCCATCACTGCTGTGGTTTCAATTTTTACATAATCTAAAAATTCTTTAGCCATATCATCTAAACCAAGAATTCTAGTTTTTTGATTAACTAAGTGACTTGCAATCATCGTGTCGAAAGTTATGGGGCTGATTTTAATATCTTCTTTTAATAGGGTCCGATAATCAAACTTTAAATTTTGACCACCTTTCTTTATCTCAGGGTTTTCAAGAAGACTTTTTACATCGAGCATCACTTTTTTTCTGGTATCAGCATTAGCAGTAAATCCCTCATAATTGACTGGTAAATACCAGGCTTCTTTTTCTTGATAAGCAAAAGATAAACCGGCTAATTGATTTGTGACGCAATCAAGTCCATCTGTTTCGGTATCCACGACAATGAAAGATTGTTTATTTAGTAGGTCACGACATTGTTGCCATTGTTCTTCATTAGTGATCAGTTGATAATTGACTTTATCTTTATCATAAGATGAGCCTGCCGTAACATCATCAGAAGGCTTTTTATCTTCTTTCTTTTTTCTAGGCTTTGATGCTGCTTTTGTTGTTGGCTCGTCATTTTCAGGAACTTTTGATGTACCGACTTTTCTAAAATTTCCTTTGGAAATATTGTGAAGTCTTGTATTTAAATTTTCAAATTCTAATTCTTCGCAAATGGCATCGATATCTTCATTTTTTGTCAGGTTGCTGAATTCAAATTTCCAAAGATCCCAATCTTTTTCAATAGGACAATCTAGTCGAATTGTTACTAGATCTTTTGATAAGAAGGCTTTCTCTTTACTGGAGATCACTTTTTCTTTTTGTTTGCCTTTTAAATCTTCTACATTGTTATAGAGATTTTCTAGGCTGCCGTAAATTTCAATGAATTTCATAGCTGTTTTTTCGCCAATGCCTTGAATACCAGGTACATTGTCTGAGGCATCTCCCATCATGGCTAGTACATCAATGACCTGATCGGGTCGGCAATTAAATTTCTTTTTGACACCATCAAAAGATACGATGTCGATGATGCCACCTTTTTTAACGGTATATAGACTGCAGTCATCGGTTATTAGTTGTAAAAAATCTTTGTCGCCACTAACGATAAATAAATGAGAATCATGATCTTTTGCATGATCTGCGATAGTACCTATGATATCATCTGCTTCCCAACCAGGCATTTCAAGTAGGGGTAATCCCATGGCTTTTACCATTCGTTTTACTAAAGGGATTTGTTCAACAAGTTCCTCTGGCATTTTGGCTCTTGTACCTTTATATTCCGTATACATTTCATGTCTGAAAGTTGGGCCTTTGGCATCAAAAGTTACGACGAGGTAATCTGGTTGTTCTTTTGTTATCACTGATAATAGTTGGTTGGCCATGCCATGCACCGCTGATACCATTTGGCCTGAGCTGGTTGTCATAGGATTATTGATCATTGCAAAATGAGCTTTGTATACTTGCGCTGACCCATCAAAAACGAAGAACTTTTGTTTGTCTGACATTACTATTTCCTTTATGTTTTTAATAGAACTGCTTCAGCACTCTTTTAATATACTTTTTAAAAATGAAGCGATGGCATCTTGCCTATTTTCTTTTTTATTTTCATTCATGATGTCGATAACCTTGCTGCCTATGACGATAATATCTGCGTAATCTTTGATAAAAGCAACATGTTCTGGTTTTGAAATGCCAAAGCCAATGGAAAGAGGTAAGTCGATTGTCTTTTTTAATTTTGTTAAAAAAGTTTTTGTGTCTTCAGGAATGTCTTCTTTTGAGCCGGTTGTACTCATTCTAGCGGTACAGTAAATGAATCCTTTGGCGTTATTCTTTATGATATTAATTCTTTCTGGTGTGCTAACTGGGGCTAAAATAAGGATAGCATCAAGGTCTGATTTATCGCAAGCCTCATAAAAACCATCTTTATTTTCTTCTGGTGGAATATCTGGAATGATTAATCCAGAGACACCTGCTTTTTTGGCATCTTCACAGAATTTCTGAACACCATAATTAAATACAATATTATAGTAGCTCATAAATAATAATGGGACATCAACTTTTTTAGATACTCTAGCCATCAGTTCCATGCATTGTTTGACGGTGGTACCGTTTTCAAGAGAAACACGACAAGCTTCCATGATGGTTGGTCCATCGGCAATTGGATCTGAAAAAGGAATTTGTAATTCGATTAATGAAACACCGGCATTTGCCATGGTGTATATAGTTTCTTCTGTCTCTGCCATTGAAGGATAACCAATCACTACATGGGTCATCAAACCTTTGTGATCCAATGATTTGATTTTATCCGAAATCTTACTCATTTTTATTTCTTTCATCCAATTGCGATTGCAAAAATTCAAACCATTTGTCATCTTTTAAGGCTTGAGCAATTAGAAAAATATCTTTATCACCTCTACCTGAAACGTTAGTTACAATGACATGATCTTTAGGTAGTGTTGGTGCAATTTTAATGGTATGGGCAATGGCGTGAGATGACTCAAGTGCTGGAATGATACCTTCATATTTCATAACTGTTTTTAAGGCATCAACAACTTCGTCATCGGTTGTGTGCTCAAAAGATACACGTTTTTCTTTTTGAAGATGGGCTAATTGCGGGCCTACTCCAGGGTAATCCAGGCCAGCTGCAATTGAGTGGGTTTCTTTTAATTGGCCATCTTCATCTTGTAGGAAAAAACTTTTATAGGCTTCAACGACACCAACTTTACCACCTTTAAATCTGATAGCATGCTGGTTAGATTCAAGTCCTTTGCCACCAGCTTCAATTCCAATTAGTTGTACATCTTCATGCAGAAAGGCATTAAAAGCACCCATAGAGTTACTACCGCCACCAACACAGGCGATAATGGTATCGGGTAATTTGTTTTCTGCTTCTTTTACTTGTTGCTTGATTTCAATACCGATTACTGATTGAAAATCTCTGACCATTGATGGATAAGGATGTGGACCTAGGGCTGAACCTAATAAATAATGCGTAGTCTCAACATTTGTAATCCAATCTTTTAAAGCCGCATTGACGGCATCTTTTAATGTTTTTTGTCCAAACTCAACCGGATGAACTTTTGCACCAAGTTGTTCCATCCAGAAAACATTCGGACGTTGCCGTTTAATATCTACGGCACCCATAAATATTTCGCACTGGAGTCCAAATTTCGCGCATACTGTTGCTGTAGCAAAGCCATGCTGACCTGCACCTGTTTCTGCGATGACTCTTTTTTTCCCCATTCGTTTTGTGAGCAATGCTTGACCAATGGCGTTATTAATCTTATGTGAGCCGGTTTGGCCGAGGCCTTCTTGTTTTAAATATATTTTAGCACCACCCAAATGTTTGCTGAGATTTTCCGCATATAATAAAGGCGTTGGTCGACCTGAGAATGTTTTTAAGCAATCGAAAAATTCTTTTTGAAAAGCTTCATCTTGTTGGCATTCTTTATAGATTTCTTCAAGTTCAATTAAAGCTGGCATTAGCATTTCGGGAGCAAATCGGCCACCGAATTCACCAAAATGTCCGCCATCATCAGAGGCAAAGTTTGGTGATACTGGATTTTTCATTTTCATCTTTCTTGTTTTTTTAGGATGTAAATAATTGGCCGAAATCATAATATCCTTTCATTGTTTGAAAAGGTTTATCTACGGCTGTTTCTCGTCATCCTAAAATTCAATTTTTTTAATTTTAGAAAACATTGCTAATGACAATGTCATCTGTGGTA
This sequence comes from Planctomycetota bacterium, assembly GCA_002746535.1. Taxonomy (GTDB): domain Bacteria; phylum Planctomycetota. The sequence goes on from NVWA01000082.1 coordinate 21,794, forward strand.
ATGGGCGATTATTAATTATTTAATTGATTATGAATATAATTAACGATTCTGGATAATAGATACTAGCTCAACTGTCGGCAACTATTAATGAAAGAGACTATTTCAATGGATTTTTTGTCAATTTTTTGTATGGTATTCGCTTCAAAAAGTGGGTATACGATCATAATTTTGATTAGGTTTTTTCATTATGAATGAACCGTTTGGAATTTTATTATTGATTGTAAATCATTGATTTTAAGTAGTTTATTGATTTTCGAATCAGTAGAGACAATTAAAATAAAACTAATAACTTTAATTTTTGGGTGAAATAAATGACTCAAGTAAAACATCAAATGAGCGTTGATGTAGATCCGGAAGAAACCAAGGAATGGGTGGAATCTATCAATGCACTTCTCGTGGGTGGAGATAAAGATCGTGCGGTATTCTTGCTTCACAAATTAATGGAGCATGTTCAAGTCGCGGGTGTTCCGATTCCATTTAATGCGAATACTCCCTATATTAATACAATTCCTGTTGAGGAAGAACCTATTTATCCTGGTAACAGAGCGATTGAAAGAAAAATTAAAAGTCTCATGCGTTGGAATGCTATGGCGATGGTGGTCAGAGCTAATAGAAAGCCAGGTGCGGTTGGTGGGCATATTGCTACTTATCAATCCATTGCCAATATTTATGAAATAGGTTTTAATCACTTTTTTCATGCGAAGACAGAATCGCATCCTGGTGACTCAGTTTTTTTTCAAGGACATTCTTCACCTGGGATTTATTCTCGGGCATTTATGGAAGGTCGTCTTAGTGAAGAGCAATTAGATAATTTTAGAAGAGAGTTTGGTGATGGTGGGGGATTGAGTTCATATCCACATCCAAGATTGATGCCAGAATTTTGGCAATTTCCGACGGTATCTATGGGGCTTGGACCTATCAATGCGATTTACCAAGCTAGAATTAATCGTTATCTTCAAAATAGAAATATTCTCGATACATCAAAGGCAAAAATTTATTGTTTTATTGGTGATGGAGAAATGGATGAGCCAGAAACAACGGCATGTATTAGACTTGCTGCTCGAGAAAACTTAGACAATTTAATATTTGTTGTGAATTGTAACCTTCAGAGACTAGATGGTCCTGTACGTGGTAACGGAAAAGTTATACAAGAATTTGAAGGGCTATTTCGTGGTGCTGGTTGGGATGTAATTAAAGTAGTCTGGGGAAGCAATTGGGATGCATTGTTAAAAGCGGATGTTGATGGTAATTTAGTAAAAGTGATGGAAGAAACCGTTGATGGCGAGTATCAAAAATACAGTTTGTCAGATGGTAAATATATTCGCGAAGAATTTTTTAATAAAATACCTGGTTTAGAAAAGGTTGTAGAAAAACTTACTGATAAAGAAATAGAAAAATTAGCTCGGGGTGGTCATGATCCTCAAAAGGTTTATGCCGCTTTTCATAAAGCTCAAGAAATGGATGGAAGACCAAAAGTTCTTTTGATTAAAACGGTAAAAGGTTATGGCCTTGGAGAAGCTGGCGAAGCTAAGAATGTCGCTCATAATCAGAAAAAGTTAACTGAAGATCAATTGATTGCTTTTGTTCATAGATTTAATTTACCGATTCCGGAAGATAAAATTGCTGATGCTCCTTATTATAGACCTCCAGAAGATTCTGCTGAAATGCAATACATCAGGCAACATCGTGAAGCATTGGGTGGATCATTACCAAAACGTAGTGAGAAATATAAAAAAGTTACTTTGCCACCAGAAAAAATGTATGAGGTACTATACAAAGGTTCTGGCGAAAGAGAACAATCCACGACTTTTGGTTTTAATCGAATTATCAGTGCATTGATGAAGGACAAAGAGTTTGGTAAATATATAGTTCCTATTATTCCTGATGAAGCTAGAACGTTTGGCATGGAAGGTTTGTTTGGTCAAGTTGGGATTTATTCTCCGACAGGTCAATTGTATGATCCGGTAGACAAAGGTAAGGGGTTGGCTTACTATAAAGAAGAGAAAAATGGTCAAATATTTGAAGAAGGATTGAATGAAGCGGGTGCGATGGCATGTTTCATAGGTGCCGGTACTAGTTATTCTACACATGGAATCCCTTTGGTTCCCATGTACATCTATTATTCTATGTTTGGGTTTCAAAGAATTGGAGATTTGGTCTGGTGCGCAATGGATCAGAAAGCAAAAGGTTTCATGATAGGTGGAACATCTGGTCGAACGACATTAAATGGTGAAGGTTTGCAGCATCAAGATGGTCAGTCTCAATTGTTTGCCTCAACGGTTCCTTCCCTCGTTTCGTATGATCCTGCATTTACCTACGAATTAGCTGTGATTGTTAAAGATGGGTTGAAAAGAATGTATGGCGAAGGTGAAGACCTTTTTTATTACATATCTGTTTACAATGATGATATCGTTCAGCCTGCCAAGCCAGCTGAAAAAGATATTGATGAAAAAATATGTAAGGGACTATATAAATTTAAGGCTTCTAAAAAACCAAAAGGCAAGACCAAGAAGAATCCTAAAGCGCATTTATTTAGTTCTGGAACATTGTTTAATGAATCCTTAAAAGCTGCCGAAATTTTAGAAAAAGACTATAAGATCTCAACAGATGTCTGGAGTGTAACTTCTTATAAATCTTTAAGAACAGATGCTCTGCGGGTTGAAAGATGGAATTTATTAAATCCAGATGAGAAGCCAAAGAAAAGTTTCTTAGAAGAATCATTAGAAGGTGAAACCGGATCTTTTGTTGCTTCGAGTGACAATATGCGAATGGTATCCGAGCAAATTAGTAAATGGGTACCCGGAGGATTATTTTCATTGGGTACTGACGGTCATGGATTGTCAGACACTAGAGAAGTCCTTAGAGATTATTTTGAAGTGAATCATAAATACCAAATTATAGCTACAGTAGCACAATTGGTTAAACAAGGGGAAGTCAAAAAAGACTTGTTGTCAAAAGTGATAAAAGATTTAGGGGTTTTATCAAATAAGAGAAACCCTCTTTATAAAATTTAAGGATTGGAGTATGTATGTCTTTTGAATTCTATTTACCTGAATTAGGTGAAGGGATTACGTCAGGAACAGTTATCGCTTTGTCATATGAGCCAGGTGATAAAGTATCTAAAGATGATTCTATATTAGAGCTTGAAACGGATAAAGCAGCAATGGGAATTCCATCACCTATTGATGGTACATTGGTTAAATATTGTGTAGAAGAAGGTGCTGATATAAAAATAGGCGATTTGCTGGCAGTCTTTGAAGAAACGTTAGCGACACCTTATTCGGAAACTTCTATAGATGTTCCTGGGATTAGACCAGAAGCTGATCCGGAAACGAATTCAGAAGATTTAAGCATGATGGATACTGCCGTTATTGATTCACTCGAAGAAACAAATCTTGTTGAAGTTTATTTACCAGAATTGGGTGAAGGCATTATTGGTGGAGCCGTTATTTCTCTTTATGTTAAAGAAGGTGATGACATTCTCGAAGGTGATCCTCTAGTAGAATTGGAAACTGATAAAGCAGCCATGAGTATTCCTTCTCCAATGTCAGGTAAAGTTATAACTATGAATGTTGCTGATGGGCAGGAAATTAAAATTGGAGATTTAATAGGTACAATTGAATCATCCGGAATATCTTTATCATCTCATGAAAATAAAGGTGAGGTTACAGTATATGAAGTAGCTGAAATTGAGATTGCTGATGAAGGGGATTTTAATAGTGCAGAAACACAAGAAAGCCCTGTAAGTGAAAAAGCAAAACACCGTGATTTTACAACTCCTATTTTAGACGATACAAAAAAGGTAGTTCGTGCGGGACCAGCGACAAGAAAATTTGCTAGGGAATTAGGAATAGACCTTTCTTTGGTTGTTGGGTCAAAACGAAATGGCCGTATAGATGTTCCAGACTTAAAGTCCTACGTAAAACAAAATTTAAATAAATCAACTATGGGAAGTGCTGCCGGAAATATCGTTAACGTTTCTAGACCTTTACCTGATTTTTCGAAGTTTGGCCCTATAAATAGAGAACCATTAAGTAAAATCAGAAAAATAGTATCAGAGAGAATGAGTAGTAATTGGAATACGATACCTCATGTATTTCAGTTTCAAGATATTGATATTACAGGCATTACTGGATTGCAGAAAAAATTTGGCAGTGAATTTAAAGAAAAAGGTAGTACAGCATCACCAACTAATTTCTTTATCAAAGCAATGGTTAATTGTCTTCAAGAATTCCCAAAATTTAATTCAAGTATTGATTTGGCATCGGGTGAATTGATTTTAAAAGAATATTTTAATATTGGCGTAGCTGTTGATACACCAGCGGGTTTAATTGTCCCTGTGCTAAAAGGCGTAGATAATATGTCAATATTCGAGATTGGTAAAAACCTACGAGATATCGCTAAGCGAGGACGAGATAGAAAAATTATGCCCGACGAAATGACGGGGGCTAGCATGACCTTGTCTAATTTGGGTGGAATTGGGGGAACTCAATTTACACCTATAGTTAATTTACCAGAAGTTGCTATTTTGGGTATTGCTCGATCACAAATGAAACCAGTATTTATTAATAATGAGTTTGTAGCAAGAAATATTGTGACGATTTGTTTGTCATATGACCATCGAGTTATTGATGGTGCCGATGCTGCTAGATATGTTGTGAAATTTAAGGACTTAATTGAAAATTATGAGAAGACATTGATGGGGGTAGTTTGATGGCAAACTTGGATGTTGATCTTGTTGTAATAGGTGCTGGGCCTGGTGGATATACAGGTGCATTCTATGCGGCTGATCATGGTCTGAAAGTAGCCTTAGTAAATAAATTCCCTCGATTAGGTGGTGTCTGTTTGAATGTTGGCTGTATTCCATCAAAAGCATTGTTACATGTTTCAAAGCTATTGAATGAAGCCAAAGAAGCAAAAGAGATGGGCGTTGATTTTGGTAAACCTAAAATTGACCTTGAACAAGTTAGAGCTCATAAAGATAGTGTTGTTACAAAAATGGTAACAGGTCTAGATGCCTTGTCAAAAGCAAGAAAAGTAGAAAAAGTTTTTGGATTAGCTACCTTTAAAGATTCTAATCACATTTTAGTTGATGGATCAGATGGCAGTACAGAAATAACATTTAAACATTGTGTGATTGCCACAGGTTCTACTCCAATTGTACCGGCTGTGTTTGATTTGAAATCGGACCGTGTGATGGATTCAACAGGGGCATTAGAACTAAGGGATATTCCCGATGAATTATTAGTAGTAGGTGGTGGAGTTATTGGTCTTGAGCTTGGTAGCGTTTATGCTTCGCTTGGATCAAAAGTTACAGTAGTAGAAGCCTTGCCTAATCTTGCCAATGGTGCTGATGCTGATTTGGTGCGTCCTCTTGAAAAAAGACTTAAGAAACAATTTGAAAGTATAAATAAAAAATCAAAGGTATTATCATTAAAAGAAGTTGGTGAAAAGATTGAAGCTCAATACGAAGTGAAAAACGAAGTAGTTACAAAAGAGTTCGATCGTGTATTACTATCAATTGGAAGACGACCAAATTCAAATGGTTTAGGACTTGAGCATGCAGGTATTAAAGTAAGCGAAAGAGGTTTTATTGAGGTTGACCCTCGAACACTAGAAACATCGACTAAAAACATTTATGCTATTGGAGATGTTATTGGCAACCCTATGCTGGCGCATAAGTCAAGTGCTGAGGCAAAAGTAGCTGTTGAAAGAATATTAGGCAAGAAAACTGAGTTTGATGTTCTAGGAATTCCTGGAGTGATTTATACGGATCCAGAAATTGCATGGGTTGGTCTTACCGAAGAAGAGGCAAAAGAAAAAGGTATCGAATATACCCTAGGTCGTTTCCCTTGGGGTGCTAGTGGTCGCGCTACAAGTGTTGGTCGTCCTGAAGGATTAACCAAAATACTATTTGAACCTGAAACTGAGCGAGTTTTGGGTGTCGGTATGGTAGGTGTTGGTGCCGGAGAATTGATTGCTGAAGGCGGCTTAGCTTTAGAAATGAACGCCGTTATGGAAGACATTGCTTGGACAATTCATGCACACCCGACAATTTCAGAAACATTTATGGAGAGCGCTGAATCTTTGCATGGTAAAGCGACCCATATCTTCACCAAAAAAAAATAGTTTTTAATTAAAAAACTTTACGGTGACTTCTGAACCTCAAGCACCAATCTCTTTTCCATATTAGTGTTTTGTTCTGCTTTTCTTAATAAAAATCAAGCAACAGAACTTTAAATTATTTGAGAAGGATTATTTAATAAAAGGTTTTATATTATTGAAGATTTTCCACCATATTTCAGCATTTAGCTGTTGAGGTATAGTCTCATCGGTTAATTTAAATTCTTTGAAGAGAACTTTGGTTTGATGATGTGAAATAATTTTCTTAATTCTTGCTTTTAAAGGTTTGTCTGAATTTTCAAAAACTTTTTTGAGGAATTTGAAATATAGTTTTCTTTCAGATCTGTTCGATTCGATTTTCTTTGAGGTCATGCTAATCGATTGTACGTCTACATGCGCAGTAGGGATAAAATCTTTTCTTGTAAAATTCATACTTGGTCTTGTAACATAAAATGTTTGCAAAAAAGTGGATAAGAGATTACTCTTTTTGACTTGGCAGACTTTTGCGACAACTTCTTTTTGCAGTACTAAGTATATGGAAGTGGGAATATATTTTTGGAATAGGAGATTTTCAAAAATTTTCCTTGTAAGATTAAAAGGAATATTTGCTACAACTATATAGTCTTCATCGAAAACTTGAAATTTAGTAAAGTCTGAAAAAAACACTTTCAGATTTGAATTCTCTTTGCTTAGGGCTTCTAGGTCGTTTCTTTTGGTTTCATCGTATTCAATGCATTTAACTACTTTTGCTAGCTCTAAAATGGTTTTAGTAATTTCACCTTTTCCTGGACCAATTTCGATGATAGTATCAGAGTCGTTAATGGGTATTTTGTTAATCCAATGTTGAATAGGTAACTGTGAAGAAAAATGAAATTGAGCGAGTTCGTAGGTGTTTGTCACGGATTTTACTTAGATTAGGCTTGATTTAATTCTTTTAATTTTTTTTCTGCCAAGCCGTAGTATTTGTTTTCTGAATAATCGATGTAATCTTCAATGACTTCTAAAAGAATTTCTATAGCTTCTTCCTTTTTTAATACAGAAATTAAATAAGAATATCGGCATTTTGCTTCGAGTGAGATTTCATCATCATCTTCATCTCGCATAGCCTGCAATAGGTATTGTTCTTTTAATTTGTAGTCATTGGTTTCTTTTGACATTTTCAATAATTCTGCAGGAGTCTCAGCATCATCTAAATCTAATTCTGATAATAAAAATGAATTTGTTGTCACTTCTAATCTTGAGCTTTCAGATGAGTCTTCTTCTTCTTCCATTTTAATTTTACTGGATTTAGGTCTTCTTCTGCTAGTAGAAGTGGGTCTTCTTTTGACACGCTTTCTTCTCCTTCTGTTGGAAGTGCCGAGTGATCTTCTTTTCTTTTTTGGTCTTTTCTTTTTAGCCGCACCTGGCAATGCTCTTGTTTCAATTACAGTAGTTATGTCTTGAATTAATTCTTCCGGAGATTGTTGGCGGTCATTAGGTTCTTTCTCCATCATTTTCAAAATGAGATCATTTACGCCTTTTGATAAAACGGAGTTTATTTCATTTGGTGGAATAACATCTTCTGTGATATGTTTGGTCATAATAATAATTGAGCGATCACCTTCAAAGGGCGTTCTGCCCGTTACCATGTGAAAAAGTGTTGCCCCTAATGAATAAATATCAGATCTGAAATCAACATCTTGCTCTTGAGCTTGTTCGGGAGAAATATAGTGGGGAGTACCAACGAATGTTGTATTTACACCGGTGCTGCTTGCTGACAATGATTCTGATTTATCATGATCATCTTTATCATCTTCAGATAGAACCAAACCTAAATCAGCAAGTTTAGGAACTCCTTTAGAGGTTAAAATAATATTATCTGGTTTGATATCTCTGTGAACAAAATTTGCTTGGTTGATGTACCTAATTGCATCGGCCATTTGTTTAGCAATTGATAATGCTCGCGTTTCTTCAACTATTCCATCATCATCTAATACTTTTTGAATTGTTGGTCCGTCAACGTACTCCATGATGAAATAATATCGTCCTTTATTTTGGCCAACATCAATTCCTTTGACGATATTGTTGTGGTTTAATTGAGCTACTGATTTTGCTTCCTTAAGAAACTTTTTAATATTTGACTTTTTTGAGGCGAGATTTGCATTTAAAGTTTTTATAGCAACTTTTCGATCCATATTTATTTGTCGACCGAGGTAAACCGCTCCCATGCCACCTTGACCAAGTTTTTCCATGATTTCATAACCAGGAATCGGTAGTTGCACGGCATTTTGGATATTTAAGACATCACTTCTTTGTTCAGGAGAAATGACTTTTAGCTTAACCATCAGATCGCCTAAACGAACTTTCTGCCCTTTGAGCACAAGTTGTCTTTGGCGTTTTATAACTGCTTTTACATTATTTAAGCTGGCATATTTTTTTTCGACGACAATTTTACCAAATTTACCAAGTGATTCACTTGAAGCGTCATCATTTGCCATTATCAAGGTAGGGGCCTAAAGTTTACTATAAATTAATCAAGATGATCCAAATTATAGCAATGGAGATCCTTAGTCAAGGTTGGATTTTCAGCTTGTACATAAATTGTTTAAGTAAGAAGTATTTCATAATACTCATAGAAAATTTATTGAAATTAATATGATATTAAAGAAAGTATAATATTTATAATTGCCTTAGTTTTTTGTTATTGCTATGAAAATTAAGATTTCATTGAAATTGAATAAACATACAATCCATTTCATTTTCTATTAGCAACATTTGTATTGGATTATTCTGATTTATATGAAAGTAAAAGCTGCCATATTTGACATAGATAAAACGATTACGACGAAGGATACTTTTTATCTGTTTTTTAAGTTTTTGCCTATTGGATTTCGACCTTTTACCTATTCAAAGTTAATTTACTTATTTATTAAGACAAGACTTTTTAAAACTGATCGAATAGTTGTTAAAAAGACTGTACTTGAATTATTAAATGGATTAGACGAAATTCAAAGTAGGGAATTATGCATTGCATTTGTAAAATCAATTTTACAGGATGTAATTTCGAATGAGGCAATAGAAGTTTTGAGCAAGTACAGATCTAAAGGTTATAAGATATTGCTTATTTCGGCATCTTTAGAGGTGTATTTGAAGCATTTAGACGTGTATTTAGACTATGATGAATTAATTTGTACAAAAACAAAAGTTGTATCGAGTAAAAATTTTATTGATGGTAAAAATTGTTATTCAGATGAAAAGGTTGTGAGATTAAATGACTATTTAAAAAGTGAAAACATTGATTTAGATTTTGAAAATTCTCATTTCTATACTGATCATCATTCGGATTTACCTTTATTATATTTGGTAGGTCATCCCCATGTTGTCAACGGCAATGCAAAATTATTAGATTTGGCAAAATTAAATAATTGGCCTATACTTAATTGGCGATAGCCATATATTTAATATTCGTAAATTTGTGAGTATATGTTAAAAAGAATTGATTGCTTTTGGTTTCAAAAATATATAAAATATTCACTATAACTAAAAAGTACTTGTTAATTATGATTTCATTTTGTTTCGTCGATAATATGACTTACAATTGAATTATAATACTAGAATTGTAGAATGTCGCCTCCTAATTAAGAGAAGGTCTTATTTAAATTTTATTGGTATTTGAATGCCCGAAATAAGTGTTGATGATTTATTACCTGGATCGGTTTTAAAAGAAGACCTTTACCATATTGGTACCGGTAAAATCCTATTGAAAAAAGGTGAGCATTTATCGGAACAAAAATTTGAAATTATTGAATCCTTAGATTTAGAAAATGTATTCAAAAGTCCGTCACAAAATGAAGTCGATGAATTTCTTCAAAAAGTTAAATTTGAAGAAAAGACTTTAACAAGTGAGATGAAAGGCGAGAGTTTTGAAGAGCCTGTTTTTGACAAGCGTGGTAGAGTACTTATTGAAGAAGGTGTTCCGCTTAATGATTCTTTGATGAATCTAATTAAGAAGAGTGGTGGTGTCGTTTACTTTGCAAAAGTAATCGATGAAGATCAAGAAAAAATTGTCAAAAAATATTTTGATGAAGTATCTAAAATACAAAGTGTTAGTACTGCTGACAATCCAGCCGTTTTAGAAAATGCTAATATTAAAGACACCGAATTTGACTTTGATAAAAGTGATATGATTGACCCTGAAGTTGAAATCAATGCTGGAATGGTTGATCAAGATTTGGCAAAAAGAAAGAAGCCAAAGAGAGTTGAAATATCTTCAGAAGATTTAATTGAAATGGGTGTTAAGGATCCATTAGTTAAAAGAACGGATGAATATAAAACAACTTTTAATGATACTTATTTAGACCTAGTAGGTGAATTAGATACTTTATTTAAAAATGCTTTGAACAAAGAAACCGGCAATTTGGGAGCTCATGTTAGGAATATATGCAATAGAGTTGTTAATACCTTAATAGCCGATAAAAACTTTGTTATTAACCTCACTAATCTCCGCGAGGAAAATGAAAATTATTTGATTCGACATAGCCTCAATACAACAATTTTTGCTATTAATATTGGTTGTTCGTTAGGTTATTCTGAAAAACAGGTTTTTGAGTTAGCTTTTGGTGCCTTATTGGCTGACATTGGAATGATTAAAGTCCCAAAAGAGATATTAGAAAAAAAAGATAAATTGACCCCAGATGAATTCAAAGAAGTCCAAAAGCATCCTGCACATAGTTTAGATTATTTAAATTTAATCAAAGGGTTGCCAAGTACACTTCCATACATTGTTTATCAATCACATGAAAAAATTGATGGATCAGGTTATCCCAAAAATAGGCCAGCTTTTTTAATACACGAAAATGCTAAAATCATAGCTATTGCAGATGCCTTTGATGCTCTTTGTGCTGATAGACCATGGCGTAAAGGATTAATACCTTATAAAGCCATGGAAGAAGTTATTAAAATGGCAGGTCAGAAAAAGCTTGATGGAAAAATTATACGTCAGTGGCTGTTCAGTATTTCCTTATTTCCTGTAGGCAGTTTTGTGACACTAAATGATAGCTCAGTATCAAAAGTAATATCAGCCAATCCTGCTGACTTTACTAGGCCTAATTTGCGCATTTTAATGAAAGATGGTGAAAAGTTAGAAACCCACGGAACGGTCATTCTTAGTGATGCAAAAGACCTGAAAATTACTCATGCTATAAATAAAGATGAAGTCGACTTATCTGTTTCAGATGGTTTCTAAAAAAATAAAAATAGCTTTTAATCTATCGAATTACATCTTATAAAATCAATCAATATATTTAATGATATGTTCATCGGCCGCATCCCGTGCAATTAAGCTAGCCTCTGTAACTTTAAAAGTATCCATTGTATTGATGACTGGTTGATCGTTTTCGCCTTTTATTGACGCCACAAAATCACAAAACATTTGTGGTGGATGTTCGAGTTGAATTTCACTTTCGCCATTTTGTTCACTATTGATTAAAAATAATTTCCCATCTCGCGCTTCTAAAGCACCGTCTGTACCCATAATTCTAATTCGGTCATCTCCATGTGTATTGGCATTTTGAGGTCTCAGGTAATCCATGGTCACTGAAGCAAAAACATCCTCGGTCATGGAAAATTGGCATAATGCTGTCATTTCCATTTCCTTGCAGGATTTGTTCTCTTTTGTCGTATGTATTGCAGAAACAGATTTGAATTCTTGCCCGCTTAGCCAATAAACGAGATCTATTGCATGGCTGCCAACCCATGGAATGGTACCGCCTGATGAATTTCTTTGTTTGAAATGTTCTGCCCGAGTTCCTAACCGATATGATTTTTGACTATTTAATAATCTTATGGATCCAATTTTATTTTTTAGAATTAGTTTTTTTGCCGTATAAAACTCAGAAGAGAATCTTAATCCCATCATGGCAATTAATTTAACGGGGTGCCTTTGGTATGTTTCTTTAATTTCATTTAACTCATTAATTGTTAATGCGATTGTTTTTTCAGAAATCACATGGATATCTCTTTTAATACAAGCAATGCAATGTTTGGCATGGTCTTCTAATGGTCCGCAGACGCTGACGATGTCCGGTTGGCATTCTTCTAACATTTTTTCAAAATCATCATAAATCGAAGGAGAATGTTTTAAGTCACTTACAACTTCTTCAAGATATTTTGTTTCATCTGGATTTTTACTTCTTGTTATGCCGACAACTTCGATGTCATCTAATAATTTAAGGCCATCAAGTACATATCCATTGTGACCTCTATTTCCTATAAAACATAATTTCATTTAAATTCCTTAAATATTTTATTGATGAGATATCATAAGTTTAAATAGTATGTGATCAAGTTAAACGAACCTTCCTTCAAGCATTTAATTCGAAAGAGATTTTTGATTTGCTATGAATTCAGTAGTGAACTATTGCGTGCTTTTTAATACCCTTACTTTATACTTCTTGAAAGCTTTAAAAAATAGGAAATATTTTGATATCAATAGTTATGCCTGTCAAAAACGCTACGCCTTTCTTGAAGGAATGTATTGATTCAATACTTAGTCAAAGTTTTTTAGATTGGGAATTGTTAGCAGTTGATGATGGTTCCACTGATGATAGTTATGAAGTTTTAAAATACTTTGCTAGTAAAGATTCTCGTATATTTGTATTTAAAAATATCGGTAAAGGCATAATCAATGCTTTAAGAGTTGCTGCAAACAACAGTCATGGTGATAAGATCACGCGTATGGACGCCGATGATATTATGCCTAAAGAGAAACTAGGCGAGTTGTCAAGAATATTAGATGAGAATGGCCAAGGTACGCTTGCTACAGGTAAGGTTAAATATTTCTCAAATGAAATACTCGGAGATGGCTTCAAGCGTTATGAGAAATGGCTAAATAAATTATGTGAAACCGACAAACATTTTGATCATATTTATTTTGAATGTGTGATACCTTCACCATGTTGGATGGTCTTTGCCGAGGACTTTAATTCTTGCGGTGGATTTCAAGTCGATCGTTATCCCGAAGATTATGATTTATGCTTTCGATATTATCAAAAAAAACTTACTGTTGTTTCGTCTCAAAAAGTTTTACATTTATGGAGAGATTCTCCAAATAGAGCTTCTCGAATTGATCCAAATTATTCGGATCATACATTTCTTGAGCTGAAAGTTGATTATTTTGTACAACTTGATTATAAAAACAAACAGAATTTGGTCATTTGGGGGGCGGGGAAAAAGGGGAAGCGATTAGCTAAAATATTTTCAACGAAAGACATTCCTTTTTATTGGATATGTAATAATCAAAAAAAAATTGGGCAATCAATTTATAATGTAGAATTAAAACCTGTAGAGCAAATTTGTTCAATGATTGACCCCATGATTTTAATTTGTGTGTCTTCTCCAGAAGAGGTAGAAGAAATCACTGTTTATATGAATGAGAAAAGCTTTAAATTTAGGGAGAATTATTTATTTTTTTGCTAAGTCTTGATTGAAAAAATTAATTCGCTGAATCTTCTTTATTGAAGATATTATCTTCGCAACTGGCAACAAATTGTTCGCCTTGTGATTTTAACGTTTCCCATTCTTTTCTAATTTGTTTTGCTTCATTAAGGTCGATCCCTTTGTTATCAGCAAGCGCAAAAGAAATTTCAGCTAACATGTCAGAAAATTCTTTGATCATTAATTGTGTGCTTGAAAAAACACTATTTTCAATTCTACTTATATCTTTTTTATCAGCATTTTTAACATAATACCCATTTGTTTGCTGACATATCCATGACACCAGTTTTTCATTATTGCATAACCGACAAAGCTCAAGAACTCTATCTAAGGGGTTTCTGGTGCCACTTTGATCAATATCATCAGATGATGGTTTTTGTGTCCATTTGTACAAAAGGGATGTTGAGAGTCCAAGTTCTTTGGCGATAAACTTTATTCCCGTTTCTGAAAAGACATCTTTAAGTACTTCGTATGATTCCATAGTTTTTATCCGATCGAAAGATTAAGCGTCGTATTGTACTTGCATAATTGTAGTTGGCTATTCATTTTAAATATGAGCGTGTTAGCCATGTGAATTCATGATAAATGGTTTTGAAATTTTCTATTTTTTATTTAGAAAATTTGTTAATATTTTTTCACCATATTGTGTGAGAAAAGATTCGGGGTGATATTGCACTCCTTCAAGAGGATACTTTTTATGACGGATTCCCATGAGTTCTTTTTTATCTTTTGTCCAACAAGTAGGTGTGAACTCTTTTGGTAATGATTGCTTTTCAACGATTAAACTGTGATATCTAGTAGCCGTAAATGGACTTGGTAATCCTTTATGAACTCCTTTTTCATCATGGATTAGTTCTGATGTTTTACCGTGCATTAGTCTTTTTGCTCTACTGACTGTGCCTCCAAAAGAATAGGCAATACATTGGTGACCAAGACAGACTCCAAAAATGGGTATGTCTTTGTATGCTTTTTTAATAAGATCGTTTGAGATGCCACCTTCTAGAGGGTTGCCAGGGCCAGGCGAAATTAAAATATGTGTTGGGTTTAAATCCATCACTTCATCAACACTTATTTTATCATTGCGGACAACTGTAGAGTCGAAGCCTAGTTGCCCAATCAACTGAACTAAATTGTATGTGAATGAATCGTAATTATCTAAAACAAAGATCATTTATTTTTGATAATTGCTTTTAGGAATTCCATTTTTGATTTATTCGTCAGTAAATTTTGACTGATGTATTCCCATTCTTTGCTTTTGAAAACAAATGCATCCTTAGATGATTCATATTCATCGCCAACACGTTCATATTTAATGACTAGTTTTTTTACTTTTCGATCCTTATACGGCGTTCTTTGAGCAAATTTTGATGTCAATGGTCTTAATCCTCCAAGTGGTGCTGTAACATATATTTCATCAATTAGACCTCCAAGGACAATTTGAATTTTATCCATATGTCTAGAAATATTTGAGAAAACGGCAATGCCTCTTAATACATGGCCATAAGGGATTTTCTGAAGGTTGCTGTAATAATTTTCAGCGCCTTTTTGAATTTTAGCAAGAGGGTGTAAGTTTAAATCCAGGAAGTTCATGTTTTCTCTTAACCATTTACCGCAGGCAGGACATTCAATTTCTTCGGGGATATATTCTTTAATATCTTTTACTTCAAAAGTATCTGCGCCTAATGCCACTTTTGCGCCAGGATTGAATCGTTCAATTTTTTCTTCAAAAAATTTACCTGTCGTAGGGTGTTTAAGTTTAGCTTTATGAAAGTTTGTAATGTCTTTAACTTGAAATCTTGTTTGACAGAACTGGCACACCTTGGGAGCTTTATCCCAAATTAAATCAATGTAGTTTTGATTTTGTAAAGGAATATGTTCGGCAACAGGAACTTTTAGTGGATTGCTACAACCTAATACAGCATCATCTTCTCCGCTATAATAGGAGTTTTTTGTGATTCGTTTAATACCTAAAATAGCTAGTTTGTCTGGAGCATCTCCGCAAATAAAGTTAACGCCTGGATAAGAATTTTCGACAGAATAAACTTCATCACAACCTTCAACGCATTGCATAGTTTTGGCATAACCTTCAAATACTTTTATATCGAGATTGACTTCAACAGGTCTTTGAACATAAATGTGCCCAATTGGCAATTGCCTTAAAATAGCTAAATTTCTAGGGTTAAGGTGAACCCCCTTTTTTAAAATATTATTGCCAGAAAAATCAACTACATCTAGTGGAAGGCTTGTGTTTAATTGAATTTTAAGAACGTTGTGCCTCTGATTCCCTTGAATTAAAGGGCGATAAGGAACTCGTTGTAGAATTCTAATATCATAAGCAGTTAGTTTATGGCCTTTAATAAATAAGCGAACATGCTTTCTGATGCCAGCAACAGATAATGGTAATGGTCTAGTTTTTTTCTGCGCTCTTCTTATTTGTAATCGCAAACTTTTTTTAGTGTCTTTTACTTCTTTTATAACGGGACCATTTGGTTTCTCGATATATTCATTGTCTTTCAGTACACCTGTTACAGTAAAAACATCTGCCGCTAAGACGTCACCTTCTTTCAAATTACTTGGATGAACTAATAAACCTTTGTTATTTGCAATAGTATATGTGAAATAATGAAGAACCTTTTTACCCTTGTTGATAGACTCAACTATAAAAGGTGTAAAACCTTGAAGCATTTTGAAATCTAAATTATTTTTATTGTTGACGTAATTAACTGGAATCTTTGGTATTGGATTAACAATGGGTAGCGGATTTTCTTTATCTTGAGAAAATAATCCTGCAAAATTAAAAGCTAAAAATAAAAGGGTTAGAAACGTGCATCGTTTCATCGCATATTCTCCATCTGAAAATTAACAAAAGCGTGCAAGATTCTAAAGATGAATTGATAAAAGTCTACATTTCATTATCTATACTTTTACATTATAGTAGCACCTCTAATTTGTCTTTGTAAGTTTCATTTTGTCAATCAATAATTATGAATAAAACTCCTATCTACACTCTGTTGTTGCTGATTATTTTAGCGAGTCTATTGAGTACTTCTTTGAGCAGAAAATTGAAATCCTTTGGAACTTTTCATCTCTATTCAATTAATTTAAATGAGTCATCAAGTGGTGTTTTACAGTTGTTACCTGGAGTCGGTAAAAAAACAGCATTAAAAATTATTCTTGAACGAGAATTTGAGCGATTTGAAAATTGGGAAGACTTTAGAAATAGAATACACATCTCAAATTCTAAATTTACCTATATTCAGGTGTTGAGTAAAATTGAATAGAATTAAATATAGATAAAGATTTAAAAATAAGATCAAGTTTAATATTTAATATCTAATCTTGTAATTCCACTCCAGCTTTTTTCTGGAGGTGATTTAATATACCCAATACAGCGTTCTAATAATTTTTTAGTTGGAATATCATCGAATTTAGAATTGAGGCATACTTCGAATTTGATTCTTGCCTGCTCAAATTCTCGGTTTAAATAAAACTCAAAACCTTCATTATAAATTAATACAAAATCTTTAGTTTCTTGTGATACATCTTCATTCGTGCCGATTAATTCAAAAAGTTTTACCCCTTCAGATTTACCCTTTACAGCAATGATATCCAACGGTCGAAAAATAAATTTATCAAAGACCGCTTTTTGAGTTCCCATGCTGACGATGATTTCAGTATTGTATAATTTGTTCAACCCCTCAAGACGGCTCGCTAAATTCACACCATCACCCAAGACCGTATAATTGAATCTATCATGTGATCCAATGTTTCCTACAACAACGTTTCCTGTATGCAATCCAATGCGTGTTTTAAAAGGTTCTTTGCCTTCACTAATTCTTACATCATTTATTATATTAATTTTTTTCTGACAAAGTAATGCTGATAAACATCCTTTGTAGGCATGGTCGACAAGTTCTATGGGCGCACCCCAGAAGGCCATTACGGCATCGCCGATATATTTATCAACAGTTCCCTGATGGTCATTGATAATATTAGCTATTTTGTCGAAATAATCGGAGAGCTCTAACATTAAGCTCATAGGTGCTATTTTTTCTGAAATGCTTGTGAAATCTTTTATATCTGAAAAAAACAATGTTAGGTTCTTTTCTACACCACCCAATTTAACTTCGTGACCACTTTTTATGAGTTGTCTAACCAAAGTTGCCGGAACATATTTATTGAAAGCTTTTAATCCATTCCGCATGGAATTTAATGCCGTAGACATTTGCTGAATTTCTTTAATAGGAGATTCAACGACTTCTGCTTCATCAAGTTTAAAATCTCTTATTTTGTTCATCTCTAGCGTTAGTAATTCTATTGGTCTTGAAAATCTTTTTGACATCCAAGCGGCAAGAAAAATAGCAATGCCTAGCATTACTAGTGATGTGATTAAATTAAATTTGTGAGTATTTTTAATTTCACCTATAAAATCATCTATGGGTACCATCACAACTAGAAACCAATTGTTTCCAAAATCGACAGGAAAGTTTATTTTTTTCCCTATATACTCTAATGAATTATATTTAAAGTTGAAATCCTCGGAAGACCTTGTGGTGTAATGTTGTATACCTGCCTTGATCCATTCATCTGGGATCAAATTAATTTCCATAATATCAGACTCGTTTTTAGATTTATATTTTAAATTAGGATACGCAATCAAGTGATTTGCATTGTTTGAAATAAAAGCTTTGCCATTGCTGCCAATTTTTAGGGTTCCAAGAAATTGAGATAATTGATTAATTGAAATATCTCCACCGACAACACCCCAAATTTCATTTTCATTTTTATATATTGGAGACGAGATTGTCAGACCAAATTTAGTTTCTGAATTATTAGAAATAATAGAAGTTGTTGTATCTTCGAGGTCACTCGTAAAAAAGGGGTAGATTCCCGTCCAAAAGACTTTTTTGTTTTTTTCTGCACCTTTGTACCAAGGTCGCCCACGAGGATCAAAATCGATTTTTTCTGACCGTTTGGTTTCGATGATGTTCATTTCACTATCTCTAAATTTCATTTCAACATAAGGCTTATCGGCGGTACGATTTATGATTTGCGATGTGATCGATCCATTTCGGCTACGATAAGCCATTATGAAATTGCCTTTTTCATTACCTACGTAATACATATTAATTTGAGGATGAATTTTCAGTATTTCAATTAGATGATTTTCTAACATTTTTGAATTTGGTAATTGGATTTCTTCATTTTCAAGCAATGAGGTTGTTACCTGAGTCAGCTCAATTGCAGGCTTAAAATAGTTGTTAGTCTTTTCTAATGCATGGTGAACAACATTGTTAACCAAATCCTTTGAAAGGCTTATTGTGTTTTCTGAATTTTTTTTGTAGGTATAAAAAATAATGATTAAAACTGTCAGTAATAATAAGCCTGAGATATAGGTCACAAGATCTATTTTAAAAGATCTATTGCGTGTTTCTGACATTCAAAGTTTCTTTTCTTAAATTAAAATTAGTATAGTATCAATAATTAATAAAAAGACACTTTTATTGTATAAGTTGTACATTTGTACTTGTCTGATGAAAATACATGCAATTTTTTAAAAACCAAATGTCATGCCACGTTGAATTTTTGAACCTTCAGTGTGTGAATAAATTTGATTTGTAACAGTAGGTGATGCATGACCTAAAATTGTTGCGACTTCTCTTTCTGGTACTCCTTTATAAAGTAAATGAGTTGCCACAGAATGTCGCAGGGAGTGTGGCGTATAATTATATGTTGTCAGATCTAGTGTAGCCATAACACTGTTAAACATAATCCTTGCTTGATCATCAGACCAACGGTTTCCACGATTAGATAGTAAGAGATGAGGGCTGTCTTTGCCTTTTAAAAAATGCTTTCTATGCAATTCAATATACTCATTTATATTTTCTTTAAAAATTATATTGTTGTTAATAACTTTACCATCAAGGTGGTACGGTAGAGGTACTTCACGAACCTTTCCGCCTTTTCCAAAAAACACACATGCTATCATCTCTTCTCGATAAACAATTGATTCTAATTTTAAGTTTAAACATTCAGATATACGACACCCCGTTTTTATCAGAACATCTAAAAATATACCATTTCTTGATTGGTAGGGATCTGTGCGATCTAAATTTAACAAATAATCTAGAAGTCTTTCTACATGATTCTCTACTAAATGTTTTGACTCAGTTCTTTTAAAACGAGCTCGTTCTAGGCCATCTAAAATATTTTCAATGTTTGAAAATCGTTTAGAAAGTAATTTAAAATAGGAGCGATAACAATAGAGCTCTGCATTTAGTGTCGTTGGTTTTTTGTTGCTTTTGGATCGCTCGACAAGATAGTCTTCAACCAAATCTCGTGTGATATCTAGAATTTCAATTTTTTCAAATTGAATATCAACATCTTCTTTTCGTTCATCTGCATTTTTCTTTGACCAGTTTTTCGGGTGTTTGGTTTTACAGATACTCTCTGACACATAGCGCCCAAGCCTTCTTAAATGACCCGCATAATTCTCCTGAGTGTATTCAGAGATATATCCCTTTGCGATTAATCTTTCTTTGGCATGTCTATCCAAAAAATAGTCTATTGAATCTGCGAAATTTAAGGCTTCCATAGGACACCATATTCTTTTCGATTTGAAAAATTTACGTTTTATAAAATATAAAGTTTCTTATTTTTCAATTTTATAATCTAATTCGCAGGATGTAATCGATTTTTTCTTTAAAAATGGACTTTTTTGCTTGTTTTTATATAATAAGTATATGAGAAAGAACCATATTTTAAGTGAAAATTATGTTATCCGTATTGCCATTGGCACACAATTTAGAAGAAAGTACCATTATTGCAGAGTACTTCAATGTGATCGTTGCAAGGAAAACACAACATGATTTCTCAAAATTAAATAAAGTGCAAGAGGTGTCAAAAGATAAACCCTCTGATGTTAATAATATCAACTATTCTAATCAAACTTCTAAAGCTCCTCAAGAGAATGTGTCTGCAGTTAATGAATCTTCCACAACAAAAGGTGATGTTGGTTCTAAAATCGATGTAACTTTTTAGTGCATTTTAATATTAAAATAAAGTAATTGTTACATGGATATATTTGATAGCGCCGTAGATCAAATGTCTAGATCTCCATTGGCCGCTAGAATGCGCCCTAAGAATTTGGATGACTTTGCAGGGCAGCAACATATTTTAGGTCCTGGTCGTTTACTCCGCAGAGCCATCGAAGCTGATCAGCTAACATCTCTTATTTTTTATGGACCACCTGGTACAGGTAAGACGACCTTAGCTAGAATTATTGCCGAGACTACTCGTTCTGTTTTTTTATCCATGAATGCCGTTTTGTCTGGCGTTAAGGATATTAAAAATGCCATACAAAGAGCTGAAGAGCTTTTTAAATATGAAGAGAAAAGAAGTATTCTCTTTATTGATGAAGTTCATCGATTTAATAAATCCCAACAAGATGCTTTATTACCCCATGTCGAAAATGGAACAATTGTCTTAATTGGTGCGACCACCGAAAATCCCTACTTTGAAGTCAATAAGGCATTAGTCTCCAGATCAAGAATATTTCAATTAAAATCCTTATCCGATAATGATTTGCTATGGTTAGCAAAAAAAGCCATTGCAGATAAAGACGTTGGTTACGGAAAATTAATACTTCAAGTGGATGAAAATGCTTACGGCCATCTTGTCAAGACATGTAATGGCGATGCTAGAAGTTTATTAAATGCATTAGAGTTGGCCGTTACTAGTACAGAAGGCGACGCCAAAGGATTAATTCATATTACGGTATCTGTTGCAGAAGAAAGTATTCAGAAAAAAGCAATCCTTTATGACAAAGATGGTGATGCTCATTACGATACTATTTCCGCTTTCATAAAATCATTAAGAGGTTCTGATCCTGATGCAGCCTTATATTGGATGGCAAAAATGATTTATGCTGGTGAAGATCCAAAATTTATTTTTAGGCGAATGATCATACTAGCTGCTGAAGATGTTGGGTTGGCAGATCCAAATGCTTTAACCGTAGTTATGTCTGCATCTCAAGCATATGACTATGTTGGTCTACCTGAGGGACAATTCCATTTATCTCAAGCGGCCCTTTATTTATCAACATGCCCAAAGAGTAATTCTACATTATCATATTTTGATGCATTAAGTTCTGTGAAAGATGAACCTGTTGGTGATATACCAAATCCATTAAAAGATTCTTCTCGTGACAAAGAAGGTTTTGGCCATGGAGCGGGGTATAAATACCCTCATGCCTATCATGATCACTGGGTGGCGCAACAATATTTGCCAACAGTTTTACAAGGAAAAAAGTTTTATCATCCTGGTGATTTGGGTTATGAAGGCAAAGCCAAAGAAACCTTGGAGCGACGTCGAGAAGTTCAATTAGCTTCAATCTTGGAAGATACAGAAAACAAGACTTTAGTGTATCATTGGAATGAGAATAATTTAAATCAAGAAAACCAATGGATCAAACGAAGTCATGGTAATTCAGTGCATTTTCTAGAAAAAATTAGAGATGAGATTTTTCATCAATTGGATTTGCAGCCAGATGATTTGTCTTTGGATCTAAATTTTGGTAGTGGCTTGCTTACCTGGGAGTTGGCGCGTAAAGTTTTGCATGAAGGTGTTTATTCAATTCTATTAGATAAAAATCAGCAAGAAATTTATACTTCTGCAATTGCTGATAAATCAAGAATTGATCATTTGGTGACTCTTCTGAAATCATCAGATCATTTAAGTTCTCATTTTGATGAAAAACAATTTTTAGGTATTCAGTTTGATAAGGTCATTGGGTTTAAAGTTTTTATGAAATGGAATCGAGAAACTTTTGCAAAAGATTTAATTCAGTTATGCCCTCAAGGAAGAATTGTGTTAATTGAAATAATTCCTAAATTGATGCAGAGACCATTAGAATATGTAGACCTTTCTGGATTTTCCAACGAAATGAGGCAGAAGATTATCGATGCCGAGAATAATTTATTCGACGACAGTAATGAGCCAACGATTAACTGGAATCAAGAAACCATTGTTGATTTATTTTTAAATCTTGATTCAAAAGTAAATTGTGAATTAATCACCAATACAGAAGAAATTGTTTTTAATCAAGCAGTCCTTGATCGATTATGGTCGAAGGGAAAAAATGACGCGTTGACTTATTTTGATAAATTATCAAAATACCTTGATAAAAAAGAAATTGAATTATTAAGAGATACTTTTATTTCTCAAAACAAAGGTCAAAAGAAAAAATGGAAGACAGCTTATTGTCTCTTCACAATTCATACAGGTGTCAATGCTAGCAAATAGTGATTATCAGATATTAGATAGTGGTGATGGCAAGAAGCTCGAAGCTTTTGGCGATTATATTGTCACACGCCCAGCCGCCCAGGCCCTTTGGCCACGTAGTTTGAGTGTTGCCGAATGGGATAAATCTTCAGCTGAGTTTTTCAGGAATGAAGGTGGTAATGGTGAATGGAAAATTAGCCAAGAATTACCAGAAGAATGGAAGATTAATATTTGTGACATTACTTTTATTGTGAAGCCAACTTCTTTTGGTCATATGGGTGTATTTCCAGAAGCGTATCATAATTGGGTTTGGCTGGCAGATCATTTGAAAAATCAAAAATCAAAAAATATTTTATCATTATTTTCTTATACGGGTGGGTATACATTGGTTCCGGCATTGTATGATGCAAAAGTTTGTCATGTCGATGCTTCCAAAACCGTTGTGAAATGGGCGAGACGAAATGCTGAAGCTTCAGGGTTGCAAGATAAACCTGTTCGCTGGATTGTTGAAGATGTTCGTAAATTTATCCAAAGAGAAATTAGGAGAGGTTCAAAATATGATGGTATTGTGATGGATCCTCCGACCTATGGTCGCGGTAATAATGGTGAATTATGGAAAATCGATGAACACTTAATTGAACTGATAAATGATTGTGCAAAAGTTTTAACGAAAGATGCTTCTTTTTTTATGGTGAATACGTATGCTGGAGATATAACGGCAACTGTTTTAAAAAATATTTTATTATCAACGTTACCTCAAGAAAATGCTAAGATTGAATGTGGTGAAATGTTAATCAGTCAAAAAGATTCTGCTCATTCATTTCCAAATGGAATGACAGCAGTTTGGTCGCGAGGATAATATGGCCATAGTTGAGATTACTTCTAATCAAAATCAAAAGATCAAAGATCTTGTCAAGCTAAGAAATCGTCGCACACGTGAACAAGAACGATTGATGATTTTAGAAGGTTATCGAGAAGTAAGTAGAGCTCTAGAGCAAGGATTTGTTTTCAAAGAGTTTTATTTTTCTAAAGAATATTTTCTTGGTGAAAATGAAGGTGCGTTGCTGGATAAAATTTCTGAAAGCGGCTGTCAAATGTTTGATGTGGCTGAAACCATTTTCCCCAAAATAGCCTACCGTGATCGACCCGAGGGATTAATCGCCTTAATGGAATTCTTCGATACGTCTATTGAAAAAATTAAATTATCTGCAAACCCATTAATATTAGTCGTTGAGTCAATTGAAAAACCTGGGAACTTAGGCACTATGTTGCGAACTGCAGATGCTGCTGGTGTTGATGCATTGATTATCTGTGATCGTAAAACGGATATATTTAATCCAAATGTTATACGTGCTAGTACTGGCGCCTTGTTTTCAGTACCAATTGCTGAATCTACTACAGAAGTAGTATTGGCTTGGTTGAAAAAAAACAATATCAATACTGTAGCTGCGGATCCTTTTGCGAAAGATCTTTATTTCGATATAGATTACAAAGGCTCAACAGCTTTTATATTAGGTGCGGAACAATTTGGCTTAAGCCAAAAGATAAAATCTTCTGCTGATACATTAGTCAATATTCCCATGAAAGGCTTGGCCGACTCTTTAAATGTTTCCCAAGCAGGAACTATTCTACTCTTCGAAGCCAATCGCCAGCGCTCATCTTAATTTCTCTCTGTGCCTCTGTGTGGATTATTTTTTAATTTTTTTTTTAATTTTGTTATAATCAAACAGGCTCCTTTTATGAGTCTCATTTATTATTTTATATTTATACTGTTGTGAATAAATTCAGAAAGTAGACATATTAATGAAAAATATATTATTTGTTTTTATGTTTTTACTCGTGATTAATTCTGCTTTTAGCCGAAGTATTCGACGACCTAATTTTGTTGTTTCAGATCAGTATTCTGGTAAGTTGATCGTTGCTAGTGATTCAAGGAAGATAATTTTTATGATTGATTTGAAATCTAAAAAATCAGAAATTATTATTCAGGATCTACCAAATTTTATTTCTGAAATTAATGTGCAAAATAACATCCTTTATGTTTGGTCAGGTTTTTGTGGCGTTTCTTCTATACTTGCCTTTGATTTGAAGTCAAGAAAGACACTCTGGCAAAGATCATATTCTGGTGGTCCATATTCATTAGCTGCATTTACGAATAGTTGTTTTATCGTTAATGTTGTTGATGAATTGATAGCACTATCAAGAGTTGATGGTTCTGAACTATGGCGAATTAAATCAGTAATAGACATAATCACCACAAATGAAGATATAATATTTGGTATTAAAAAAGAAAATGATTTAATAAAGATCGATGCCCAAACAGGTAATATATTAAAATCGTTATCATTTAAATTTCATCGACTTGATCAGTACCATGGGGTTTATGACTCTAAGAACAAGGCAATAATTTTTTCTTCTAGTCACTTCATAAAATCAATTAATATAGATACTTTTGAAGAAAACTGGGACGCAGTAAAAAAGAGTGACATATGGTCTTTAAATATTGTGAAAGATGAATTAGTCGTTGGTTCCTATCTTCAAAAGGGAATTAATGTTCAATCTTATGAAATTGAAATGAGAAATCATTTAACTGGAAAAGTGATGAGATCAGTTGTGTTAAAAGGGATGCCGTTTGAATCTTCATCACGAATTATTTATGTAGAGGGTAAACTTTTAATTCAGACAAAATTCAATTTGCATTGTTTTTCTTATGAAACTCTAAAGAAGGAATGGGATCAATATGATAAGATCTTCTGGTTGAGTAAAAAAAGCGAATCTATATTAGCTTTACATCGTAGCACTGATTATTGGTCGGCCAATCTTTCTAATTTAAATTTAAGGAATGGGAAGTTAAGCAAATTGCTATCGTTAAGTTTCCCAGCTCCTTCACATAAAAAAATCTGGAATGATGCAAGTATAACATTGTTGGTGTGTGGTCTGGTTATCCTGGCAATAATTGTAAGTATTCTAAAACTAAAATTTAAAATGTTTTCTAAGAAAACCTAATTCGTTGTTCTATATTTAATGTAAATTTTGGAGTATGTTATAATTGACATATTTAATTGATTAAATTTATTTTTTACATTAGAATTCTTTTTTAAATTAATAAAAATGGCAAAATAATTATATTAATAATATAAAGTAGTTAATAATTTCAAAAATTGATTTTGTTTATCAGTTTTGAACTAAAAACAGTATTTTCTACTTTAATTGCTTATAAATTCGAAAATCGAAAAATTTAAACATTATTGATATATTCCTTGAATATTGTGTATTAATCAATAGTTGACACTATATAATGTGGTTTTTTAAATAGTTCACAATTTGAAATGTTATTTAGGGCATTATTCGGATCAAAAGTAGAAAAATTATCAAGAAAAATGGCAATTAGTAACGATTTCAGTTATATTTATGTTTTATAAAGTGTAAAATACAGTTTTTTTTAGGGATAATGGGGAGATTTCTGAAATATGAGCACAATCGAAGAAACAGTCGGCCATTTTACATCAACAGAAAAAAATTCTGATGATATTCTGAAGTACTTAAATAAGAAATTCCCAGATGAAGATCTTTTTATAAGTGAGCCTAGCATCGCAGTAGATTTAAATTCTGATGAATTATTTAAACGAATTTCCCAGCAAGGTCAATTTACCCAAGAAGATTTAAAAGAATTACTCATTCATGAAGAGCAACTATTAGAGACAGTTCATTTCCTAGTATCTGAAAATGCTAGAGTCAATTCCTTGGTAAACAAAAAAGAAGATAAAGTTATTGCTGGCGTCGAACTTATTAATAATCAACGACAATGGATTCATAGTTTATTGGAAGACAATGTCACCATAAGAGAAGAAGTTGAAGTAATTCAGGAAGATAGAGATGAAATTAATTCATCACAAGTAGCAGTTCTTTCAGTAGCTAGAAATGAAAGAGATCAATGGCGTGATAAATATGATGGGACGGTAGAAAAAGTAAATGATCTTACTTACCTTTTAGAAGATAAAGAAAAACAGCAAAATAAAATGAATGGTGACATGAAAAAAATGAATATCCATAAGAAGGCTTTGTTAGAGCAAATAAGTCAATTTGATTTTCGCCATAAGAAAAACAAAATGTATATTGGAATGCTTGCATCGGCAGCAACATTAATGTTTGCATTATTTCTTGGTTCTATTTTTAATGAAAACAATGAGAAGAATAAAATTGATTCGAGTGTAGATGGATTAACAAAGATTGATGCAGTTGATAAGAATAATAAAAAGAAGCTGTTTGGAGGTGCAATTGAAACTTCAAATATAGTTAAGCAAAATGGTAATAAAGATAAAGTTGAAATTTTTGAAGAAGAAGATCGAACAAAGTTATTATCGCCTAAAGATATTGAAAATATATTTGGTCCAGCTAAGGGTGATTCAATCAAAAATAATATTGTGGAGGAAGGTTCGAGCAGTCCAAAGAAGGGCTCCGAATTAGTAGAAAATAAAAAAAAGAAGGTCCAGTATTATATTGTTAAAAGAAATGACTCGATTTGGAAGATATCTGAGAAATTTTATGGAACTGGCAAATATGTAAACAGAATTAAACGAGAGAATAAACTTAAAAGAATATTAAGACCTGGAACTAAATTAATAATTACTGCATTGGATGAGGATTAAATATATATGAGCTTACCCATTTCTGAAATTGAATCTGTTAGTTGTAAATATTGTCAAATTGACTTAAATGTAAATGATGCTGGGTCAGTTGGTTTTGTGACATGCCCTGAATGCAAAAAAAGTTTTTTAAAACTACCTGCTAATGTAATTCCATTTAAAGATTTTGATTTAAGTTTATCAAGGAAAAAGGTAGTCGATTTATTTCCAACAAAACTAGATACATCGGTTGAAGTTGAAAACCTGAATAGAAACCTTCATGCAGAAAAAAATAAAAATGAAAACTTAGTATTACAGCATAATCAGGAATTTAGAGAAAAAAATATTGAATTAGATGATTTAAAAGAAGAGATGGAGAGTGTCCATTCTGAATTGGAAAAGTTATCATCTAAAAATGAAGAATTGAGAATGCAAGTAAGTGAGAATATTTTTGAGTATGATCGAGTATGCCGTACATTGGGTGAAAAGAATGCTATTTTGATTCAAGCAAAAAGTGATTATGAAAAAGCTAAAGAAAAACTGGAGCAAAAAGCTTCAATGTGTACAGCTTTAGAGAAAGAAGAGGGCTTTAAAAGTCGAACCTTATTAAGTGCTAATGAAGATATTAGTGAGTTAAGCATCGAAATCGAAGAGTATAAAAATAATTTCATATCTTTACAAAAATTAGTGTTAGAGAAACAAAGTAAGATTCAAGAATTAGAAATTAATCTCGCTATTGTGCCTGAATTTGAAATTGAAATTGATAATGCAATGGCAAAAATACAACAAATTCAGAAAAAGATAGATGAAGGCTTTCTTGAAACAGTAGGAATCGATCAAATAGAAATTTTGAATGACGAAGTCAGTATTCTCAGGCAAGAGTGCCTTGATAACGAAAATGTGATCAATGAATTAAAAGAAAAAAATGACAAGTTATCTTCAGATAATAATTCAGAAGGTGATGATATAAATTTTATTTCAAATCAACATGCCGTTATCACATCCAATGAATTATCCATTGCAAAAGCGAAAGAAGAGCAATTACAACATGCTAATGATAAGTTAGAATCATTAACAATAGAGTTTGATATCACTAGAGGTGATCTTGAAAATGCTAAAAGTGAAATAAATGAATTGAATTCTTCTTTAGAAAAAGCTTTTTATGAAAACCAAAAGCATTCAGATACCGACAATAATAAGAAAAAATCAGCTATTCTTGTTGCAAGAGAGATTGAAATTAGAGAAGAGAAATTAGCAACTCAAGCAAAAGAATACGAGGAAGTTATAGCTAAATATAAAGCTCAATTAAATGGTCAGAAAAATTTAAAGAATGCTTTAATCGTTAAACGGATTAATTCAAAAGGTGCCTCAAAAGAATCTATTATCTTTGGTAGGAATATTTCATTGCCATCAAAAGGATTAGAACTTAGGAAATCAGTTAGATATGCTGTTAATAAAAATAAAGGGCAATTTGAATTTTACCACGATGATGGACGTGGTGCCATAATTGATCAATTTTCTGTAAATTTTGGTTCTAATTTGCAATTCTTTTTGAATGTCGAAGAATTTGAAAACCTGGATGATAATGATGTTGAAGTTGCAATTCAAGAAGAGTATGTTTTAGATTCTGAAGGTCAGCTGACAGTATATTTTTATCGTAATAACGGATTTAAATTTTTCGAAAGAAGAATTGGTGTTGTTTTAGTAGAAGAAAACTAATTATTTCTATTTAATTTTGTGCGAAACTAATATCCCAGTTCATTTCATATACAATAAATCTTTGATCATCTTTTAGTCCAGATCCAATTAAGTATTGGCCATTATCGGTAAATTTTAAATTTTTAATTCCTGCCGTAAATGCTTTGTGTCTGAATAAAACAGAAGAAGTATTTATATCTACAATACTGGTATATCCATCGTAGTCACCAATGGCAATGAAATTTGAATTTGGAGCAAACTCTATATTTGATATGGATGTATCAAAAGGAATATTAGTCATTTTTTCTGATGTGAATGCATTCCAAATAGAAGTGTCACCATCTAAGTTTGTTTGGGCAATCAGACGTCCATGTTGAGAGAAAGCTATACTGCTAATGGGAGATTTGCTACCTTTGAAATTTCTAAGAATGGTGTTTTGTTCTAACGAATATATTTGAAGAAAGTTTTCATGTCGAATTAAGATGTTATTTCCTGCTTTATAATTCAATACTTGTTTTGCTGTGACGCCAAATTCATCCTTCAAAAGAATCTTTTTTCCTTTTATATCAAATAATATTGCTTGGCCTGTGTGATCCAAACAAATTAAATTATTGTTTCCGATAATGTCAAAGCTGATAATATCCCCTCGAATTGGTACATTAATTGATTGGCACGTTTTAGTTTTGACATCCCATATATTTATTTCGTAATCATTATTAATAAATATATATGATTCGACATCATTATTTAATGGGATTGTTTTTATCGACTTTATAGGAAAACTATGCGGAATTTTTTTTGTTTCTTTTGAATTTAATTCCCATTTTAAAAGGTGTTCGGCTAGTGGAAATAAGATTGTATGGTTATCTTCAAAAATTATATTTTTGATTGATTGGTGCATGTGAGCTGGTATATGATATTTATACCAGCAGTCGTTTAGATTTTTTAATTCACCATGGGGGGAAACTTTATATAAAAGTTCAATGGCTTTTTGAGACCTTGCGAATCCCCTTACACTTAATGATTCTTTTATGCTTATATAAGCTTCAGAATAGTTTTTTAATTTTATGTTTTCTGAGGCTTCATTTAATAATACGTCAAATTCTTTTTCTGGTTTAACAGCAGATGCATTTAAAGAAGGTTTGCAATAAATATAATTGAGTAAGGGTAGTTTGGGATAAAAGTAAATCCCATTAACTAATTTATGATCGTTCGTGTAAGCAACAAAATTATCATTAAAGGAAGATAAGTGGATGTGCTCAAAAGGACACTTAAATGAGGATAATAACTTCCGATCTTTTTTTTGCCAGAATGACAAGTAATTGTTTTCGTGCAGAACAATAAAATTTTCTACATTTAGAGGATTCTCTTTGCGGTGAGGAATAATTTTTTTGCATAAACCTAAGTCAGATTTAAAAGTTTCTGATGTGATGCCCATTAGTGTATCGATCATCAAAATAGTTCCGCTGTCGTCACCAATTATAATGGTGCTTTCATCTAAAAAATCAAATGTTGTGATCTTTTGACAGTCTGGAGTAATGCTGATTAATTCTTCTCCATCTTCTATGGAATAAATTTTAATGTCTCCATCTTTAAAGTTTACGCCTAAATAATTTTCTTGATATGAAACAGCAATATTTATTATTTCCTGATTGGTAGTGATAGGGAATGTTTTTTGTTTATCATTTTTAATGTCCCATGCGACAACATTATTTTTTATATCTAATATTACAATTAAAGAGTCTTTAGGAGAGATTGAATTTTTACTAATATTAATGGGGTGGCTATAGGTTAAAATTTCCTCTTGAGTTTTTAAGTCATGTACCGATATTTTTCTTTTCTTTATGATAGCGATTTGTTGCTTGTAATGAAAAGGTGTAATATTGGATATGGTTCCTTGTCCGTTGGAAACTAAAGATTCGGTATTTGAATGGAGCTCGTAGGAGATAACTTTTTTCTGATCAAAACACCAAATGGCAAATTGGCCTTTATTACTTGAGCTGAAAAATATATTCTCTTTTTTTCCTTTTTTAATCTGTTTAATTTCTTTTGTTCTTTTTGTTATCAATGGTAATCCGGGGTGATGAGCGATCAGCAATGATTTCATAATTTGATGTTCAGATTTAAATCCTTGTGGGTCGATGTTTTTATATGTGTTTGGGTATTTGCTGCAAACTTTTTCATATAGTTCTTTGGCGCTTTGATGATTACCACTAAAGTAAAAGATACTGCTATATGATAAGAGTAATTCTGGACCTGGAGGAGCAACTTGCGCGGCTTGAACAAAGGCTTTCATCCCTTCGTCCATATCATCTGATAACATGTGGGAAATGGCTAGTAGGTTAATTAGAAAAGATGAGTTTTTGTAATTTTCATATTCCAAGATCATCGTTATCGCTTCTTGATATTTACCGTGATACATCAAAAGAATAATATAGTTTTGTAAATATTGAATGCTGTCTGGATTTCTAAGTTTTTGCTCTGATACAAATTCAATGAATTTTGTGTCGCTTAATTGATGATATTGCCATTGTCTTAAATAATAATTAAAATTAATTTGAAAATGATTTGGATAAGAATGATGTGCTTTTGTAAGCATTTCATCTGCATCGCGGTCAAAGCCAAGTTCTAATAATGATATTGAATAATTATTTTTGGTTTCGGGATTAATATGGGTGCTATATTCTTCTGCGGTTGGAACGGATTTATTAGTAATTTTTTTATAAATATTTTTTAAATCAAAAAGAATGTCATTAAAATTTTGATATCTTTTACTGATATCTTTTTCGATACATCTTAAAATTATTCTTTTTAAACTTGGGGGAAATGTTTTTAAGAAATTTGTCGGATTTGGTGGGTCAGCAAATGAATGAAGTTGTAGCATCTTGTATAATCCATCATCATCCTTTTTTAGAAACGGTCGACGACTACAAGCCATTTCGAATAGCATTATGCCAAAACTATAAATGTCTGACCCGGCACCGACATCGCTTGATGCTTCCCATTGTTCTGGAGACATATATTCTGGAGTCCCCATAGCACAATTATCTGTCGAGATATCTCCTCTTGACTTTTTTCTAATGTTTGCAAGATTTCGTTTAATGGGCTCTTCATATGAGTGGGCCATTTTTACTAAACCAAAATCCGTTATTTTGAGATTTTCATCTTTATCTATTAGGCAATTTGAAGGTTTTATATCTCGATGGATGACACCTCGGCGATGGGCATATTGAATACCCATGCAAAACTGTGTTGCAAACTTTAATAGAATTTCTATGGAGTTTATTTTCCCTTTATAAATCCAATCGTATAGAGTTCCATTATCAATGTATTCAATAAATATTCTTGGTATTCCTTCAATCTTTTTTACAAAATAGCAAGAAGCAATGTGTGGATGAACACCCAAAGAAATCCAAGTAGTAGCTTCCCTTATAAACCTTTGCATTGTAGATTCATCTTCATTGTCTGAAAGTAAAGGAGATTTCATGGCCAATTTTACTTGCCAGGTACGATGTCTTAAGAAATATACAGAACCCATTCCACCTTTTGTGTAGCCAAAGATTGTCAGCATTTCATCGATAGGATCTCCGATTTTCCATTCTTGGATATAATTTTTCTTAGACTGGGGAGGGGATACTTCTGAATCAGTATTATTATTTCTAGTTGACAGATCTTCTGAAGAATATCTTGTGCTCTGTTCGATGGTAGGTCTTGTATTGCTTAAAACCTTAAATTTTGAAGTAGTGGGGGGAGCATCACTTTTTGAAATTAACATTTGAAGTTTAGTCGAAGAAAGTTCATCTTCTACCATTTCATAAGAATCAGTACTCGCCATAACAGGTTCTAGTGATTCTTCAGTATAGTTTGTGGAGAAAATGGTAATGCTGCCATCGCTTGACCCAGCAGCAACTTGAGCAAGTGCACCACAAGCGGCAATACATGTTATGCCACTACCATGCCGGCTATCTTGAAAAATTGTTTTATTTGTAGAAATATCAATCACGAAAAAATCACCTCTTAGATCGCCACAAAATAAAAATTGATTGTCCGATGAGAATTGAGCAGCTGTGATTTTATAGGAGGAAACAAAATGAGTAATTAAAGGTTTTGATTCTCCCGTCAACCAGATATTAATTTGTCCTTCATTTGATCCAGCACAAATTAATTCTAAATTTGGGGAAGCTACCACAGTAGAAATATTAGAAAAATTAGAGACAAAAGTATTTACCAAATCGCCCGTCCAAGGGGACCAAATTTTAATGGTTGCATCATTGTGAGCAGTAATAAAAAACTTATCATGGTTTGAAAAGCAGAAAGCATTTATGGTGTTTGTGTGTAAGCTGATTTCGGAAACAATCATACCATCAATAGTATGATTGATGGTTAATGTTCTTTTGTCTTTCTGAGAGACTATTAATTGACCAGTATAAGAGAATGGGTGTGATCCATATCCTTTTATAGAGTGTTGATACAAGCAAGTGTAGTCAGAAGTCCTCCAAGCTTTTATCGAATTATCACGTCCGATAGTAAAAAAATTTAATATATCTTCGGTAAATGAAATATCATCAATCCAATTATTGTGGGACTTTATATTTTGATGAGTTTTGAAATTATTTGTATCTAATATTTTTATGGTTCCATCGCCAGAACAAGTTGCTAGTTGCTGTAATTCTGGTGCATAAGATATCTTATTTACAACGCCTCTATGTAAATGTAAATGATGCAGAAATGTTACACTAGTCAAATGAGGAAACCTGAAAAAGATTATTTATTTATGACAATGGTTTCATTTGTTTGAAATGAAAATCTCTTTTTATCAAATACTCTTTTCAATTCATCTTTGAGATTCCATAATGACATCCGAGAGTCCAATGATGTCATGAATTCACTTAGGTCATCAGACATATCTTGATATTTTTGATACCTTTTCTTTGGGTTTAATCGAAGTGCTTTATTAATTATTTTACTTAGTTCTGTAGGGATCTTATTATCAGCATGCTTTGGGTCGAAATCAAGATTGTCAATTAAGTGGCTTCGAAGAGCGATGAAGCCTTCATGACTATGTATTTTTTTCATAGCCAAATTCATTTCATCAATCGGGAAAAGTGTTTGTTGAGTTAGTAGTTCGAAAAAAATTACTCCGACACTAAATATATCAGTAGTTTGATGAACAATTCCTTTTTCCTGATCATATCCATGCCCCTTGCCCTTTAGCTGTTCAGGTGAACAATAAGCGAGTTTCCCAATGACAATTTTCTTTTCTAATTTAAAGTCTTTTTTATAGGCTAATCCAAAGTCGGCGATTTTGATGATGCCATTTCTCGAGAGAAGAATGTTAGAAGGGCATAAATCCCGGTGAACTATTTTTAATGATTCATTGGTTTCAAAATCAATTTCATCAAAAGCAGCTCTAAGTCCATTTAATACCTGTAGAATAATTAAGCAGCAATAAATATAATATTGATTCACTTCTGGAAGCTTGGCATTTTCTCGAGTAAAAACAGTACTTTTACCTTTTAGATTATCTTCGGCAGAATATTTAATAAATTGATCAAGAGATAAACCATCGATATAGTCATATTCAATATATAAGTAGCCATCTTTTATAAATGTTGTGTTAACAAAAATAATATTGGAATGATGTATTTTACTAACAAGGGTAGCCTCTCGAACGATTTGATGTATATCTTCTCCTTCACCAATCAATAATGCTTTTAGCGCGACTTCCTTTTTGATTAAACCATCGGTTCGTAAAGCATAGTAAACAGTGCCATTAGTACCTTTGCCTAAAATTTTTATATTTGTATACTTGATGATTTGCGTTACATCTAAGCTTTGACCTTCAGTTAGCATAAATACTCTTAATTGAAAAATTACTTTTATAAAATAACTTATATTTTAATCAATATTATGAATTATCGGCAAGAAAAAGCACTTCTTTGAATCAATGATGAGTAATTTACTTCACTTCTTAGTGGGATATAATTGAAAATGATTCATACAGCCGTATTGTTAATTATTATTCAGAC
Source organism: Planctomycetota bacterium (assembly GCA_002746535.1). Lineage (GTDB taxonomy): Bacteria > Planctomycetota. The sequence goes on from NVWA01000082.1 coordinate 57,024, forward strand.
AATAGTTTTAAAGATTCTTCTGTGCTGGCCTTGGCATTTGCCAATTTTTTAAAGGCTTGAACATCTTCTTGTTTAGACTTTTTTGAATCGATAAGTTTATCCGCGGCTCGCAAGAGCTCCTGAAGCATGGTTAAATTATCAGCATTATAGATGAATCCATTACTAATTTTTCCTAGTTGCTCATGCAGATCACCTAAAGTTGGGTCTTCAAGCTTTTTCATTAGTTTTTCTTTTGACTTTTTAGCGACTTTTTCTTTGGCTTTTTCAGCATTTTTAAGTTGCAGCTTTTCGTCAATAGCTTGATTCAAAAATTTAACTTCTCTATCACCAATTTCGTTTTTCGTAAGAGCATCCTGAATAATTGCTTGGAAATCTTTTAATTGCTTTTCAATATCTTCTGACTTGACGTCAAATTGATCGATTTGGGTGGATAGAGTTTTTGATTGTATTCGCCATTCTTTAATTAATAGCTTCTTGGTTTCATGTGACTTCTTTTTCTTTTCATCTTCTCGTCTTGAGATTGGAGATACAGCAGAGAATAACTTTTGAACGCCCCAAGGAGGAAGGTTACCTTCTTCTTCTAAACTTTTCGCTTTTTGACGAATAGATTTTAATTGATTTAGAACTTCACCAGAAACTTCTTCATTTGATTCTGATAATTCCATGATTTTTTTTGCGTCTTCTAGTAGGTCGATAAGATATTTTTTCTTTTCAGACTTTTCGTTTTCCCAATCTTTTTTGAGTTTATCTCTGATGACGGCGGCCTTATTATAGATATCTTGAATTTCTTTTCTTATATTTTTATATGGTCTAACGCTAATCTGATTATTTTCATTTTGCTTGACAACTTTATTTTTAAATTTAGTGACCTTGTTCCATAATTGGTTGACGTTGCATTCTGGTAGATCAATCTCTTTTTTAAACTCCTCTAATTCTTGAGTAACGTCTTTTAGAAGATTCTCCTTAAATTCTGGGCATACCATTTGATTTGCATCAGTAGCTCTAAACCAGCTTTGTGTTTGCTGACATTTTCTTAATGGGTAGTACTTTTTGCTGACAAAGTGCCAGTCGTCAAACTTGATTTTATTTTCAGTTTTCTCTTCAATTTTGCGTTGAACAAGTTCTGTTTCATGTTCAACTTTATCTCTAATATTTTTCCAAAGAAACTCTTGCCATCCTCTATCTTTTGCTATTTCATCGATCATGGCATTGGGGATCTTTTTTTCATCAAAGATAATAACTTGTACTTTATTGTTTTGATCCTTTTGTGATTCTTTAGGAACTAATCGTACGATTGAATTTTCTTTGTTTGTGTATAATCCAGGTTTAATGATGATTACATCTTCTTTAGTTTTTTCATTTTCACTGTTTTTGTTTTCTGATGTAGAGAGTTCCGACATGCAATTGAATCCAATTTATTGTTAGGTGTATGACATAGTAATAGAGAAGCAAAAAGACTGAGGAAATTATATTCAAAGGGAAATTGATTGCAAGGTACAATCACTTTGCAAATTGAAATTATAATACCTTGTTCTTTGAACCCAAAATCTTAAAATAACTGCTTTAAAAACAATGGGTTATGAAGTACTGTCGTGAGTCAAATTATATACCGAATTATTGATGCAAATGTTAACCGATTAAAGGAAGGATTGCGGGTTATTGAGGAGTGGTGTAGGTTTAGTTTAGACAATAAAAACTATTCAAATATTTGCAAAAATACTCGCCATAAAATCATTGAAATTTGCCAGCAATCAAAAATTCCTTTTTCTGAATTAATATCAGCTCGCGATACTGATAATGATGTTGGTGTAAATATTTCTTCTAGGAATGAATATGAAAGAGAAAATATTTTTAGTGTTTTAAAAGCAAATTTTAATAGAGTTCAAGAATCCTTGCGTGTTCTAGAGGAATATTCAAAAATATTTAAAAATGGAAAGCCATTTGAAACAATTCGGTATGAAATGTATACATTAGAGAAAAATATTTTTTCTAATCTTAAAAAGAAAGATTTAAATTCGAATATTTATGTACTTTTAACCGAAGAGTTGTGTGAACTTTCAATATTGGATTGTTTGCAAAAATTACTTGAATCCGGAGCAAAATTATTCCAGTTGAGAGAAAAAAATAAAAGTGAGTCTGAATTTTATGAATTGGGCACAAAAATAATGGGGTTGGTCAAAGAATATGACGGAACAGTTATTGTAAATGATAATCTTGGTGTTGCATTGGCAATAGGGGCAGATGGCGTACATCTAGGAATTAATGATTTGCCTCTTGAAAAAGTTGGTGAATTAGTGCCTTTGGATTTTATTATTGGCGCAACAGTTCATGATTTGAATGATTTGAAAGTAATTCCAGATCGAATTGATTATATTGGAATTGGTCCATGCTTTGATAGCTTGACTAAACCACAATTGAAAAGTGAAGGATTTGAATTCATAAAAGAAATCAATGATAAAAGTGATTTTTTAACTTTTTGTATTGGCGGAATTGATTTGGAAAATTGTTCGAATTTACTTTCACTCAACATGAATCAATTTGCTATTTGCTCAGCAATTATCGGCAGTTCAAACCCAGACAAAGAATACCAAAATTTACTTCAAACTATAAATGAATCCTGTTAAGGTCGTCATCGAATTGTGAATAAAATAAACTTAGATGATATTGATCAATCAGCCAAAACAGTATTGGAAGGATTGCATGAGAATGGCTACGATGCCTATATCGTTGGTGGAGCAGTTAGAGATCTTTTATTAGGCCGTAAACCTAAAGATTTTGATATTGTCACAAATGCTACCAATAGTCAAATCGCGGGTATCTTTGAAGAATGTGAATTAATTGGAAGAAGATTTCCAATTGCTTTGATTCATTTCAAAGGACATTATGTAGAAGTCTCTACATTTGCCTCTGAATTTTCAGATCAGGAATTAAACGAAAAAGAATTACGTGTCAAAGGGCGGGATCGAATTCCAGGCACAATTGAAGAAGATTCCGCTAGAAGAGACTTTACGATAAACGCACTTTTTTATGATATTAAAAATGGCAACATTCTTGATTTTGAAAATGGATTAAGTGATTTAAAAGATGGTCTGTTAAAAATGATTGGAGATCCGGAATTAAAAACTAAAGAAGATCCCGTGCGAATATTAAGAGGATATCGACAATTATTTCAAATGAATTTAACACTTGATGAAGAAACCTCTAAGGCGTTTGAAAATAATTCTCAAGCGGTAGATTCTTGTTCAGTCTCTAGATTAAGAGAAGAGATTAATAAAATATTTAAAAGTACTGTTTGTCATTTAATTTTTCCAAAATTAATTTCTCTTGGGATATTTGAAAAGAGTTTACCTGAATTCTTTAAGTTTATGGAAAATGAATTTAGTATTGATAGTAAATTTAATTTGCTTGCTGTGTTGATAAAAGTGGATGATTTGATTTTAAAATATAAAAAGATCCGAGAACCTATCTTATATATTTCGCTTTTACTTCCATATTTAAGTAGAGAATTTAGTGATCTTTGGATTAAGCGACCTGAATATCAAGAGATGAGACTATTCAATGAAAAAATTAGTGAAATGTGGATTGAATTGTCTGTTAAAAAATGGGTCAAAAGAAAAATAACAGATATGTTATGGTCTCAAAGTAGGCTATTACAAGTCAAAGAAAAAATGCCCAGAGCTTTGGTCGTTTATAAAGAATATTTTTTAGATTCATTTCGTTTTTTAAGGTTTAAAAGTGAATTGGAAGGTATATATGAAGCTGAAGTGATTTTTTGGAGTACGATTAGGCATTATTCCCACATCATAAAACCCGTATGGGAAAGTTATTCAAAAGGTGAGGTTTTAACTAAAGATGAAATTTTGTTTTTTAATAAGAAATTGAAAAGTCATAAAAAAAGTAAACCTTCCTACTATAAAAAGAATAAAAAAAAATCGCATTAATTTTTATTGTTTTCGAATTCATTCTTTAGAGATAATACCAGTAGTCTGCTTACTTAATTTATCAATTAGTAATTAGTTTTGCAGTAAATATGCTGCTGATTTCCCACAATAAATTAGTCCAACAATAATTAAGACAATGTAAATTATATAAGAAAATTTCTCGGCGGGTATTTTTTTCCCTAAGTAGAAACCAGCAATAACGGCTAATATTACCGACGGGATTGAATAAGCTGCTGTTCTAATTACATTAGCTGACCACACCCCTTGAAGATAGTGATTTGCTGCTATGTAATAGCTAGAAATCACAAAGTATGCCTGAAGTGAAGCTCTAAATTGATTTGGGTCCCATCTTTTTAATACCCCATATATAACAACCGGTGGTCCATTTGTATTAAATAATCCTCCTAATGTGCCGGCAATGATTCCTGTTGGGACAGCCAATATATTGGATTTTATTTCGATAAGTTTAGGTTTCTTCAATTGATAAATTGAAAACATAATAATCATAAGTCCCAGAATTAGACCAAAAATATTTTCTGACATCAACTTGATTTCATTTGATTGTAGTAGAATTAACTTAAATGCGTAGGCGCCGATTGGGATGCCTACTGCAGATCCTGCTATTAACATACCAACGCTTTTTAATTGAATTTCTTTAACAATAGGAATCAAAATTAAGACGGAGAGTATACAGCTTATTAAACTTATAATTGGTACCGTTTCCCCAAATGGAATAAGCATAGCAATTAAAGGCATTGCTATTAAAGCACTCCCAAAGCCAAAAATAGTCTGTACCAAACATGCTACAAACACGATGAATGTTATAAGAATTATTAAAATAGATTGGTTCCTTTGTGTTAGATTTTCTAATCAGTGTATCTGGATTCTGTAGAATAAGAAAAGAAGAGCTCCTGCTTGTTTTACTTAATCAAGCAGGATCATAATTATTTCACACGAGCAAGAATTTCTGCAATAGTTACTAAGTGTGTCTTTATTTTTCGATAAGAAACAATGATATCATTGAACATGGTTGCCGTTAGTGGATCAATTTTTTCTGTTGCTAATAACTCCCAATGGTTAGATCGTATTGTTCTGGCTAGTTTTGTAATATCATCACCCTGTTGGTTTGATTTAATCAATAGTTCTTGGTAATTGGTAGAGTTGTCAATGTTGTTGATTAGATCAAACAAGTTAGAAATATCTTTATGAAGCTCTTCCAGTGCCTTTTTTTGCTTTTCACTTAAGAGTAGATCATTTTCTTTTAAGCGTAGCAATAATTTTAAAACTTGTGTAATGTAATCACTGACTGATTCATATTCATCTGCGAGCATCAATTGTATCTTGCCGGTTTCCGCTTGTTCGAAAGTGAGCATGCCACTTAAGACGTCTATTAGGAAATTTGTGATTTCGGCTTGAACCTTGTCTAAGATATCTTCTCTCTCAAAAATTAATTTAGCTTTCTCATCAAGATCTGAGTCATTAATAAAATCAATTAAATTGTCCATCATATCTTTAGCATGTCTTTTCATGCGATTGATCTCATGGTGAGATTGTTCTAAGGCCGCAAAAGATGAGTCATACATTTTGAAATCTAAGTGTGTTAGATACCGTGCATTTTTTGGTTCTTTATCTTTGACATATTTTGTTAAAAGGTTTGCAAAGAAAAGAGTGAAGGGGAAGAATACGATAACATTAAAAATATTAAATAATGTATGCGTCAGTGCAATCCCTTTATCAACGTGAATATATTCTTTTGTGCCATCCTTTAAAATAATGAAGGCGTTTATGTCCTCAATCCCATATGCATAATGTATGATAGATACGACAAATGGTATGTATAGATAGAATATTGCGATAACCCACGTAACTCCTATTAAATTGAAGAGCATGTGGAAGTAAGCGGCTCGACGAGCATTAGTTGTTGTGCCAATAGAAGCTAAAAGTGCCGTAACTGTTGTGCCGATATTTTCGCCAAGAACCAAAGCTGCAGCACTTTCAAAGTTTAATGCGCCGCTTGTTGCTAAGCCAATAGTTATACCTAAAGTAGCAGATGAAGATTGAACTATTACTGTTAGTATACATCCCGCTATGGCACATCCAATAACTCCTGTTATGGTATTGGCATCAAAATTTTGGAACCATGCTTCAAAAGCGGGGACTTCTTTAATTGGTTTAAATCCTGCTTTCATTAAGGCAAGGCCAAAGAATACCATGCCGATTCCCATTATGGAATAAGCAATGTATTTCATTTTTTCTGATTTGGTATAAAGGTAAAATATTGCCGCAATGCCTAAAATTGGTAAACCATATTTACCAACTTTTAATACTAAGATCCAGCCTGTGATTGTTGTGCCAATGTTTGCACCAAGGATCATGTTGATAGCTTGATTCAATCTCATAATTCCACTATTAACAAAACCTACAGCCATTACGGTTGTGACTGAACTCGATTGAACTAATACTGTTACCATGAACCCTGTGACAACACCCATAAGACGATTGTTGGTTGCTAGCCGAATGAGTGATTTTAGGCTGGAACCTGCAACAGCTTGAAGTCCTTCTGACATGTATCGCATACCTAATAGGAAAATACCTAGACCACCAATGACTTTAAATGTCATGTCAAAAATTAAATTGTAATCCATATTTTTTGCTTCAGTGCTTAATTTGTCACCGGCAATTACATACATAAGGCAAAACGTAAAACCTGAGAATAGATATACGGCTCTTTTATAATTCATTCAGTATTCCCGTTTATATTGAGATATAGCATCTTTTAAGATCTAAAATAACGGAATTGTACATGTCAAAAAGTAGGAATCCAAGAGTTTTTAAAGGTGGTTTGAACTTTATTTAAAAGTCGAAATTTCCGTCAAAAGCAAGAATATTCTCATAATTCGCTAGTGTATTGTAAAGGAGTAAATCATTAAGGGCTTTGTGATTAAGATTGTTCACAAATCTTGATAATAATTAGTGGTATCGATTTAAGGATTATCAGGGATTTTTTAATATTTTATTAAGCGTATTTGTAGTAGATTTTCCATCAACTAAATTGATGAGTTTTATTTTGCCACCATATTTTTCTACAATTTCATATCCAACAACCTGATCGTGAGAATAGTCGCCACCTTTTACTAAAATATCTGGTTGTAATAGACGTAGAAGATTTTTTGGAGTTCCCTCATCGAAGATTACCACGTAATCTACAGCTTCTAATCCAAGTAGTATTCTAGCTCGATCATTTTCTTGAATTAGCGGTCTTTGGGGGCCCTTTAATTTCTTTACAGATTTGTCAGAGTTTATTGCGACGATTAAAATATCGCCACACTTTTTTGATTCTTCTAGAAGTTTGACATGTCCGACATGTAATAAATCAAAGCACCCATTGGTGAAAACAATTTTATTACCTAAAGACTTTTCCATATCTATTAATTGTTTTAATGCATTTCTTTCTGATGAAGAAGTTTTAGAAATATGTGCATGGGTTTTGTGTAGTTGCTTTAAAAGTTCTTCAACAGATATTGTTGCAGTGCCTTGCTTTTGAACGACTAAACCTGCTCCAATATTACTTAATTCAGAGCAAATGCTGTAAGGCAAATTAATTGAGGCGCATAAGGCAAAAATCGATGTTAATGTATCTCCTGCACCAGAGACGTCAGAGACTTCAAGAGCTTGTGTTTTATAATGAAAGGTTTCATTTTTTTGTATTAATGATAGACCATATTTATTGCGACTAATCAAAATGCCTTTGGCTTTGCTCATCTTTAATAGTTGCTTACCCATTTTTTCTATAGTACTGTTATCTGATCCATCTAGATTAGATAATTTAGAAGCGGAAATAGCTTCTTTTAAATTGGGTTTTATAATATCGGCACCGTTGTAAATACTGAAGTCCTTATTTTTAGGGTCAACAAAAACGGCAATCTTCTCTTTCTTTGCTAGTTTAATAATTGTTTTCATGATATTTTTATTGATGACGCCTTTGGCGTAATCACTAACAATGATACCATCACATAACTTTTTCTTTATTAATTTTGCTATTTGAATGAGAATTTGACTCTCTTCCTTTTTATTCGCAGGTTGAGTCTCTTCGCGATCAATACGAACTAATTGTTGATTGTCTCCAATGACTCTTGTCTTTAATGTTGTAGGTCTATTTGATTTGATCAAACCACGTAAGGAGACATTCTCTTTTTTAAATATATTTTTTAGTATTTCTGCTTCTTGATCTTTACCTATTAGGCCTATTAAAGTCGATTTTGCTCCAAGCGCATTTAAGTTGTTGACAACATTCCCAGCACCACCAGGTACATATCGGTATGAATTGGCTTCAATAATGGGAATAGGTGCTTCAGGAGAAATGCGATTGCTATGACCTTCAATGTAGGCATCGAGAATAATATCTCCAATGACTAATATCTTTGCTTTACTAAATTTTGTTTTTAATTGTGAGAAATATTTAATCATATTATAGTGTGCTTGAGAAAAATGCTCTTATGCCAACTGAAATTTCTTTCACAACTTGGCGAAAAATATCCATGTCTGTCTCTAGTAGTGTCATTCGGAAACCCATCAAATCTGAAGAAAAACTTGAAAGTGGAACAACGCAAATTCCTTTGGCCCCTAAAAGATAGTAGCAAAATTTCTTATCAAAGGGTTGATTCTTTACTTGCTCTTCAATTAATGCTTTTGCTTCCGGTGGATCGATTTCAATAAATTGCCACTCATTAAGGGACTCTTTTTTGAAAACAACCGTGAAATATAAAGCTCCTTGGGGTTTGCTGACAATAACTTCATCAATCTTGGATAATTCATCGTAAATGAAATCAACTTTTTCTCTAAGAATTTCTTTCCTGCTTTCTAACAAAGCGGGATATTCGGAATGACCTAAAATCTTAGGTAATGCCAATTGAGGTAATGTTGTTGCGCATACTTGGCTCATCTTTGTATCCAATAGTCGTTGAACAAAAAATTCAAACTCTGGATCATTTGTTCTATTGTAAAACTCTAGCCAAGCACAGCGAGAACCTGGCCAAGGGATTTCTTTTGATAGGCCTTTCATACCAATTGCTGGAACATCTTCAATTACTTCTATAAGAGGAGTATAAGGGGTTTCTCCAAAAACTACGTTTTGATAAATTTCATCAGAAATAATAAATAAGCCAAATTCTTTTGCTAGTCCAACAATTTTTTGAATTGTTTCACGTAGAAAAACAGTACCGGTTGGATTATCTGGATTGATTAAAAGAATTCCGCAAATAGATTCTATGTTTTCGAGCTTTTGTCTAATCTCTTCGATGTCTGGTTGCCAGTTGTTTTCAGGATCTAGATGATATAAAATCGGTTTTTCTCCGGCATGATCTGATTCGCCAATTGAGTGAGCGGTATAACACGGAGAGGGCAATAACAACCTAGCGTTGGATGCCATTCTAGAATAGATTGTTGCTATGGCATCACCTAGCCCATTAAAAAATAAAATATCTTCTTCATCTAATTTTAAAGCATTTGTTTTATTATTATTTTTTAGAATAAAATCGATAGCACCTTTTGAACCTCTGGTAGGGGAGTACCCCCATGATAAATCATTATCAATTTCTTCTTTTAAAATGTCTTTCATCCATTGTGGTATTTTCTCTCCCTTATTAATGGGGTCGCCAATATTTTCCCAATGAATTTTTTTGCCAAAGGATTCTATCTGTTTCCCAATGTTTACAATTTCACGAATTTCGTAAACGAGTCTTTCAGCACCTATAGGGTTTAAATTTTTTCTCATTTTTTTTTACCTGTTAAATGTGATAGAAGTATTTTAGCGAAATCTCTCTTAAGAGCACTAAAAACTTAATATGGATACGGTAGTTACTAAGATGTTTGTATTAATTAGCGTAGAAAATATAAAATCATGATTATGATAGAATTTTTATTAAAAAATGAATTCGATCGGTTGATCATCTGAAGTGTATTGTTAAGTTGTTGTTGATCATTTTGTAGGAACTGTAATTCTGGATCTTTAATAATACGTTTTCTGTGTTAATACTTAAAGAGATTCTGATTTTGAGAAAGGTAATTATGAAAAGAGAACTCATGAACATCAAAATATTTGTTTTATTCATATGTGTATTTACCAGCTCTTTATTGTTTGCGCAAGAGAGTAATCAAAGTTCTGTTTTAAAAGAGAATGATGTTGTGGCCATTTGTGGTGATTCAATTACTTCTAATGGTCGATATCCATTATTTATGGAAGCTTATCATTTTATGTGCGGGCCTAAAACAAAAGTAAAATTTATTAATTTCGGACGTTGGGGTTGGAGAGCAGTTAAATTTCTTCCAACAATTGATGAGGCTGTTTTACCATCTAAACCTACGGTTGTTACATTTTGCTATGGTATGAATTCTGCAAGAGGAACTAAACCTATGTCAGAAAGTAGCCAGATTTCTTGGGGGAAGACAGTTAAGGAAACAATCCAAAAATTTAAAAAGTCAGGTGTAAGAAAATTTATTCTGGCCTCGCCAGGAGTAATTGACAGCTATTATTTTAAACGAAGTTCTGAGATAAAAGCTCCAACGCCTGAGCAGGTCGCAACTACTCAAAGCAATTTAAAAGGTTTACGGGATCAAGCTGAAAAAGTTTCAAAAGATATAAAAGTTATTTTTGCAGATCTTCATAGCCCTATGATCGAAGTAATGGTTAAAGCAAAAGCCAAGTATGGCAAAACATTTGCCTTTGCCGGAGGAATGCGTGATGGGATACATCCAGGGGAAGCAGGTCATTTAGTGATGCTTTTTGGTATCTTGAAAGGTCTTGGATATTCAGGTAATATTGGTTCTGTTAATGTCGATCTTTCTACAGGAAAACATTCAAGTAGCACTGGTCATGTAGTTCTTGGAGTAAAAGGGAATATTATAGAAGTTGAGAGTGTGCGTTATCCTTTTTGTTTTTTTAAATCATCAAAAGGTAAGCTAGATTCTCATTCAACACGTAGTGTTTCAGATTTATTTTCATTCAATAAAGATTTAAATCGGTTAACGCTAATTGTTAAAGGTATCAAAACGAGAACAGCTAAACTTACCTGGGGAAACGCAAGTAAAACATTTAAGCGTGAAGAGTTAGAAAAGGGCATTAATTTAGCGGATGCATTTATGGATGATAATCCATTTAAAAATACTTTTAAGAAAATTTTTAATGCCATGCATGAGCGTGATAGGGTTCTTGGCTTTCTAAAAAAGAAACGATTTCAAAATGAAGGTATGCGGAAACGCTTAGCTAGGGAGTTAGTTAAAATAAAAATAGTACCTGTAAAACATCAGCTCTTAATAGAAGAAATCAAATAATAGATGAATTAAAAGGCTGATTGGAATTATGAAAAATAAGTTCTCCGTTAATGAGAAAAAGATGATATATGGAGTAGGGGCGCATGAGCCTATTTTTCATCGTCAAAGAACAGGTAATTCTACTGCAGAAGAATGGGATCGCTGGATCCATGAAACATCAGATGAAAATTTGGATTGCTTGGAAAAGTTAGGGGTTAGTCGCGTTCAGATAGCTTGTGCCAAAGGTTTTGGATTAGAATATGAAAAGCCTCTAATTGAGCGAGCAGCTAAGTTTGCTGAGAAAGCTAAAAAAAGAGGCATTGAAACTAGTGCCTATATTCAAGGGTTCCCAATATATTATGAGACTTTTTTATTGGAAGTTCCAGAGGCAGAAAATTGGTTTGCAAGGAATCAACATGGTTCATATATTCCTTGGAGTGCGCAAACATTTCGTCGTTGGATAGACCCAACACGGGAAGAATTTTTAAATTATGAACTAAAGCTGATTAGTTATATTCTTGATCAATTTGAACCTATTTTTTTTAATTTAGATAACACCTTAGCTCCACCTTGCTATACGGATTCTTGTAGAAATTCATTTCGTCAATATTTGAACGATAAGTTTGGTAAAGAAACGGCTCAAAAAGAGTTTGGATTGCCATCATTTGACGGTATTGATCTGCCTCATTTTGATTCAATATATTATCCTCCTGATGCCTATAGTGTTGTCAAGGATCCTCTTTTACAAGAATGGTCTCGTTGGCAATCTAAAGTGTCGGCAAACTTTTGTACAGAAATTAAAAACCTTATTCATTCAAAATCTTCGTCTAAACTTTATTCTAATAGTGGCTGTAATGGATTAAAATATAATCACCTTTGGAGTAGTGGTGCCGATTTTGAAGATCGATTTGAATGTTTAGATAATACTGGCATGGAAGAATCTATGTGGCGGCCTGGAGTCATCGAACCAGACGTTGATGAAGAGCTTAATATTGTTATGGATGAACGTCATGTGGGTAGCGCCGAAGAAGAAAATAATATGCAGGTTCGTATATCAACAGATTCTAGATTTGCCAAGATTAAAGAACACTACGGTATTAGATCTAGTGGTAGCTTTTGGGGAGAGCAAGACCGTGTTAGTAAGTTAATTGCTTTGGCCCATAATGCTGTCTTTTGTCAGGATGCTAATCATATTGGATCTATAGGCCCTTTATGCGCTCATCCTCAGATGAAGGATGATATTCAAGATTATATTGATTGGGGTAATCGTCACCTTGATATTTTGACAGAACGTGAAAATCGAGTTACTCCCATAGCTCTTTGGCGTGGAACTTCAACTATGGGCTTTATTCGTTATAGACCTGTTCATCAAGCATGTATGATTGAACAAATGCTATATGAAAATCATTTTCCATTCACCATATTGCTGGATGGTGGACTTGAAAAATATTTAGAAAATATTGAGCTTCTAATTTTACCCGGTGTGGATTGTATTGCCGATAGACAAATTGAGATCATAACTGATTTTGTGGATAAAGGTGGGAAACTTTTATTGTTGGGCACATCTGGTACACGAGATGAATGGACGCGAGTTAGAAAAAAATATGCATTTCACCATTTATTTGGTAATGTCGTTCCAGATATGGAATGGATTGGCCCCCCTCACTGGGTACCAGAATTAAATATTGATAAAATGCCTGACTCTTTGAATGTGAATTTCGGTAAAGGTTCTGTTAGTTATTTAAAAAATATTACTCCATTGCACTCACCAGATTTGACGCGCGACCCTTATATGCCAGAACGTCATGTGATGGCCAAAGATGTAACTTGTCCGAAAAATGAAAAAGAAATATTAAATTCAATCTTATCTCTATATGGGGATCACTCATTGAAAATTGAGGCTCCTAGGTGGACATTATGTGAATTTTGGAAACAAGGTAATACCTTGCTGATTTGTCTGGCTAATCTCAGCAAGAGTAGTGATGGTGGACCTGTTGAAATTCAATTTGGTGATATCTCAATTATGAAAGCTGAAGTAATTCAGTTGTTTGAAGAAAATAAAATTGATTTTGATGTCCACGATGGTGTCTTAAAATTGAGTAAGCTCGATCGTTTTTGTGCCATAAAGGTTAAAAGGTAATTTGTGCAAAATTACTTTTGAAAATTTTAGTCCTAATGTTTTCATTGTAGAAATTAAATAATATCTTGAGATGTATAATAAGATAGAAATGAGAAAATTAATTTTTAAAGCCTATAGCTAATAGAGTTAAAATTTAATGGCGCCCAAATCAGTGATGCCTTTTTGTGCAATAAAAGTGATTTCTTTGTCAGGTTTCAAATGATCTTTTGACTCAGACCATAAATACAAAGTGTAATTTTTGCCGGAAATTAATTTATCTGATTTGATTATCATATACCCTTTTGCATCTGAAATGCCTTGGTATTTAGTATTATACCAAGAGCCATAATTCAAAAAAAAGCTTAAAAGCTTTTTGTCATCTATGAGTAACTCGATATTGTTGAAATTGAATTCCACGTTAGATTTATTGTGTGAATAACGTTTTATAACTTTCATAATCTCTGAAGAGTTATTCTTATGAATTAATTTATCTAATTCTGGCGAATCCACCATTAGGTTTTTAAGCCTTGTGGAGAATTGATTTTTATTTTGTTCCACCAAGCTTGCTTCTATCCACGGAATACCAGCTCCATCTTGATCAATAGTTTTTAATATTAAAATATTTTTAAAAGGAGAAATGGTTATGTGATGGTTAGATGCCTTGATGATCTTTTTGTGTGATGCCTTAATTGGTACCGATATGGTGGCAATATTATCATGATTTAATTGAGAGGTGTAAGTACTGTTTATTGATGTGAAATCTTCCTCAATATCTACCCAAAATTGATTGTTGGAATTAGTCGTGAATATTAAGTCAGAAAGATTATTTTTTAAGTTTTGATCTGAAAGATAGAATGATGTAATTGATTGTTGATTAATTTTTGATTTGGAAGGTTCTAGTATTGTTTTTCTATTTGAAGAGAACGGATCAAATAAAGAGTTATCCATATGTGCAATATTTTTTGAAAACTCAAACAACGTTGGAGGCATTTTTATATTGATGGTATATGGTTTTAATTCTAAAAAATCGTTTCTGTAATTAACAACATCCTTCCTCTATTGAAATTGTTTCCCATTCAGAATAAAACAGTTTCGAATCGGTCCATCTAACTTGGAATTTCTTTATAGTTGAGAATTTAATGTGATCTAGATTTAATATGTATTGACCTTGATCGTTTGAATAAATTGTGTCCCATGACCAAATCTGATTTTTATTATTTATGTGTTGATTTTCTAGAGCTATGGAGTGCTTATTATCTAGCAAATTATAAACTAGGCTCGTAGCATTGAGATCAACATTTTTCTCAATGAGGTTAGTGGCAGTGGGTGTTGTTAGTAAGCATTTTCGATTCCCTGGATTTTCTTTATTTAGTAATACCGAATTTTCCTTGTCATAATTAATAGGGTTCATTTCTATTTTTATATTGTCAGATGTGTCATCCATAAAAGTACTTTCGAAAACAAATGGTTTTGATTTATTTTCAGCACTGTCGAACGCATATGAAATTATATTTTTATTCCCTGCAAAAATACAAAAGTAGAATTTTCCGTTATGAGTTCTTATAAATTCCTTTTGTTTTTTATTTTTAAAATCAAAAAATATTAGGTCATCTCCAAATCCTTCAAAATTTAAGTTGTTTCCGACTGATAAAGAAGATTCCCATCTTAGATCTGGTTGATAGTTTAGGTTTTTTAAAACGCTATTCTTTCTTGTTTTCCTTCTTTTGATTCGTGTCTTTTTTCTTTGAATTGTGTTGAAAGGGTAGCTCGAGATGTATTCAATATTTTCCCCATTATGATCTACAAAATGTAGGGCAATAATTTTTGGATAATTAGGCATGAATTTTTTACTATAAAAGACTTCGTTTTTTTTTATCTCAAATTCAAAAGCTAAATAGCCATATTCTCCACCATCAAACTCAAGTGCATAATAACCAGATTCAATTCCTTGTTGCATGTATCCATGGCATTTTATCATACTTTCTTTTTCGTCAAAAATTGCATGATCTTCAATCCATAGCTCATCATTGAGGTGTCGCCAGATTTTTACGTTTCTTATGTGGTTTTTTCTTAGATGGTCGCCTTTAGCATCATAAATTTGAAAATTAGCCTTTGCAGTACTTCGTCGTATATATTCGCCGTAAATGGGTTTCCATAATTTTTCATTTGTTTTGGGTTTTATTGAAATTATTTTCGATTTAAAACCTTTTTCTTTTGTAGAAAACGGAATCGTCTTTTGAATTACGGGAGCTTCTTTTGTAAGTCTACTTTGAGATTTGTATCTTTGTATATAGGATATTTGTATTGAAGTAATACCCGACCTTTTTTTATTTGAATAAAAACTTTTCTTTATAGCTGTGGTATGGATTAATATAATAGGTTCTTTTTTTATTTTTTTTTCATGTTTGAAGACATGAAGAAATGAAAAAGTCAGCAAAGCAATTGTGTAGACGATTAAACAGAAGAGTAGTGTTTTCATGGCAAATTCTTTAAAATGTAAGATTGCCTTAATGACGTTGAATCTTTATATAATTCAAATATTTTGATAATTCAGAATTATTTTTAAAATATAGAAGCGTTTAACGTTTAATAGTCTAAGGGGTAATAGTTATAATTAAAGTTTATGGAGTGCTTCAGGATAATGATTAATTAAGTCGGTTGCGATTAATGATCTCTCGTGGCCTTTTGATTTCGCCAGATCTCCTGCGAGGCTATGTAATTTAACGGCTCGGCATACGTTAATAAAGGTTGATTGGTCTGTTAAATTTAAGAAGGTCCCTATGGTACCTGATAGAATATCACCAGTTCCTCCGGTTGCCATGCCAGGGTTTCCGCCTTTTTCTTCATAAAGGTTTATGCTGTCAGTGACAAAAGTTCTATGACTCTTTAAAACAACAATCACATTCTGTTCCTTAGCAAATTGGCTGGCTATGTTGATTCTTTCTTGGTGATCTGTGGGCATTGGTTGCCCAGTAATTATTGCCATTTCGCCAATATGTGGCGTAATTACAAGCGGAGATTTTCTATTTTGATCAACCTCATGACCTTTGAAATGATGTAAGCCGTCAGCGTCAATGATAGTTGGTATATCTGTACTCAAAATATTTTCGAGCAATAATTGAATCCCTCTATGTTTACCAATACCTGGTCCAATGACGACACTATGTGAAATTTTTATGGCAGGTTCTATTGAGTTCCAGGCTTCTTCTGTCAAATGTCCGAAGTGACTTTCACAATAAATTGTCATGGATTCTAGACTTGAAGATTCAACAATTGTGGAAATTTCTTGAGGGATAGCAACCGTAACTAATCCGCCTCCGGATCTTAGGCTGGCTTTAGTTGCCATTATGATTGACCCAGAAAGTCCCTGGGAACCGCCAATTAATAAGATTCTTCCAGCGGTACCTTTGTGGATATCCTTTTTAAGTGGTGGTAAAGATGGAATTCTTTCAATAAGTTCCATTAAAAATCACCTACTACGGATTTAAGTTTCTCAGTAGGTACTTCCATGAATTTATCAGGTGACATGGTGTAGTCAGCTCTTCCTTGTGTTAATGACCTTGATATGGTGGAATAGCCAAACATTTCAGATAGAGGGGCAATAGCACTGATTTCATTATTCCCTGGTGATGGTTCTATGATTTCTTTCACTTCAGCTTTTCTTGTTCCCAAATCTTTTACGATGGCACCTAAAAACTCAACTGGTACATTTATTATGACATTCATAATGGGCTCTAGTAATATTGGGCTGGCATCTTTTATGGCATTATCAAAAGCAATAGTTGCTGCCGCACTAAAGGCTAATTTGGTTGCTTCATCTTCTCTGTGTTCTCCTCCCACGAGAGTAGTCTTCACGTATACCATAGGGTAGCTGTAATAGCTACCTCTTAGCCAAGAAGATTGAATGGCATCTTGAATGGCATCTTGCATTATTTGTGGAATCACTTCTGTTGATACGTTGCTTTCAAATTTGTTTTCAAGAACATCTTCAAGGGGTTCTACTTTTAAACGTACTTTTCCAAACACATTGGACTCCCCAATAAGTTGAGAAAACTCTCCTTCGCCTTCATTGCTACCAATGACTGATTCTCTATAATTTACTCTTGGCTGACCAACTCGGCAATTTACATTAAAGTCTTCAGTTAATCTGTTTTTAATGACTTCGAGATGGAGTTCTCCCATGCCTGCAATGATTAATTGTCCGGTTTCTTTATCAAACTTAGATGTGAAAGTAGGGTCTTCTTTAGACAAATGTTCAAGGCATTCTTCCAACTTTTTCTGATCTTCCACAGTACTTGGTTCGATTGCCATTGAAATGACCGTTTCTGGGAATTGTATCGATTCAAGATAAATTTGATTATTTTCACTACAAAGTGTATCGCCAGTTGTGGTAAATTTTAATCCAGGAATACCAACAATTTCACCAGCAAAGGCTTCATCTAATCGTTCTTGACTATTAGCATGTATTTGAAATATCCTAGAGATTTTTTCCTTCTTCTTTTTAATCGGGTTGAATAATGTATCTCCTGATTTAAGAGTTCCTGAATATATTCTTATAAAAGACATGTTAGCATGTTGGTTGACAACATATTTAAATGCTAAAGCTACTACTGGTGAAGAAGCAATTTTTTTAAATGAAATTAGATCTTCCGAATCTGGAATGTTGCCTTCGATTTCACCTAGATCAATTGGGGATGGAAGGATTTTCACGATTGCATCTAACAGTGGTTGAATGCCTTTATTTCTTAAGGCGGAACCACAAAGTACAGGTGTGATTTTTAATTCTATCGTTGCGATTCTCAAACCTTCCCAAATTTCTTCTTCACTTATATCTGGATCATCTTCGATAACTTTTTCCATTATGTTGTCATCAAAATCAGCAAGAGATTCAATCATTTCTTGTCTGGCTAATTGCGCATCATCCATGAGTTCTTCAGGAATGTCTTGGATTTCAAGTTGTGATCCAAAATCTTTTTCTGAATAATGAACAGCCTTCATTTTTATTAAATCTATGGTGCCATTGAATTCTTCTTCTTCACCCCAAGGGATTTCAATAGGAACCACATTTGCATTTAATCTTTCTTGCATTGATTTAATGGCATTTTCAAAATTGGCACCTACCCTGTCCATCTTATTGATGAAGGTGATTCTTGGGACATTGTAACGGTTGGCTTGTCGCCAGACTGATTCTGATTGAGCTTGAACACCGGCAACAGCACAAAAAACTCCTACAGCGCCATCTAAAACTCTTAAAGATCTTTCGACTTCAGCCGTAAAGTCAATATGACCTGGTGTATCAATTAAATTTATGGTATTTGAATGCCATTTACAAGTGGTTGCGGCTGAAGTAATTGTAATACCTCGCTCACGTTCTTGCTTCATGTGATCCATTGATGCAGTGCCATCATGCACTTCACCTACTTTATGAATTTTACCTGTGTAATATAATATTCTTTCACTGACGGTAGTTTTTCCCGCATCAATATGAGCAATAATGCCAATGTTTCTTATTAATTTGGGATCGGTAACTTTTCTAGATTTAGCCATTATTTTCTTAAAATTTAAATTAAATCATTGTATTGAATTGTTGTGGTTTTACGAATGATATTCGAGGATGGGGTGTAGGCATCCCGCCTATTCAATTCTGTAGAAATTAAAAGAGACAAGGCATGCCTTGTCTCTACAGATATCTATATTTACTTTGTTTGATTGATTAACTGAAATGCGCGAAGGCTTTGTTCGCTTCAGCCATTTTGTGGATATTAGTTCTAGTTGTAATAGCAGAACCTTGTTTATTAAAAGCATCAAGTAATTCGTTTGCTAATGAAATATGGATTTTTTGACCTTTTTTACTTCTTGTAGCTGATAGAAGCCATCTGATCGCCAAAGTTTGTTGTCTTTTATAGGGAACATCGATAGGTACTTGGTAAGTAGCACCGCCAACTCGTTTTGATTTCACTTCTTGATTTGGTTTCACATTTACAATAGCTTCTTCAAATACTTCCAAAGGAGTTTTATCCTTTACCTTTTTTGCAATGATATCCATGGCTTTGTAAAAGTTCTTTTGGGCAATTGTTTTCTTGCCATCTAACATTAGGTTATTAATGAATTTGGTCACCAATAGGCTGTTGTATTTATAATCAGGTTTTAAATTACTACCTACTTTGCTGATTGCGTCTTGTTCAAGGCTCATTGTTTCAACTTTACATAAATGTGATCGTTTTTGGTCGAAGCATTCTATTTTTTAGAGATGATAAAGCAAAAGTTTTTTACTTTTTAGGATATGGAGGGAGCTTATACACTGAATAGTAGTTTTCAATATGAAATTAATAGGTTTTTAATTTGAGGTAAAAGAGGCGTACAAAATTACGCCTCTTAGGGATAGTCTACTTCTTTGATTTATCGTTTGTAAGTTTTATTTGCGGTTCTTTAGCTTTAAAAACTTTGATCTTGCTGACAGAAATTAATTTTACCTTGCTTCGTTTTTCTTTGCCTAGATCTTGTCCTAAAATTCCAACAAACATATTAGCATAATCTTCTATTTTGATTTTTGGATTTTCACTAATTAAATGAAAAAGAGGCTGACCTTCCGTTAGATAAAGAGCATGCGTTGCTTTTCTACCGATGACTTTTCCTAAGCGTTTTACCCATCCTTTTTTCATTTTATTTTTGGTGGTGTCTAAAATTATTTTAATTTCTTCGTCGGCATTTTTTTGTATTTCATCTTTTTTTGCTTGTTGTTTTTCCAGCAAAATTTCTGCTTCAGATTTTATTGAATTTTCATTTGAAACTTCTTTAGGATCAGAAGTATCATCGCGAACTTCAATATCGTTATTATTTGCTTTCATATCATCTTTAACTATTAAATCATCAATATTACCTTTTAATACTTTGACAAATTTTGCGTTTCCTGAAACCCAAGCATATGCTTCGGCAGGTGGCGCAATTTGAATCCATTTACCTTGCATTCCTTTAACAGTCACTTTTGTTTTACGGTTGAACTTAAAGCAGACTACTGATTGTTCATCAGGTCGACTTCTTCCATTGACATTATCACCTAGAATGACTCCGTCAGCACCTTTGACCTTTATGTATTTTAGTGAGATGAAAATCTTAGTATCTGCTGGGCATTTTGTTTTATACCAGCCATTTTTTTCTTCATACACAGGTAAAATTGTATCTCGAGGATACAGACCTAGTGTATATTGATTTGTGTTGGGACCTGTTCGAGCGTGTAAATTAGTTGCTGTTACAACAACCGTTTTAATTGCTTTTTTTTTGTCTTTACCAATAGCTACTGCCACTAGTAAGACGGATAGAGTAATTGTAAGAAATATTGCTTTTTTCACTTTTTTGTCTCCTTAATTCATTTGATAATTATTTATTTTTTCATCAATTATTTGTTTTATTTCTTCAGGATCTGCTGAAGTTTTAATGGGGGCATTCTTGTGTTTAGAAATCACCTTTTCAATTTTTTCTTCATGGTACTTAGTTTTAAATTCTGAAAATTTTAATCCATGCGCTGTTGAAATAACCACAACACGATCGCCTTTAGATATGGTTTGGTTAGCTATTAGCTTTTCTAAACAGGCTAAAGCGACACCTGTGTGAGGGCATGTGAAAAGGCCTGTTAAGTCTGCTCTTGCTGAAGCATTTGATAATTCTTCTTCGGAAGCTTGCTCAACGATACCGTCAAAATCTTTCAATGCATTAATAGCCTTTTGAATGCTTACGGGGTTTCCAATTCTAATGGCACTAGCTTGTGTTGCTTTTGCCGTAATTGGTGTAAATGTTTCAAAATTATTTTTATAGCTTTTATAAAGTGGATTTGCATTTTCAGCTTGAGCGCAAACAATTCTGGGTTTCCAATCAATGATTCCTGTTTCATTCATTTCTTTAAAACCTTTTGCCAACGCAGAAACATTTCCAAGATTCCCACCCGGGATAATTATCCAATCGATGGGTTCCCAATTAAATTGTTGTGCTAATTCGAAAGAGATTGTTTTTTGACCTTCTATTCTCAAGGAGTTCATGCTATTTGCTAAATAAATGCTGTTGTCTTTTGTTACTTCTTGAACTACTTTCATACAACCATCAAAGTCTGTATCCATCGAAATTGTGATGGCGCCATTTGATATTGGTTGAATTAGTTGGGCCAGTGAAATTTTATTTTGTGGCAGAAATACTATTGAAGGTATGCCGGCTGTTGCACAATATGCTGACAATGCTGCGGATGTGTCACCTGTTGATGCGCATGCAACCGCTTTTATAGGAGCCCCTTTTTGAATCATTTCATTTACTTGTGATACTAAAACAGTCATGCCTAGATCTTTGAAAGAACCCGTATGTGTATTGCCACATTGCTTTATCCATAGATCACTAACACCTAATTCTTTTCCTAGGCGTTGAGCCCAGAATAAATTGGTACCACCTTCCTGAAGTGAGACAATGTTTTCCGCATCAATTCCGGGTAGTATAAATTCCTTTTTACCCCAGACGCCACTTCCATAAGGCCATTCATTTCCCATATGACGAGATTCAAATAACTTACGCCATTCTTTGCCTGAACGTTGCTTTAAAGCATCTAAATCTTGAGAGACCTCAAGTAATCCTTCGCCATCTTTGCATTTATAAATGATCTGATCTAAGGGGTAAGTTTCCCCGCAATCATTCATGCATTGGAACTTGGCATTAAAGTCGTTCAATTTTCGTCCTAGTTAAAATAACATTATGTCAACTATCTAATCAATTTGAATTGAGCTATTATATGTTTAGACAACTAAAATGCAAAGAAGGGAAATATAAAAGAGTTGTAGAATATTAGGATTATTATGGGTTCTGAAATAGCAGAAAATGAGAGAAGAGTTTTATTGAGGAAATTAACCTCAAATCCTGTAGAATTCAGCGAAAATTTTTGATCTGAATATGTAAAAAAGGTATTTGAAGTGAAAAGAGCTATTCAAAAAGCAGAGACTTTAGTTGAAGCATTGCCCTATATCAAAGAATTTTCGGGCAGTACAATTGTTATAAAATATGGTGGCTCTGCAATGAACGATCAAGATTTAAGAGAATCGACTTTAAAAGATATCGTTCTGCTAAAATATTTAGGCATGCGCCCCGTAATTGTTCACGGTGGAGGTAAGCATATTTCTGAGTTGTTAAAACAAGTTGGCAAGGAGGTAAAATTTCTGGATGGTTTACGAGTTACTGATAAAGAAACTATGAAGTTTACTCAAATGGTTTTAGCGGGTCAGATAAATAAAGATATGGTGTCAGATATTCATAAAGCGGGTGGAAAGGCTTGTGGATTATCTGGTAAAGATGGCCATCTGCTAGAAGCTAAAAAAATGGATAGTGGCTCGAAAGATTATGGTTTTGTTGGAGAAATAACACAAGTAAATACCGAATTGATTGATCTTGTTCATAGCGGAGGTTTTATTCCAGTCATTTCACCAATTGCAGTTAGTGCTGAAGGAGATTCATTGAATATTAATGCAGACATTGCCGCCGCCGAAATAGCGATTGCTTTGAACGCTGAAAAGATTATTTATTTAACGGACGTCAATGGAATATTAAGGAATGTTGATGACCCTACTTCGACTATATCCCACTTGACCCCATCTGAAGTTGAAGTCCTTGATAAAGAGGGTATTTTGAATGAAGGCATGGTTCCTAAAATGAAGAGTTGTATTCGAGCTATCAAGTTAGGTGTTAAAAAAGTTCATATAATCAACGGTACGACGCCACATTCTATGCTTTTGGAAATATTTACTCAATCTGGTATCGGTACTGAAATTGTAGCTTAATAATAAAATAAATTTTGCAGATTATGTTCTCTCCATCAGAAAAACAACTTCAAGCCATTCAAAATATGGAGACTTTTGCAGGCATACAAAGTCATCGTGAATATTTTGACAATCTAGATGAATTCAATGATTATTGGTTCTTAGTGGACAAGCGTTGCAAGAAAAAAAATCGCTTGCGTAGTGCGATTGCTGACGGGCATATAACCCAAAAAGAAATTAATGAAAAACATGCAGAAAAGTTATCAAAATATTATAAAAAAAAAGAAGCCTTAGTCGACTATGCCACTAAATATACCCTTCGCTATCAACCTACTGAGAAGAAATTAAGAATTCAATTATTGTCAAAAAATAATGATCCGGCGATTGTTGATGAAGTGATTGATGAATTACCTATAAAAATTGATGATGAAAAAATTGCTAGGAATAAAATTCAACTCTTAATTAGTCGTGGTAAAAATATTAATTATATTCGATCACATCTTTACCA
Organism: Planctomycetota bacterium; assembly: GCA_002746535.1. Taxonomy (GTDB): domain Bacteria; phylum Planctomycetota. The sequence continues at coordinate 80,685 of NVWA01000082.1, forward strand.
GAAAATGATTAGCGCCGATTTGATTAAAAAGTTAATCAGTGAATTAATTGAAGAGGGCGAGAGTATATTAGATGAGCAAATAATATATAGGAAAGTAGAAGTCTTAAAACGTAATGGTAAATCTATCCAGTATATTAAGCGTAAATTAATTGAACGCCGTGAAGATGAAGAAATTGTTTCAAAAATTATTGATGATGTCTTTGATGAAAATGATGAGAAAGAAATATTAAAGATTGCCGTTGAAAAACTTAAATTAAATAATATTGAAGAGAAAAAGATTATTCAACGTTTGTTGTCCAAAGGTTTTAAATATAGCGATATTAAGCAAATGTTAAATAGAGATGACGCATAGGTTTATATTTTTGAATTTAATATTCTCTCATGATTTTCACAGCTTTAATTGGTTTTATTAAGAGCACACTAATCATAGTTCTAAGGTGTCTCATTATAGAGCAAACGAATACTTCGAATAAAAACTAATTGTTTTCTTTTTTCAGTAACTATAATCCTAATGTTTGGTTCAACAATGATTGAATCGACAGCATTCCTCTAGTGTACATTACTTTATCATATACAAATTAAAGCCCCATTTATAGGAGAATTCTCATGTTCAAAAAGAAAATGTCTTTTCGATTTCATCGATGGACTGCAGTATTTATTTTTTTATCAATTACATCTCTTGGTCTGCAAAGTCAGGATATTGTCTGTCCGGTAATTGCCGATAATTCTATTGCCAGCTATCACAGTGAAACGAAAGAAAACACCGGTAGTTCGAAAAGTACCAAGATAAAAGGTCGAGAAAATCAAACGATTATGAAATTTGATTTATCGAAAATCCCAGCGAATAGTAGCATTAAAAAAGCAGTCTTAAGGGTTAAACTTACTACCCCAACTTTAGCAATTCGTCAGATAGGTTATTCCACTGTGCCAACTGACTGGATTGAAGGTAAAGGTGCTAAACCGGAAGAGCCTAATAAAGAATTTTCTTGTCATTCTTGGCCAGGTGGTGAAGGAAAATACTGGGGTCGAAAAGGCTCAGATATTCTTGAAGTAATTCATGGCAATGGGGGCAATGTTAATGGTTGGGTTTTAGCAGAACAAAAAAGAGGTCGCTATGAAATTGTTCTTCCTGGTAGAGTTGTGGAAGCAATGATCAAAGATCAAAAAGGTGGTTTGATTCTAATGGATGAAAGTGGTTGGTGGGCTGGTGCAAGATCAAATATATATATTATGTCGAGAGAATCAAAGACTCCTCCTATCCTTATCGTTACCTTAGGTGGTCAAGATAAAACGGCTCCTGGAGAACCAACCATAAAACAAATCCCTGATGACACCGATGATGGGGAAATGTTATTAGAAATTACTTGTAGCGGTGGCGATGGTGATAAGGGAATGGCTTTAGGATATGATATAAAAATATCGGAAGGCGCTAAGATTGGTGCTAAAAATTGGAAAAGTGCTACTTTTCTACCTAGGTATTTAATTAAGAGACCACAAAAAGTTGGAAGTAAAATAAAAATATGGGTGAAAAATTTGAAGCCAGGAGTTTCTTATGACATTGGTATTCAAGCTTATGATGCGGCTGGAAATTATTCAAAAATTGTTAGTACAGGAATAATCAAAGCTTCAGGTCCATCAAAAAAACCTGATTTAAATATTCAGCCTATTAAATTTTCAAAAGGTGGTCCATTGAAAATGAATGGTTTGCAAGTTTGGGCAGTAGATGAATTGATTAAAATTAACCCTATAGATGGAAAGATTCTAGATGGCAGTAAATATATAGATAAGAAGCATAGAGAAGGCAGTATTACGTGGAATGGAGAAAAAAAATCAATTGAACTCTTTGGTGCAAAGGCAGAAATAGTTTCTTTTAGATTAGCATTAGAGCTAAGTGATACAGAAAGTCTCAAGAGTATTGCATTATTCCCAAAAGATTTAAAAAATGAAAAAGATACTATTTCTTCCAGTAATATTACTTTTAGAAGAGATTGGTATGCTAAAACAAAATCCGGTTGGTATGCATGTGCAATGCCCAGATTAAATGGAAAAAATGGAGGAATTATAAGTATACCTGCATCTGACCAAAAAATTGATGGTCAAAAAAACCAATCAATTTATGTATCGATTGTAATACCAAAAAACACAAATCCTGGAAGTTATTTAGGTGGTATAGTTATCAGTGCTAATGACTCCAGAGTGACAGTGCCTATCAATTTAAATGTTTACAATGCAACTATTCCAGATCAGATTTCTTATATTATTGAATTAAACAGCTATGGATATAGAGGGGATGATGATGAAGCAAAGAAAAAATTTCATGGCATTCATCGTATGGCTCATGAATTTCGTTTAGGTTATAATTCTTTGGGTTATAGCCATTCTGGCAATAGAACTTTACCTTTTATCCCAGCTATAAAAGGAGAAGGTAAAGATGCTAAAGTTGAAAGTTGGGATAAGTGGGATTCCTGGATGGGTCCGTTATTGGATGGGTCCGCTTTCAAAGGATTGCCTCGGGAAGGCACTCCCATCCCACATTATTACTTGCCTTTTTATGAAAGTTATCCTACGAAAATTTATAAAGAATATGCAGGAGGAATGTTTCATAATAACAAACATGTGAAATCTGATGGAAAATGGAATAGAGATGAATGGCGATTCTATTTATGTAAAAACGATGTTTTTGTTTCTGATGGATTCTCTTCTAAATGGAAAGCAGCTGCCATTAGTGTTTCTTTAGACTATAGGAAACATTTTGAAAGTAAAGGTTGGACAAAAACAGAATTTCAAATTTTTGCCAATAATAAATTATACGGACGCAATAGTGCTAAGAAAAAGACAACCTCTTTATGGACTCTTGATGAACCTAGTTTTGGCCGTGATTTTAGAGCACTGCAGTTTTTATATGATACTTTTCAAAAACCATTTAAAGGCACTAAATTGAATGTGGTTACTAGAGGTGATGTATCCAGGCCTGAATGGCAGGGAGATAGATTAGATGGCGCTTGTGAAGTTTCAGTCGTTTCATCTTCTATATATTCATCGCAGGATATTATCCAAAAAAGAGTTCATGAACATGGAAGCAAATATTGGTTTTATGGAGGTGGCAAAGGTATAGCGACTGATTTATCACAATTGTCTGGTTTGTATATGAAAACATGGACCTTAGGTTGCGTAGGTGGCTTAGCTTATTGGACATCCCAGCATGGTAATGATTGGGATGAAGATGATGTTCTGGCCTTGACTTTGTCTAGTAATCATGGTTATACGGGGGCAACACCTACTGATCGAATTGTTGCACAACGTAGAGCTCAACAGGATATTGAGCTTTTGAACTTGTTGAAAAATAAAAAAGGTTGGTCCTATAGACGTGTTGTTCAAGCTGTTAATTCAAGCATTGACCTTGCTTCGAAAACAGTCAGGAAAAATGCTGATGATCCTGGAACTACTAGTATGGCTAGCATTAGTGCTGATAAACTATCAGTAGTTAGAAAAGCCGTATTAGAATTGCTGGCTAAATAGCTTGATAAAAGCCCCTGTTTAGGTAGGGGTTTTTTTGATTTTTTAAATTTTAGTATGAAGCAATAACTTGTACTGCCTTGGTGACATGCCAGTTGTCTTTTTGAATTGTTTTGAAAAATGAAATTCATCACAATAATTCAAGAGATTTGACGTTTCTTTTACAGATAAGTTTTCCTCACATAAATAAAAACCAGCTTTTTCCATTACTAGTGATAACTGAAATTTAGTTAGCGATAGTCCCATTTCATTTTTAAAATATTTTCGAAAAGTATCATAGTTAATATTAAAATGACTGGCTAATTCCTGATAATTTATTTCTTCTAAGTAATACTCTTTGATATATGCAATTGTTTTTTGAACCCAACCGGATTTATCAATTTGTTTCAAACCTTTAGGTGTTTTTAAAGCATGTGAAATAATTTCTTGCAACTGAATAATTAGAGTTAGTGTATCTGAAGGTTTAGCTTTTCTAAAGTCATCCATTAATTTTAATAGTTTGCGCCTCCATTCAATTTGAGGTTTTAGTGTAAATATGGGTTGCTTAGGATTTAAAATATTATTAGCTCTGAGATAATCAAAAATTTGCCCTTCAAATACAAAATAAAGCGTTTCCCAAGTGGTATTATCTGCCGCTCCATAACAATGTCCTGTATCAGGATAGACCATGATAAAATCTCCTGATTCAATATTTTCTTTGTTTCCAAATTCATCGTAATAAAAACCAGCGCCATCGATTAAATAAGCGAAGGCATATTTACCCAAATAACGCATTTTATTCATTTTGCTAGGGCTATGTGTATGATATCCTGCGAAATTAATGGTTCCTATTGGGCAATTGATTGAGTTTTTATAAATATAATCTTTTCTGTTTTTCATAAATAAATTCCCAAATAACACATGTTTTCCATTCTACCCATTTGATGAAAATAGAAAAGGGTATAATTCTTCATAAAACTTAAGAGGTGTATATCAAATGGAAGAATTAATAAACGGTAAAAAATGGGTCAGTGGACTTGATGAATTAGAGGTGGGAAAAGAACTGTTTCAAATGAAGTCATCAAACCATTTACTTGGTAATGTTGATGCTTTGAACAAACAACTGAAAGATAAAGGCTATTTATATATACGTCAATTTCATAAAGAGGAAGAAATAAAAAAAGCTCAAAAGGATTTGTCAGTCATTTTAAATAAAAAAAATATGCTTGACCCTAACTGTAAAGACTATGAATTTAAAATTGCTTCGGATAAAAAGGGAGGTTCTCTTTTTTCACACGAAGATGTTTATAAATGTCCTAATTATTTAAATGTTGTTAATTCAAAAAATCTAATGAACTTTTTTTCAGATCTACTTGATGATGAAATTTTTACATTTCCTTATAAGTGGATGCGAGCTGTTGGCGAAGGAGATTCTACAGGTATTCACTATGATGTGGTTTATATGGGTAGAGGTACTCGCAATTTATTAAGTTGTTGGACGGCATTGGATGATATTCCATTGTGCAAAGGTGGGTTAATAATGGGAGAAGATCAATTTAGAAAAGGCAATCTTAATAAAACATACGGAGAAGTTGATGTTGATCGAGACGAGCTTGATAATGGCTGGTTTTCTAAAAGCCCTAAAGAAGTTACTAAGAAATTTGGAGGTCACTGGGTAACATCAAACTTTCGAATGGGTGACATCGTAATATTCGGAATGTATCAATTTCATGGGTCGTTGGTGAATACTACTAGAGAGCTTCGGTTGAGTTGTGATACTAGATATCAAAGACAATCTGAAGAAAAAGACGATCGTTTTATTGGAGTTTATCCTAAACAACACTCTAGTAACCACAGCGTCAAAATGGAAGATTTAAAAGAAGCCTGGGCGGTATAACTTTGATTGTAGGTTTAATGTGGCTGTAAAATTTCATGTACATTGCCATCAGGATCTTTGAATGCGATAAATAAGCCAAATGGACAACCACCAATTCCAGTTTCATCCTCAGACCATGGGACTGGAATAAACTGAACATCTTTTTTCTTCCAATCTTTATAAACTTTAAAAATATCAGCAACTTCAATAACAAGAACTGGTCCTGCATTTTCACCATATTGAGAATTACTTTTTTGAGGTACTGGATAAAGTAAAATTGGTATGTCGCCATCTGATTTTAATAGACATACGCCGTCCAATGACTTTTCATGATCTATTTCAAACCCCAAAGTCTCACCGTAAAAGCTTTTTGCAATTTCAAGATCGGTGATATTGATTTGAATTATGGCTGGATTAAATTTCATTTCACTTCCTTTTATTAAATTTGATCGAGGGATTCACCTCTTTTTACAATACTATTTTTATCAAGTATTGTTCCAGGGGCCAAAACCGCATTGGCTCCAATTTTAGATTGATCGCCCACGATGGCTCCAAACTTTTGAACATTTGTTGCAATTTTTTGATTTTTGTAAGTTACATAAATTTCTTTGTCATCTAATTCATCTCTATAATTTGCCAATACGGCGCCGCTCTCAATGTTTACATCATTACCAACAATGCTGTCTCCGACAAAATTAAAATGAGCAATTCTACAGTTAGAAAATAAAATAGATGTTTTTACTTCACTACAATGACCTACGGAGCAATTTTCGTTCAGGATAATTCCATTCCTTAACAAACATCCATTTGCTACGAAACAATTTGCCCCAATAATCATAGGGCCTTTTAATTGTGCATTGTATTCTATTGTTGCTGTGTTGTGTATGGCTTGATTATCATTGATTTTAAACTGAGAGTCATCAATTTTATTTAATAGATTTTGGATGATCGAATCTAGAGATGCTGTGGCCTCCCATGGTAGCATCCCTTCAATGACGGAATATATAGGTAATGTAGATGAATTTATATATTCTTTGATGTAAGGAAGATTCATAGGATTAATTTTTTCATAATAAATTATTTGAGAAATATTATATTTTATTTTAAACTAACTAATTAATATTAAATTTTATTCATTTTAACAAAATTCTTAATTAACTTATTCCCAATTTGGTATAACCCTAAAATATCGGTTTATCGTGTCAATATGGATCAGTTTAAAAGTTAACTAGGGATATTTAGCGATTAATTTTCAGATATACTGAGTTATTGATGAATTATTTTATTAAATAATTTATACTTAAATAATCTCGCTTTTAGACAGTCATTGTTTTGAAGGAAGAGCTAAAACATATTTAGGAACTATGACAAATAAAAAATCTATACTTGATATAAATAATGCTTCCGATGAGGAGCTTTTGAACTCGCGTATGTGCGACTTTGGATTGCGCATTGATCGAACGCCGGTTCAAGATAAGGTTGCGATCTTGTATGATGAATTGGAGAAAAAGGGACTTTCTTTTCGACCAGTTTGTTATTTAGGTGATGAATGGTTTTCACCTGGTGGAGTACCTGCTATTTCAATTCCATTTTACCTGGCACATCCTCGATTGCAGGCTGTTGAAAACACCATGATGCTTGAAGTTGAGGGAGGCAGTGATGAAGAGTGTATGAAGCTCTTACGCCATGAGTGCGCTCATGCAATTGGTCATGCCTTTAATTTGACCGAACGTAAGAAATGGCAAAAAGTATTTGGTAATCCTGATAGTACCTATCAGGAGTTTTATAGATACCGTCCATATAGTAAATCCTACGTTCATCACTTGAAAGATCACTATGCCCAGTCACATCCTGAAGAGGATTTTGCTGAGACCTTTGCTGTTTGGTTAAATCCAAATTCTGATTGGAAAACTTTATATAACAAGTGGCCGGCTATTGATAAACTTCAATACGTTAACACATTAATGAATTCCTTAAAGAAAAGAGAATGCAAAGTGCCTTATAGTCCTTTGGCATATCAAATTAAAAATTTGAAGCGTACATTAGCGAAGCATTATCGGATACGAAAGAAACTTTATGCCCAAGATAGTGAAAATTATTTTGATAATGACTTGAAAAAAGTTTTTCAAGCGACAAAAGAGGGTAGCTCCGGAACATCTGCTGCTTCCTATATTCGCAAAAGTAGATCGTCAATTGAATCGTCTGTTGCTATCTGGACTCTAGAAAAGAAATTTACCATTAAGCGATTACTAACACAATTGATTAAACGCTGTCACACCTTGGGATTATACATACCCAAGGATGAAGAAAAAACAAAAGCAAATTTTCTTATTTATTTTACATCTTTGATTTCTAATTACATGCACACAAGCCATTTTAAGAAGCCCTAATGTCTAAAAAGAAACTTAAAATTTTAATGCCCTTTGATTTCCCTTTCGATCCGGCCACATTGCCTGATGAAAATTATGGTGCCCATTTACCTCCTGAAGATTGGCGTGCTGAACACAAAGTAATTCTGGCCATTAAAAAATGTGGCCATGAAGCCATTCCTTTTGCCGTACATAATAAAATTCAACCACTGATCAATAAAATTCGTGACGATAAACCAGATGTGATTTTTAACATGCTCGAATGTTTTGACAATGATCGTCGTCACGAAAGTAACTTTGCTGGTTTGCTTGATCTAATGGGTGTTCCCTTTACAGGTTGCCCGCCTGTGAGTATGACCTTGTGCCGAAATAAGTTTTTCACAAAGCGTATACTTGCGCCACATCGTATTAAATTTCCAAAGTCAGTAATTTTTCCGCTTGGAATAACCAACCGTAGTTTGAAAAAATTAGAATACCCTCTATTCATTAAACCTTTGGGTCAAGAAGGTTCAGATGGTATTACTCAAAGTTCATTCGCTGAAACCGAATCAGCTTGTCTTTCGCGTGTCAAATTTATTCATGATTCCCTTGAAGTAGATGTCTTGGTCGAAGAGTACATTGAAGGACGTGAGATTTATGCCAGTGTTCTTGGTAATGACCGCTTGCGAGTGTTGCCATTGCGCGAAATGATATTTTCAAAATTTCCTGAAGATAAACCTAAGTTTGCAACTTTCAAAGCCAAGTGGGATGAGGATTTTAGAAAAAAATGGGGTATCAAAAATACCATGGCCTCTAATATTCCTGAAGATGTTGAAAAGCGAATTAAAAAAATCTCAAGAACAACTTATAAGGCGCTTGGCCTTTCTGGATATGGACGTTTAGACATCCGTCTAACACCTGATAATGAAATATATGTTATTGAAGTTAATCCCAATCCAAATGTATCTGATGATGATGAATTAGCTCTTTCAGCCAAAAAAGCTAATATCCCTTATCACAAACTTATTGGAAAAATAATTAACTTGGCTTTAGCTTAATATTCAGGAAGTGAGACTTTAGTCTTGCTACGGTAAAAGTTAAAGCAGGTGGTATGGCTGATCTAAACTCTATATTATCAAAAGGATTTAGTTTTTCTCAAAAAAGTAACAGACGAAAGGTTGCTATTGGATTTTTCATTTAAAATAGGCTTAGGGGGTATTTTTGAAAATACCGAAATTAAAATTAAATATAATGCTTGAATTTGGTAGAATTATTTGTTAATAGTGATCGTATTGTCTCAGTTTTGGGATTAAAGATTCTCTTGAATTAATTGCTGTTGGTAGTCCTGGTGCTGTTATTCTTTGTGGAATTATAAAATGAAATATTTTTTAAAGTTCTAGTTTTATGTTAATCTTGACAGATGATAGAGCCTTGGTTTATTTATTAAATTAATCTTAAGAAAGTGATAAGAAAGTAATAGGTTTTTATATTACTGTTCGTATCTAGTTATTAACTAATTAAGAGTGAGAATGAATATATGTTAAAGATATCATCTTCAAGTGCAGACATTACTTATTGTTCAGAAAAAAGTTACCGTGGCTATTTGATGAGTGAGTGTGAAATAGTTGATCAGCTTGAAGCGCGTTTATTACTACTGGAAAATAATAAAGAAAAATATCTTTGGATCAATTTAGACGTCTGCACACTTAGAATTGCATTTAATATGGCTTTGGTGGAAGCCTTGGCAATAAAATCGATGATTCCTAAAAACCATATTTTTATATCGTGTGTTCACACTCATTCTGGTCATAGTTGTGCTGGCATGAATTTATTAAAATATGTTGAAAAAATTTCTGAAGCTTATGGAAATCTAGAAAATGATTTAGTGGAAGTTTGTTCGATTGATGAGATTGTTGGTCAATTAAATAAAAATGAAATTATTAATCGTAGAGTTGAACTTACACCTTATCTAGGTGATTTATGTATTATGTTTAACGATGGCTGCGAATTTGATCAAGAAGAAAAGGAGCTCGATGTAACGCAATTAATTCAAAATGAATTAGCAAAGAATCATCAACCGAGTTCATCTAAAAGACATGTCGCAGATGGTATTGTTGATAATCGAATTCATCAATGGATATTTAAAGATAAGAATCATAAGGCCTTGTATAATTTAGTGCGTGTTAATAGTCATCCTGTTACAGTTTCACAAGGTAAAGTAGGTAAATTCGTGTCTGCGGATTATATTAGGCCACTGCAAAATAAGATTAACAATTTAAATAACGCCTCTGTTATGATTCTGAATGGAGCTTTTGGTAATACACGACCCTTTCAAAAGGAATATTCTTTTGAAGCCCGAGAGGTGATTGCCGAAGCTTATTTTCAAGCACTGATGCGTGGAATTAAAAAGAATTCTGATGATGTTTCATTTTCTTTTTGTGAGAGTCAAATTAAGTTACTTTTGAGGAGCGACTTAGGGAATTCTCAAAATGAATGTCAGGCGCTCAGAAAAGAATTATCTTTAGATGAGTTTTCCTCACCAAAGTTATTTGAAGATAAGAAATCATCTTATCAAATCTTTAGTGAAATGATTTCGAGTAAAGAGAATGTTATCTTAGAAGGAAATGACATTGATCAACTTTGTATTACCGATAAATTTCAAAAATGGGAAATTGGTCCAATCAAACTTTTCTGTTTGCCGGGTGAACCTCTCGTGGAGTTGGCAGCTGAAATAGAAGATAAACATAACCTTTTGGTAATAGGACTCTCAAACGGATATCGCAGTTATATACCTCATCCTTCACAGAGTGGCCGAGGTGGCTACGAGGCCAATGCTTGTATGTATTCAAAAGAAAGTTTACAGGCCATCATTAATGCGCCTTCAACATTTTAATCATTTTATATTAGGGTAATTATATTGGAGATAGAGGAATTAATTGTATGCGGTTGGGATGAGGTTTTTATTTATAATATGAAGGCGATAAAAGGGGGTCTTCCTACTATTGTCTGGTGTTGGCGTGCTAAAGATTGTGCTTCTCTACCAGAACATATGAAATCATTGTTTGGAACTACAGATGATTGTAAACCGATTGATAATGGTGAAAAAATATTAATCACCGCTTCTTCTACAGGTGTTGCCATCGTAGATAAAAAATCAAAAGAGGTGTCTTTTTATGCACGAGTCAGCAATGCTCATTCTGCTGAGGTGCTTCCTGATAATAGAATTGTCGTTGCCAGTTCTGTCAAATCTGAAGGACATAAAATTTTGGTATTTAATAGAGATAAATCTGATGAAGTGATTATTAGCGAAGAACTATCTCATGCCCATGGGGTATTATGGGATGAAAAACGAAATTGTTTATGGGCTTTGGGTTATACAGAATTAAGAAAATATCAATTGCAAGATTGGAAATCTGACTCGCCTAAATTGAATTGTGACCAAATATTTCAACTTCCAAGTCAAGGAGGTCATGATCTTTTAGCATTACCAGATTCTGAAAAGCTCATAATTACTATTGAAAAAGGGGCCTTTATTTTTGATCGAGATACTGAAGACTTTTCCACTTATGAACCTTTAGCTAATCAGGTCAATGTGAAAGCAATTACTTTTCATCCGGAATCAAAACAAATGGCATACGTGCAAGCCGAAGGCGATAACTGGTGGGCAGAAAATATTCATTTTGAAAACCCAGACTTTTTAATTCATGTACCTGGCGAACATTTTTACAAAATCCGCTGGAATTGTAGGTGAATTGTCCCATGTTTTTTTTAATAACTTAAAATTCTAGCTGGATTATGAATTAGGATTTTATCAACCACTTCTTGGGAAATATCAGCTTTTAATAATTGTGGGGCTACAAAGTCTAGAATTCTAGCGTAACCGTGTCCACCGTAGGTTCTTGTCATGGCTTTTTGATAAATGTCCGTGCCGACAACAATCTGATCTTCGTAACCTGCTTTGATCAATTCAAAAATTCCCAATAATCGAAAAATATCTGGAAAATGAAATTGGCCGCTGAGTTCATGATCTAATGGGGTTCCAAATAAGTCAACGCAGATATTTCCACCGGCATCCATGATTTCTTTTGACCAATCAAGGTGTACTTTTAGGCTTGAAGGATCATGCAAAAATTCGCTGATGGTTTTTATATGTAAAAAGGTGTAGTGAATATGACAAAAAACTAATTTTGTCGTGTCGACACCTTCTTCGATAAAAGTTTGTAATGCCTGTCGTTGTCTATCTGGGTGAGTTGCGCGACTTGTGTGGGCTGTGATAGACAAGCCCGTTTCATTTGAGACTCTGGCCGCAGCTCGCATAAGTGAATATTCTTTATCGGTACCTCTGCGAATGGCTGATTTAATATGACCCGGTTTAATGTCAGTACCACGAATTCCATTATCAACTTCATCTTGAATAAATGCTGTTAGCTGATCAGTATCCATCGATAGAAATTTTTCTGGCCAGGTAGGTTCCACATACAGACCCGTTGAAGCAATAATATTAACCTTTGTTTCATCGGATATTTTTTTGATCAATGAAATATCATGGGAGATGCCAGGAGCGCTAGGTTCAAGAATTGAATCTCCGCCTCGTTCTTTAAAGTAAGCGACTTCTTTTTTCATGAGATCAAAATCTTTTAAATCCCAATTTTCTGCGGAATAACCATAATAACCATGTTGTAAGTAGGCGAGATCTTCCAGTTTGATTTTATCGTCCACATTAATGGGGCAACTTTCTCGCATTTCATCTGAAATGGTCCCTCTGAAAGAATCCATGTCTGATAAGACATGATCATGCATTGACGATTTGCCTAATTGATTCGTTTCGATTTGTCCGCAGACGGTCATTATTTTTTTCATTTGACTCTTTTTCAAAAATTAATTTTTAGATCCTACCAAAGATGAATTAAGGTATATTAATAAAATAAAATAACAAGATAAATTCAAGAATAAAAATAGTCTGTAGAATTCTTAATTATCAGACTAATATTTTTGGAAAGTCTCACTTCCTTGAAGTGCTATTTTGGCAAGATTATTTGATTATGCTAAGTGATAGTAACCTTTAGATTTAGAATTCATGTAATTTTACGGGGACATTAGTTTTAGATGTCACGTTATTTTCTCGTTGCGTGTTGTGTTGTAATTTTGATAAAGTGATATCAGCCATATCTTTTGCAGACCAAGTAATTACTGGGGGTGGTGTTTCAGCAGGAAAATTACAAGTGTAAGCTTCTTCTAGCATTTCATTTAAACACCAGCCAACCATTTTAAAATCTTCGCCGATTATTAAATTTAATTGTCTTGCTATTTTGACTACTGATTCGGCAATTGGAAGCCATAGCGCTAGTATCCCGTCAGGGGGTATCCTAGAGCTCAAGAGTTGGTAAATGGCTTGATCCATTTCATCTGATCTGGGTAAAAAGTTTAATTCTGCAGAAAACCTTTGCCCATGTGTGTGTGCAACAGAACACGCACCGCCATAGCGAGATATGGAATGATGATTTTTTTGATTAGTTCCAATCCAGGCTATACGTTTGCAATTTTGCTTAATTAAATAATTTGCAGCTAATGATCCACCACTAAAATCATCTTGCACTACTGTATCAGCAGTTATTTCATCTTGCCAATCATCAATCAGTAGACATGATAATTCGGAAGTAGTCGCCCAATCCATCAATTTAGGTGATAGATTATCAATGATAAACCCAGCGCATTTTGAATTTTCTAATTGAGTTTGGATTTGTGCTTCTTCATTTTCTCCCATGATCAAATTATAAAAGTTTAAGTTTTTTTCGAGAGCATTTTTTTTAAAAGCATTGAGTATGTAAGCATATACCCGTTTGTCAGAATTGAGTGACATAATGTTTTCTTGGGTCATCACATAGCAAAAACTTCTCGTATCTATTAAAGTTGTTCTGTCCACTAGGCGGTAGCCTTTTCTGTTCTCACCTAGAATCCAACCTTCTTGTTCTAGAACTTTTAAAGCTCTCCAAATTGTGTTGGTGGATGTTTTAAACTCAACGCTGTACTCTCTAACCGAAGGTAGTAATGTGCCTGGTTTGATGTCAGTGTTGATGATACTTGTCTTGATTTTCTTTAATATTTGTTCTGCATTTCGACCAAGATTCATAGTAGGCATTCCTGCGTTTTTGATTATACTTTTGTTTGACAAAGCCCTTATCTGTTATATTTTGTAATATTATTTTAAAATATCAACTTAATTTTATAGTAGATTAATAATTTATCATAAATTACTAATTATATAAAATATT
>NVWA01000083.1 GCA_002746535.1 Planctomycetota bacterium
ATCATGATCAATGATTTTATACCTAGATTTTGGTTTTCTGATTTCATGGTAACCTCCAAATTCCCAATCAGCAGGATGATTTACGACACCTGCTCTAACCATATTCAAATCAATGTAGGCCATGCAGCGAATAAAATGACCGCTATCTTGAACTGCGGTAGCGTGATATCTATCTTCCCAATAAGCTCCTTTCCTATTTTTTCTTTTATTGTATGCCTGAGCTGTTGATCCTGCTATTAAGTGTAAGCTATTTGGGATGACATTATTGCCAGTTTCTTTAACTAATAAATGTATATGGTTTGATGTAATCGTGTAATTCAAAATGGATAGTTGATATCGTTGTTTGGCTTCAAAAAGCCATTCTGTCCAATTTTTTCGATCCTTTTTTAACCGAAGCAAAAAATCCTTATTGTGGCAACGATGGGTGATATGATAAATATAACCTGGAAGAAAAAATCGATAAGCACGCGGCATAATTTTATTACTTTCATTTTTTTAGGCCGTTATTATTCCTTAGAAGCTGTTTTTATATAGTAAAAACCCATCCTAACTATGTATTTATTACCAATTTTTGTTGTAACGTGTTGCTAGAGTATTGCTTAGGTGTGTCCGACCCCATAGCAACTAGTATACTTGGAATTCAAGTGGAGAGCTTGGCAGAGGGAATATATATGAGAATGGTAAAGTTGAAATTCAACGGGGATTTGATTCTAAAAGAAATCTTTGGGTTGAACAAGTAAAGTCTCCAACATTTGCGCGTTATTGGAATACGGATGAAGTTTTAATCGTAATGCCGTAGTGAAAATCTAGGACACCCTCGATAATCTAATACAAGTTTTGAATTTTGTTTTGAAATTAGTATAAATTTTAGGGTGTCCTAGAATTCCTTTAAATCTTGTACCAATTTTAATTTGAATAACGTGGACCGAAATACCTGCAGACAAATGCGATTATTTATTAAAGAAAGGTAGCAATAATTCTATGAGCAAATTCACAACTATTAAGGAATTTTTTTATATTGATTCTTTCTTTTGTAGTATGTGGGAATTCGTTACCATTTCTAATGGTAATGGTGGGGATTCCCTTTTCATTTAACCAATTGGCATCTACACAGTGATTTACAGATACAAGTGAATCATCTATGGATAATTGATGAGCAATTTTTTGAGATAATCGAACAACTTCTAAGGAATCATCCAAGATAAAAGATTCATATTTATTAATTGAATTAATTAATAGAGAGCCAATTTCGTTTTCAGTATTTTTCTCATTTTTAATTGCATTTAAGAAGGCTTGCTCAAATTTCTTATAAATAGTTGTTCTTAATTCAGAGGAATAAGATCTAATTTCACCCTTTAAGGTGACTTGATCTGGTATAACATTTATTCCTTTAGAAGAGTTGGCTATAATTAAATTTGAACTACCACGTACCCCATTTTTTTTTACCAGACCAAGCCATCCTTCTTGTTTCAAGTTAGCAATTGCTGTTGAAGTTGTAACCAATGCATTGATTCCTTTTTCCGGATTTATTCCTGCATGGGATGATTTCCCATATACTTTAATGGTGATTTCATCTCCTCCAGTAGCACCAGTTACTAAATCACAGGAGCCATCAAAATTAAATCCCATTTTGGGATCTTTTAAACAATCAGAATTAATGTGGCGACTCCCATTGACACCAAGTTCTTCTTGAACCATCCAGACAAATGTTAGTGGTGGATGTGGCAAATTATTTTTAATTATCTCTTGAAGAAGATTAAAAATAATGGCGCATCCAGCTTTATTGTCCCCACCAAGCCCAGTGTTGCCTTGAGATTCGATATAATCTTTTTTAATGATTGGAATGGCGTTTTTACAGGTTTTGACAGAATCTAAATGGGCCGAAAACAATAATCGATAACCCCTTATATTTCCAGGAATCGTAATGATTAAATTTCCTGAATTTCCAAATCCAATTTTTTCATTTGCGTCATCAATGGTGATGTGTTTCTTATCTAATCCTGTTTGTATTAATTTATCTACAATTGTGGAGACAAGGTCTTTTTCTTCTCCAGACATATTTTCTACTTTTAAAAATTCAATTAAATTGTCAAGATACTTTTTCATTTTCTAATGTCAGACTATTCTAAATTAAGATTTATTATAATTACCATTTTATTATGGCATCGGCATAACTATTTCCAATAAATATTCTCGTTGGTATATTTTCAGCATTTAATTCAAAGGATACCTTTTCTCCGTTGCTAGAGCCTCCTGAGTTTGATTCTAATCTAAAAATATTTTCTCCTTCTTCAATTAAAAGTTCATTGTTTTTAAAATTACCTTCAGACATATTAAAAAGATTTAACTGACCATCCAGTAATAAAACACAATAGTCGCGCCAGGCGTTACGGTATTTACCTGTAAATTTTTTCAAATGTTGACCTTTAAAATAATGAGATGAAGGACTATTGAGTGTTGGTAGTAAGCAATCGTAGATTTGATTGGCTATCAATACTGGATTGCTGTCGGTACTTGAGGTTAATACAATGACACCCAAAGTTAACTCTTTTAAAAAATAGGCATAAGATTTAAATCCTTGAAAGGATCCGCTGTGGCCAATTTTAATATGATTGTCTAAATTAATATGTTTGAACCCTAGAGAATACCCATCAGCACTCTCTTTGTTTTCAATGTTTAGTTGTAGCATTTCATTGATTGTTTCTTTATTCAAAAACGAGCCATCATTATTCATAAAGACCTGTAAAAACTTTGCAAGATCCAATGCAGTACTTGATAAATTTGCTGCTGAGCCAATCCACTGGCAGTCTGCAATCTTTATTGGAACTCTTTGTTGCCGAGGAAGTTTACGACTATAGCCTATTGACATTTGTGGGTTGGAGTTATCAATACTTTTTATATGGGTGTTTGTTAATCCTAATGGCTTGATTATATTATTTTGAATATAATCCTCATAAGAGTATCCCGAAATGATTTCGATGATTTCACCTAAAAAGCCAAATCCAAGGTTGCTGTATTTCCACATTTTATTTGATGGCAGAATTTGTCTTTGATCTTTTAAGCCTTCCTTAACACCTTCTTTATCAGGAAAATTTAAAGTAATCCAATAGGGGTGGGCTGATTCTCTTGGTATTCCTGCAGAATGTGTGAGTAGATTTAAAATGGTCACCTTATCCAAATCTAATTCTTTAGAAAACTTAAACCAAGGGATATATTCTATTACAGGTTTATTTAGGTTGAGTTTCCCCAATTCTTTTAACTGCATTATGGCAGTTGCCGTAAATAATTTGGTGATAGATGCTACTCTATAAATTGATGAACTACTAGCATTAATTTCTTTTTCGATATTTGAAAAACCAAAACCATCTGTAAACAATACTTCTTTATTATTAAAAATTGAGATGGAGGCACCTACATTATCCATGTAGGCTCGATTATACGATATCCATTCTTTTAAGTATTCAATTCGTTCGATGATTGAATGATTCATGAATTGCTCAACATCAAGTGAGTTTAAAAATTTTAATTTGAAAAAGACTAATGTTTTAATTAATAAAATAAACAGAAAATCATATGGTAAATGATATTTCGTTTGTATTTTATCCAGGTGTAGCTAACTATTTAATTCAATTTGGAGAAAGTCTAGCATACCCCTCGCTCTAGTTCTATTAAATTAATTAATGTAAAATATTGAATGTTTTTGTTTCTGCATCAAAATATGATGCTACAAAATTCCAAATACTTACACCCGCCGGTAGACGACCTGTTTTAGAAATAGATTTCATGGATGAATCAAGTTCCTGCCAGGCAATAGAGCCACCTTTTTTCCATCCCGTACCTTCTGTCCAGACAACAAGAATATTGCCTTCTGAAGAAATGGCAAAAACAGGGTGCTTACCACTTTTGGATCCGCCATTTGGTGACACCACTTTTTTAGCTTTTAGTGAACCTTTCGCTACGGAAGTATATTTTATTTGTTTATTAGTTTCCCAGCCAATAATCATTCTGTCAGTGTTTTCACAAAAAGACATACTGCTCATAGGGCATCGGTTTAGAGGCCACTTGTCTAAAATTTTACTGCCGAATTTTTTCCCTTTACTTTTAGAAACCAATAAATTGATGTCACGACTTTTATTATTTGTTGCTGTACGATAAACGGCATATACATTTCCGTTACTATCACAATCAGCCTGCATGGCACAACATCCACAAACGCCTGTAGCCGGGCTAATAGGTCTGGCCTTTCCAAATTTCTTTCCGCCATTTCTAGAAACGGCAATAAAAACTCGTCGATTTTTTTCTTGTCCACCTTTTGGGCCAGCACCAGAATGAAAAAATATATAGACATTACCATTCTTATCTGCTGCTACAGCACCTCCACCATCAACATGCCGTTTTCCAGTAACCACCTTTTGTGATGAAAACTTAGTCGCTTTATCAGTCATGCTGGCATAGAACATAGCCGGACCATATAGTTTCTTGAGATCTCCATTTTGAGAGCTATTCCATACTACATGGATACTATCATTTTGCCCCAGTGTAAACTGAGCACCTCTAATTGTTCCAGCTGAAATGGCACTGCCAGAAATACTATTGACTTGTGTTGGACTGGAAAAACTTCCTCCTTTTGGCTTTTTGATATAAAACAAATCTCCCCCTGAGTCACTACCTTTATAGTAGACTAGATGTATCTGACCCGATTTATCAACTCTAACTTTAGGTTGAATGCCACCATTGGGGGTTTTAATAACATTAACCTTTGTCTCTGCCATTAATTCGGTGGAAAATAATAGCGTTATAAATATTAAGATTAACATTGATTTAATATTACTCATAATCGATCTCCTAAGTTTATTTTTTAGAAATTTTATTTTTTTCTGCCTTTATATTCTTTTTAATTTCATCTTGATTCAAAGCTCTATTATAAAAAGCGATTAGGTGAAACTCACCTGACCAGAATTTTTTAATTAATTTGTCTGAAAATTCATTTGCCAACACTAAATGATAGTCATCATTCCAATTGGCAAATGTACCACCTGTTTCATATTCAACATCTTTGACGCCATTAATATAAAAGGTCACTTTATCTTTCTGGAATGTATATACAAGTTGAGTCAATTCTAATTCAGTACTATGCTTTGTTCCTTTCCCTGGGACACCATGTAAGTTAGTTTGGCTTGTACGCAGGTGTACCCCATAATGAACATTAGAATTATCAGGCCTCTGTCCCAAAGAGAAATTTACATTGTGACCTGTTCCCATAATACCAAGAATCGTTGACCTTTTCTTTGATATTCTTGGTTTAATCCAAACCTCGAGGGTTAATTCATTGCTTGAACAGGCTTCTTTAATTTTGATAGCTGGTTTTACAGAGGTTATTATTGTAGGCGCAAAAACATTTAAACTACCATTTTTAGACCATTTAACGGCCGACATATTTTGGATTTCTAAATCTAAGGATTCGCCAAAATTAGAACTATCATGAATATATTTCCCTTGTTTCTCTTCAAAATTATACAGCGCTATCAGTCCCTCTGAAATTCTTTCATTGGTTGGTTTTAATATCATGGGGTTGTTTTTTGTGGCTATCGCATAATGACCTTTTTCAACTAACATTTTTTTTTGATCTGAAACACTTGTGATGCTAACTTTACCTTTATAAACTTCTAATTTGGTTTGTTTCGAAAAACTTGAAAGCACAAATCGAGTTCCTAATATCTCAATTTTAGCTTCATCCGTTTGCCATTTCATGGAGTTACCTATAACTTGTTTAGCAACGGTTGCTTCTACACTTCCTTTAATTAATAAAAACTGACTGCCGTTATCTTCACTTTTAAATTTTACTTCTGTATTTCTATTAATCAGAACAAATGTTTTATTTTGAGGATATCCAATTTCTACATATGTTATTTCAGTTGTATCATCAGCTCCTCTTGTAGTTAAAATATCATCTATATATAAAGCCATTCCTTTTGTAGCAAGAAGAACTTTATTCCCTCTTTTTATCTCAGCGCCCTGTGCAGTTTTTAAAATAAAAGCTTTTAATTTTTTGTCTTGGCTGGCATTATAGTAATTAAACATAAATACAACTACAGACAGAAAAAGTGTTGCTGCCATAATCCAGATGAAAGTCGGATTTTTAACAGAATCTTTTTTATTTTCTCGGTCATTTATTTTGAGAATGTTTTCACGAAATGTGTCAGTTGAAACCGAACGCATTCTTTCTTGTAATCCATTCCAGAACAAAGTTGATTTTTTTTCGGGATGATAAATTTCCTGCAAATGTTCATCAAGTGCCAGAAATTCTTGAAACTTCTTTAATTCTTCAGGATTATTTTTAAGTCTTGATAACAAATCTTGTTCCTGCTCTTTAGACATAGCTTTTTCCTGATAGAGAATACACAGTTCCATAAAATCATTTTCAGATTTCATTTTAGTTATTCTCCAATGCCTGTTTAGATTCAATACAAATTTTTAATTTTTGATGTATTCTCGCGATTGATTTTCGAATAGAATTAGGTTTGATTTTTAAAGCATCGCCCATCTGCACAGAATTTTTCCCTTGCTGATATTTCTGACGAATTAATTCTGCTGATTTTTCTGGAAGTTCGCTTAAACAAGTGTTTAAATATTCCTGCCGAAATTTTGTGAGTTGATTTATTGATTCTTCAACAGGCTCCTTTTCCAATAAATGTTTTTCAATGGCCGTGCGTTTGAATAAGGACTGTTTCTTTTCAACGGCATAATATTGGTATACGAGATTTCGGGCAATGCCTCTTATCCAGGGGCCGAAGGGGTTTTCATCATTGAACTTTTCAATACTTTTAAAAGCCATTAAAAATGTTTCTTGAGATAAATCTATGATCATATCCGGAGATACGCCCAACATGGCAATAAACCCTCTGACAGAACTTTGAAATTCATCCACGATGTGTCCCAAAGCTTCATTGCTGCCGGTTTTTGCCTCGACAATTAGCTTTTGGATTTGAGATTCACTTTTCATCTTTTTTTCCTTTTATTGATCTAACACATCTCGCTTAAACCTCATATTAACAGTTCTGAATTATCGCCTAAGTGGGACAAATATAATTAAAAATTATCTAAATAGACCAAATTAAGTAAAAATTGAGGTAATCTATTAACTAACAAAGACGTTTAACTAGCCATAGGTTCATGTGTCTCTAACTGTTTTTCATAACTTATTAGATAAAATGTGAATTTAGTGTCTCATTAGCATCGAATTCATAATTCTCTCTATAATTTATTTCAGGTGAACGTAATCATATTTTTGGCTAAACAATTTAAGGCATGTACAAAACACAGCAATAGTGTTATCAGATAGATTTTAAGTATATAGGTAGGCTAGTGCTTCATCGTATTTTTTTGAGGTGTTTGGTCTTTTTTGACATGTAAGATTTGATAGTTTAAGTGAATATATACCATAGTCAGGTTATAGAATAAGACCACGGCAGAGTTTATTATAAGATTGGATAAGTTGCCTAATATCTTAAAGAGTCGGACATGGTTAATCAAGATTTTTACAAATGCTCTCAAGGTTTTTTACCTGACTTTGGATATAACTAGAGTTACCTAGGTTACTTAATTATAAAAGGGGGTGATTTGACAAATTAATATTTTTTAATTTCCTTATTAAAATATAAAAGTTACTGTAATAATTTATTTTTAAGATTCATAACTATATGCTTTATGTTTTAAGGGGACAAAAAATGCAAAACAAGGCCATATTCTTTATTTCTCTACTTTTAAGTTTTACAGGATTCCTGACAGCTCAGGATCAGGTGAAAGATTTGAAAGTTCGTCACAACAAAGGACAAACTTTTATTACCTTTAAAGAGATAGGGGTATCAAAGTTACCAGTCAAGGGAAGTATTACAAACAAAGAATATAAAGCTCTTTTTCCAAGGAAGAGTAAAGAGCCTAAGATCAGATATAAAATTTATAAATCCAGCAAAAAGATTACATCCACTGAGGGGATGAAAGCGATCGGTAGTGTTGCTCCAAACTCAGCCTGGAACACTCATTTTTATCAGAAAAGATTAAAAGATACAAGCAGGTTTTCTCGAATAGTAGTAGAAGACGGGAAGCAAATGCTTGAAGTGGGTGTAGGGATATATGTCCATAACCCAAAGCCTGAAAAAGAGGAGAAAAACTGGAAGTCATTTTATGCCGTTACATGTTCTGTGGGTGGGAAAGAAGTTTTGACCTTTTCTGCTGCAAATTCCATTGAGACCCCAGTTGAAGAGGCAGAAGGGCAAGGAGAGCCGGTTCTTCAGAAGAGCTCTGTTCATAAAAATTTCAGTTATGTAAAGAATGCAACGATTGATTATTTTATTCGTTGGGAAGCACCACCAAATGCTTCACGTGAGAACTTCCGCTTTGATTATATCGTTGCACATCCAACGATTAAGCAAACTGGAAAAGCCTCAGTAGGTCTTCACCTTCATTGTTGGGGTGCAAACCTTATGGGTGGTTGGGGCTGGTGGTTCAGTCAGGGAAAGAAGAGAGGTAACTCTTTTTTAATTTCTTCAAATCAGGTCCCTTATGATTGGTGGACTGGTTATCATGAGCTTAGATATAAAGGTAAGAAAAACCAAGCAGCATGGGAAAAAGGAGTCGTTAGGCCTTATTCGACTCAACGTACAATCTCATTTCTTGATTGGGCAACCCCTAAATATAACCTAGACAGTGAGCGTGTTTTTGTTGCTGGAATGTCGATGGGTGGTTCTGGCTCTGCAATGTTTGCCCTTAGATATTCAGAGATACTTTCATGGTGTGTTAGTTGGGTTGGAGTTCATGATCCGGCAGGAACAGCCCACTTTAAAGGTTCTTACGAAGGTGTCTATGGAAAGCATGGGTGGAATGTTAAGTTTGAAGACGGAACACCGGTCTGGGATTACTACAGTAATGAGTGGTACCTTCGGAAGTATCCCAAAAAAGAGATTGGTTTAATCGCTTTTGCAAATGGAAAGGATGACGGTGCCATTGGCTGGCCACAGGCAGTTAGGTTTAATGTAGCTTTGCAGGAGACCAAGCGACCACACATATTTGTTTGGGGGATGAATGGGCATAGTCAGAGAGCTTTGCTTCCAAATGGTCAGTCAAATATAATGAAGATTGACATTAAATTGCATCAAAGTGTTCCGGCCTTTACCAATTGTAGCTTAGATAGCGATATCGGAACCGGTAAATTAAAATCTGCTGAAGAGTTAGCAAAGGCCAAAGCTTCAATAACAAAGTGGAATAAAGCAAACAAGAGAAAAAGAAAGCTGGATAAGTATGACGGTTCTTCATCAGGCCAGGTTAACATGTATTTAATATGGAAAACGGCCAACATAGTTGATGAAGAGGGCAAATGGGAGATGACTGTAGGGTTGATTTCAAAAGCTCCTAAAGGTGAGTGTACTGTAGATGTTACCCCAAGAAGGTTTCAGAAATTTAAGCCTAAAGCTGGTGACAAGTTTGATTTTACATGTACGGATTTAAAAGATCCCACAAAGGTTACCAAAGGTGAAGTGGTTGCTGATAAAAATGGCCTTGTTACTATGCCAAAGTTAGTGGTAACAAAGAATAATTGCAGAATAGTTTTAGTGAGAAAATAATTATATATTCCATTCTTTAAATTTATAGGGATTGATTTAATGTTTCAACATAGTTTAGATAAAGAATATAGGGATTATATCATTCAGTCGTTACAAGCTAATTATACTGATAAGTTTAATGAAAAGGACTTTGAAATAAATGCTGCTGGTGATTATCCACCGCTTGGTAAAGGTAAAAAGCAAGCAATCTTGAATTGGATTTACCCCGCAACACATCTTATTTTATCACCACGTAAAAACCATGAACAAGCAGATAGGGATCTAGGTCGCAAGATACTACTGCGTGCGATCAAGCAAGGACAAGTTCGTGATGGCAGCGACATAGAAGGTATTTTTAAGTGGGAAATTACAGAAGATGAAAATATAAGTACTCATGGAGGTGCCGACAGAAATACCTGTGGGTTTATGGGTGTTGGCTTGGTACAGATTTGGCATTTGGATAAAAATAAATTTGCTGATTGGCCAGTGGAAGATTTGAATGTTTTTAAAGAAGCTGTTGAGTGGTGTTGTGTAACAGGACTTAAACATTTTGTTAGGATCGGATATACTAATCCACAATTTCTGGATTATTATTTATGTGCGGTATCAAAGGACCTGTTGGGTACCGATAAATATTACAAAAAAGGAATGGAGCATTTTGGGAAATTTTGGCAATTAACAAAACTAAATGACTCCTTTGAAGAGTGGATTAGTACTACCTATACGGCTGTAAACTTAAGTGCCCTTGTGCCTTGGGCTGATTATGCAAAAGGTACTTCTGATGAAAAAATAGTCAATGAAGTGCTCGAGTACCAATGGGGGTTGTTAGCTGACATGGTTCATGCTCCTACGAAAGAGGTTTCTGGTCCGCATGCACGTTCATATGGTGATACCTTAATCGAAAAGTGTGATCATCTTTTTGCGTGGTTGCATTTAATAGATCCAGCAGTTTTTCCATTTGGAAAAGATACTGAATTTTTAGTTGGGGGCTTTTATGATTGGTTTATGAAACCCAATGGTCCTTTTGATGGATTAGCCTTAATAGGGCTATATCTTCCTTTGCACTTGTCTAATAAGCTCAAAGATTCTGTGTGTAGCTCTTTTAAAGAGCCGTGCCAGAAAAAGAAAAATGTTGAGTGGATTGCCGGTTTAAATTGGGCTTTTCACGATGAGCTGAACAACCGTGATTTCGAAGAAGCTCGTATCAACAATAAGGAGAAACGCTTTCGACAAACGACCGTCTATCGTACCGATAAATACTGTTTAGGATCTATCAATGAATTAGATAGTTGGCTACAAAGAAGACCCTTGTTGGCCTATTGGTTGGATGAGAATCATAAGACAACCGGATTGAAATTTCAGGTCGTTGTTGAAAACAATGCCGACAAACTGAATGAATGGTTGACCATGGAAGCGCTGGAGTTTGTTTCGGTGCAAGAGAAGAATACAGTCTTAGGTGCCTATCGCACGGCACCTGTTGTGACGGCTAGAAAAGGCGATTTGTTAAAGAGTGCTGCTGTCAAATCTCTTGTTAACATTTCTTCTATTGATAAGGATGTTGTTGGTCATTTCCTTGGCAGTCATTGGCGTCAAGCTATTGGAGTCAATTGGGCAGAGCAAGAGCTTAAAGGCCTGTGGGCAGGTATCACTCCTGTCGGCAAAGGTTTGTGGGAAAAAGAAGATATTGAAGGTAAGCTTTGGTCATTTAATGAAAATGGCATTAAAACCTTTATTGAGTTATCGCACCCCGGCTTTTTAGAAAAAAGAAGTAATTTGACGATAAATAATGATGAAGTTGAATGCCTAACAATTATGGCAGCACAAAAACAAGCGTGGAATTGGCTATCACTACCTCAATGGCTACATGGATTTGTATTGCAAGTGTTGAAGGAAGGCGATTCCTTTAAAAAAGGTTTGTTGGTAGAAGGTCGTGCTCAGGAATGTACCTTGCAATACCAAACATTAAACCTTTCTTGGAAATCACCTACTAAAGGCTCAATGGTTGATGAGGTTGTTTTGAAAGAGTCAAGGTTATGAGTTTACTAAACGAATTGTTACAGCAATAGACAATACACCAAAAAGAAGCAAAGACAAACAATGTAAATTCACAGTTATTATTTTGAATTTATTGGATTTAACTAAATTATGTCTAAATTTAGATTATGTCAAATATTCCAAAATTAAAATTTACTTTGCCTGACCTTGTTTTTCAGGGGCCACATCCACACAGCTAATTTTACTGCGTGTGCGATAGGCCTTTCAATGTAGAGTTTTCCCAAAATATAAAGGTGCGATCTATTTACGTTTGATGACGAGTCTGTTCCCCCATCCCGCAGTTCCGAATTTGAATTTTTCAACCGTGACCAGGCCGTCTGCATCGGCCTTGACCGTTCCCTCAGCTACTTTTTCAGGCCTGTTGACACTTTTGCAATTCAAATTTTCCCAAATGAATTCCTCACCCGGTTTGGGTTTGAAATTTTTACAACGTCGCGGCGTAATATCAGCCGTTTGTTCGGCGCCGCTTTTGGAACGGATGTTCACTTCCCAGCGGTCGACCTTATCTACGATATTGTCCTTGGTTCCCTGTTTGTGAAAATCGTTTTCGCGGGCGGACCATTCTAGCTTGCAGTTCATCTGTCCGCTCTTCTGCTTGCGCGGATTGTCATTGGATGAACAGTTGGAAATGGCCGGCACTGATTCATCGGAATTGAAAGAGAACATTCCCCACCACTTGTGATTCTGTATTCTGGGTTCCTTGAAGCCGCCGTGACCCCAGGGTCCCCAAATGGCCGCGAATGGCCTACGGGCCTTGTTCAGTGCATCGTAATAATCAGGCACGGCGTCGAAGGGTACTGACCTATCATTGCTAGCATGGGCGTCGAGAATGAACGCAGTCTCTTTGCCCCTGTTTTTAACATGCCATTTACAGAGGTTGAGCAGTTCCCAGACTTTTTTACCGTCAGTCGTCTTAAGGTTTTCGCTGCGCTTGCCCCATAGTAACCGCTCAGAGGTACCGGTCCATTTACCGTTACGATTGTGATCTACGGCACCCTTGCTGGCCAGGACAGCAGCAAAAACTTCTGGATGCCAGGCGGCCATAAAATTGGCGCCGGTGCCACCCATGGATCCACCGTGAATATAGGTCTTGGTTTCCGGAACTTCAAGACCCTCTTTTTTCAAAATACGCTTGACTGTATCAATGGTCAGTAAAATGCGCTTTTCTGTGTAGTTGACTATAGTTTTACCATCGGCGGCTTTGTGGCCGTAAAACCAACTCTGATACGGGTCGCCGGGGGTGATGGTCACCATATTCTGAGTCTGTCCTCGAACGCCGTAATAACCACTATAGCCGTGCAGAAACATACAGATGCCCTTGGGCTTGCCCTTGGTGGCACCGACACCAAAATTGACCGCGTAACCG
The DNA here is from genome assembly GCA_002746535.1 of Planctomycetota bacterium. Taxonomy (GTDB): domain Bacteria; phylum Planctomycetota. The sequence goes on from NVWA01000083.1 coordinate 13,021, forward strand.
CCGTAGGGTCGGGGATTCCAATTGCGGTGATCCATCCAGTGGCAGTAAACCCGCCGGTCGCCGGTCACGTTGCCTTTCTTATCTTTGGTCTCAGCTTTGAAAACGAGAACAGCCCCAAGTGGTTCCTTTTTTTCGGCAATTCCCTTATCGAGACTGCTGCCTGAACCGGCGGTTGTTCCACCATCCGGTATGACCGCATAATAAAAAGTACCGGTTTCCTGTGCCGTGAAAACGAATAGACCGGTACCTTGAGAGAGCATTTTAGCTGGGTCAGCAGCGGGATTATCTTCAATGATGTAGCGAAAACCGTAACCTTTCTTCTTGGTGGTTTTTTCGAGTACCTTGCGTTTTACTTCTAGTGGATAAGATGCCGAACCCTTGGCCACTGTCGCCACGAGTTCGGCATCCTTGACGCTTTTGATTTTTTTGGCTGAACGATAAACCTTGTATGTTTTAGCCTCGGATTCCTTCCAGGTGATAAAGGTCTGGCCGTCCCGAAAGAATGCTTTGAGTTCCGTAACTTCTGCGGCCTGTACGGATGTGGACAGAACGAACAACATGGCAAATACAAATAGTCTTTTCATGTGAGATCTCCATTGATAATAAGTTTATTTAAGATTATATTTTTACATCCCATCGATATGGTCATGGGCGTTAGATCCTGGTAATGCGATTTTCCCTTAGTTGCCATCATCAGAGGAGTATCGTACGACGATATTTGCTCGATCATCATCTTGCCACCCTTTCCCGTTGTAGCGGGTGTAGGCAAACATTATTCGCCCATTCGCAAGTGCAAGAAACCATCTTCCGAATTACAGGGATTGGTCTCATCATGGGGCAACTGAAGGACCACGCTAGATTGCTCTGATTCTCGATTATTCATGGTTAATTCTCATGCCGAACGTTTGAGTTGAGTGCGGCTAGGCCGATGACTCAAATGATTTGTTATCAATTTATTTTCTCACGTCCTTAATATACATGGCCTTGCCATCTCTTCTCATTTCAATATCGAATAATTTGCTGACTTTTATTAAATCACCAAGTTTTTTATAACCGTAGTTAATGGAAGAAAAAGAGCTGTTGTTAGATATGTAAGAACCAACTTTACTCATATCGGCCCAGTCATCATCGTCACATGTTTGTTCTACGGCAGTTCTCAGCAATTTCAAAAGAGAAGTATCTTTTCTAAGCCCTTGCTTACTTTTCTTTATTAATTTTTGAGGGATATCAGATTTTTCTTCGTTTTCTGTAACAAGGTTCTCAGTGAAAATAAAAGGTGAACAGGCATCGACAAATGGTTTTGGAGTTTTCTTTTCGCCGAAACCATAAACAGGTAGTCCGTTCTCAAGTATTCTCAGCACCAAAGGAGTGAAGTCGCTATCGCTTGTCATTAATGCGAAAGCATCAATACTATTACTATATAGCAAGTCCATTGCATCAATAATCATTGCGGAATCTGTAGCATTTTTTCCTTTTGTATAGGCAAATTGCTGCATGGGTCGAATAGCATTTGGGTGGAGTTTTGCTATCCAACCTGATAAGGAGGGATTATTCCAGTCACCATGTGCATGTCGAACATTTACCATGCCATATTTTGCAAGTTCTTCTAACACACCTTCTATTGAATTATGACTAACATTGTCGCAGTCAATTAGTAGCGCTACTCGTTTTTTTTCTGACACAAAGTTCTCCTAAATTTATAACAATTAAGATCTGCAGCACACTTTACGAGGTCATTTTTGCGTAGAGTGATTACTGATAAAGTTGATATTATAGCTTAAAGCTAGCTACTTAAAAGTATCCGGCCCCAAAGTCTTACCAATTAATAAACCAATTCTCTGAAATTGCTTATTGTGTGGAAAGTCACTAAATTCCCATCGTGTGCGCTTTTTGAATTTTCATCTCCGGATCTACTCAAAATTTGGAGGTCTTCTCCATTTATAATCATACTCGCATAATTTCTTGAGGCGTGATCTGCTGGCCCAGTAGTTACAAGTCCTGCAAAACACCAATCGATCATATTTTTTGAAAAATGGAGTTGTAGCCGGCGTCTTTCATTGTTTGGAAGATTGTATCTATTGGCAGGCATCTTGTCGACACGAATCATGCTATCGATGGCTTGGGTGCTAAGTAACCAATATAGCTTTGTCTCTTCATCATAAAGAACATGAAATTTCATTTGGCCGCCGGGGCATGGTGTATACAAAATAGTTTTACCTGATGGAACTTTCTCCAGCATTATTTTCATCTCGCCAGTTCCTGCCTCATTGCCTTGTTCTACGACTTTTGCAATACAAGCATACCCGGTACCACCTGTGTTTGCTCTGGCCCATAAATGAAATGTTTTCCCTGATGGGTCGGTCCATCTGTGCTCAGGGTCAACAAATTGGATAACATTAGATTCTAGCCAACCAATAGGGGCAGCATTTCTAGATTCAATTCCATCTGCATTTGATCCGTTAGGATAGGGTGAATCAAAAAAAGGAATTCCCACCCAATCTATATCCGGATTAGTTTCTGTGTTTGGTATGATGTCTCTAAAGGATAGCTCATCTGAAAATGTCCAACTCTCTCTTTTTAACAAATTCCCACCAATTTTTGCCCGCATTAATACGGGGGTAAGTTCGCCAACATACCATCCGCGGATATCCTGAGTAACTCTTCTCTCCATTACGAGGTAAATGCAGCCGTTGGCATAATGGATATTGCAAGGAGCCTGATGCCATAATTCATTTTTTGTAAGGTAAGAGATCTTACTCCAGGTTTCTCCATGATCATCAGATTTCATGATTGCCAAGTCATCATCATGACCAAGAATATAGACGGAATTTCCTGAAGCAAAAGGCCTTGCATGCATAAAAGGGAAGTCGCCACGGTGCTTCCATTTTGCTCCCTGATTATCGCTGGTGTAAACCTTGCCATTAAAATTTATTTTTGACCTTTTAATATCAGGTCCCCAATCTTTATCTACTAGGCCCGGCCCTCCAATATCAATAGTAGTTACCAATCTGCCACTAGGTAAAATACAAATCCCTGGACTATAGCCATAAACCTCCTGAGGATTTTCAGATTCGTATAGGGTTACATAATCATCTGCCAATGGTTTAATTTTTCTGCTCATTATATTATCCTTAAAGTTTAAAATTATTACATTGATGAAATTCTTGAAGTTGCAAAGCAAGCCTGTACTGGCACACACAATTTTTAAAAATTCTGTCTCCACTTGGCATCGCTAAAGGAAGCACCGAAAACTTACACGATCCCTGCATCAATGATAATGATACGATTACAAGAGCTCGATTTCAACGTGATCTCGACTTGGTTTAAGCCTTCTCAAATATGCGAGTCGTGAAACTTGGGTTGCACGAAGTGCATTTGTTCTGGCAGCCATTGGGTTAGTGCTCGGTTTAGGCAATCTCATTTCCTGTCGTTTTGCTGTGTATTTGTAAGCGATCATAAAAAATAAATATGTTAATAGAGCTTCTTTATTCTTTAAAGATATTTCGTTTGTAACAGATATAGATCATAAAAATCAAAAATTTTAGGATTTTGAAGTAGTGTTTCATTTCAATCTTCTTGGATAAAAATACTGCACGAATGGTAGATGATCTAAATCTACTTTATACAGCTGAAAATAGTCATCTTCAACGTATAGAATTTATTAAGACATATTTCCATTTTATAAGTGACTGCCTAGGAATACCGATTACATCAGTAGAACATTATGTTGCGAAATTAAAATAAATTTAACCCACCAGCAAACCTTGTTATGCTGCCTTCTTTTTTTATTTCGTTTACATATTAAAATCATATTATGATGAGTTAATAATAATCTTTTGAATAGATATTATTCTAATTTAATCACAAAGAAAAAGTCATGTCCGAGAATAGTGATCACACACCAAAACTAATTGTTATTGCTAGCAACGTTTCGTTATTTATATGCGGGATTTGTATACTTACTCAAATCTATATCCATAGGTACGTTGTGCCAAAATTTCACGATATGTTTTTTTCTATGGAATACATGGACTTGCCAGGAATAACCAAAATAATTATGAACTACTCGCTTTTATTTCAAACCCTATTTACGGTTATTTTAATTCTTATGATTTTAAAGGAATCTTACATAAAAGACAAGGCTCTCTGTAGCATAATTAATCTTGGATATTTAATAATATTTTTTGTTCATATAGGTCTAGTAACAATGGCAATATTCGGTCCCATTATGGCAATGCAAAAAGCAGCCATGGGTGATTAGTTGTATATCAATTATTATTACAGAAAAACCCAAAGAATATATTCCCTTTTGATGGCGTTGCATATTCACCTTTGTATGTCATTACTTTTATAAAGGGAAATAAAGTTAATAGACCCGATAGTATTAATAAAAGAAATTTTATTTGCATTTAGGAATCGAAAAATGGTTGAGGATATTTCAAAGTGCAAAATATTTATTGATTTGAGAAGCCAAACCCTGACCATAAAAATCTGCCAATATTAATTAGTATATCTCTAGACTATAATTGAATTAATATTATTCTGGAACAAACTAAGGGTAAATTAAGTATATACACTACAATAGAAGTAGTTGTTAACCCGAGTTGTTTGACGTCCTACGCCTCTTCTTTATGAGTATGTGAAGTAGATTAAAAGCTTGGACTTTTTTTACATTATTGCACCGCGAATTTAACAATTATTCTTGTGATAGAATTGAATCTAAATTTGGCAGAAAGTCGGTATTTTTGTAATTTTAGCTATTTGATATTTGTTAAATGACAAAGTGGCATGGGGGGGGGTATGACGAAGATAATAGAAGAAAAAAGATACGGGCGAAAGGACTTGAACCTTCACGGGTCTCCCCACTAGATCCTAAATCTAGCGCGTCTACCAATTCCGCCACGCCCGCATTTTTAGGCGCGATATCATATCAGCGTGAAAACTCATGTCAAAAGAATCCTTTGAGAAATTGACTAATTGTTGGCGGTAAAAATGGCCGTATTAGGCGGTATAAAATACCGTTCGATTTCGAAAGTTGATTAAAAACTCGATTCTTAATTGAGTAGTAAGGGCAACAATTATTTTATATAAGCATATGATATATAGATACTTATATGTTTATTATTTAAATTTGGACCTATGATTTCCGTGCTTACTAATTCTTGGCATTTGTAATGCTTTATCACCATCGAACATATAAATGGATTTTAAATTTTAGTTTCATGGAGGAACGAAAATGGGTTTACGAATTAACAACAACATTGCTGCGTTAAACGCATCACGCCAGCTGAGAGTTTCTAATGGGGCATTAAGCCAATCATTAGAACGATTATCAACTGGATTAAGAATCAACAGCGGTAAAGATGATCCTGCTGGTTTGATTATATCAGAACAATTAAGAGCTCAAATTGCAGGTCTTAAACAAGCCGTAGTAAATGCACAGGATGCTATCAATTTAGTAGGTACTGCAGAAGGTTCATTGGCTGAAGTATCAAATTTATTATTAAGTATCAGAAGAATTGCAATTGACTCAGCTAACACGGGTGCAATTGACCAAGACCAATTAGATGCGAATCAGTCTGAAATTGATTCTGCGGTCTTATCTATAAATAGAATTGCAAATACAACTCAATATGCCGGTAAAAAACTGTTGAATGGTACGGCAGGTTTCGAATTAGAAAACATTTCAAATGGAGTTAGTGATGTTAAAGTAGATCGCGCCGTATTTGGTAATGCTGAAACATTAAATGTGAAATATAAAATTAATCAACCAGCTCAATTTGCAGAAGTTAGTGCTATTATTCCAGGCGGTTTATTGGCAGCGAATTCAATTGTGCAATTCACAGGGCCCAATGGTGGTCAACAAATATCATTTGGTGCGAATTCAACTATTGATGAAATAATTGAAACTGTACAGTCTTTAAAAGGAAATACTTCTGTAACTGCCAGGAAGGGAACTAATCCTGATGAAGTTATTTTTGTTTCTACAGATGTTGGTTCAGATCAAAGAATCGTCTTGAAAGATATTGATGGTGATGGATCTTTATTTGCGAATGGCGGTCCAGCTATTTTAGTTGGAAATGGAGTAGATTTAGAAGGTACTGTAAATGGTGTATTAGCAAGTGGATTTAGAAATACACTAACAGTTGCAGGCCCACAATTTTCTGGAACATTAACTTTTGAATATAAATCAATTGTAGACTCAGCGATTGGAGCAACAGTCACTAGTGACATTGCTGCCGAAACTATCCCAAGTGGTGTATTAGATCCTGCTGATTCTGATGGTAGTTTTGATATCGTTACAGAAGGACTTGTTTTTCAATTAGGAGCTTTTACAGATCCTATTTTTCAAGACACAGTTGGAATCGGTGACGTTAATGCCTTTAATTTAGGTGTAAAACAAGGTCGTTTGTCTTCTATAATTGCCGGTGGTGAAAATAACGTTTCTAGAAATCCTGAACAAGCAACTAAAATTATTGATGGAGCCATCAATGATATTGCAAAATTGAGAGCGAAATTGGGTTCGATTCAAAAAAATACTTTTGAGACAACAATTAGTTCTCTAGAAGTTTCAATCGAAAACTTAGTTGCCTCTGAATCTAGAATTAGAGATTTGGATTTCGCGGAAGAAACGGTTAACTTTACAAGAAACCAAATTCTTGTACAAGCAGGTACTTCAATTGCTGCTCAAGCAAATGCTGCAACTCAATCAGTATTACAACTTTTACAATAAATTTATTCTTAAAGTAAGGCAAATTAATTTTATTTGCCTTACTTTAACCCTTCTCTAAATAATTCCCGTTAGACCCTATTTGAAATTTTTTTTAACTAATTTTTACAATATTCTGACATCTTCAAAATAGATTTAATAATATCAGCACAGTTAAACCTTTTAGGAGATGTATCGTGAAAAATTACACTTTATTTTTATTCATAACTTTTACTCTGATGTCGTTTAGTTTGATGGCTGGAGATAAAGATGATGTAAAGACAGATCTTTTAAATAAAAATATTAGTTATAAAACGTTTCTAGAAAATGCCGTCAAAATAGAACCTTATCGAAAAAAGAGAAGAATCAATGTCGAGAAATTTATCACATATTCAAAAGAGAAAAATACAATTGTACTTGATACGAGAAGTTTAAAGAATTTTAATGTTATCCATATAAAAGGTGCAAGGCATTTAAGTTTCACTGAATTTGATGTAAAAAGTCTTGCAAAGATTATTCCGAATAAAAATACAAGAATTCTGATTTACTGTAACAATAACTTCAACACTACAAATATAGCTCTGATTTCAAAGTCCGCCGGAGCTTCTTTAAATATTCCGACATTTATCCATTTATATACTTATGGGTATAAAAACATATATGAATTAGGCTCTTTGGTGTCTTTAAAAAATACAAAGCTAGAATTTGAAAAGGCGAAATTGAAATAGATTAAAATGTTAAAGATTATTGATTACGTCTCATTCTAGCTGAAGAAATTGACTTAATTGAAACTTTTTGTACTATCCTACCTAATAAAATTTATCATTTTTAATTTCATGAAGACCTGTCAGATAAATAAAATGAACTTATATTTTTAGTTTACGTAGAAAATATAGGTTAGGTTTTTTTTTGTGGTGTCTTGCATGAATTAAATGTTATTTGAGGGGTTGTGCTATTGAAGGAATCTATTCAGCGAATCATTGATCAGTTAAATAGTGTTGTTATGGGTGGTCATGATGCTAGTTATTTATTATTAGTAGGGCTGATGGCAAGAGGACATATCTTAATTCAAGATGAGCCAGGCCTAGGGAAAACAACATTAGTAAAAGCACTCGCAAACTCTTTGGCGGGAACATTTAAAAGAATCCAATTTACTCCTGATTTACTTCCAGCAGATATATTGGGGTATAATATTTACGATCAATCGACGCAGAAGTTTAAATTTATTGATGGACCAATATTTGCCAACTTTATTTTGGCTGATGAAATTAACCGAGCATCGCCAAGAACACAAAGTGCGATGTTGGAGACCATGAATGAGTCTCAAGTTACAATTGATGGTGAAACCAGACATTTAAGCAAACTTTTCAATGTGATCGCCACGCAAAATGATTTATATTCCACAGGAACATTCCCTTTGCCAGAACCTCAATTGGATCGTTTTATGTTGAGTTTCAGAATTGGCATTCCAAGTCATGCAATTCAAAATAATATTCTGTTATCACATGCCAATTCTAAACCGTCCTTATCAGTCAATGCTGTCTTATCTGAAGAAGAAATAATTAGTATGCAAGAGGATGTAGACAAAGTTTTTGTGAAAGATAATGTTGCCAATTATATAATTGATTTATCAGAAGCTACTCGTTCTTCAAATAAATTAGTCAACGGAGTTTCCATTAGAGCTTCTATTTCTTTGATGAAAGCAGCTCAAGCATGTGCTTACATTGATGAGCGCGATTCGGTTTACCCTGATGACATTAAAAAGCTCATTAAACCTGTTTTTAGCCATAGATTAAAAGTTAAAAGAATGGCAACAGTTAAGAAAAATTTAGTTGATGATATTTTAGATGATATCTTAAATAAAATAAAGGTGCCGTGATTAATCTTTTTCTTTTTGGGAATAAAGGTTGCTAAATAAAATAATATTAAAAATTAAAAAAAAATTTAGCTTGCCTGGTTTTACGACTAGGGGTGTTTTCTTTTCTTTATTGTGTTTTTCAATGTTAGCATTCTCGATTAAATGGGATGATTCCATTCTATTTCAATTATCCATTTTTGGATTATTAGTTTTATTTGGATCATTTGGATTTTCCTACATAAACTTTATTGGTATTACCCTAGATAGAGAAACACCTGATCAGGTTTACGCTAAAGAACCGTTTGATATTCAATTGAATCTAAATAATAGTAAACGTGCTGTTGATAGTTTTTTTATTATGATATTTGATAGTTTGCATCACAGTGATCAAAAAGGAAGTTTCCTTTATAGCTACGTACCTTCAAAAGAAACTATGACCCAAAAGTTTAAATCGATGATTCCTCGCAGAGGTGAGTATTATAATTTTACGATTAATCTTGCTTCTCATTTTCCTTTTGGGTTTTTTAGTCATAGTATTGAATGTTCATATGAAAGTCCCATTACAGTATTCCCATCACCCATGGATCAAGTAACCATGCTCAATATATTAAAGGTTAGAAATGGTCAGGCATCAGCCTCATTAGCAGGAGATAAAGTCACTGTGGGAGATTTTAGAGGGCTGAGTCCATTTTATCCTGGTGCATCTATAAAAATGATTCATTGGCCGGCATCAATTAGAACGGGTGAATTGGTAATTCGTGAAATGGAGGCGAGTCATCTAGAAGCATCGGTTTTAATTGTTCATAGTTTATATCCAAGTAGAGGTAGTAAAAAAAATAGTAAAAGTTTTGAAAAGCTTCTGCAATTCATTGTGAGTTATTCCTTGTATTCATCTTCGATATCTACAGAGTTTATATTGGCGGCTTCATTTTTTGATTGGGAGCCAATATATGTCAAGCCGGGTACGGACGATCTTCTTAAAGTATTGACATTGTTAGCTAGTGCTAAAGAAAAGAGAGAAGGGGATGCGACGCCACTAAAGAATGTATGTGACTCATTTCAATATTATAAAAATGTAGCGGCCATCAGTAACGTTCCTAAAGAGAATTGGGAATATGAAGTAGGATCAGAATTTCCAAGTATTTTGTGTTCTGATATGACAGGTGCTGTTGAATGAATGATATACATCTAAAAAATGGCATTATTCTTTTTGCAATGGCAACACTAGAGATCTTCATTGTTAGTTTGCTTTCGGACTTTCCTGTAAATTTATTAATTAGCATGACTTTATTTCTTGTCTATATTGTTTCAGCTTTATTTATTAAAAGATTAAAAAAAATATCAGTTCTAAATTATTTTATGCTATTTCTCATGATATTTAATGGGCTCTTTTTTATTGGTAGGTCATTGGCTTACATTGATTACATTATTTTATTTCATGGTTATTGTTTTGTAATTGAATTTGCTGGATTACGTGGAAAAAATACACTAGGGCGATTTAAAATTTTATCTTCATCAAGATTTAGATACAGCACTAGTTTCTTCCTTTGTTTAGTTCCTGTTTATTGGTCGATGAACGGTAGTATTTTGAATCAAATGTTGGGCTTTTTAGTACTTTTAATTTCATTTGGACTTTTTGTATTAGATGTCAAAAACAGGCGGTCCTATCGGAAATCAATTTCCTATTCTCTATTTGCGATTCTGTTTCTAATCATTTCTTTGTCATTTTTATTATCATCCTTTAGTAAAGTTGTCATGGTGGACATAAAACAACGCATGAATAACCAGCGATATCAATCTACTAGTAAAAAGACGAAAAGACCTGGTTCTTCTAGCCAAAGAACAATTGGGTATTCTGATGATTTAACATTGAGTAAGAAAGTAGATTTAAAGAAAGAACATTATATTGATGTTTATATGAAGCTTGTGGATAAAAATGATTTTCAGCACATTCAGCCCAATCGTATTTATTTAAAAGGGGCTTCACTCGATACGTTTAAAAATAATCGTTGGTCGAATAAAATTAAAGAAAAAGTCCTTTTGCAAGATGGAGTCGATAATCTACCAGATGGAATCATTAGAGTTCAGAAGACACCAACTAGAGTTAAGGCAATAGAGCATGAAGTCTTTCAAGAGACTAACTCAAATGGCAATTTATTAGCTATGCCAAATATAATATCTTTGAAAGTTGATAAGATAAAAAAGGCTGCAAATGATTCCTATTATTTCCCTGAAGGTAATTACCCAAACCTTAAATACACGGTGACTTCTGGTTATATTAAGTTTAATGACATTGATGATTATAAATTTAAAGTTGGCAATAAGAAAAAAAGATTTCTTTCATTAGAAGATGAAATTAGTCTTAAAATTAAAGCAACGACTAGAAGTATTATAAGTATGAAAAGTTCTGATGCCGATAAAATCGAATCTGTTTTATATTATTTCAAACAAAATTTCAGATATTCATTGAAAGTAATTAATAAAAAGAATTTGGATCCACTTGAAAATTTCTTTTATCATGAAAAAAAAGGGCATTGTGAATTATTTGCTTCTGCCTGTGTAATTATGCTTAGGTCAGTAGGGATCCCATCAAGATTATGTGTTGGTTACTATGGCGGTGATTATGATGATGATAAAGATATTTTTATCTTCTATACTGATCAAGCACATGCCTGGGTTGAAGTGTATTCGGAAAATTATGGATGGTTTGTTGTTGATACGTCACCTGCTACTGTAAGTAATTTAGTATTGCATGGTGAGAATAGAAGTGCTTTGGAGAACTTTTTTGATGAAAACAGGTTCAACAATATGGGGTCTAGTAATAGTACCATATTTGGAAATATATTGAGTAGAGAAGGGTTCAAAGGAGTCTTTAAAATTATATCTAAATTGATTAGATCCTATCCTGTCATAGCCATCAATTTAGCTTTGTTAACTTGGCCTATAAGCTTTTTCCTTACAAGTTGGTTTCTTGGATTTTTTCGACCGGATCAAAATAGGAGAAATCGTCTATCCAAAAAAACACCTGATTATATAAAATATTTATATCAAACATTTGGTGGATTTAAAAAAGGTCAGACTCTAATAGAGTATGTTCAGCAATTAAAAATTAGAGAAAAAATTAGTGACACTGAGTTAGATGATTTATTGCATTATTATTATGAAACTCGATATGAAAAAAGAGACGCCTCTAAAGATCTTGAGAAAACCTTTTCAGCTTTAATCTCAAAGCTTAAACAAAAGATAAAAGATGAAGTTCCTGTGGTTTAAACTGTAGGTTGGGCTGAGTAATGCGAAGCCCAACATTTCTTGTAAGAATAATCTTTCTGTCGAAGATGATCTTGAATTAAGAAATAATATTTCTATCAAATAGTTTAAACATAAGGACCCTTATATGTTAGGCTTCGCATTACTCAGCCCAATCTACAGCTATTACCTTTTTGTTTTACAATTTATTGGTAACGCTTTTGTGATATTTTATTTTCATTGAAACTATTCTGCCATTGCCATGATCTGAAATGAAAATTCTTTTATCTGTATGTGTAGCAGTGTAACAAGCATAAAATAAAGATAACCCATCTCCTGGTAATGGTACTTTGCTTTTTTTACCTGAAGAGTCAACATTTCCTGGAACGCCAAGTCTAGTTATGAGGTTTCCATTTGAATCAACAATAGAAACGCTGTAATAGTATGGTTCAGGAACGATCGAACGGGCGTATAAATCCAAAGAGAACCTTGAGAACCAACATGCGCAACCGCCACCAGCTCTTGGTTCACTAAAACCTGCATAACCTACGCCACCATAAAACCATTCGGCATTATCAACCCACATTCCTTTTATATCTTGATTTCTTTTTGGTTGAGCTCCTGATGCTAGTGGTATCGGAGCTTTTTTACTAGATGAAATAAACTTTACTTTGCCTGGTTTTATTTTTGTTAACGTTTCAGACATATAGTCAAAATATGATTTATTGTCGGCCATTTTTCTGGTAGGTGTATGCATGAAATATATATTGTCATTTTTATCCATATGGACGCCATCAATTTGAGCCACACCTGGTGCTACGTCAGCGTAAATCATTTTACCGTGTTTATCCCAGACATGAATGCAAGGTACTGTTGCACCTGATATTCTTCCTCCATATTGAGTAGGATTGTAAGATTGTGACGGAACAACCTTTTTACCTTTAGATTTATAATGTCCTTGTGAAATGCCGACAAATCTATAGGCACACGAGGCAATAATATTACCTTTGGGTGAGATTGAAATTCCACCTTGGTGAAAACAAACAGGTGATTTCGCAGGTAAGCTTATCGCTGAAATAGAAGGGGCGTATTTGCCATTAATGCTATCGCCAATGGCCTTTGTCTCGACACCATAATCAAATGGGATTTCTTTCCAGGTGTTTATATCATAACGAACAATTCTATTGGTGTTTCTCAGATAAACATAGCCATTCAAATCAAAAGCACCTTCCATAGCATTGAAGGGTAAAGGAATAACATTAATTTTTTCAGTTTCAGGATCTACTTCAACCCACCATTTTGAAGATTTGCCGGTTGGACCACTATCTGGTTCTCCTATATATAATTTTCCAGAAACAGGGTTAACATATAATCGTTGTAAGGCATTATAAGCAGGTGCACATCTTACGATTGCTTTTTTAGCAATTTTACCAAAGTCTCTGATGACAACATATTTGCCTTTTACTTCTTGAATAAGTTTAATTCCTGAGTTTGCCCATGACGTTTTTGTACCACCATCACCGGGGTGCACGCCAGTAGCTTCATTGTTTCTACATTCTAATCCGATCCATATAGTTACTTTATCACCCCATGGATCAATTTCGCCATAATAATTAAGGGCACTTGTAAGTCCGATGTAGTGTTTGAATCGATCTCTGAATCCAATAATGGGTAATTCTTTTTCTGATATTTTTGTAGGATTATCGAAAGGTTTGAAGATTGTGAGTTTTGGTTGTTTAGTATATTTAGCACCTTTCATTAATTCGTAAGAGGGTATCACCCATGAAAACACATAGATGTCGCCATTTCGCTCGTTAATTCTAACTTGAGCTGGTCTAAAAACCTTTATGGCTTTTAAGAATTTTCCTTCAGGTGTGAATACTTGAATACGATCATTAGCATAATCACTAACATAGACTCTTCCTTTTGAATCACAAGCTACAGAGCTGGCATTTTTGAATTCCCCAGGATTTGTACCAGATCCTGCTGCTCTTCCATTTTCAGCACTAATTTTACCTACAAATATTTTAGCATCACCCTCACCAGCATAGGGCATTCTTAATACTCCATGCATGCAATCTGAATTATATTTATATCGATAAGCAAAGCCTGTTAAATAGACCCATTTTTTATCTGGGCTAATGGCTGAACTAGTCGCGCCTACTATATTGAATTTATTTTGTCTGGCTCGAAATTTAAATGTTGCGCTAGCCTTACCACCTTCTAGATTTAATCCTCCCGTCGTACCATCAGTTGCTAAACGATTCAGTTTTAGATAGGCTAGAGCAATAGATTTTCCTCTAACAGACATTGTTGTGGCTGCCCAGCCTTTACGTCCCATTTGGTCATTTATGCTGGCATTGTTTCCTGATGTTAAGAGTGTTTGTTGATACATACTTTGTTTTAAAGCTCTTGTTTCGCCCTGGGGAAATTTCTTCATTCGTAGGCCTTTAATATTTTTATAGGTACCTGCCGCAAATGGATGGACAGTTTTTAAATATTTCCCACTATGGTCATATTGTTTAATGGTATCGATACCTGCTCCTTCGTATACAAATACACCTTCTTTTGATGATTCAATTCTTGGACAGACTTGTGATATTCTTTTGTATGGAGACCAAAAAAGATTTTTTTCAAATACAGGATTGATTCCTAATGATACTCTTATGCTTAATCGGTTTCTGTTTTCTAGGTATCTTGCTTGATCATCTTTACCATTCCAAATTACAGATTGTTTTTTTGAATTTTTTTGAAATGGTTTGGGAGCATTTTTTCCTAGAACTCCAGAAGCTAAGTGTCTTAGAATTTTTCCTTGTTCATCTTCGATAGCGATGGTGACATCGCAATATCCTTTTGTTGTGAAATTAATTTTAATTTTATCACCACTGCCACTAATTTTTGGTGCAACAACAAATTCATAAATCTCTTCTCTTTTTACTTTAAACTCTTCCAATGCATCTGCCAACAAAGTCTGATTTGCATAGAACACAATAGATAAAATGAAGATTAATTTAATTTTATTGAGAAATTTGATGCAATCTTTTAATGACATTTTTATCTCCTAGTGGGGAAGTATTTTATAGTAAATTGAATTAATTTTAGGCAGGTATAACTAGTATTAAAACTTGATTATACACAAATATTTAATTGGGTAAATAACTTTATTACCGGTATAATGCCATGTGAAACACTAGTGAAACATAATGTTAAAGGGCTTATGATTAAAATCTTGACCGTTTTAGGGGCTAGACCTCAATTTATAAAAGCCTCAGTCGTTAGTCGTGCCATCCAAGATAATTCAAATATGGATGAAAAAATTATTCATACTGGTCAGCACTATGATACCAATATGTCTTCTATATTTTTTGACGAAATGGAGATTCCAAAACCTGATTATCAATTAAAAATAAAAGGTGATGATCATGGTTCGATGACAGGAAATATAATGATAGATATGGAGCCGATCATTAAAAAAGAAGCCCCCAATGCGGTAATTGTTTATGGTGATACAAACACGACTCTTGCGGCTGCATTAGTAAGCAAAAAACTTCACTTGCCTTTGATTCATATCGAAGCCGGGTTGCGTAGCTATAACATGAAAATGCCTGAAGAAATCAATCGAATCGTGACAGATAGAATAAGTGATATTTGTTTTTGCCCAACACAGCTTGCTTATGATAATTTGGTGAAAGAGAATTATGGAGAAAAATTAGAATTAGTTGGGGATGTCATGTATGATGCTACTTTGTTTTATGCAGAGCTTAGTGAAAAAAGATCAACGATTATAAAAGATAATGATTTGGCTGAAAATGAATTTGTTCTTTGTACTGTGCACAGAGCTGAAAATACAGACAGCAAAGAAAGATTAGAAGAAATATTCAATGCTATAAACCATATAACGAAGGATAAGAAAGTTGTCTTGCCTTTGCATCCTAGAACCCAAAAAATGTTAAAGCAATTTGGTATTAAAACTGAAGCGTTAGTGATTGATCCTGTTGGTTATTTTGATATGCAAACCTTGATTAAAAACTGTTCCGTCGTAATGACAGATAGTGGAGGCCTGCAGAAAGAAAGTTATTTCTATAATAAATTTTGCATAACTCTTAGAGATGAAACAGAGTGGGTAGAATTAGTTGATAATGGTTATAATTTTATTACAGGGGCTAATGGAAAAACAATCATTTTCGAAACTGAGAAGGCCATTGGAACTAAATTTGAGTCAAGCGATAATCTCTACGGCGATGGTACTTCTGCTCAAAAGATTGTGAACATAATCGATAAAAATATTTAATCGGTGTATTCAAAATTGTCCATTGAGGTTTTTTAATACTTTAATTTTATTCAATTCACTACCTATTTACTGACAAAATGACATCATATAAATACTCAAACTATTTAATGTCATAAGTAACTTTTAATCAATAGGTTATATCAAAATTAAATTTTAAATTCGCATTTTTTAAAGGGTCGTTTTACCTGTTATTTGAACTGTTTTATTGTGACGAATCAGAAAGTATGAATATTAATCAAACCATAGGTCTAAAAGATTCATTTTTTTGAATCTTTGATACATAAACTCTCAGCTGGTTGGTTTGAATATTTGGCCTCATGCATATCTTTATGAAATCCATCGATGGGCATACTTCTTGCTAATATTTATGAATATACATAAATTTAAATTAAGATTTAAGAGAGATCGAAAATGGCAAAAGATGTAAAAGAGCTAAGTGTTACATTTGAACGGGTTTTTAGTGAAATAAAAAAGGTGATTGTTGGCCAAGATGAGATGTTAAAAAAACTAATGGTTGGGTTGCTATCAAATGGCCATATGCTTTTAGAGGGATTCCCTGGATTAGCCAAAACTATGGCAATCAATACATTTGCACAAACTTTGAGTGCTCAATTTAAAAGAATTCAGTTCACGCCGGATTTATTACCAGCTGATGTTATAGGTACGCAAATATATAATCCTCAGGAAGCAAGTTTTTCGATTAAAAAAGGTCCCGTGTTTACCAATATTTTATTAGCCGATGAAATCAATCGTGCTCCAGCAAAAGTACAGTCGGCATTGTTAGAAGCCATGGCTGAAAAGCAAGTGACGATCGCTGGTGAAACTCATATTTTAAGTGATCCTTTTATGGTTTTAGCAACTCAAAATCCAATTGAGCAAGAAGGGACATACCCATTACCAGAAGCTCAAGTCGATCGATTTTTAATGAAAATTAATATTAGTTATCCAAATAAAGTCGAAGAACGTCAAATTTTAGATCGAATGGGAAGAATTCAAATTAATACAAGAGTTGAACAGGTTCTGACTTTAGATGATATTACTGAAGCACGAAATATGGTTGATGATATTTACATATCCGATGAGCTAAAAGATTACATTGTCGATATAGTTTTTTCAACTAGGAGAGGAACAGAATTAAAAGAAATTGAAAATTTAATTGAAGTGGGTGCTTCCCCGAGAGCGACCATTGCTCTTACATTATGCTCCAAAGCATATGCATTATTAGAAGGCAGAGACCATGTTCGATCTAACGATATAAAGAAAATTGTATTTGATGTTTTGCGCCACAGAATTTCTGTATCTTATGAGGCTGAAGCAGAAGGACAAACATCAGAAAATATTATTCAAAAAATCCTTGATACACTACCTACTCCATAATATCTAAGAAGAGAATCAGTTATGGAACAGACCATCTCAAATGAAGAGCTTAAAAGTGTTCTTAAAGAAGTTCGTCAGATACAGGTTAGAACAGGAAAGATCGTCAGCGATGTTATGGCTGGTGAGTATCATTCTGTTTTCAAAGGCCGAGGTATGGAATTTGAAGATGTCAGAGAATATCAAATGGGTGATGATGTTCGAAATATCGATTGGAACGTTACTGCAAGGATGAATCATCCTTATATCAAAAATTTTAGAGAAGAGCGCGAATTAACGGTAATGATATTAGTGGATATATCGGCTTCATCTGGATTTGGGACAACGGGGTTTTCAAAAGCAAATATTATTGCGAAAATTTGTGCAACATTAGCCTTTTCAGCAATACAAAATAATGATAAAGTTGGTCTGATTTTATTCTCAGATGTTATTGAAAAATATATACCACCTAAAAAGGGTAGTAATCATGTTTTGCGAGTCATTCGAGAATTATTAGTAAGTGCAAAAATATTAGAAACAGAACCCCTTAGAAAAGCGACAAACATTAACGTTGCTTTGGAGCATTTAAATAAATTACATAAACGAAGAGGTGTGTGTTTTTTAGTATCCGATTTTATTTCTGAAGATTTTGAAACCGATTTAAGAATTGTTTCTAAACGCCATGAAATAATTGCAATTTCAGTATCGGACCCACGTGAGATTGAATTGCCGCCTTTAGGATTGATAGAGTTGGAAGATGCTGAAACAGGGGAAGTCATTCTTGTTGATACTTCGGATCCTGCATTCTTAAAAAGTTTTCATGAGAATATTGAAATTGAAATGAATTCCAGAAAAGACTTTTTTCGTTCTTTGAAGATTGATTATTTAGAAATCAATACGGGAAATTCTTTTGAAAATTCACTGATATCATTCTTCTCAAGGCGCAGTAAAAAATGAAAAAACTATTCCTATTAGTTTCAATAATAATTTTATTTTCTGTGAATTTGATTTCAGCGAAAGAAATTAAAAAGGTGCATGAAAAAACAATTGAAAATAAAATTGCGAAAGTTGAAATTTTACTTAGTAAGGATGAAATGACGGTTGCTGATAGTATGCAGTTGACCCTCAAAGTAACTGTCCCGAGTGGATACCAAGTTAAAATGCCTACAGATAGAGAATTAGGTTTTTCTTATGATTTAACTCAAAACACCCATCGATTTAGACCGACTGATATTAGTGAAATTAAAAAGACTAAATTGAAAACAGGTGATGAAATAGTTGTTCAAAGTTATACATTAGAGCCATGGTTAAGTGATAATTATTCTGTACCACCGATTTTATTTTCATTTTTTAAAACAGATAAAAATGGAAAAGTCGAAGAAAAGTCTACTCCCTCCTTTTTAATTTATTCAGAGGCTATTCGTATTTTTGTGAAACCAATGCCTGATTCTAAAAATAAGATGGCTGGGTTGATGAACCAATCCGATCTTGAACAAATTAATTTGAAAAAGAAGTCAAGAAGGTATGAAGATAAATCGTTGGAAGAAATAAAAAATGAAGACAAGCGAGCAGAAGAGGAAAAGCAGCGATTTGCTAAGAAAGAATTCCCTTGGAAAATTTTATGGATTTCGTTAGGAGTCATCCTGTTTTTAATCTTGTTAATTTATGTATTAAAGAAAAAAGGTGTTTCCCTTTTTACGACCAAAAAGATTCCTGCGCATATCTTAGCTTTTAAGGAATTAAAAGAACTACTTGCAAAAAATTTGTTATTGAATGGTTTTATAAAAGAGTATTACTATGAGCTCTCCTATATATTACGGAGGTATATTGAGCGTAGATATTCAGTCTATGCTCTTCATCAGAGTTCAGAAGAATTTCTCCAGTCACTTATGAGCAATAATCCTTTTGACTCATCATCAGAAGAAATATTAAATGAGTTTAATGATTTAGCAGATACGGTTAAGTTTTCATTGAAAGAAACCAATAATGATCAGGCTAATAATTCATTCAATATTGTTGAAGATTTTGTGAAAACAACAGCTTTGACAGATGATGAGAAGGAGGCTTAATGTCATTTGATGAAATAGTTAATTCATTCAAGGTAGAGACAGATCTATTTATTACGGCTATCGCTTTATTCTTTATCATGGTTCCGATTATGTTGTTTTGGCATTTTAAGAAGAAGCCTACCATAAAAACTAAGTACAGCAGTTTAAAGTATATTAAAGAGATTAAGCCCAGCTTAAAGATTCGATTAAGAAATCTTCCCTTTTATATTAGACTATTAACAATTTGCGGAATGTTGCTTGCTTTTACACATCCTTATCTTGAAAAAGAAAAGGCACCAGTGGACTTGAGTGATAAAAAAAAGGAAGAGAAGAAGAAGAAAAATGTGAAAGATGAAAGAAAAAAAATTAAATTACCAACGGAAGGTATTTCAATTCAATTAGTGATAGATAGATCTGGATCTATGGGGGTGCGTGAATATCGAGGTCGAAAATCAAATTATGTTAAATTTGAAGGTACCAAAATGTCTAAATTGGAAGTGGTTAAAATCATTTCACAACGATTTATAACAGGCACTAAAGAGACACAGACGGAGAAAAGATTTAATGGAAGATGGAGTGATTTGATTGGTTTATTTACGTTTGCTAGAGTTCCTTTAATAGCTTGTCCTTTAACCCTTAGGCATGATTTATTATTAGATTATATTAGTCAAATGGAAGTAGTAACCACTCGAGAAGAAAATGGCACTTATATAGGATATGCATTAGAAAGAGCAATTTTGCAAATTGTTGATGCTAAAACTAAAGCAAATGATAAAGATGCTTATCAAGTGAAGTCTTCCATAATAATTCTAATTACTGATGGGAAACAAGAAATTATACACGATGCAGATTTAAATGATCGCCACAAAGGTCTTCTGCCGAGTGAAGCAGCTAAACTAGCAAAAGACAATGGCATAAAAATATATTCAATTGCTATTCAGCCAACGGTTACATTTGATAGTTTAGGCAATGCTAGGTCAGAGGATAAATTTGATACTAGTGAAATTAAATTAGCATCTAAAATTACAGGGGGAATGTTTTATTCTGCTAGAGATGGTGATGCTTTATCTAATATTTACAAATCAATTGATACATTAGAAAAGTCCAAATTACCAAGTCAAAAAGAAATTGAAGTTAGGGTTGATAAAAAGAAAGAGATTAAGAAAAAAGAAGTGGAGAAAATTCATTTGTTTCAACCGATACTATGGTTTGCTTTTTTTATGTTTTTAGTAGAAATATTATTGACTAATTTTTATTTTAGAAGGATCCCTTAATGTTTGGAATAGAAAAATATGGAAATGAAACTGCCATATATTTATTGTTTGGATCGATAATAGTTTCCTTGATTTTATATTTAAGTTTTCAATGGAAGCGTAAAAAAACGCTTGAATTTGCGCATATAGAAAGTGCCAAAAAGATTTTTGAAGCTGTTTCTATAAAGAAAAGAGTGTTTAAGTCTATTTTAATTATTTTAAGTTTTATATTTTTAGTTATTGCTTTGATGAGGCCTCAAGGTTTGCCTGATCAAGAGAAGAAAGATGTTAATAAGAAAAATAAAATTGAAGTAGTGAAGAAAATTGATGAAGATAAATCAAAAAATAATCAAGATAGAAAAGTGCGGATGCGTGAATCTGCTAGGGATATTATATTTCTATTAGATGTGTCAGCCAGTATGGGTGCAGAAGATTTAACACCAAATCGATTAGAAAAAGCAAAGGATTTTATTGTAGATATAGTTGAAGTATTAAAAGGTGAGCATGTGGGACTAGTCGTATTTACGAGTGTCCCTTCGGTCAAATGCGTATTGACTTTAGATTATACTTACTTTAAAGAAGTTTTAAGATCGGTCGAAATAAATGACAATGATTATGCTGGAACAAAATTTAAACCGGCTTTGAATGAAATCATCAATAAACAATTTGATTTTTCTGATAATAAATACAAAGAATTAATTTTAATCACTGATGGGGGTGATACAGAGCTTGAGTCTTTATCGGGTATTGAGAAAGATGAATTTGCAAAAAAGATTTATGATCTTTGCGAAAAGGGTTTTAAGGAGAATCAAATTAGAATACATACTTTAGGTATAGGTACAAAATCGGGTTCAATATTACAAGGCATAAAAGACTTTGATGGCAAACGTGTAAAATCAAGCTTGAATGAAACATTTTTACAAAGAATTAGTCAAGTGGCTAAAGGAGTCTACATCCCGATTGCTGATGGAGATATTGATTTAAAAAAGGTCTATACCAATGAAATTGCAAAAAACAGCGAATCAGATGAAGAAAGAATTAAGGAAGTCTTAATTAGCCAGAACAAATTAAATAACTATGTTCAAAAACAAAAAGAAAGCGAAGAGCGAAAAGTTTTTTACAGGGAGCTTTATTATATTCCTTTGATGATTTCACTATTATTGCTTTCCTTAGAATTCTATATTAGTGATAAAAAAAGGATAAAACGAAAATGAAAAAAATATTAATCCTTTTGTTTTTATTCTCTCAGTTTTATTCTTGTTTCTGTGAGTCTAATGCAACATTAAAAAAAATTATTGATGAAGGTAATCGTTTATTCAAAAATAAAGATTTTGTTGCTGCTAAATCAAAATATGAAAAAGGACTTGATTCAGAGAAAAAAGAAGCCGTGTTATTATATAATTTAGGAAATGTATATTATTACCAAGGTGATTTTAAAGATGCGCTAGTTAAATTTAATGAAGCTATTAAAAGTAAACCAAAAGAGTATTTGCATAGAAACTTATTATATCATATTGGAAATACTGAATTAAGTTTAGCAAAAGAATTGTATGAAAAAAAGCCTGACCCAACTGCAGGTAATAAAGAATGGAATAACATATTAAATATTATTTCATTATTAATCCCAAAATTAACCAAGGATCAAAATATTCAAACTCAAATAGTCAAAAAAGTAAATGAGTTTGTTAAGAATCAAGATAAAGAAAAATTAATTCAATTTGGGAATCAAATTAAAGATCAAATATCTAAAGCAGATAAATCATCTCCGCTTTTAAAAGAGTTGGAGTCATTGCTTGAAGAAATCGATAAAGCGCCGGTAGCTTTAACTAAAGAAGAACGATTAACTCAAAGAATATCTGAATTAGGTAGGTGTATTACTTTTTTAGAAAAATCATTTGATCATTATCGAAAAGCGTTAAAGCTGGCTAGGAAAATAGGCGTAAAAGAAGGTCGTAAATTAGATATTGTTGGCCCATATATCAAAAGCAACTGGGCTTTAGCTAGAGTAATGTGGGCTCAATATCAAGAAGATAAGAAAAACCTAGAAAAAGAGAACCTTAAATTATTAGATGGGATTCAGCAGTTGTTGGCTATGCAAGAGCGACTGTGTCCGCAAATAGATAAGATTTATTTGAATTCTAAATTAAAAGAAACACTCGATTATTATTTAAAGATTTTAGCGGAATATCATATTGACTATGCAGCTGATTTTTTACATTTGCAGAAGCTGGCAGATAAAGAGATGCATAAAAAAGAAGAAGAGTTTAAAAATATGGAAGACATTTTAAAAAACCTTCAAGCACAAAATCAACCGAAAAATAAATCAAAGAATCCACCAAATATTCAACAACCAGATTTGAAATCAAAATCTGATGAGCTCAAAAAACTAAAAGAGACATTTGAATTTTCAAAACAAATATCTGAGGTGTTAAAAGATTTACAGGGGGCAGAAAGTTTTGTCATTGATGGTCTTAAAAAAGGCAATATTTTTATGTCACGTCGATATGCTTATAAAATGTTATATTTATTGAATTGCCTTCAATTTTTTACCAAGAAAAAGGATGTTATTATATATTCCCTTGACCAAGCAATAGATGATTTAAAGATAAAGGATGAGTTTATATCTTTATCCAAAAGCAATAAATCCATGAAGCCGGAAGAAAAGGATACATTAAAGGATTTGGCTTTTAAATACAAGAAATTAGCTGTTGAAAAAACTTTTGATTCTCAATTCAAAATAAAAATAATTGTACCTAATTTGAAGAAGTATCTTAAAGAATTGAAACCTAAAGAAGTTGTTGATGAAAAAAAGAAATCGAAATTTTTAAAATTAATTGATAAAATTAATGAAAAATATTTCGTTAATAATTTAAAAGTGATTATCTCTGATCTAGAAGCATTAGATGAAAAATGGGAGCCACTGCAAATGGAAATAAGAGAAAATAAATTTGATACAAAATTATCTAATCTTATTAATAAAGTTTTAAAAGAGCAAAAATTTAAATATTCAAACATTAGCTTTGGTATTGAAAGTTCACTATTGAAAGAGATTAATGAGTTCGAATCATTTTTATTTAATGCTGTTTTTGAAAAAAAAAATGATTTAACAGCTCATGGTTTTATATCAAAGAGATTAGATCATGTAAATCTTCTATTATCAAAATTTAAATTTTCAAAAGATGAAATATTAAAGCAGTCAGATAAAGAAATTGATTCTTATAAAAGTGCCATTTCGAATGTTTTAAATAAATTAAATTCAAATTGGAATTTAATTTATACAAAAGGCCAAAAAAGTGA
Organism: Planctomycetota bacterium; assembly: GCA_002746535.1. Classification (GTDB taxonomy): domain Bacteria; phylum Planctomycetota. Next base: position 37,076 of record NVWA01000083.1, read on the forward strand.
AATGCTCGATATACAATTATATTTAACAACATTATATGAATGTGCTTTCATCTTTGGATCTGATAAGTTATTTAAACTTCATATTGCACATACGATGAAAAGAAATGCGTCAATTGAAAATAATTTTGTAGATGAAGAATATAAGAGTGATGTTTTAAACTATAAAGTTTTAATATTAAAAAACCGTGTGAAGACTATGAATCTGTTTTTTAATACTCAGATTCAAACTATTGAAAAAATAATTGCTAACCAGATTGGTGAAGCAAAGAATAAATCAGGATTAGAAAATATTTTAAATGATAAAAAGAATGCACTTGAGTATTTAAATAATTATTTAATTGGACTTGATAAAATCAATTTTAGTAAAAAAGAGTTGAAACTATTAAATGCTAAATTGTTTAAATTAAATTTAAATCAATTTAACATTTCTGCTTTATTATTCGATTTGCAGCCTAAGACAGCTGTTGACACATTAAAATTGGCGATTGGTGTGCAAGAGTTATCTAAAGAGTCAGCAAAATTATTTGTCGAAAATCGATTATCAAGTCTCATTGATGCTAATGGAATGGAAATATTGGCCAAAGATATTAAGAAAAATTTAGAGATTGTTGGTATTCGCGCCATTAATCAGACTCATGAAATGGAGGCGAAAAGTAAACAGAATCCATCTCCATCGACTTCAGGTGGCCAACCTAAACAAGGTGGTGGTAATTCGGTTGATTTCAAAGGCGCCATAAATCATATGAAACAAGCTTTAATAGAAGGTGAGAAGGTTATTTCATTTTATGATGTGAAGGAATTTGAGAATTCATTATCAAAACATGAAGATGTTATCAATGAACTTAAAAAGGCGTTGGATTTATTGCAGAATAAAAATGACAAAAATAAAAAACAAGATAAGAATCAAGACAATAAAAATCAGCAAAATAAAGAGAAACAACAGCAACAGAAGAAGCAACAAGAACAAAAAAACAAAAGAGAACGAAAACCTTTGGAGATGTCTCCAGAAGAAGCTAGGCGTTTACTAAAAGAGTTAAATAAGAAAGATAAAAAGTACCAAAAGAAGAAAGCTAAGTCTAAGAAAAATATTGATGGTCTAAGGCCTTGGTAGAATGAAAATGAAATTAAATATTTTGAATAAACTCAATAGAATTGTTATCTTCTTAATGCTGTGCTTTTATTCTCAATCTCTATTCAGTAAAGATTTGGTTTCTTTCCATCTTGATAAAGATAAGTGCATATTGGGAGAGTCTTTAGTTTTTTCTATTATCGTCAAAAGTGAAAAGCAAGGTGTCAAAGTAGATTTTTTAAATATTAAATGGAATGGGAAAGCGATTGAATTTGTTGATGGTGTAACCCCCACGTATTTTACAAGTATCGTCAATGGCCAAATTAATAGAAAAATAATTTATAAATATAATTATAAATTTGAATTTATTCCAAATAAGGTTGGCTTAATTACACTAAATAAAAGTCAATTTAAATTTAATAATAATTTATATTTTCTTGAGCCATTAAATTTTAATGTATTTGCGATTCCAACAGATAAAAACTTTGTGGTATTTTTGAATATTATCAATAAGCGTGAATATTATTATCCTACTGAAATATTCGAGCTAGAAGTTTCTATGGGTCTCAATAAATTCACCGGTCTTAATAGATTGGTAATTGAAAACCTAGGTTTTTTAAAAGAATTAGGACTTGAATATATAAAGATTAAAAACACTAATTCGAAAATTATTATCAACGGTAAAGTGTATGGTGTTAATTTAAATAACGGAAGCCATTCTGTTAAGACTCCTTTTAGTTTTATGGCCAATTTCAAATTAAGATTTAGAGTCATTAAGCCTAAAGTCTATAAAATTTCTAATTGTATTTTTAAAGCTAGCATCAAAACTGGAAAGTTTGTCTTAAAGCGATCATTTTTCGGTACTAAAAATGAAGCTGTCACAAAAGTGATTTATGCATTGCCAAATGATTTACAGCTTGTGGCTAAAGCACTGCCAAATGATAATGTTCCTTTATCTTTTGATGGGGCTATTGGTGCATTCACTATTTCAGCTTTATCAAATAATAGTATGGGAGTAAAAGTGGGTGACCCGGTATCAATTTTACTGACAGTTAAAGGAAATGGAGCGTGGGATTTTGTTCATGCACCTCCTTTGCATAAATTGAAATCATTTACCGATTATTTTCGAATAAGCCAAGAAGCCCCTGTAGGTGACTTGCTTCCTAATAACCAAGGAAAACAATTTAAAATAAAGATGCGGGTGAAATCTAAAACAGTTACAGAAATTCCAGCGATTCCATTTACATATTACAGTATTAAAAATAACAAATATATGACAACTTATACTAAAGCAATACCCCTAAAAGTCTTTTCCAATTCGGAGAAAGTAAATATTATTAATTTTAAGAACATAAATAAGATTGGTGAGTCATCACCTGCATCAAATAAAAATAATTTAAAATCTATTGGAAATCCTGTTGATAAATCAATTAAGATTGATCTTCCAAAAATAGAAACGCGATCAAATTTTATAGATAAAAATAGATTAAGTGAGAATCATTCTGTAAATATATATTTTTTATTTCTATCTATGATACCTTTGATTGTTTTGGTAATAATGCAAATGTTTCATTATTTTAATAATAGAGGTGATTCTAGTTTGAAATCAAATGAGCAAAGATCTAAAACGGCTGGTAAAAACTATTTGGAAGAGTTGAGTAAGTTGAATTTACATAATAGCTCTTCGCATGTGTATAATGAAATGGGAATGGTCTTAGAGAAATTTTTAAAAGATAAATTATTAGATGATTCGGCTAAGCTAGATGACCATTATTTGAAGGAATGTCTCGACAAGAATCTTATCAGTGAAGACAATTTCAATGGAATGAAAATATTGATAGATGAATTAGATCAGCAAAGATATTCCAGTCAGTCTTATGATGATAAACAAGCAATCATAATATTGGACAAAGTGAAGGACTGCATACAGAAATGGTAAAATATAGTTTGATAATACTGCTAATTTTGGGCATGACCGTATCGTCTGAAGACTCCGCTGAATTGTATTATAATAATGCGATGTTAGCCAAAACTGTTGGTGAACGTGAAGAAAATTTTGAAAAGGCACTGTCTGGATATGTACTTACTTATAATAAGAATAGAGAAAGGGGAGTGCGCAATGGATACCTCTCTTTCAATATTGCTAATTGTTATATGAATTTAGGGCAATTGGGGCAATCAGTTTTATATTACAAAGAGGCTAATAAATTATTACCTGAAAATGAAAAAATTTCTGGTGAGTTAAAAAAGGCTTTATCAAAAAGAGTTAAGGCTATAGATGTGCAGAATGATTCAATTTTTAATAAACTATTTTTCTTTCATCATTTATGGTCAGATCAATTAAAGATTACTATTTTGTTGGTTTGTGCGTTCTTGATTGCCGTCATATTGTTTTTACATATTAAGTTAAAATTGAAATATATGAAGTCATTGTTACTTATTAATATTCTTCTCTATTCTATTATATTTTTAAGTGTTTTATCAAAAGATTTTAGCAGATCTAATATTGGTGTTATTGTTAATGGATGCAATATTCATATTGATGCGGGTGAAAATTATGCATTATTAAATAAAGAGTTATTCAATATTGGCAGTACCATTCGAGTTCTTGATTTAGAATCGAATTGGTATCAAGTTATTTTAAATAATGGGCAAATAGGTTATATTCACAAAGAGGATCTACAACTTATTTTATAGCTTAATCAAATAAGAATTAATTCTATATATTATCTTTTTGATAAAGGTAATGCCGGAATATTAATATTAATTTTGTAGTTTGATTTCTTTTTTTCTACACAAGGGATAATTGCATAGCCACCTCTAGGCTCATATTCAGCCATGACTTTTATCCATTTAGGCTTGATGCTTGAGAATAAATCATTTAAAATTGTATGGCAAACCTCTTCATGGAAACACCCAAAATTCCTGAATCCATTTATATATAATTTCAAAGATTTACTTTCCAATATATTTTTATCAGGAATATATTGAATCCATAAATTTCGGCAGGAATCTGGCTGACCAGTTAGAGGGCACAAAGATTGTAGTCCTTCATAAGAATGAAATGTAATGACAGAATCATTTTTGGGAAATTGATTTGAAAAGCATTCTATAATATTTTTGTTTGGTTTGCTGAATTCATATAATGATTTGTTATTTTTTGCAGATATGCCTAGTGCTTTTAAATTAGAGATATCTTTTCGAGGTTTTGTCATGTTTGATCTTTATTTATAAGGATTAATTTTTATTTGAAAAATATCTTTCAATTACTTTTTGATATTTAGGTCTTAAGTATTCTTTGTAATTTCTGATCTTGATTCTTTCAGAACTTTTGATATTGAATGTTGTGTTGGAAGAAATATCAGAAAGGTCATCTTTGCCTTTCGTACTTCTGTTTGCTATTTCATTAGCACTTAAGTTCTCAGATAAATCAATTTTTTTATCCATTGAAGGAATTTTATTGTCATTCTTATTGATGGCAGTGGTTTTGTCGTTTTGAGTTTCTTGGCTTCCGGCCCCATCGCTTGATTTTGAATTTGAATCATCCTTTTTGTCAGTAGAAACTATTTTATCTTTTTTATTATCTTCATTTAATGATTTATTATTTGTGACAGTTTGGTTTGTCTGATTCTTTGTTGGCTCTGTTTTATGATTGTTTGATAATTGATGGTTATTTAATTTTTTCGCATCTTTTATTAATTTTTCAGGATCTTTTTCCAAAGCTTTAGTAATTTGCTTTTGATCCATATTCATAGTGACCATTTTCGTTAAATCTTGAGGAATATCAGAATCAAGGGAAAGATTTATTTTACCATTTGGGGCGTTGTCAATTTGATTTGACGTAAAAATTTTACTTGGTATTGCAAATATCATTAATACGGTAAATACTATTGATGCTCCAAGATAACTGAAATTTTTTATTTTTTGTGGGAAAATATTAGATAGAATTAATTTCTTGTTTTGTGCGTTTGCATGATTGATGATATCTTTTTGCCATATTTGATATTTACGTTCATTCTCTTCTAGCTCAAGTAATAAAGAAAAAATTCCCCTTGTTTTACCATTGTGATCAATAGCGGCTAAAATCAATTTTTCCGTTGGTGGCCTGTGAAATGTTTTAAAAATCACTACGACTAATAATATACCGAAGGTACCAAATAAAATAAAGTTAATGGGCATACTTGCAAATGCTAAACGGAAGATTAGGAGAATATTTAATAGTATTACTGAAAGAATGAAAGCCAAAATTAATTGATTTAAAAAGCGATTTAAAAATATTCTGATTTTGCTTTGCTGAATGAGTTTATTTAAGATATTATTTTTCATGTATTTGCGATACTCCGATTTGATCATCTTCGCTTTGGTGAAATGCTTTTCCGTCATGGAAGAGTTCGATATCTTCTACTACATTCTTTTCTGATCGGTAAATGAATATAGGAGGACCTTTGGTTCTGTAAATATAGGCTAGGTGTGCTTTAATATGATCTGAGTCTTCAGTTTTCATTAATAATTTTACTTTAAATGTATTTTCGCCAACTGTTAAATAATTGGCTAATTTTTTAAAAGAATTTTTAAATTTTCTATTAAATGCTAATTGATTTAAAGATTTTAGTTTATTGCTTTTGCGGGTCTGGAGAATAAATGATTTAATCGCATTTTCATTTTTATTATTAACCATGGAATTAATTACTTCTTCAATTGCAAAATTTACATTTAATCTGCCAGTTGATTTTACAGTAAATATATCTGAAAAAACCATATCTTTTAAAGTATCAGTAGTTTCAGAATCTGAATCACTTGGTGGTGCTAAATCATCTTCATCCTCTAATTCATCTAACGAATATCTTACCGTAATGTTCGGTATTAAAAATATCTCTGAAATTGATTGCATAGGACTATTGATTGCATTCGATTCATGTTGCCCGAGTGAATTTCTATCAATATAATCTATTATTCGGTCGACATCTTCTTCGGTTCCTTCAAAGTTTTCAAACAATTCGATAACAGCAGACCTAATCCGTATATCAACCTTATCTTCGGAGTTAACTAGACGATTCAAATTAATTTTCGCTTCTTCTAAACTGATTTTCATTTTCATTTGAATTTCATTTATTTTTACAATGGGAAAGTCATTTTGCCATGCAGCAGAAGGACCACTCTTGCTATCGTCTTCATCATCTTCATCAAAATCTTCATCGTCACCTGAATTAAAAATACTTAAATTGTCATCAGGGTTCTCTTCATCGACTCTATCTAAATTACTTTTAGGCTTTTTACTTTTGTGAATTTGAATAATGTTATATGCGTAGGCAAAACCTGTTTCGGCTGAAGAATTAAATTGTGCTTGTAGTAATTGATTTTTTGCGATAGATAAAGAAGTTTGAGCTGAAAAGCTAATCTCTGTGACAATTACGATCAATAATAGCATGAGCATCATGACAATTAATAATGCACTGCCTGATTCTTTGGGTTGAGATCTTTTAGAAGCTAATAAGTGCATACAACTGTCTGTTTAAAATGAAATGACCAAAATAGTTTGTATCTATTACTATAACGTATAGATATAGGTTTTGTTATACATTTTAAAAGTAATTGTTTACCAATCGTGTTTTTCGGTCAATACTGCTCTGACCTTTTTAATGAGGGTTTCAGCCGTAAATGGTTTCTCAATAATATCGACAGCACCTATTTTTTTGGTTGAATAAAATAACTTTTTAAACTCTTCGGGATATTTATTTACTTCCGTCATCGTCATAATATTTATGTTTTTATATTTATCTTTGAGTCGAATTAATATTTGTAATCCATCAACTTCCGGCATTAATAAATCGACAATCATTAGATCATACGGATCTTTTTCAAACTTTTTAAGAGCTTTTTGACCTTCAGATATTGTGGTTACTTCAAATTCGGTTGGATCCAAGGATTCTTTACAGAAATCAAGTACTTTAGTGTCGTCATCTACTATCATTACTCTGAATAAAGGCTTTCTTGAAACAACAAAATCAAACAGTCCTAGACGCCTTAACTTTTTGCACATTTTGCATCGACCACCTTCTAAGAACCTACTAGGACGCATTTTAAACTTAAAACCGCAAACATTACATCGAATATGTATTTTAGTTAAAGCATCTACGTACTTCCCCATTACTTCATAGGCACCGCCAGATATTTCTTTAACCATTTCTTCAAATTCTACTTGAGATCGTTTCTGCGTCATTTTGCCACCTAAATATAAAGTTAATTTTGTTAAAAATTGAATGATAGACTAGGCATTAGTTTAATATTGAAAATTTAAATACCTATTCAAAAATAGGTAAAATTCTTGTTTTCCTGGCCTATCTTTTAGAAAGGCGATTAATTATCCATTATCACTCGAATCAAAGTTACGATTTGGCAATATTCTTGAAAGTAGTATTTCAACTTAATGGATTGTACTACCGCGTTATGTTAAAAGTATATTGATTAATATATAAGGTTATTAGGAAATGATCTATTTTTTGTCTAATGTGCTAACAATTTATTGATCAGAAATTGACTTATATTTTTGAATACAAAATAGAAATATTAATTTAAGATTAAAATTATTTGAAATTGGTTTTTACCCATTGGTTTTAACATTTTGAACTTTTTATTTAATCCAACCGAATTAGATTTAATGTTTAAAGAAATTAATTTAGTGATAATAATGTGATGAAAAAACGAGCAATTGTTTTCTTGTGATTTGTTGGTTTCTCATACAATATATTTTTTGATTTAAGAACCCATAAGAGTGTTAAATGCAATCCGATATAGATCATACTTGGTATCCCTTTACCCAAATGACTGACTTACCCAATGATTCTTTTAAAGTAATTGATAGAGGTCAAGGTTCATATTTATTTGATAAAGATGGGAAAAAATATTTAGACGCTTATGCTTCTTTATGGGTTAACGTTCATGGGCACAATCATCCAAAAATAAATAAAAGTATTTCAGATCAATTATCGAAATTGGCTCATTCTACATTGCTAGGTAGTAGTAATCAGCTTGCGATAGATCTCTCTGCTAAACTGAGGGAGGTTTCACCTGTCAGAAATGCAAAAGTTTTTTATTCTGATAGTGGTTCAACTAGCGTTGAAATTGGAATCAAATTAGCATTTCAATACTGGCAAAATAAAGGAGTGCATTCCAAAAATAAATTTCTTTCTTTGGAGAACGCCTACCATGGTGATACTCTTGGAATGATTGGATTGGGTGGTATTGATTTATTCCATGAGGTTTATGGTCCTTTGATAATTGCATCAATTAAAACGCCTCCTCCTTATGAATCATTCAATGAAGATGAATATGCTGAAAACATATCAAAGTTAACATGTATTTTTGAAAATAGATCTGATGAGATTGCAGCATTTATTGTCGAGCCAATTGTTCAGGGCGCCGCTGGTATATTAAGAATTAAGGATGGATATCTTAAAAAAGTGTCTGAACTATGTAAACAATATGATGTATTATTAGTTATTGATGAGGTTGCGACTGGATTTGGAAAAACGGGTAAAATGTTTGCCTGTGATCATGAAGGAGTTCAGCCCGATATCTTGTGTCTTGCAAAAGGAATTACTGGAGGGTATTTGCCTTTAGCGGCTACTGTTGCGGATGGCAAGATATACGAAGCCTTTTTGGCTGATTATGTAGATTTTAAAACATTTTTTCATGGTCACTCTTATACAGGTAATCCTTTGGCTTGTAGCGCAGCCTTGGCAAATTTGGAAATATTTGATGATGAGAATGTTTTAGACCATGTTCAAAAAATGATCCCAATCATGTCTTCTGAATTAAAACTTTTAGAAAAACTTGATGTTGTCTTTGAAACTCGAGGCATTGGATTAATGAATGGTGTCGAAATTAGAAAAAATAAAATTTCGAAAGAGTATTATCCCATTGGGGAAAGAATTGCTCAGAAAATTTGTAATAAATGTGTTGAGGATGGTGTAATGTTAAGGCCATTAGGAAATGTGATACCTATAATACCTCCTTTATGTATTAATGAAGAAGAGATTAAGTTTCTTTTTGACGTATTAAAAGAATCAATCATTAAAATAACTAAAGAATAAATTTAATTTCAGGATAGATAAAATATGAGACTTACAAAAATGGTTGGTCGGCGACTAAAAGAGGCTCCAAGTGATGCAGTTGTGATTAGCCATCAATTTACAATTAGGGGAGGGTATGCTCGCCAAGTTGGATCAGGAATTTATTCTTTATTGCCACTTGGTAAAAGAGTGATTGATAAAATTGAGAAAATAATTCGTGAGGAAATGAATAGTATTGACGGTCAGGAAGTTTTGTTGCCTGTCGTCATGCCGAGGGAATTATGGGATGAATCAGGACGATATGAATCCGTAGGAAGTGAATTGCTTCGGTTTAAAGATAGAACTGGAAAAGAAATGGTTTTGGGGATGACGCATGAAGAAGCTGTAGTTCATTTGGCTAGAAGTGAAATAGTTTCTTATAAACAACTGCCTTGCATGATGTATCAAATTCAAACAAAGTTTAGAGATGAGCCACGCAGTCGAGCTGGATTAATCAGGGTCAGAGAATTCACAATGAAAGATGCTTATTCTTTTCATAGATCTCAAGAAGACTTGGATGTTTATTATTATAAATGTTTGGATGCTTATAAAAAAATATTTTCAAGAACAGGATTAAAAAATGTTTCGATTGTAGAAGCTGATAGTGGCATGATGGGTGGTGCGATTAGTCATGAATTTATGCTTAATACACCGGTAGGCGAAGACTCATTGGTTTTATGCTCAAGTTGTGATTATGCAGCTAACAGAGAGATCGCAGTCTGTAAAAGACAAAATGTAGAGTTGAGTGAAGAGCTTTTGCCGCTAGAAAAAGTTTCAACTCCGTCAGTGAAGACTATTGCGGATGTAAGTAGTTTTCTAAATAAAGATCAGTCAAAAACAGGCAAGGCTGTATTTTTAGTTGATGAAAATAATCGTATGATTTTTGTTTTGATTCGAGGTGATCTAGACGTTGAAGTAAGTAAACTCAAAAATTTAATATCATCTAAAGAATTGGTACCTGCAGAAGAGGGAGCTATTTTATCCATAGGTTGTGTTCCTGGTTTTGCTGGACTAATAGGTGCGAAGCTTGATGATGTTATTGTTGTAGTAGATGAGAGTATCAAAAATAATAATAATATTGTTGTGGGAGCCAATGAGAAAGATTTCCATTATATTAACTTTAATTTTGAGAGAGATTTCTCTGGTAAATTTATTGAAGGAAATATTGCATCTGTTACCGAAGGAGATTTGTGTGTTAGTTGTGGTGAAAAATTAAATCTTTCTCGTGGAATCGAAATAGGTAATATTTTTCAATTAGGTAAAAAATATTCTGAACCAATGAAATTTACTTATTTAGATAATGACCAAAAAGAAAAATTTCCGATTATGGGTTGTTATGGAATTGGAGTCGGTAGATTATTTGCTTCAATCATAGAAGATTGTCATGATGAATATGGGCCAATTTGGCCAAGCAGTGTTTCCCCTTTTGATGTACAAATCAATGCCTTAAATTATAAAAAAGAGGAAGTTAAAGCTTTTTCTGACTCTTTGTATAACGAGCTTTCTAATAAAAATATTGATGTCTTATTTGATGATAGAGATGAAAAAGCCGGTTTTCAATTCAAGGATGCAGATTTAATGGGGATTCCTTTGAGAATCATTGTTTCTCCGAAAACCTTGAAAGATTCTGAGGTGGAATTCAAAACTAGAGATGGAAGTGAAAGTAAGCGTATTTCCACTAATGAGATTGTATCTTTTATTAAAAAGCTGCTTAATTAAAGCGTTCTATTTTGCAAATTATTTTCATATGGATAATTTTGAAATAGGTTGGTTTTGGAGAATTTAATTGGTTTTTTTATTGATTGATATTAACCGGAGATTTGGTATATTTCGCGCCCTTTAATAGAAGAAACAAAGAATAAAAACTATCATTTTGGAGTAAAAATTAATGTCGAGAGTGACAAAACCTAAACACAAATTGTGTAGAAGATTAGGTAGTTGTATTTGGTCTATGGATAAATGCCCATCAGTGAAAAAAGCATATCCTCCAGGGCAGCATGGTTTCACAAGAAGTAAATTGACACCATACGGTACACTATTATTAGAAAAGCAGCATTTGAAAGCTTTTTATTGGTTGGGTGAAAGACAATTCAGTACTTATTTTAAAGAAGCGAAAAGATTAAAAGGTCGTACAGGTGATAACTTAATGGCTTTGCTTGAAAAACGAGTTGATAGCGTTTTATATAGATCAGGATTAACATCTACAATATGGCAAGCTAAGCAAGTTACTAGTCATGGTGGTGTTTTAGTTAATGGAAAAAAAGTAGATAGAAGTGGATTCATTGTGAGAACAGGTGATGTCGTCTCTATCAAGAGCTCATTATTTGCTAAAGATAGTTATAAAGTAATGATTATAGAAAAAAGTTCAGTTGTACCTTATCTGTCAGTAGATTACAAAAAAGGCGAAGTCTCTTTAGTTTCAAATCCACAAAGAGATGAAATTCCTTTAACAGTTAATCCTGATTTGATAGTTGAGTTTTACGCAAAATAATTTTGATTTTATATCAAATTATTTTTGATTCAGCGGTTGCTTTTAGTTTCCGCTGAAACCTACCATATCAAAAGTTCAAATATATTTGTTTAATTGAAATGACCTTTTGGTATGAGAAGTAATTTTGTTATATGAATTGATCATATAACTTTGGGCTAAATTAAACAACGGGATAAAATAAAAAATTATGTCAGATTCAGATAACAATCTGGAAAAAACATCTTCTGTTGAATCGCCTGATACAGCAGCAAATTCCCCTCCCATAATTAATCAAGAAAAAGATATTGTCGTTCGTGCAATTGATGTCGTTAAAGAATACGGCACCGGTGATAATGTTACTCAAGCTTTGAAGGGTGCAAATCTCAATATATTTCGTGGTGAATATATGTGTATAATGGGACCTTCGGGTTCTGGTAAATCTACTTTATTTAACATGATAGGTGGTCTTGGAACCCCAACAAGTGGTATGGTATTTATTGACGAAGTTGATGTGGCTCAATTGGATTCCTACGAATTGGCGTGGTTAAGATGTCGAAAAATAGGATATATTTTTCAATCTTATAATATTTTACCAGTATTGACTGCCATGGAGAATGTTTCATTGCCAATGTTATTTGCTGGTATGAATCCTGACGATGCACGAGAAAAAACTTATGAACTTTTAAAAAGAGTTGGTATTGCTCATCGAGCCTTTAATCGACCATATCAACTTTCTGGAGGTCAACAACAACGGGTTGCCATTGCACGCGCGTTGGCAAATGACCCTGCAATAATTCTTGCTGATGAGCCTACAGCAAATTTGGATTTAAAAACTGGCGAAGAAATCAAAGATATGATGAAGCAGTTGCAAGAAGAAGATAATGTGACGATTATTTGTGCTACTCACGATATGAAAATGATTGATATATGTAATCGTGTTGTATGGATTGTTGATGGTCAAGTTACAAAAATTGAAAACAGAGAAGATATTGATGTTGATGTGGGGACTATTGAATAATGAAAAAGTCTAGTCTACAATATTATTTAGTTTTATGTTTGATTTTTATCTCAACATTAAATCTAATTGCTCAAGAAAAAGTTAGTTCAGTCTATCCAACACTCAATTGGGGAACTATAGAGGAAGGCAAAGAACTTAAAGCAAGTATTCAGAAAAAATTTAAAGGCATGGTTCATCGTTATGTTGGAACAAAAGGTAATCTTGCCATGTCTGCATATTTAGAAAAAGAGTTTGAACGAATTGCGGGCGAAAAATATTCTGGATCAGTCATTTATAAACAACCAGTATTTATGCCAGGTGAATTTGAATTGGTATTATCTGATGGCTCTTCGGTTCCTCTATATACATTCGAACCTAATTTTGTTGACCTGTCTAATTTCCCTGTAGCAGAATATAAATCGAATTTAATTTATTGTAAAAATGTTAAAACCAAAGATTTCGATTTTAAGGATTTGGAAGGAGCTATAGCATTACTTAATTACAATACAGGTATTGCATGGCAAAACCTACCACCTTATGGAGTACAAGGGATAATATTTTTAGAAACTGAAGATACTTATTCATCTCAAACAAATACAAAAGTATCTGGTGCGCCTATCACTATGCCACGTTTTTTGTTGAGAATAAAAGATCAGGAAAAAGTCAAAAAGTTGATGGGTGATGATTGGAAAAAAGATATCAAGATTAATATTAAGACGAAATCGAAAAATATTTGGTTAAATAAAACTGATTTAAAAAATCATTGGGCCTATATAAAAGGTAAAGATGATAAGCGGGTCGTAATTATTGGTGCTAACTATGATACAAATGGAGCAGTTCCTTCATTAGCCGTTAATTCATCTGACGACATGAATTTAGCCATTTTGCTAAAATTACTTGAAGGCTTTTCTGAAAATCAACCAGAAGTGTCCGTACTTATTGTAGCATTTAATAGTTACTATAAAGGTATGGAAGGTCCTAGTCAATTATTTTGGTATGCTAGCGTACCCGATTCAAGAATAAAAAATGAGATGGACTTTTACAAATCAAAAGAATTACATCATAAAACTGTTAGCAAATTTTATTCTGAATACAGTGTCGAAAAAGTTGAAGGAATGCGGGATGGGCATACCGAAATAGGTGGCGTTAATTATACTTGGAAAAAAGCTCTTATTGATAAGCTTAGGGGTCTCCAAAATAATGCTTCAGAAAAAATTCTTGCTTTAACATTTTTACAATCAAAAAATAATGATTTAATAAAAGAAATTATTACTGATATAGATGGTTTGAAAGACATTTCAGAATTAGAAAAAAAGCAATTGGGTATTTTAAAATCTGGCAAACAGCTGTTGGATTCAAAGGATATTTTACAACATTCTCAAGAGGTGATATTTGAATTAGACTTTCACATAGAAAAATTACATAAAACTTTATTAGAAGATGTAGAAGCGTTAAGGCTTTTAAATAGATCTTTTGATGTTGAAAAGAATCAAGGTCTGATAGTTAAATCTGAGTTGATTATATCACAGCATTTTAAAGATTTTAATAATTTATTAACAAAACGAATTGAACAGGTCAAAAATATAAATTCAAGATCTGAAGACACAAAAATATCTCAAATTGATGATTTGCAAAATAAGATGATTTTCTATAAAGGAAACTTTTGGCAAAACTACTTTGATTTAAGTGCTTATCAACAAAATAAGAATGATAGTATAAAAATTCAAAAATTATTTAACGGTGATTTTGCAGAACAACTTTTTATTAGAGAGAAGCAAGGTGAAGATAGAAAGCTTATTGAGCCTCAATATTTAACATTATTAAAGTCATACTTTGATGAAATTGCTCAAAAAAGTGGATCATATAGTGATGCCGCAGCAGAAGAAATTAAATTGATTGATAATAATGACAAATTGAGGTCATTGGTCTTTAATAAAACAGGTTCGAACAATAGTGAAGTTCAATCCCCAAAAAGTATCTTATTTTTAGATTTATCACTAACGTACGGAAATGATAAATTTGGATTTTTTAGTGATCTCAGTTTAGGAATGAGTCGTCTGCCGGGACAATTTTGGGGCAGAACTAGTAACGGTGAGTTTGTTGAAGCTTTAGCTTTTATAAAAAATTCCTTCGTCTTGGCTGATAACATGAATTTAGGACTGGATGAAAAAAATAAAAAGAAAAAATGTGTAGCGAATACATTTTATACAAATGATATCAATAGGTTTATCTTAAGAAATTGTACATCAGCAATGTCTTATGCCCAAACAAGCGGTATACCTAGCGTAACTTTAATTACTACCGATGATTTGTCGACGTTAAGTAATACTACTTTTAATAATTTTGATAGAGTTGACCCTCAAAGTGCTATAAATTTAAGTCACTATATTGAAAAATTCATACCAATGTTAATCAATGATTCTTCTTTTATAAAAAACTCACTTAAAACATATAGGTCATCTTATAGTAGTTATATTATAAATATGGTGCAGCAAGATAATTTGGCTATTTCTGTACCTGAAACACCTGTCAAAAATGTGCTTTTAACTTTTGGTGGAGAACTTACAAACCCATTGGCGGGTAAAACTTCAAAGTTAGTTTCTGTTGACGGATTTTTTAAATACAAATTATTGATGAGTAATGATTTGGGTACAGTTGATATCCGTCATGTTCGCCGAAAGGGAACTTATGGTGTTCAAGCATTCCAATACGATAAAGACTATAATGAAATAGTAAATGTTATGGATATGTTAAAAGGTGCAAAGACTTTCAAAATTGAATTTAATAAAATTGATGAAGAATTTAGAACTTATAGCATGCCTTTATTTAGATGTGAAAAAATTGATATCTATGGTCGATTTGATTTTGCCAAAATGGAAACCTATTCTAAAGTAAAAATTCTTGATGGAATTCAAAATAGTGCCCCTGACAATATTGCGGTTAGTGGATTGCCTTTAGTTGGTGGATATGACTGGGTCAGAGCTCCTAGAGTTCATGGTGCATTTAGTGTATTTAAAAAGGCTGATTACACTATAAAATTAATTTTGAATGACAAGTTGATGATATTTAGTGAAAGTTTTAAGAATAAGAAATCTGCCCAAGGACTAGGTTATTCTCGTTTTAACCTAGATAGGCATGCGATTCATTGGGAAAGTTTTAAGGACGTACACAGCTTGAATTCTTATAGAGTTAATTTATTGGAATCAAAAGGTGTGAAAGATATTTTAGTGAGTCATTTGCATAATAAATCAACTGAATATTTAGAAAAAGCAAAAGTTGATTTGAAAAATAAAAATTATACTTCGTTTAATAAAAATTTATATTCTGGATTCGGGATGGCATACTCAGCTTACCCTAAAATATTAAAAGTAATGAATGATATGATTAAAGCAGTTGTCTTTTATTTAGCATTGGTTTTACCTTTTTCATTTTTTATTCAACGATTATGTTTTCCTGTAACGAAAGTTGCTCATCAGTTGGCTCTTAATGTTTTAATATTTTTCGCTGTATTTATGATTTTTCGATATGTTCATCCTGCATTTGAATTAACTGATTCTCCTTTGGTAGTCTTAATAGCTTTTGTTCAAATTGTTTTAGCCGTATTTGTGTTTAACGTGTTGTACAACAAATTTGATTCTAGAATTAAAGAACTTCAAGGACGTTCTTCAGGAGGTGAGTCTGCCGGTGCAAATGTGATGACACAAGCCTTGGTAATTGGTGTTAATAATATGCGTAAAAGAAAAGTGCGAACATTTCTTACATGTGTGACAATTATTCTTGTTACTTTCACCATGCTGTCGTTTACTAGTTTATCCTCAACCATTGATCCTACTATGCATCGAACTGAAACTAAGCCGTCTTATACTGGTTTGATGTATTCTAA
Source organism: Planctomycetota bacterium (assembly GCA_002746535.1). Taxonomy (GTDB): domain Bacteria; phylum Planctomycetota. The sequence goes on from NVWA01000083.1 coordinate 53,606, forward strand.
AAATGGTTGGAGTAATATATCGTATGATGCCTTTTTGTTGGCTTTTCCTGAACATACTTCTAGTGTAAAGCGTTCTTGGGCTCATAGAATAGGTTTAGGTGGTGTTGTAGCACCCCATGTAATTTCTTTTCTTTCGAATAAACCTGATTTAGAAATAGAAAAACTATTAGGATTAGAATTAGCTGAGGATGGCTTTATAGCCAAAATCCCAATAGTGGCTGGCAGATATTTTAGTAGTGATGATGCTAAAGAAATAATTTTATCTGAAAAATTAGCTAGGGATGTACTTAAAATAGACATAGCAAATTTTAAGGAAGAAACAGTTATCATGCTGAGCGAGAAATACCAACTTGTAGGTTTATTCAATTCTACTAAAATGAATGAAATGAAAGATTTGAGAGGCGTTTCTATTTTACCTCAAATTAATATAGGTAGTAAACCTACTGCGGAACAATTAGAAGAATTAAATAGCGAAGAAGAAGAATCAAATGATAGTTACCGCCCACTCAATGATAAACTTTTAGCAATTTTACCATATAAGAGGGTCGTTAGATTAGGTGGAGGAACAGTTAGCATTTCACTGAAATTTGAGAATCCAAATAAGTTATGGGATGCAGTTAAGGAGTTCACCTCTTATTCCTCTGAGAATTTATATATTGGTTCAACAACGAACTTTAAAAAACATGAAGAAGCACCACCAACTAAAGCGGGTAGCTTTTTTATAGGTACTGGTTTTTCAACAGCAATCGGTGGTTTAACAGATTTGATAATTCCATTGATAATTTCAGCAACAATAATTATGAATACAATGCTTGGTACAGTATATGAACGAAAAAAAGAAATTGAAATCTATACAGCAGTTGGATTAAATCCTACTCAAATAGGTTTATTTTTTATCGCAGAATCATTGGTGTATGGAATTATTGGTTCCGTTGCTGGTTATTTGGTTGGTCAAGGTGTGAGTAAAGTAATTGATAAGTACCAGTTATTGGATATTGCGCTTAATTTTTCATCTTTGATTGTTGTTTTTGTAATGTTTTTTACAATCTTAATTGTGGTGCTTTCTACTATCTATCCAGCATTTACTGCGGTAAAAGCAGCACAACCTTCAGGGGAATCAATGGCGAAAGCTGAGTTATCAGCTAAAGATGATAGGATGGAAGTTCTTTATCCATTCTCATTTACTGGTGCAAAAAGGTATGCCATAAATGCTTATATACGTGAATATATTTTAAAATTTTCGGATGCTTCTACCGGAAGTTTTATGAGCAGAGCATTAGATGTTTCAACCGAAGAATATTATGATGCGGCAACAGATTTCACAACTACAACAGCTTTAATTCAGAGATTTAATTTAGCATTAACCCCTTATGATTTAGGTGTCACTGAAAATATTGAAGTCATAACATTCTTTCATTCAAAAGTTAAAGCTTATATGTTAAAAATTGTAATGCACAGAGAATCAGGTACAGATAGCAATTGGCTTAGAACAAATGCGCCATTCTCAACTGAAATAAGAAAACTTATGTTAAAGTGGAGAATTGAACCCCTTACTGTTCAAGATCAATTTCAAATATCTGGTGAACAATTATTTGAAACTAAAAATGAAGAAGTTTCCGTTTAAAAGAGAAGATAACTTAAATGAGTAAAGAAGACAAAGAGCTAGCCATTTATCGTGACCTGATGAAGGTTCCAGATAAGTTTGAAGATGGATTTGGTGGTAAAACAATAGTTGGAGCTTTATTCTTGGGGCTATTTATGATGCCCGGGTCTTTATATTTACAATTGGTCGTTGGCGAGGGTATGGGCCCGGCAGCAAGATGGGTGACAATTATCCTATTTGCTGAAATTGCTCGTCGCTCATTACAAGAATTACGTCAACAGGAAATATATATTTTATATTACATGACAGGATTAAGTATTGCGTCTCCATTTTTTGGTTTATTATGGAATCAATATTTGGTGCAATCAGATCCAGCAATTGCCATGGGTGTTGCACAAGAAATACCTGCGTGGGTCGCACCTTCTGCTAAGCAAATGGAAGAAGCCGGCCGAACCTTTTTTCACCCAATATGGTATGCTCCTATCGCATTAATGGTGACAACAATGGTTATTCACCGAATAGATCATTTTGGATTAGGATATTTTTTATATAGATTAACTTCAGATGTAGAAGAATTACCTTTTCCCATGGCACCCGTAGCCGCCCAGGGTTGTATTGCACTTACAGAAAGTAAAGATCCTGCCGATCAGTGGCGTTGGACTTGTTTTACAACAGGGGCAATGTTAGGTGGAGGTTTTGGATTAATTTATGTTGGTTTACCAGCGATATCATCGATTCTATTATCACAAGAGATATCATTGTTGCCGATACCATTTAAAGATTTCACGACATCTACTGAAAATATTTTCCCAGCTACAGCGATTAACTTATCTTGTGATTTAACACTAGTTGTTCTTGGAATGGTATTACCATTTTGGGCAGTTATTGGAGGTGTGGTTGGATTTTTAATAACACTTGCTTTGAATCCGGCTTTATTGAATGCTGGGATTCTTCACACGTGGCGTCCTGGAATGGGTGTTGTCGATACAATGTTCAGTAATAATATAGACTTTTATTTAAGTTTTGGGATAGGAGTAACTTTATCCATTGCAGCCGTTAGTTTTGGTGCAATGTTAAAACCATTAATGAGAAGAGGTAAGCCTAGCGCTCAAGGTGGTTTTAAAGCTGGATTTAAAAAATTGCTTACCAATAATACGATGCGTGGTGATATTTCAATTTGGATTTCATTATGTATTTATTTTGGTGCGACGGCCTCTTATATATTAATATGTATATATTTAATTGAAGGTTTTCCTTGGTTCTTCTTTTTAGCTTATGCTTTTATTTATACGCCATTAATTTCATATGCCAATGCCAAACTCGAAGGGCTAGCTGGGCAAACTGTTTCCATACCATTGATTCGTGAAGCGAGTTTTATTATGTCGGGATATAAGGGAGTTGCAATATGGTTTGCTCCTATTCCTTTATATGAATATGGTAGAGTTACCATGGAATTTAGAGTTGTTGAATTGACAGGTACTAAGTTATCGAGTGTAATCAAAACAGAATTGGTTGTATTGCCAATTGTGATCACTTCCTTTATTGTATTTTCTCATTTTATTTGGCAAATGGCTCCAGTTCCATCCGATTCATTTAAATTTACAAAAGAATTATGGCCATTATATGCCAAGAATATGAGTTTGACTTATAGTTCAACATTAGAAGGTTCGTCACCATTTTTAGAAGCTTTAAAAGGGGCCTATATTGCTTATGGCTTTTTTGGTGGCGTAGGACTGTTTATTCTTCTAACCGTTTTGGGATTACCGACGCTATTAGTTTATGGTGTTGTTAGAGGGCTTGGGCAAGGAACTCCACATGCAGTTGTGCCAGAACTTATTGGTGCATTGGCTGGTCGATATTATTTTCATAAGAAATTTGGAGATAAATGGCGGAAATATACTCCTGTATTGCTGGCTGGCTTTTCCTGTGGTATAGGTTTGATTGGAATGGGCGCAATAGGCTTTAAGCTGTTGAGTAGTGCCATCTCCGCATTGCCATTTTAAATTAAGGTTTAATTAATGAAATTGGGTGTCAGAGCAATATTACTTGGTTGGTTTTTGACGATCGTTTTTATTATTATCACCTTGACTCTAGAGATGGTAATAAAAAATACTTTTACCGTCACAGATACCTTAATACCTGTCTTGACTTATTTCTTCATTATTGTTGTGGTGTTATTAATAAACCCCTTATTTAAAATGATTTATAGTGGTATTAAATTCGCACTATTTAAACCATTCAATCGACATGAAATTCTTTTAATTGCAATGATGACATTGTTAACTTCTGGTATTCCATCCTATGGATTAATGAGCTATTTATTGCCATTTTTAGGGGCAGTAAACAATCCGACTAGAGCAACAAATGCTACAGATTGGGGATTGCTGAGTGAAACCGCTGTTTGGTGGAAAGAAGATGGGATTAAACAATATGCCTATGGAGAAAATATTAAAGAAGATGAAAATCATATTTGGCTTAAAAAACTAATAAGAGTCAAAGGCAAACTTCAATCTGAAGTTAATAAATACGATAAAAATAAAGTAGGATTGACAATCCAAAGACCTCTAATAAATCCAAATTTAGTTTTAAATCGAGAAGATTCAATGACCTTTGAGCAAGGGCTAGAAGGTAAAAAAATTATTGATAAATCTGGTAAAGTATTTTCATATCCGCAGAATTCCTTCCCAGCATTATTACCAAAACCAAAAGAAAATTTTAAAGAGTATAGAGCTAGATTAACTAGCTATTATGACAATAGAAAGTTGGAGCCCGGTTATACATTTTGGGGAAACGTGCCTTGGGTAACGGTTGGTAAACCATTTTTGTTTTGGATGATTTTAATATTATCGATTTATATGGTTCTTTTTTCATTGGCAAGAATCCTTTTCACGCAATGGTCTAAATATGAACGTTTACAGTTTCCTTTAGCAATGATACCTCAGGCAATATTAGGTGAACCTATTGGAAATGATGAAGAAAAAAAGTATCCAAGTTTCACAATATGGAAGAATTCTTTTTTTATTATGGGACTTGTAACCGCATTATCATTTATACTTTTAGCTGGTTTTGATATATTGGAATTAAAATTAGAAATTAAAAATTATGTTGTAGATACGGTATTGGAAGGAATTGGAGATTTTAATTTAACTCTCCATGTTTTCTTTATTTTGATAGGTATTGCATTTATAGTTCCCAAGGAGATATCATTTTCAGTTTGGTTTTTTAGTTTGATAGTAATTGCCGAATTACTTCTTGCTGTATGGTTTGGTTATGGAAAAACAGCAGGGTCATTTAAATCTGATTATTATTTAAAACTTCCTTTCTATTCTGCCCAAGCGTTTGGTGGATTGATTGTATTTTCAAGCTTTATGCTTTGGAATGTTAGGCACTATTTGTTTTCTGCCGTTTACAAAATATTAAATATTAGACCAAATAAAGTTTCAGAGGAAGTCATTTCTGAAAATTATTTAGCCTCTGGATTATTTATAGTTTCTGGAATAGGAGTATTTAGTTTTATGTTATGGATGAATATATCCTTTTTATGGGCTGTTATCTATTGTTTCATTACGTTAATGTTTATTGTGGCAGCGATGAGAGTAGCTTCTGAATGTGGTATAATTGGATTCCAAAATATTTCAGCAAGTGGATCACATTTTGTTAGAAATGCCCTAGGGATTGGTAATGTTGGTGTTGCTTCACTAGTAAATATATTTATTCTTCAAGTTATTTTTTTCTTTGATACGAAAACATTCTTAGCGCCCAATGTAATGGTTGCGCAAAAGGTTGAGGATGAAGCTCAAATAGAAAAGAGAAAATTTTGGATTACTTTATTTATCGCCGTGATTATTGCAGTAGCCATTTCATTTATATTTATGTCAATGTTGATTTATCATGATGGCTCAAAAAGTTTAGAAACATGGTATTTTAAAGATGTGCCTAAGCAAGTTTATGACAGTAGTGTTAGAATGTTAAAAAGTAGTGCCGGCGAACCTATGCTGGAAGTGAATAAGGATATGATATTATTCCTGGGTTTTGGTGCTTTTACAATGATAGCGCTATTATTTGCTAGAACAAAATGGTTTTGGGTACCACATCCAGTAGGCATTATATTATGGATCAGTCCCGGTGAGACAAGAAATTTTGTATTTTGTTTTTTTCTGGGCTGGGTTATTAAATTTGTAGTGACAAAATTTGGTACAAAAGATATCATTGAAAATATGAAGAAATGGGCTATTGGGTTAATTTTTGGACATATATTAGCCATTATTATTCTAGGCTTGTTAATAACTTTTACAGAAATTACTATACACATCAAACCGACGTTAAATTTTTTCTAGGACAAAAAAATGGATAAGTTGCCAAATCAAAAGCCCTTACCTCTTTCGAATACGATACGTATTAGTTGGAATGGTTTAAAAATGCGAATAGGTCGATCAATTATTACTTTGAGTGGTGTAATTCTAGCAATAGCATTTTTAGCTTCTATTTGGTTCAATCACGATATTATGACTGGTTTAAAAATTATGGGCACCAACGATGAAAATTTATTGTTGATACTACAAGAGAATAAAATTAATTTAAATGAATTAGGGCTTGATGATAAAACCAAGTGGCTCATTATTCTTTCATTACTAGTGAGTGCTGTAGGAATTATCAATGCCATGTTAATGTCTGTTACTGAACGATACAGAGAAATAGGAACAATGAAATGCTTGGGTGCGTTAGATTCATTAATTATAAAACTGTTTGTCATTGAATCAGGAATTCTTGGATTTGCCGGTTCTTTATTAGGAGTTATCATCGGGGTGTTTATTGCGTATATACCATTGTTAATTCAATATGGTAGCTATGTATTTTCTGTTTTTAATTTTATGGATTTTTTAAAATCATCATCTTATGCAATTTTAATAGGAATGTCTTTATCTATTGTTTTTGCTATTTATCCGGCATACGTTGCTGCAAAAATGAAACCAGTTGAAGCTATGAGAGTTGAGGCATAATTTAGAAAAATATTATGAGTGAAAAAAAAGAAATTATCGTAAAAGCAGTGGGTGTTGAAAAGCATTATGGAGTGGGAGAATCTCTTGTAAAAGCTCTTCAGGGAATTGATTTAGATATTTATTCAGGAGAATATTTGTCTATTCTAGGTCCTTCTGGTTCTGGCAAATCAACATTTTTTAATATGGTTGGGGGCTTGGATTTACCAACATTAGGTTCAGTCAGTATTGATGGGTATGATATTCAAGAGCTTTCTCAAAGTCAATTGGCATGGTTAAGGTGCAATCGAATTGGATATATCTTTCAATCATTTAATTTAATCGGTGTGATGACCGCTTTGGAAAATGTAACTTTGCCAATGTTGTTAAAGGGCGAAAGTGAAGAAGAAGCAAACGCACATGGGATGGGAATTCTGAAAAAAGTTGAACTTTATGACCGATGGGATCATAAACCTGATGAATTATCTGGTGGACAACAACAAAGAGTAGCCATTGGTCGAGCCTTAGCAAATAATCCCAAAATTATTTTAGCTGATGAGCCTACAGGAAATCTAGATTTGAAAACTGGTGAAGAGGTAATTAAAATCTTGAAAAATTTAAGCGAAGATTATGGCACGACTGTAATCACTGCTACTCATGATATGAAAATGCTTAACATCTCAACAAGAGTTGTATGGATACTAGATGGCAAGGTTGAAAAGATTAGAGAAAGAAAAGATCTTCAAATCCATATTGGTGGTATGGGCCATTAATTTTAAGAAATAATTTTTCCTGTTTCCATATTTATAGTTCTATCACTATATTCTTCCGCATTATTTTGATGCGTGACCAACACAACGGTACCACCATTTTTTTGAAATTCTTTTAAATGATTTAAGACAATAATAGCATTTTGTGGATCTAGATTTCCTGTAGGTTCGTCAGCCAAAATTATTGATGGTTCATTTAAAAATGCTCTAGCTAGGGCGACCCGTTGTTTTTCTCCTGTACTAAGTTCTGAAGGTTTATGATTTGATCTTAAGCCCAAATTAAATTTATCCATGAGAGCATCAACTTGATCGGTTCTATATTTCCCTGAGTGAATATTTGCCGACAATATATTATCTTTGACGCTGAGATAGGGGATCAAATGAAATGCCTGAAATATAAAGCCAATATTTGTGCCTCTATAATGGCATCTTTCATTTTTGGATAATTTATAGATAGATGTGTTATCTATGATTAGCTCGCCTTCAGTAGGCCTAGACATTCCACCAATTGATAAAAGTAAACTACTTTTACCACATCCGCTTGGACCTCTAATAGCCACAAATTCACCAGAATCAATCGATATACTTACTTGATCTAATGCATTAATGTTTTTGTCTTTCATTTGATATTTTTTGGATAAATTAATTAACTTAATCAACTGTTCAATCCTTTCTTAAAATGTTGGCTGGGTCTTGCTGACTTGCTAAGAACGCCGGTAAATAAGAAGCCACGATGCAAATCATAGGCGATAGTGTAGTGGCAAAATATAAATAATTCCAATTGAAAGAAAGTTTTTTTCCGGTTGCCGGGAAAAAAGAATGTCCGTAGTGTACTGATAAATAGCTACCAATAAAAAACCCCAATATACCACCGATTAATCCTATAAATAAAGCTTTGCTTAAAAAGAGGAACATAATTTTATTTGAGCTAGATCCCAATGCTTTAAGCACACCGATCTCGATCACTCTCTCTTTAACATTTAGGAAAAACATTAAACCAATTAATAATAAAGAAACAAAAATGATGGCGGGTAAAATAAAGTTATTAAGCTTTTGCATCATGCCTCTTGTCTGCAATCGAATTTTAGCAATGTCAGCTTGCTCTATAAATTTAGCCTCTGGTACAAGTGGTTGTAGTTCTGCAACCACTTTCTTAATTGCTTCTGCTGCATCTCCTAAATCTTCGCAATCAAGTTGACATTGAAGTGCGCGAATTAAATTTACTTTACCTTCCATATGGAATAAAGTTTGAGCTTCTGCTAAATCCATATAAAGCATAATGTCTTCGCGGTTTCCTTTATTTTTATAAATTTTAGAAACCTTAAAGCTTTTACCTTCGATAATTACATCTCCACCTTTTTTTAATTTTAATTGAGTGGCTATAGCAAAACCTGCATAAACTTCATTTTTTGGTACTCGAGTACCCATAGGTGGCTTTGTTCCTGCATGGGATACTTGGGCTGCAGACATAGTGCCTGTTATGATTGCCCATTTCCCTTGAACTTTTGAACGTTGATAAATAGTTCCAATTAAATGCTGTACCGTAAATATTTTAGCATTTTTTAATTTATCGATATAACTTTCAGGTAAAGTAGCATCCGTAAATCCATCATTAATGTAATCATATTGACTCATGTTTTTAGGACTAATAATTAAATTGGTTCCCATGTTTCGCATTTGCCGGTTTAGCTCTTTGTAGGCAGCTTTTGAAATCGTCAGCATCATTACGCATAATGCAACAGCAGCGATAACAGGGATTAATGTAAGAATAAAATTTAATTTTCGATAAACTAATTCTTTTATGGTTAAATGGAATACATTCATTCTTTATCAACTTTCATTATTTGAGTAATCAAGAGTAAGCTGATACCCAAACCAATGATGGCAAATAAAACCAATTTTAAAAACTCATTTGGGCTGGCAATATTACCATCTTCAATTGAATCAGGTTTTGAAATGTTTGTATTTTGTAGTTTATCTAGTTTTGAAGTTTCAGCAATTTTGTCTTCAGCACCACCTTCAATAGTATCTTCAATTTCTTCCCCACCAAAACCATCAACCTGTTCTGGTTCATCATCATCCATACTACTTTCAATTGATTCATCCCAATCCCAGTTCGTAAGAATGTCTATCCCTGGGTTTCCCGATTTTACTGTACATGAGCATGGGCCTGAAAGAAATAATACTAAATCAGCCACTCCTTCTTTATTGAGTGAATCTTCGCTTAAATATTGTTCGAAAACAAAACCTCTTCCTACAACGCCAAATACTTTAGGTTGATCATCATCAGTGATATATGATGAAGCCTTTTTCATTTGACGATAGAGCCATATCTCTTTTGGATCCTTTGGATCAATCTTTACATAAGAAATTTTAATTGGTTTGTAATTCTTTATTTCTTCTTCAGTCACTTCAGGATCATTGGCATTTTTTCGATACTCTAATTCATCGACGATAACTTCTTTGATACCTTCTTTTAACGCTTTTTCTGCCTTTTTATTTTTTTCCTCATTTTTAGAAGCCACAAATAGCAATACAATTTTTTCCTGTGATAGTTCTTTTGCAATTTTTACACGAGCTGGTGACATAAATAAACTTGGCATGTCTTTAACTGATAATTCACCCGTGTGAATTGCTAAACCATCTGGATTAGTAATTATATAAAAGGGCGTTTTGTTTTTCTTTAAACCTTTCTTTATAATTTCTTCCATAAATTCGCCATAGGTATTTTTAATATCTTCGTTTTTCTCAATGGCAATAAAATCAGCATTTGCTAATTCACCCTTTTCTTTAAAATATTTTTCGATAGGATGCATTTGAATTTCTTTTGATTTACTTTCTGATTTTTTATCCTTTTTGTTTTCACCTTTTTTTAATTTTAAATCAAATATTTTAATGACTTGGTAGAAATCTCTTTCTTGCCAGTTTTTAAGTGCATATTTATACACAGGTGTTTTGCAAGCATAAATAGCATGACTGCAAATAATTAAAATTAATGAAATGATAAAAAGTTTTGATTTCATGATTGATTCTCCTTTATATTGTCCCGCAAGTGGGGCAGTTTGTTTTTTTAGTTATTGGTATTTTTTTAAATTCAAGTGTTTGTGTATTAATGTAAAGCATTTTATTCATCAACGGTTCGCCAAAGCCACTTATGATTTTTAAACCTTCGATAGCTCCTAATGATGCCAGTAATGTTGATACTGCTCCAAAAACCGGAAACTTTCTTTTCCAATGTGGCGGTTTTTCTGGAAATATGCAATTCAAGCAGGGGGTTTTCCCTGGAATAATATTGATAAGTTGACCCTCCATACTGTACATGCCACAATCGACTAAAGGTTTCTTTTGTTTGACACATTCCCGATTCATTAGAAATCGTTCTTCAAAAAGGGGCGCACAGTCAAATACAATATCTGAACGCTCGATAAGTTCTTCAACATTATCTTCCGATATATTTGAATTTATTATTTCTACCTCAATGTTCGGATTAAACCTTTTTAAAGTTTCATAGGCTATTTCACAACGTGGTTTTCCAATATCATCATGTTTCATTAATATTTGTCGGTTTAAGTCACTATGTTTCAGATCACCTCCGTGGGCTAATATTAATTTGCCTACTCCTGCTGACGCCAATTGAAAAGCTAGTGGACCTCCTAGTCCACCCGTCCTAGAAATTAATGCGACACAATTCTTTAATTTTTTCTGTCCTTCAACTCCATGACCAGGAATGTCCAGTTGCCATTCATATATTTTTAAATCTTCATCTGTTAGTTCTTTCAATTTAATTCACCCTCCTGACATTGGTGAAAATAACATGATCTCATCACCATCCTTCAGAGAACTCTTATCATCAAAAGAGATTTGATCATCATTTTTGATTAATAAGATGGCAGGTAATAATTGGTCATGTTGATCTAAAATTAATTCTTTAAACTCCTGAGAATTTGATTTGAGTAATTCCATAATGGCCGTTTGAATGGAGGAATTATCTACTACCTCAATACTTTGATCATTTTTTTTGGCGATCAAAGAAATTTGTGAGGTGAAAACAAACTTGATCTTCATATTTTCTGATCCTTTAAAATTAATTCTTCTGGTTGGTATTGAATAACATTTCCATCTTTAATTTCAAAAGTTAAATCCGCCAGACGTTGATGCTCTTTTGGATTATGTGATATATGTAATACAGATGCATTTGAATATTGTTGAGCATTTTTTAATAAATGACACATATCATCATGAGTTTCTTCATCTAAGGCACTTAATGGTTCATCAAAACATAATACGGAAGGAAAAAATGCTAAAGCACGACCTAAACTCACTCGTTGTTTTTCACCACCACTTAAATTTGTCGTGTTTCTGTTTAATAAACTTTCTATGCCTAATAACTCCGCTAATTCGCATACTCGTTCATTGATCTCTGATTTTTTCCATTTCCTTATTTTTAAACTAAATGCTAAATTATCAAAAACATTAAATTGATCAAATAGGGCTCCATCTTGAGGAACAAATCCAACGCCTCTTTCAGCGGGTTTTAATTGAGTTATATCTTGTCCATCAATCAAAATTGTTCCTTTAGTTGTTTTTTTTAATCCACATATGGTTTCCATAATAGTTGTTTTGCCACTACCAGTTCGACCTAATAAAATTCCGTATTGATTATCTGGGATTGATAAATTTATATTGGTTAATTGAAATTTACCAGCACTTACTGTAACATCGATCAGTTCAATCATGGGATAATTTGATTCCTCCAAACTGTCTCATAATAATATTGATAAATATTGCTGTCATAATCATTGCCATAGATATAGTCGTTGCCATAGCAATATTCCCAACAGAAAATTCTAAATAAACGCTAGTTGATAGAACTTCTGTTTTCATTCTTGTTGTTCCAGCAAAAATTAATATTGGTCCAAATTCACCTAAACTTCTTGCCCATGCTAGAGTAGCTGCAGTAATAATACCTCTCTTAGCATTTGGTAATGCAACTAACCAAAAAGATTGTCCTTTTGAACATCCTAAAGTTAAGGCAACTTCTTCTTTACGTGGGTTCATTTCATCAAATGTGCTTTTCATAATTCGAACTGCAAAGGCGCAAGCTACCATGAATTGAGCAATGATGACACTCAATTTAGTAAAAGCCGGATTAAATGTCCAATATTGAGGTTCCCAGCCAAACCAATTCGCTATAAAACTCCCTTTAAAAATATTGATGAAGATCTCCTCAAAATATTTCACAAAGGGTGAGCTGAAAAAAAATAATAAGCAGATCCCAATAACTAGGGGAGGAAGCATGATCGGTATATCTAATATAGAGTCTAATATTGATTTTCCTCTAAATTCATATCGTGATAATATATAACCAATTGGAATGGCTACCCATAAACATAATACGGTGGTGATACTACAACTAGCAATACTTAATTTTAATGAGCTGATAATATTAGGATCATTAAAGAAGTTTTTGATAGATTTAATGTCAATAAATCTGAAATCAGCTAACACCATACCAATCAAAAGAAAAATATAAATACCACATAATGAGAGCATGATTGTGAAAAATAATTTATCACCTTTAATTTTATAAGGCAAAGATGCTGATGGGTAATTGTTTTTGTTCATTTCTTCATAGGCTCAACAAATGGATTCTTTTTTAGCGTTTTAAAAAGTGAAAATCCTGCGCTTTCAAATCGATTAGATTTCTCTTCAATTGCATCAAGCAACCTTTCTATTAAATAATGATTTCTTGTTTTCTTCGCAATAGCAAATGGCTGGATGGCATGTGCCATTTTATGGGCAATTTCAATGACTTCAAATTTATCTTTTAATTTACTTAAATTTGCTCTATATACAATGATGGCATCAAGGCTTCCGCTCAAAAGCTGAACAACAATCATGTCGGCACTAGGTGTTTGAGCAGTAACATTTTTATAGATTGCTTCGTATATATTCATAGATTTCAAAAGCTTAACTGTCAAACTTCCTAAAGCACTTTGATCAGGATGTCCCACGCCCAGCTTCAAAAATTTATTTCCAAGATCATCAATGGATTTTATATTTTTTGGGTTGTTCTTAAGTGTTGCGATAACAATATCTGTTTTTGCAATATTTTTGGGTTCTTTAAAAAGATCTTTGACTTGATCTACAAATGAAATATCACAGGCGAAATAAGCATCTGGCCTTTCACCACCTCTCATTGTGCTAACCAAAATACCACATCCATTAAAGACGGTTATTATTTCCACACCTTCTCTTTTTTTAAATTCTTCGAGAGTGTCTTTAATTGCAATTCTATTGACACCTCCACTCATTAGTTTAATTGATGGATGTTCCGACCAGTCATCAGCATTGTTGATGGTTTGGAAATTAAAATGTTTAAAATATTGTTGACCTCTATCATTTGCATGAATAAATCTGGCAAATTTCAAAGCCATAGTTGGGTTTTTAGATGATGTTAATATTCCTATGGTGATATGTTTTTTATGTTTTGTTAAAATTGGCTCGTCAACTACTTCAATGTAATCTATATAATTATGGTGTTTAGATATAGGGTCCCAAACTATTCCTGCATCCATTACACCCAGTTTTACATCATTAGCGACATCTAATACGGTTGGTTTGAAAGTGCCATATTTAATTACGTTTTCATTGATTTGTTTCCAAAGGCCAGCTTTGGAAAGTATCTTTTTAGTCGTTTTTCCAACACTTGCAGCTTCCGGATTAGCAATAACTATTTTAATATGAGGTTTTAATAAATCATGAATTGATTTTATATTTTTCGGGTTCCCTTTTTTAACGATCAATATCGGATTTTGATAAGCTAATGGCAATGTCTCTTTAATTATGCCATCCTTTTTCCCCATATCGGTGTAACTATAATCTGCAGCAAGAAATAAGTCTCCTTTTGTTAGTCCAGCAAGACTAGAAGTCTTTAATGAACCATACAAATGACCAGAACCTCTATAGTCCACAGTAATATCTATTGAATATACTTTTTTAAATTCTTTCACGGCCATTTCAAAAGGTTCTTTAATGCCAGCGGCACAATAAATCATTAAAGGTTTGTTTTTAGTCGAATTAATATCAGGTTGCTTATTTTCTTTTAGAAGAAAATAGTAAAAAAAGAATATAATGGCAATGGATATCCCACCAACTTTATAACCGTTCACTGAGGCTTACCCTTTTTGAATAATAGTAGAAAGTTTAGTTAAGACTTTTGCAAAGCTTTGTTTATAAAGACCCTTTTGATGTTTTGCAATAATATCACCTTGATTGTTTACAATAACAAATGTTGGTCCATGTTGTTTACTTTTATACTGATCAAAGAAAACTTTGTTTTTTAGTTTTTTATAATCTAGTGTTGAAAAAGAAAGATGAGCATATGACTTGGCAAGGGTATTGTTCTGTTTCAATTCAATAAATATTATTTCGAAATTAGTACTGGTCTTTTGCATATCATTATTGAATTGATCAAGTACAGATATAAATTCTTGACATGGTTTACAATGCAATGAGGAAAAGTAAAAAGCATATATCTTTTTATTATGTTGATTACTTTTTGAAGCAAATTCAGTATTTAAATAGTTTTTAATTTTATTGTTTGGAATTTTACGAATTTCTTTTTTATCTAAAGTAGATATGGCTAATAAAGCGACTACTCCCACAATAATTAAAATAGTGCCTACCATTTGTAAGAAATATATGAATGGAGAAGATTGATTTTTATTAATTAAAATCTCATTTGAGTATTCAAGGCTAGTTTCCTTGGATTGATACTTTGATAAACGAGTTTCTAATAAATAGAACTCATTTTCATCAGAAATATCTTCATCTGGAGAGTTATCCTTCAATATTTCGTATTCTTCGGAATTTTGGGCCATGATTTACCTAATGAGAAAGATATTTTTACATTTAATCATATATACAACTGACTATCTAATATCTGTCCATAAATTAAAAATAATCTATTAATTTTCAAATCGAATACTCAGATTAGCAGTAAAGCTAATCGCCGACATTTTCTCTGTGCCTTTGTGCCTCTGTGTGGATCAAATAATTTGCTGATCATATGAGTGGTTAAAGAAATAGAATATTAACGTCAGATATGAATATTAAAAAAAGTTTTATTCCACACATAGGCACAGAGGGCAGCAGTATTAGAAAGTATTCTTAAACTTTGTTGCTGAGTGCTTACAATTCTTGGAGAATAGTCTTTAATTTAGACTTTGTTTTATAGAGTAAAACGCTAACAGCATTTGGTGTGATGTTCAGTAGTTGGCTAATTTGATTACAGGAGTAGTTCTCAAAGTATCTTAAAGTGATAGAAGTATATTCTCTTTCATCTAATTGATCCAATGCCAAACCTAAATCCCATTGATGTGATGACTCATTTTTATTAGATTTTATGATTGAGATTTCTTTTAAAGCTAACTTAGCGGTAGATTTTTTTTTAATGAAATTAATTACTTCATTTCTTGTTATCGTAATAATCCAATTTATTATGGGAGAATCAGTGTTGAATTGATTCAAATTTTTGAATATTTTAAAAAATATCTCTTGAGTTAATTCTTCTGCTGAAGCTTCGTTTTCAATTGAGCTCATACAATATCTGAAAATTAAATTTTTGTATTTTTCAGTCAACAAAGAAAATTGGCTTGTATCTTTTAAAATTAAAAGTACCAAATCTTTATCGATTAAATTATCTGCCATTCATTAAATAGCCTAATTAAATTGTAGATGAGAGAATGTGAGATAATATTTAAAATTAAAGTGTTTTAAATATTAAAAGGACCTTCTAAGGTTTGTCTTTCAACTTCTTTTTCAAGCTTAGGCTCAGGAGCTTCCCATCCGTCAGGTTTTAATATTTTGCCATCGTCACGTCTAATTACTTTTCCGTTGACAACTTTTTTCATGTTTGCCCCATGAACAATTTCAAATAAATTATCGAGATTCATTCCATGTCTAACCGCACAATCACAAATGTAATAAATGGCATCTACTAATGCATCTGCTTGATCAACAGTTGTATTTGCTTCTTCTAATTCATCCAATTCATCATTTACCATTTCCCTGATAAAAGAAACAGCTTCTTTTGTCATCAATGTTGGCTTCTGTGGTAGTTCATCGTGACAAGCGTTAGTGAATTCTGCAACTTGGCTGGTATATCCCATGTATTTATCCTAAACAATCAAAATTATATTGAAACAGGGGCGATATTTTATCATAATTGTTGCCTAACGTAAAGAGAGAATTGTAGATAAAGTCATCTGAAGAGAATTACTGCATGAAGAATATTTTATCTTTTGAGCGAAATTGCTAATTTAGTATTATTATTTTTAAATCGTTCTTAAATTAATGAAAATATATTGAAAAATCATGACTAAAGAATTAAAACCAAGTGATTATGAAGAAATTTCATCACTATGGACAAAATTAAAAGAGAGTGTCAGTCGAATTAATCAAATTCGACTTCAAGTATTTTTCAATAAAATTAAACAGCAGAAAAATGAAACAAAAAAAAATCATTTGATCGGCAAATTTTTTGATTCATTAATGAAAGCCCATGAACAATTTAACCATCTAGCATTACATATTCCAGATGTAATTATCTATGCGGATGACTTACCAGTTGTTAATCGAAAAGATGATATCTTAAGTGCTATAAAAAAGTATCAAGTTGTTGTAATTTGTGGTGATACGGGTTCAGGTAAAACGACTCAATTACCAAAAATGTGTTTAGAGCTTGGATATGGAATTAAGGGTAGAATTGGATGTACGCAACCTCGCAGAATTGCTGCTGTGAGTGTTAGTGATCGAGTTGCATCAGAAATGAAAGTTGCGCTTGGTAATGAAATTGGATATGAAGTTAGGTTTGATAAAAAAACGAATGAAAATACTTATATCAAATTTATGACGGATGGTATTTTGTTGGCTGAAACTCAATCAGATCGCAATCTTTTGCAATATGATGTTTTGATTATTGATGAGGCTCACGAAAGAAATCTTAATATTGACTTTTTGTTAGGCTATCTGAAAGAAATTCAACACAAGCGCCCAGATTTAAAAATTATTATTAGTAGTGCAACTTTAGATGCTGAAAAGTTTGCCGATTTTTTTGATGATTCTACGGTAATAAAAGTAGAAGGTCGTATGTATCCTGTTGAGGATTATTTTGTTGACGATTATGATGAAGATGAAGATTTAGAAGTAATGGTTGAAAAGGGTGTTTCTTGGATTAATGATGTTGATACAAAAGGAGATATTCTTATTTTTCTTCCCGGAGAAAAAGAGATCAGAAACGTTGAAAAACATTTATTAGGTAAAAAATATTCTAATACGGTCATATTACCTTTGTATGCACAGTTGAGTGTGACCGATCAGCAAAAAGTTTTTAAATCATTTAAACAGCGTAAGATTATATTATCAACAAATGTTGCTGAGACTTCACTTACCATTCCGGGTATAAATTATGTGATTGATTCAGGATTAGTACGAATTAGTCGATTTAGTGCATCTAGTCATATTCAAAAACTTCAATTAGAATGGGTTTCACAAGCTAGTTCACAGCAACGTAGAGGGCGCTGTGGTCGAATTTCTGATGGAGTTTGCTATCATCTATATACCGAAGAAATATATGACGAAATGGATTTATTTACTGATCCTGAAATTAAACGTACAAGTTTAGCGGGGGTTATCCTGCGCATGAAAAGGCTTCGTTTACGAGAGATGGGGGAATTTCCATTTATTGATCAACCAAATAAAAAAATGATTTTGCAAGGTTATAGAATTCTCTACGAATTGGGGGCTATTGATAAAAAAAGAAATGTGCTTCCAATGGGGAAAGTTATATCAGGGTTTTCATTAGATCCGAATCTTGCAAGAATTATAGTAGAAGCCAATCGGCAAAATGTTTTATCTGAAATGATCATCATTGTCGCTTTACTTTCATCGCAAGATCCTAGAGAAAAGAAGAGAGCCAATGATGAAGAAGGTAAACAGCTAAAGCCATGGATAGATGACAAATCAGATTTTATGACATACTTGAAATTATGGCAGCATCTTGAAGCTGAAAAGAAAAATGCATCATCAAATAACCAATTTAAAAAGTATTTGAAATCTAATAAAATAAGTATCAAAAGATGGTTTGAGTGGAGAAGTATTGTTCAAGATTTGAAAAAACAAGTCAAAGAAGCTAAATTTAAAATGAGTTCTAGCAGTAATGATTACGTAGGATTACATAAATCCCTATTATCAGGATTAATTGGGCATATTGGAACCTTAGATGAAAAAAAACAATATATAGGATCTTCAGGACAACACTTTTTTATTTTTCCTGGATCTACATTGATTTCTAAAAAGCCAAAATGGTTAATGTGTTCTTCTCTAGTTGAAACCACAAAATTATTTGCAAGGGTTGTGGCTGAAATACAACCTGAATGGGTCGAAGATGTTTGTAAGCATTTATGTTCCAATTCTTATGAAGAGGCTTATTGGAATGCTCAAAAGGGGTGTCCCTATGGTCGTGAAAATGTAAAAATATTTGGCCTTCCCATTATCAATAAGCGTCCCGTATTTTATGGTCGAATAGATCCCGTTGAGTCCAGAAAAATATTTATACTTGAAGGTTTAATTCAAAATAGAATTATTTCAAGATTGCCTTTTTTAAAACATAACCAATCATTAATCAAATCGATTAAACTTTTAGAGATCAAATCTAGAAGAATAGATTCTTTATATTTTGAAGAAGGCTTAATAAAATTTTACAATGATTTGATTCCGGCAGAAATACATACGACTAAGTTATTTAATAAATGGTTTTATAAAGAATCGAAAAGTGTAAAAGATTTATTAAATGTCACATATGATGATGTTTTTATACCACAGATTACGCCTATTATTGATAAAGATTACCCAGAAAAATATCTGCTCAATGATATTTCTTTAAAAATTAAATATCAGTATAAACCGGCAAATGATTTTGATGGCGCAACAATTTTATGCCCATTGCATTTATTAGGACAATTAAAACAAAGGGACCTTGATTGGTTGATACCGGGCTATTTAGACGAGAAACTATTAGAGTTATTTAAATCATTGCCAAAATCATTTAGAGTTGCAATGCAACCGGCATCTAATTGGGTAAATCGTTTTTTAAGTTTTGATATTAACCAAAGTGATTCTCTGCTGAGTGAATTATGTAGATTTGCCCAGGCTGAGTTTGAATTATTAATCAAAATCTCAGATTTTGAATTAAGTAAAATTTCTAATTATTTATTAATAAGAATTCAAGTTGTTGATAAAGATGGACGTCAATTGCAAAGCTCTAGGAATTTGGAAGAAGTTCAGGTAAAGCTTAAACAAAATGTTTCACACGAATTTGAAAAGGTGGCCAACATTGAAATTGTAATTGAAAAAACTGACGATTGGTTGAAACATTCTTTTGAAGAAAAAGAAATTATTACATATAAAAAAGGGAAACTTGAAGGGTATCCCGGTCTGTATTATAATCAGAAAATATTGATCATTAAGTTATTTTCGAACCTTTCAGAATCGAATTATTATCATCAATTTGGTGTCATTAAGTTATTTGAATTAGATCATTGGGATTTGGTTTCGGATTTATATAAGAGATTTCCTTTGAGTGAAAATGAACTTGCTTATATAGCTGTTATTTCCTCAATAAGTGATTTTATTCAGAATGTTCTGGTGAACAAAGTTATTGCCGGAGCCTTATATCTTAATGAATCTAATTTAAAATTGGTCAATGATTTTGTTGATCACTCAACTAGAGCTCGGGAAAGTTTGTTAGACGTTGCTGATGAAATGGGGGCTTCTCTATCAACTGCGATTGATTATTATAAAAAGTGCACTGAGTTGCTTGAAGAATGTAAGGGTTCTGCATTTGAAAAAAGTGTTGTTGATGTCAAATTTTGTTTGAACGTACTTTGGCATCCAAAGTTCATGTTGGATTATTCATCGAGCTTTTATTTAAATCTCGGTAAAATCATGAAAGGTCTGTTTGTCAGAATTGAACGTTTAATATTAGGACCAAAAAAAGATACTGATAAAATGGAGCGAGTTAAATCTTTTCAAATCATTTTTGATGATCATTTTGAAGAACTCGAAAATAAACCGTATAAATCCAAAGAAGCTATTTCATTTATAGAAAATCTAATGTATCTTCGTGGATCAGTCTTTGCTCAAGAAATTCGATTCTCAGAAAAGATCTCAGAAAAAATCATCACACAATCCTCCGAATCATTTCTAACATGGCTAAAAATTAATTAATTAATTTACCCAGAAGCCCAAATAGAGCCCCCACATAAACTCTGTGCCTCCGTGCCTCTGTGTAGATAAATTCTTTAACTAAGCCAGTGATTATAATTTAAAAAATAAAATATATCCACACAGAGGCACAAAGACACAGAGAGAAAAATATAGTTTCTCAATCTCTCAATCTCTCAATCTCTCAATCTCTCAATTT
>NVWA01000084.1 GCA_002746535.1 Planctomycetota bacterium
TTATGCAAAATTTTGTCCCTGAAGTGTCCCTGAGCATTTACAAACAACAACAAACAACGGCAAACAATGACAAACGTGAATGCCTATTTAAGTCGTTTATTTGCAATGAGTTATACATAAATAGTTGCTATTTAAGGGGTTATGAAAAAGAGAACGTAGGAATCCTATGTTCTAGGCCTTTTTTAAGATGGAATACCATATGAGTGATTATTTAATTTAGTCGTGCGAAAACCTATTGACATTGCATGCCATTTGAATATTATTGCATGCAATAAATTGTATTTTGAAGGTATGGAATTTATGGCTGTTACTATCTACGATATTGCGAAAGAGCTTAGTGTCTCCCCTAGTACTGTCTCTAGGGTTTTGAATAATTCTAGCTTGATAAGTAATGATACAAGTAAAAAAATACATGATACTGCAAGACGTTTAGGTTATCAACAACGAACAATCAAAAGGCATCAGAATAGAACCATTTTAACAATTAAACTTGTTCTTGGTCCAAAAAATGATCATCTGCTTCCTATCTTTTATGACTTCACCGATATTTTAAAAAGTATTAAAAAAGGTTTGGGTAATACACGTATCAACCTAGCAACTGAAATCAACGACGCTGATTTAAATCTATTTGATAATAAAAAATCCGGCAATATCGACGGTGTTATTTTTGCCTTTACGAAACCAGACCAAGATGTTTATGAACTCTTGAAAACAAAACAGGTTCCAAACATAACTATCAATCGTACTCTCCCTAATAATGACTACATTGATTGTGATAATTATGCCGGGATATCAGAACTCATCTCAAAAATTATGGAAAAAAGAAAAGAGTTTAAACCATGTTTTTTATACTTAACACCCCATAACGATATTAGTCGAGAACGATTAAAATGTGTCAAACAAGCTTGCTACCAATTTAAAGTCCCCTTTTCAAATGATGATGTCATTCAAATAAAAAGTATTAATTATATTGATGATAGCTTTTTCAAAGAACTAACCTTCAAAGGCTACAATAGCCTCATAGCCATGAATGATGTTGTCGCCCTAGCATTAAAAATCAGAGCATCCCATTATGGTTATCATATTCCAAAAGATTTTTCGTTAACTGGATTTGATGAAAGCCCCGTAATCAATTTATTTCCAGAAAAGCTAGATACCATCAGTCTACCACTATATGAAATTGGTAATAATATATCAAAATGGATTCTTCAAAAAATAATTAATAAGAATCAAGAACCATTTCAAATTAAACTCGCTGGCGAATATAAAAAAGGCCAAACAATTTAAGAAAGAATTTAAATGACATCAAACGATTTAAGTCGTCTCTGCATACATACAATGACAAATAAACCTTGGAGCCTCGACCAATGTTTAAGTAATTACGAAAGAGTTGGAATTACTGGCATTAGTGTATGGAGAAACGTCATTGAAAACCAGGACTTATCTGCAGTTAAAAGAAGAGTCTCTGATGCCGGCATCTCAATTGTATCTTTGGTAAGAGGAGGCTTCTTTACGGGGGTAGATCAGCCATCTAGAGATAAAGCCATCGAAGAAAATAAACTTATTCTGGAAGAAGCTGCCGAAATTGGAGCGCCTTTAGTTGTCTTAGTATGTGGTGCAACCCCAGGAGTATCCATTCTCGATAATATAAATCACATCAAGGATGGAATTGAGGCCCTAGTTGAAACGGCAGAAAAACTAAATGTAAAATTGGGCATTGAACCATTGCACCCTATGTATGCGGATACAAGAAGTGCTATCAGCTCTATGGAAAGCGCCAATGATGTAGCTGAATCAATTGGCTCTTCAATGGTAGGTGTCACCATTGATGTATTTCATTTATGGTGGGAAAAAAAATTAGAAAATCAAATTAAACGATGTGCTGAAAATAATAATTTATTCTCGTATCATATCTGCGACTGGAAAACTGACATGGAAGACATGCTTAATGATCGTGGACTTATGGGAGATGGTATTATTAATGTGGATCAAATTTCAAAATGGGTTGATGACACAGGATTTAAAGGGTATCAAGAAGTAGAAATATTTTCGAAAAAATATTGGGAAATGGATCAAGGTGAATTCCTTGATCTAATTATAAGTCGATACAAACAATTAAAAATAAAATAATTTAAGGAGTAAAGAATGACAACAACAACAATTGGAATTATTATGAATGGCGTGACAGGTCGAATGGGAACCAACCAACACTTGATCCGTTCTATAAAAGCAATTCGTGATCAAGGTGGCGTAAAGATAAATGCCACCGATAGAATTTTAGTTGACCCTATATTAGTCGGTCGAAATGAAATCAAATTAAAAGAACTTTGTGATGCTCATGGTTTTGAAAAATATTCTACCAATTTAGATGAGCTTCTAAAAGATGATCATTATTCCGTCTATTTTGATTCTCAAACAACCACTAGAAGGGTTGAAGGTGTCAAAAAAGCCATTGCTGCTGGCAAAAGTATTTATTGTGAAAAACCAACTGCAGAAACTCTTGAGCAAGCTCTGGAATTGGCAACTTTAGCCAAAGACGCCAATGTCAAAAATGGCGTTGTCCAAGACAAACTATGGTTACCGGGATTTCAAAAAATCAAATATTTGATTGATACTGGTTTCTTCGGAAAAATATTATCCGTCAAAGGTGAATTTGGCTATTGGGTTTTTGATGGTCTAGAACAAGATGCTCAAAGACCTTCGTGGAATTACCGAAAAGAAGATGGTGGTGGTATGTGTATCGACATGTTATGTCATTGGAGATATGTCATCGATAATTTATTTGGCAATGTTAAAAAAGTCAGCTGTATGACGGCAACACACCTTGATAAAAGAGGTGATGAAAATGGTAAAGAATATGTGGCTACTGCAGATGATGCTGCTTATGCTACTTTCTTAACAGATCAAAATATTATTTGTCATTTTAATTCTTCTTGGTGTACAAGAGTTCGTAGAGATGATTTGCTAACGGTGCAAGTTGATGGTACTAAAGGATCAGCTGTAGCTGGTTTAAGAAAATGTTGGATTCAATCTTCGGCTAATACGCCAAAACCAATTTGGAATCCTGATATTGATCAACCAATTGATTTTTATAATTCGTGGAATGAAATGCCTGATAATAAAACTTATGATAATGCCTTTAAAATTCAGTGGGAATTATTCTTAAGACATCTAGTTTTAGATGAGCCATTTAGATGGGGTCTACTTGAAGCTGCAAAAGGAATTCAATTAGCAGAATGTGGTTTACAATCTGCTAAAGAAGAAAAATGGATTACTATTGAGAAATTAGAAAGTTAAATATGCCAAATCAAAATAATAATATTTTAGTGACAGGTTCCAGTCGAGGATTGGGCCGTGGAATAACCATAGAACTAGCTAAAGGTGGTTATAGCGTAGCCATCAATTATGCTGGGAATCAAGTAGCGGCAGAAGAAACGAAGTCTATTTGTGAAGAGTCCGCCCAATCAAACGAACAAAAGTTTCATATTTACCAAGCAGATATTTCAGATTCAAATCAACGAAAAAATATGCTTGAAAAAATTAATAACGAAATGGGAATTTTAAACGGCTTGGTAAACAATGCTGGAATTGCTCCGAAAGAACGGGCCGATATCATGGATGCCTCTGAGGAATCTTTTTTAGAATTAGTAAAAACTAATTTAATGGGTCCTTATTTTCTTACGCAAGAAGTTTCGAAGAGTTGGGTCAATAATAAAAAAGAAGCTTTATCTAAAGTAATATTTGTAACTTCAATTTCATCTCATACGGCTTCTGTCAACAGAGGTGATTATTGTATCTCAAAAGCAGGTCTTTCAATGGCAGTCCAACTATGGGCTAGTCGATTAGCTGCTGAGGAAATTCAGGTTTATGAATTGAGGCCTGGCATTATGAAGACAGATATGACTTCAAGTGTTACTTCAAAGTATGATCAATTAATCGAAGATGGGTTAGTTCCACAAAAAAGATGGGGAACTCCTGAAGATTTAGGTCTGGCGGTTCGTTCACTGATGGATGGTAACTTTCCATTTTCAACTGGCACAGTAATAGATATTGATGGCGGCTTCAATATCAGAAGATTATAAATATAATTTACATGAAAGATTTACTATGACAGAACAAATGAAACAAGATCTGGCAACATGCAAAGTAATGCCCGTCATTGCCATCCCTGATTTAGACTGTGTTAAAGATATGGGTGGAGCACTAGTTAGAGGAGGTATTCCTTTTGCAGAAATCACGTTCAGGACAAAACATGCTGTAGAAGCCATAAAACTACTACGACAAAATGATCTCTTGTATACGGGTGCTGGAACCGTTATCAATGTAGAGCAAGCCCAACAAGCTTATGATGCCGGTGCACAGTTTGTTGTTTCGCCTGGATTTAATCCAAAAGTGGTTGCTTTTTGTATTGATAAAAACTTACCCATTTTCCCAGGGGTCATTACACCTTCTGAAATACAGCAAGCACTGGAATTTGGTTTGGATATTTTAAAGTTTTTCCCTGCGACTGCTTTTGATGGTTTAAATGTTTTACCGGCCTTTAAAGGTCCCTTTGCTGATACGAAGTTTATTCCTACGGGCGGTATAACAATTGAGAATCTACCTTCCTACTTAGAACTACCAAATGTTTTTGCTTGTGGCGGTTCTTGGCTTACTCCAAAAAAAACTTTGGAAGCCAATGATGCTGAGCACATTCTGAAATTAGTCCAACAAACCAGAAAATTAGTCGATAGTTTATAGTCATATCTGTCATCTGCCTAATGCAGGTGACACTTTGGTTCCTACTTTCATTCCAAATCACATATCTTTTGATTGATGAAATTCAATCTGTATAATTAAAATTCATTCGTGACTAAATATTTTCCGAGAGTTTAATATGTTAAATGAATTAATAAATACGGACATTATTGTTGATACACCCTATGACTATCAATATATAGGTAAATTAATTCGCTTTGATGATGAATATGTAGAGCTTGAGACAGCTGATGTTCATGATACAAAAGAATCCTCAGCGACAAAAGAGCAATATGCCATGGAAGCTTCAAGAGATTTTATTAAAGCTAATCGGAAAAAGGTTTTGATCAAACAATCTACCATTCTTAGTATTTCCAAACTTGAAGATATCATAATTTTCTAATGGAACAAATAGGATTATTAGGCGGAGCATTTGATCCAATTCATTGGGGTCATATTCAGTTATGCAAAGAAGCTGTTCAAAGATTAAATCTAGATCAAATTCAATTTCTTCCTAGTTACGAGCACCCCTTTAAAGGACAAAAATATTTATTTACTTTTGAACAAAGATGTCAATTAATTAATTTAGCGATTGACGAAACTTTAAACGAAACAAACGCATCTTGCAATCAAGTCGAAAGTCAACTTGAGGGCACCAACTATACCTACAAAACAATAAGTTGGCTGAAAGAACAAAATAAAAACTCTCACTATACTTTTTTTATTGGAACCGACAATTTAACACAACTGCATTTATGGAAAAACATATTAGACTTACCATCAATCTGCGACATCGTATGTTTTGCCAGACAAGGTTTTGAAACTCAAGCCATTCTAAACAATTTATCGAATCATTTTGCAGAAACATTTTGTGAGAATATTATTAATAATTTAATTGAGATTTCATTACCTGAAATATCTTCCACTGAAATAAAATCTGCCATATCAACACATAAACTCACACCTAATATGCTACCTTCCAATTGTGTTGATTACATTGAAGAGCTCAAAGCATAACGGATGCGTTCGAAATTTGATGTTAAGTTTTTTAGAAGCAATATGGCAAATGCAGTAGGTTGGGCTGAGTAATGAAGCTGTCTAACATACAACTGAAATGAACAACCACCCCGCCAGCAAGCTGTCGAGCGTCGAACCGTCACCCTCCTTAAAAAGGAGGGGAACTATAAATTAAAATTATTTTAAGAATTCAAAAAAACTCTCCTCCTTTTTAAGGAGGAGTTCTGGGAATCACATTCCGCTTGCGGGGAGGTGGTTGTCATCAATATTCTAAACAAATTATATATGAGACCGCTTCTAATGCGAAGCCCAACAAAAGTGCTAGAATACACATCTAAAGCACCTTTTTTATAAGGGCTTTTAATATAAATTTTAATGGATAAAAAACATAAGGTGAAATCTGTCATGTGAAATGTTGGGCTTCGCATTACTCAGCCCAACCTACTCCTGACGTAAAATTCAGATCACATTACTCTATCTAGGTATTTTCTTGCTTTTTAATTACATGGAAGTCTAATACCATCTATTCATCAATCTAGGAGTAATAAATGACCCAAGTAGATCAATTTGAAAGTGTCTTTCGTTCTGCTTTAAAGGAATCCTTTAAATACGAAAATATTCAATTTCAAAAAATATTAGTTTTTACTGATTTAGTTGAAACCGAAGGAAACGAATTTTTAACCAATATTAAAAACTTTCTTAGTGCGTTGAGCAATGCCAAAAATATTGAATTTATTTTGATTCATGGTGTTGACCGCAAGTCGACAAGTGATCTTATAAAATTGATTGACGATTACAAACCGGATTTGATATGTTCCTATCGAAATTTATATAGTGGCGCATGGCAATTCCCGCATAGCCTTGGTGAACACCTTGATGTTCTTTTGCAGAAAACATCTGTACCTGTTCTTGTTTTGCCTCATCCTAAGAGTGGCTATCAAAGTGATCATGCGATAGAAAATACCAATAATGTGATTGCCATGATTGAACATTTAGAGACTGATAGCAAAATAATCAATACAGCTGTTTCATTTACTGAAAAAAATGGCCAATTGACATTAATTCATATTGAGGATGAAATCGTATTCGATCGTTATATTAATGTGATTTCTAAAATCTCGAGCATCGACACTGACGATGCCAAGAAAAAAATTGCTCAAAAGTTAATGAGTGAACCAAATGATTATATTAAATCATGCCAACAAAAGTTAAGTGAACAAGGTATTGAAATAGAAGTGAAAGCATTAGTAAAATTTGGCCACCACCTTTCAGAATACAAACAAAATATCGAAAATCATAAAGTAGATCTATTTGTAATGAACACCAAAGACAATGATCAAATGGCTATGCATGGAATGGCCTATCCCCTTGCCATTGAATTAAGACACATCCCCTTATTAATGCTTTAACAACTCGGAGCTTATTTAATTATGTCAGCAGAAAAAGCTATTGAAACAGCTCAACATGTCTCGCAACATGAAGTTAGCAGTGGGATCACCTATTTATTTACTTTTCTTTTGATCGCTATGATTCTGTCATTAGCATTTGAAGAGAAAATTCATGCTAAGAAATCATTGATCGTAGGGATATATGCCGTCATCGCTCTAATTCTTGGAGCATGTTTACTGCCTATGCCATTTGGAGCAGTCACCTTACCCAATGGTCATGCCATAGAATTACCTGTGTACATACCAGGAATAGATTGGGGAGTCATTGCCATCATTGTTGGCTCTTCCATTTTCGTTGATGTGACTTCTAGATCAGGGTTATTTACATGGGTAGCCATTAAATTAACAAAAGCCTCTGGTGGCGATCCTCTAATATTGCTTTGGTTTTATGGCTTAATGACAATTGTTTTTTCAGCGGTACTTAATAATGTAACCGCTATGATCATTGTTGGTTCACTAACAGGAGTCTCCTTAAAAAAATTAAATCGAAATAATTTACTTCTAGGGTTCTTATTGATTGAGGGATTACTAACTAACATTGGGGGTTTATTAACTTTAATTTCTTCTGTCCCTAATATTATTGTAGGGAATGCTGCTAACATATCTTTTATCACATTTTTTATTAAAGCCAGTCCATATGTTGTAGTTGCTACTATCATAACGATCATGATGGGAGCTAAATTATTTGGTATAAAAAAACTCACAACAGAAGAAGACAGAAGAATTGCTAAGGAAGAAGTCAGTGGATTTGATGAGAATGATGGTATTGAAAGCAAAGCCTTTTTTAAATTTGCTGCAATTGTTTTAGGAATTTTTATTATCACAATTGCCTCAACTTCAGTTTTACCCTATATAAAAGATTTAGGTATGGGATTCGTCGCCATGGCATTTGCCACAATAATGCTAATAAGATTCAAATCTGAAGTTGACCAATTTTACAAATCAATTGATTGGGATCTTATCATATTTTTTATGGCATTATTTACGGTCATAAATGTTATGGAACATGCCGATGTTTTAAAACTTATTGGCGAAGGGATTTCATGGATAATTGGATCAGAAGAAAGTGCTATGGGCATTGGGTCATTATTAGTCTCTTCAGCATTTTTCTCGTCAGTTACAGATAACATACCCTTAGCGGCAATGCTTGCGAAAATTCTTACACAATTGAGTACTCCAGAAGCTTCTACGTTATGGTGGTCAGTTATTTTTGGAGCAAATCTAGGGGGCAACTTAACACCCATTGGAAGCGCTTCAACTTTAGTTGCGGTAACAATCATACACAAATATAAATTACCGATGTCATTTGGAGGATTTGTAATAAAGGCTTTGCCGTTTGCACTTGTACAAATTTTTATTGCAACATTATACGTTCTGTTTGTATTGCCACTATTTGGGTAAATAAATACTTCAAGATGTGATTGGAATTTCATGTTAAGCTATACACAACTACTCGATTAATTTTTAGAGATTTTATTATTCGTTGGGCGCGCAGGCTATCCACCTTAAATGTTGGGTACAACAATTGGGCATTTTGCCGGCCTAATCTTTTCATTTACTTTATTAAAAAAATAGCAGATAGATTTCTGACAAAATATTTTAATATTTTCTTTATCGCAAATATTTTTTTACGTTAAGCCGGCAAGCTGCCGGCGCTCCCAGCTAAAATTCAACTTAATATTTGAAAAGCTTCCCTATTCATACTGGATGCTATATAGTTTTTTCAAGCCTTTGCAGTCGGGGCAAGCATTTGCTAGTTTTTCAGCTTCTTTTTCTTTTGTAGTTTTTCTATCTTTTTTCTTTTTATCATTCTTATCATTTTTATATTTTGGTCTTTTCAAATGTCCTTTTCCCTTACACTTTGCACATCTTCTAGAAATATATTTATATTTTGGTAGTTTATTAAGAATATAAATTCCCATATAAATATTTTCTTTCTCTTTTAAGCTTACTTTACCCCACCATTCTAATTTTAGTTTTTCCATAATTTCTTTGCCTTTTGTACCAGTAAACAAGAAACTATTTTTTCCTAAATCCACAGAAGATTTATAAGAATAACTATTATATTTACCTTGATACCTCCCATCGTCTATAAAACCACCAGAAAGTCTCTTTGCAAAAACACCTTTAGCACTTTTGCGGCTAATACCTATATCATCCGCTACTGCTTTTAAAATTTTTAGATGTAAATCTTGCCCTACTTTTTTATTATCTTCAGTAAATCCAATTGACCCACCTCTTTTAATTATTTTTATTTCTCTGGATGAATTCACTAAGTCTTTACTAATTTTTTTGGTACGACCCTTAACTAAAAGAGAAAAAGACTTGTCGTCTTCTGACAAAAATAATCCTGTAATTTCATAGCCTTTTTTCATATGTAATTTTAATCCTTTAGCCAATTCAACATCAAACCCATTGGCAATATGATTAATGGATTCCTTTACCAAAGCAATATAGGAAGTGAAAAACTTCTTACCTAAAGTTCTAACATTGACCCTTATGGCTTTTACGTCAGGTTCCTTTTCAACTACAACTTCATTTTCATTTTCATTTTCATTTTCATTTTCTTCTACAACTTTCGGTTGAGCTTTTTCTTTTATAGAATATTTTCGTTTTAAATATTTCGTTGATTTTTTTGAAATATTGGACCATGAAATATCAATAATGACTCCTAACTCTTTATCCTCTATCTTAACTCCTTTCGAAGTAACCTTTTTAATTTCACCACTCATAAAGCTACCATTTTTCAGGATAATTTTATCTTCGGCAAATATTAATGAACATAGGCAGAGAAGAATCAACAAAAAATAATTTCTATTACACATATTGGAATCAATCTGAATAAGTTTGAATAAAAGAGAAAAGAGAAAAGATTATTATACAATTTAGGCAAGTATTATAAAGAAACTACCAACAGTTCATTTCTAATTAATTAACAATAAGACAACCGAATCCTAATCTAATTTTAATGCAAATCTTTAATTGATCGCTATAAAACCCAAGATAATTTGCACATCCATTTTATAGGCTCACTACATGACAAAACCAAATTTTATTATATTTTTAACTGACGATCAAGGATATGGTGATTTATCATGTATGGGTAACACTAATTTTCAAACACCCAATATAGATAGTTTGGCTGACAATGGCATTAGATTTACAAACTGGTATTCAAATAGTCCTGTTTGCTCCCCTTCAAGAGCGTCATTATTAACGGGTAAATATCCAGGAAATGCTGGCGTAAGATCAATACTATCTGGGCACAGAACAGCAACAGGCCTACCACCTGAATCAACATCAATAGCAACTCATTTAAAAAAAAAAAATTACCAAACATTTATGACAGGTAAATGGCATTTAGGAATGCAAGAAGCATCGAGACCTCATAGTCATGGCTTTGATCACTGGTATGGTTTTTTAGCTGGATGTATCGATTATTATTCACATATTTTTTACTGGGGTATGAATAATCCTGGGCCAGGTATCAACCCAACACATGATCTTTGGGAAGACAATAAAGAATCTTGGGACAATGGGAAATATTTCACAGAAGCCATCACAGATAAAGCCATAAGCTACATTAAAGAATCAACAAAAAATGATCAACCATTTTTATTATATGTACCCTACAATGCACCGCACTATCCAATGCATGCACCAAAAGAATATATGGAACGTTTTTCAAACCTTCCGTGGGATAGACAAGTGATGGCGGCCATGTTAAGCGCTGTTGATGATAGCATTGGGAGAATAATGAAGGAATTAAAAGATTCTGATCTTGTAGACGATACATGTGTCTTTTTCACATCCGACAACGGGCCTTCACGTGAATCACGCAATTGGCTAGATGGAACATTGGATCCTTATTATGGTGGAACAACGGGAAAGTTAAAAGGTCACAAATTTAGTTTATTTGAAGGAGGCATAAAAGTTCCTGGAATTGTTCAATGGCCAAATGCCATTAAACCAGGTCAAGTGCTAGATGAGCCATGCGCTTCCATGGATATCGTACCCTCAATTCTTTCGGCCATAGATGTCGACTGCACTGACAAAGAGCTTGATGGCATTAATCTACTCCCTTATATGACAGAAGGAATTAAACCAAAAGAAAGAACTCTACATTTTGAAATGGGCAATCAAACTGCTTTAAGAAAAGGTAAATGGAAGTTAGTATTAGAGGGCCGACTTGTTGAAGAAGAGACTCCTAGTGAGGATGTCTTTTTATCAGACCTTTCAGTTGATGAAGAAGAACAAAATAATCTTGCCAAAGAACAGCCTGAAATAACGTCACAGTTAAAAAAAGAGGCATTGACATGGAGAGGTTCCATCGAAGAAACCTGGGATACGAAATTTAATCCTGAAAAACAGGGAACTGTCACGCATCCAGAAAAGTAAATTACAGAATTACTTTTTCAAAACCTACTGATGTAACTTTATATTCTGGGCACATGCTTTCCTCATCATGAGTATTAGAAGTAATCTGATTTATCATAAGTTCAGGAAAATGAAATGTTGTATATAGAACTCCTGGTTTAACTTCATCGGTTATATGTATATTAAGGATAACTTCACCTCTAGCAGAAAATAACTTGACCTGATCTTCTTCGCTAATCCCTTTATCATTCGCATCTTTTGGGTTAATCATCAAGATGTCCTCATCTTTAATTTTCAGGTTACTTGTTCGACGAGTCATAGTACCACAGTTATAATGCTCCAACAGTCTACCGGTTGTTAAGACATAGGGGTATTCCTCTTTATTGTCAACCAATTCTTGTGATTCTTTCCAATTAAAAAACTGGAATTTACCTTTACCACGTTTAAACGAATCCACATGAATAATTTTTGTATCTTGACCACCTTCAAGAACTGGCCATTGTTTACCCATATCTCCTAACTCGTCCCAAACAACCCCTTTAAAAAAGGGAACTACCTGAGAAATTTCTTCTAACATAGTATCCGGCTTATATGGTTTTTGTTCAAAACCCATACGATTCATAATATCGACTATTATTTCTCCATCAGGTTTCGTACCTGATAAAGGTTCAACAACATTATTTACTCTTTGAATTCTTCTTTCGCTGTTTGTAAAAGTTCCCGATTTTTCAAAAAATGAAGAAGCAGGCAAGACAACATGAGCATATTTTGAAGTTTCAGTTTCAAAAAGTTCTTGCACGACCAACAGCTCTAAGCTTTCCATGGCTTTTTTTACAAAATTTGAATTAGGATCTGTTTGCACGACGTCTTCGCCAATTATCCAAAGTGCCTTCAGCTTTTTCTCAACAGCAGCTTCAAACATTTCAGGAATTTTAAAACCAATATTTTCTGGCATATCTACGCCATAATGAACTTTATAATAGGCTTGGCTCTCTGAAGTGGTTACATCAAAATAACCAGCACCTTGGTGTGGTTGTACACCCATATCAGCAGCACCTTGAACATTATTTTGACCTCGCAATGGATTGATCCCAACACCTGGTTTCCCAATATTCCCTGTTAACATTGCTAAATTGGCTAGTAACATCACCGTTTTTGAACCTTGAGAGTGCTCTGTAACTCCTAATCCATGAAATTCCATGGCTTTGGAAGCTTTGGCGTAAGCTAGTGCAGCCGCCCGAACTTCTTTTTTATCAACACCACAAATGGCTTCTTGTTCATCCATATCAAGGGCTTTAATTTCGTTTATAAATAAATCAAAATTTTCACAACGTTCATCAATAAAAGCTTGATCTTGTAAGTTGGCTTCAATTATGTAATAAGCCATCATATTTAAAACCGCTACATTAGTACCAGGACGAAGTTGTAAATGATGCTGAGCAAATGGTGACAACTCAATCTTGCGAGGGTCGATAATTATTAAGGTTTTCCCTTTCATGATTTCTTGCTTAATTTTAGCACCTGTAACAGGGTGACCTTGGGTTGGATTGGCACCTACTATAAGTACGAGATCTGTTTCCTTCAAATCCTTAATAGAATTTGTAGCTGCACCTGTACCGAAACTTTTTTGCATCCCTAAAGCTGTCGGAGCATGACAAACTCTAGCACAACAATCTATATTATTAGTACCAACAACAACTCTAATAAATTTTTGCATTAAATAATTTTCTTCATTTGTACAACGTGCTGAAGATATACCTGCAATAGAATCTGGACCAAAATTTTCACCCAATGTTTTCAATTTATCAGCAATATAATCGTAGGCTTCATCCCAGCTTGCTGGTTTAAGTTTTCCATTGCGACGAATCAAAGGTGTTCTCAGTCTATCAGGATGTTTATAAAATTTAAAAGCATAACGCCCTTTCAAACAAGTATGTGAAGGATTCACCTCAGAATCTTCCGGAGCACGAATAGAAAGAATTTCATCATTCTTCACATTCACCTCTAAATTACAACCAACGCCACAATAAGTACAAATAGTCTTAACCTTTTTTGTGGCTTCAATCCCTTTTGAAAAGAAGACATCTGAAATTGCTGACGTGGGACATGCCTGAGAACAAGCACCACAAGATACGCAGGATGAGTCCTCAAAAGTTGTGTCCATACTTTTAATAATTCGACTATCAAAACCTCGACCAAACATACTTAAAACAAATTCGCCTTGAACTTCATCACAAGCCCGGACACATCGATAACAATTTATACATTTCGAAAGATCAGAAGTCATATAAGGATGACTCAAATCTTTCTTTCGATCCAAATGATTTTTACCGGCTGGATAACGTTGTTCACGGATTCCAACTTGAGCAGCAACATCTTGCAATTCACAATTACCATTAACTTCACAAGTCAAACAATCTAAGGGATGATCCGTCAGAACAAGTTCAACAATATTTTTTCGTAAACGTTGTATTTTTTTAGTCTCCGGAAATATATGTGCTCCATCTACCAAAGGAGTATGACAAGATGCAACTACCTTCTTAGGACCATCTTTTGTAAAAGACATTTCGATAGAACATACACGACAAGAACCAAAGGCTTCTAATTGAGGAGCATCGCAAAGTGTAGGCACTGAATTTTTGCCATTAATTCGCTTTAAAAACGAAAGCACATTTTCACCATCTTCGAATGTATGCGAAACGCCATTCACATAAGCAATATTTCTTTTGGAAATCATGATTTTTCCTTTTGAATAAAGAACTCTTCTAATTCCGGTTCAAAATAGTGTAAAATATTTTTGATAGGCAAAGGCACACCACCACCCAAAGCACATAATGAGGTTTCCTCAAGGGCTTCCAACAAATCATTCATTAATTCTGGGTCGATCTTAT
This sequence comes from Planctomycetota bacterium, assembly GCA_002746535.1. GTDB lineage: Bacteria > Planctomycetota. The sequence goes on from NVWA01000084.1 coordinate 14,471, forward strand.
AATTTTCATGACGAGATTTCTCCATCAGCTCCTGACCTCTAACAGAACCCAACCGACAAGGAAAACATTTGCCACAAGATTCTGCAGCGGTAAATTCAAATAAATGTTCAATGTACTCAGCCATTGAAAAACTTTCAGGAATACCGACAATCCCGGCATGACCCAATAGGAAGCCACCTTCTTTAAAAGATTCAAAATCAATCGTTAAAGAATCGAACATGTGATCGGGAATAACACCACCCAAAGGGCCACCGACTTGAATCGCTTTTACGGGAATTTTAAAGCCTCCACCAAATTCGTTTATAACTACATTTAAGGCCGTACCCATTTCAACTTCATACACACCTGGAGTATTAAAGGTGCTGTCTAGAGATACAAGCTTAGAACCAGTTGATTTAGCTGTTCCAACTTTTGCAAAATTAGCACCGCCTTTTTCAAGGATATTGTAAATAAAGGCAAAGGTTTCAACATTATTAACAATTGTTGGTTTCAAAAATAATCCTGATTCAGCCGGAAATGGAGGTCGAACACGTACTTCAGGTCGTTGTCCTTCTAGAGAAGCTAACAAAGCTGTTTCTTCTCCACAAATATATGCTCCGGCACCTTTAATAACTTTAAATCGAAAGTTAAATCCTGAGCCACAAATATTTTCACCTAGCCAGGCACTGTCTTCTAATTTTTTGACGGCATCATTAATAATGCGTAATGAATCAGGATACTCCATGCGTATATATAAAATACCTGTATCGGCACCACATATATATCCCGCAATCATCATTCCAAATAAAACCAACTCTGGCTGCTCTTCTAAAAGATAGCGATCGGTATAAGCACCGGGGTCACCTTCATCAGCATTACAAACTATAAATTTTTTATCACTCGAAAAGTTCTTACATGTTTCCCATTTAATGCCTGCCGGGAATCCAGCTCCACCTCGACCTCGTAACTGAGAATCTTTTATTTCTTGCAACAAAGAATCTGGTGTCTGAGCTAAAACATTTTCTAAAAGATCATAGCCTTTAAATTTCCCCGTTAGCAAAGGGTCTTTTAAATTACTTTTTATGGGGTATTCTTCTCGACCACTTTTAGTATGATTTTTAAAATCTTTGAAATCTTTTGTTTTTAAGCCAGAATAATTTATTCCACCGGCTTGAAATGCACCGGCTTCATGGCACCGCCCTAAACAACAGATCTCACCAAGTTCATCTTCTTTGAATTGAGATTTTAAATTTTCTTTTAATTCTTTTTGTGTACCAGCAACAAGACAAGCTGTTCCATTACAGACATATGCTTTTTTACCTTGATTTTCTCTTTTCAAAAAATCATAAAATGATGCCGCTGAAAGAACACTTCCTTCGCCCAATAAAAATTCTGTAGCAAGACTTTGGATGTCTTGATCAGAAACAGTACCGGTAGCTTCTCCCTTTTCAACAAGACGATCAAATAAATTATTTTCTATTCCTTGCCTAGAAGATAATGAACTAATATTTTTTGACATGAGCTTTAATATTCCGAAATTAGTCTGTTAGAAAAATATGACTATATTGAGTCTCAAATAATCTAATTTATAAGGATATTATCAAGAAATTTCCATTTGGAATAAATAGAAACCACTCCCTTTAGGTATAAATATTATGATCAGAAAAAGAATGAGCACAAATGCTCTTTCAACATACCGACAAGTAGTCTAATGCTTTCTGTCTTTATACCATTTAATTAATTCTTTAAAACTTTTTGCATTGCTTTCATAAGAAAGGTTTTGAATAGAAAGCAAAATAGAATCTTGGGTTAAATTTGAAAGACCAACAGTTCTTGTTTCTGAAATATGGCCCACTTTATAATTTTTAATAACAGGATGCAAGATTCCATCATCAACATCATAATCAACTATATAAGCTCTAGAGGTTGTGAACTCAGAAGAAGAAATTAATTTACTTTGTTTTAATTTTAATATGCTAACCAACTGATTAACACCATCGGGGTCTCCTATAATCGAAACAGCTTTAGCCATATTCCGAAGCGATGTCATACTAACAGAAGGCTTTTTCATCAATAAATAATACGCAGATGGCAGCACATCAAAATTTAATATTCTAATCGCATTGGCGGCTTCTTTTCTAACTTCCAAATCTCGATCATAAATAGTGATATTAATTAAATCACTGATTACTTTTCGATTGTGATATAACCCCATGGATCGCACGGCCATCCATCTAACAATTGAGTCTTTATTTTTAACTAGCTTTAATAAATCTTTTTTTAATCCAATTCTTGAGGGATGAATTATTCTTTTTAGCCAAGATTCTTGATGCATCCTACCCAACGTTTTGAGCTCTATAATAAAGGAATACACATCAGGAACTTCTTTTTCGCTCATTTTTTTTATTTCTTTATCATTATTCTTACTAACTGATTCAAGTTCGCTTTTAATTTGGGCTTTTATAAAAAATTTCCATCGACTATCTAAGTTTTTTAGTTTCAGAATTTTTTCTTTTAACCCTTTTAAATCGAACTCTTCTTCTTCCTTTATAGACGCCAAAATTAAACTTTTATGATTCTTAATTAAAAATGAAATAAAACTCCAAATCTGTGATTGAAAAATAAACTTTTGAGATTCATCCAATTGATTGAATTCATTACGAGATAATTTTAATAGATTCTCTGATGAAACTAATGTGTCATTCTCAAACGATCCTATTGAGGCTAAAAAAACGGACCGAACCTTTTCAGACGACAAATCATTTAAACCAGCTAAATATAAAGAGAACCCTTCTTCGAACCAAATAGGACCATTATAACTAGCTGATGGTTTTAATTTTAAGACGACATGAAATAAAGCTTTTGAGACAGCCATGGAACAAGTCCATTTTTTCATTTGCACACCAAAAGGATTTCGATGATTACTTAGATAAACTTTTCTGGATGAGTTGTCATACCATCCACCTTTAAAAGTGTAATAGATTTGATCATTAATTAGAATAGATTTTGGGAAATGTTTTTTTGTTGAATTATATTTAATTTTAATTGGGTCAGATAATTCAGAAATATTTAACGTTTTATTTAAATGATAAATAATTTCTTCACACCAATCATTTATGTTATTAGCATGTTTAATATCTTTTGAATAGCTAATGATAAAATAATCTGATTTAAACTCTTTAGCTTGAATGACTACATTTAAAAACAGAAATAGAAAAAGAACTTTTTTAATCATTTATTATCTCAGTTCATACCATTAGAATTTAAGTATTCGCAGTATATTTGACCATAAATAATTTACAGTAAACCTACTTAAGAATGGACGTACTACTACATTATTATACGAATCAAACTATTGAATGACTCAAATGGATTTAAATTAATTTGATATTTTTCAAATTGAAAATCATTTTCATTATGACAAAAAGTTACTTCTTATCAGCTATCTTAAATTCTTTAAGTAAATCGATCGCATTCATAGTACTTTCTGTTCCATCATATTTGGTAAGAATGATTTCGCAGGCTCTAATTATATTTTTAATGGCATTTGAATTTAATTTCCTGAAATTCGCATTTTCAGCATTTCTCTCACCTTTAAAAGGCTTCAACCTTTTAACAGCTTTTTCAACTTTTAAATATAAGATTTTTGCTTTTCGCTCTTTAATAGATCTTATCTTTTTTATCTTAATAACTTCAGACTTAATGAGCTTTCTATTATCTTTGGCAACTTTCGCAACTTCAGTTGTGCCATATAATATTACCAGTTTTGAATAGATTCTATACGCCTCCACAGGGTTTTCATCTTCAATGTCTTCCGCTTTATTTAAGGCAAGTATGCCTTCATTCACCAATTCAGTGGCAATTTGCTCTGCAACTGGCTTACTAGTTTTTAAACGATTTAATTCTGCCAGTAACGACGAATATTTACCACCCTTATGAATTCTTTTTACGATTCGTTTTAAAGTTTTATCTTTGCCGGCTAACACATCATAAATATCTTTGACGTTCATGCGTTTTAAACTAAGAGACCAAATACCATCTTTACTACTACCGGCATAGGCACCTACATACACATGTTTTCTTAGAACACCTTCAAAATCGTGTTTTGAATCAACGAGCTTTTCAGCATCATCAATATTGATTTTCTTCCCCTTCAATTTCCCAGTTTTAGGTGATAAATCCAATTCTCCCAAATCACCTGAAGGTAATTTTAAATATTTATCAGCATCTTTAAAAGAACCAACAATATTACTAAACTCTTTGGCAACTCTCATATTAGCATCGCTAAAGGCTGCATTTCCAAAGGCAATTTGTTTGAAATTAGAATCGCCTCTTGAAATTCTTATACTACGTCCTTTACTGACAACAGTGTTGTAATAAACCCTAATTGATTTAGGTTTACCATTTTGCTTCATTATATTAATGCCGCCACCTTTAGAATTATACATGACATTGTTGAAGAAAAAGATATTCCCTTCACCTTGAAATAAATACTCATTGCTCACATTTTGATAAAAGAAATTATTGTAAATATGATATTCGTCTTTTGATCCGTTTCCAGATTCAGGGAAATGACCTACTAGTAAATTGGGTCTAGCGCCATCACTCTTGCCTTTTCTTTTAGAATGTTTGCTAAAAACGTTATAGCGGATTATTGTTTTTCCCGTTATAGGAATACCAGGTCCCCCTGGACGCTTATTTTGATGTTTAATTTCTATGTTATAACCTATAGTGTTCATGATTAAATTATTTTCAACGATGCCATTAATAAAAGGCATACTCCCATCACTATTACCCAAGTACATACCAGTACCAGCGCCATCAATCACATTGCCTCTAATTGTAATATTCCATACTGTCGCTTTAGTGGAGAACCCAACTATCTGTTGATTATCACCATAGTTTTTAATAACGTTGTTCTCAAATAATAAGTGATGACTGGGCTTCCCGCTTATTTTAATAGCATCAACATTTCGCCTATTACCTTTAAAAGTAATATTTTTAAAATGGATATAACTACATTGACTTATATTAAAGGTGTTTTCGCCTTTAGTCGCCATAAAAACGGTTTTACCACTGACACCTTTGATAATGATTGGGCTACCCTCTTTGCCATGGATGTCCCTAAGACTAAAATCATTCTTATATTGGCCTGCTTCTAAAACTAATATATCCCCTGATTTTAATTTCGACGCCAAATTACGGTAATTTTTGGGTGTCGCTTTATACTCATTAGTAAAAGTTGGGAGGGATATAAAAGCAAAAAACAGTAAAAATACTGTTTGCTTCATTATAAAATACCTAAATGGTAAGGTGAGATTGAATACTAGTTTTACTCCTATAATTAAAATTTTCCATGATTATTTTATAATTATCGATGGAAATTTCATTATCTTTCAATTTTGAACAATAAATTTCAAGCGTTGTCTGTATTCCCCATTTTTATCATTCGTTAATGACACTGGCAACCCTATAATATCAAATTTTCTAGAACAACCTTCTCTTCACGAAAGCTAACATGTCTAAAAAAGTTCCCCTATATTCCTTTGAAAAAGATGCCAATAATATTTTGAACATGAAAATTAATAGCCGCGTTAATAGCCTTGGTGGCTATGGTGTAAACGGAGAAGTAATTTATGTAGACCACCCAATTGGGTGCCCTTCTGTTTTGGCTGATAAACAAAATAATGCCAAAGCTACTTTTATGTCCAATGGCTCCATTGAACTAAATGTGTTACATGAAGAAAACAATAAAGAAGTGCATGTATTAAAAGGCAGCTTTGATGCGGTTGAAAAAAAAGAAACCGGACCTCTTTCAAATAATATTTGGTTAACGATTCATAATGGAAAACAAAACCATACCCTATCACTTTTAAATTCGAATATCAATAAAAACGTAACACCTGCTTCTATAAAAATTATTAAACGTAGTAGTGATCGATCCATGTGGTATTGCAATGAAATTAAAATTGGACAAAAAATTCACCTTAAAACTGCTTTAAAAATTCAACTTATTGATTCGGGCAGTGGACCAGTATTGCTTAAAAGACTTTATATAAAAAATTTAGGAAATCAAAATCTGAAAGGAACATTATGGGCCTATCTCGATTTGCAAGGCACCCAATATTTTGCCTATAACAAATCTGCATGGTATGATGCCGGCTTACCACTTTCGCCAACGGAACAAATCATATCAGCAAGTGTCCCTTACAGTGAAATGTTGCAAATCAAAAGAGTTAGCTCATCTTCAACTACTGGAATTAAAATCCAAGAAAGCACCTGTGATTATCAAACTTTCATTGGCAATACTTCTAAATTAAGCACATTACCGGAAGCAGTAATTCAAGATAAAATGCTTACTTCAGGGGCAGGTAAAAGATTGAGCAGATTCTGCTCACCAGTTATTTCGGCTGTAAAAAGCACGCTGAACATCAACAAAAACAAATCGGGTGTATTTTCACAAAGCCTTACCTATATCACAGATACAAAAATTATTGCCCAGTTTCTTAAAAATTCAGATGCCTTTGATCCAACAGATAAATCTATTGCTAAAGCATTTCAAACAGCTTCAAAAAACCTAATCACAAAAACTCGAAATATCAACGAACTGAATAAAATTAGCGAACAAATCAATGTTGAAGCCAGCATTTGTGATGATTTCTATATGGATATGCCTCATCAAAGAGTTGTGTCTGAATATGCAAATTCTGTCTGGACTACTGTTGAAGAATTATATGAAAATTGTCGTGCGCATGGTGCAAATCTAGCTGACGGAATTGAACTTGGCACAAGAGATCGCGGTCAAGACATGTGGCCAAAAATTAAGGAAAACCCTGGAATAGTGCGACAAGATTTAATTCACGCATTAGGATTTATGTTTCAAATTGATGACAAACCCAAAAAGGGAAAACGTTTAGAATTAAAACACAAATTACATGGCATGTTTCCAAGACAATTCCCAAGTGCCTGGATAAACAGAAAGCAAGAAATCTTCAATGATAATCGACCTTACAATGATAGCCCCATTTGGCTTGTAGATTCATTAAACTTTTACATAAGAGAAACGGGAGATACCTCAATACTAAAAGAAAAAGTAGGATCAGTGACTTTGACGGATCCTGAAGTTCCTGAGAAAAGCGGAATGGTTGCTCATAAAAATAAGTTTACTATTGCAGAAGTCATTTTGGGGATTTTCGAATGTTACAAAAGACATGCTGATGATTCAGCTTATGGTATGATTCAGATCTTGTATGGTGACTGGTGTGATCCTGTTGATATGTTTGGAACTTCCATTGTAGGAAATGACAAAACAAGAGGTATAGGAGCCGGAGTAAACGTAAGATTATCAGCACATGTATTCAAAACTTTAATAAACACTATTGAGCTATTCTCTTCCAAAGAAATTAAATCAAAATTTAATGCCATTGAAAAGAAATTTCATTCACTCAAATCTTTTGCCAATCAACTTAGGAAGAATGTGGTTAATATTGGATGGGAAGATACAAAAACTGGCACTAAAGGATTCTTGGATTCAATCCATGAGCTCAAGAAAAATGGCAAGAAACCAAAAAAAGGTGATATTGGTTATACACTTGGCTCTTATATTAAATCGAGAGAATTTGATGGTAGGCAAAGAAGAGTATTAACGTCAATGAGTTGGGGATTATCTATGCTGAATGAGGAAAAATCTTATTTAGACCCTATAAAAAATTCTGCTGAAATGAGTAAAGAAATATTAAAAACTTTTGACAATCTTTTTTATGATCCAAAACTCGGTTTAAAGTTATTCACAATACCGATTCCAAATAATGAACAAGCTAGATCTCTCGTAGGAAGAATGGGAATGGTACCAGCCGGATGTGCCGAAAACGGAGAATACCACCATGCACAAATCATGGCACATGTTTTCAGATCTTTTTTACCTGGAGAAATCCATACCTCATGGAAACAATTCAAGCCAATGATTTCCGCCACAAGAGATGAAAGTTTATGCGGACCATTCGAAACTCCAACTACGTCATACACAAGTGATCCTGATAATCCACATTTTGGCAAAGGGATGTACTTTGGACTATCGGGCTCGGTTGATTGGATTGTTAATTTCTTTCAAAACATTGCCGGAATTCAATTAAATCTGCATACAAAAGAATTGCCTGATATTATTGTAAGTCCTAATTTACCAAAAGATCTAAAAGGCGAATTACAATACCGCAGAATGATTCATGTTTTTGAAAAGAATAAATTCAGAAAAGTGCCCATAATTGTTGACATTAAAAAGGGCAAAAAGGCAGGGATTCTGCTAAATGGAAAAAATGTAAAGGATTCAAATATTCAAAAAGTTGGCTCATTGAAAAAAATACATCTTGAAATAATCAATTAGAGTTTAAGTATTTCATAACGACTATTTGAACCTTTTATTTCAATGATAAAGGAAACTGTTATATTTCATCGGAATTTTAAACCAATATCAAATGAGGATAAAAATGAAACCATGTACAATATACAACCTAATTATATTTTCTTTATTCCTTTTAATTCTGAGTTGTACAAAATCGATAAATTCATCGCCTAAGAAAAAAACTGCAGCAAAGAAATCTTCAAGTGATTCTAAAAAAGATGCCACTAAATCAAAATCGAAACTAAAGCCTTTTGACAAGATTGTAGAAAAACTCACAAAATCTGACGGTATGTTTACTTTTTATTCTGACGAAAATAAAGAAAAAGTTTTTATGGAAATTAAACCGGATCAATGGGATAAAATATATCTATGCACAATTACGAGAGAAGCAGGTGATGGTTCCTTTTTTGATTCCGGCGCACTACTTTGGAATTTTCCTTTTATTTTGAAAAAAGTTGGTTCAAAGGTTCAATTTGTTCAGATTAATATTTCACACCGGGCAGATAAAAGTGCTGCCATTTCAAGGGCTTTAAAAAAAGGGGTAACAGATTCGATACTTACTTCAACAAAAATTCTATGTGAACCCCATCAGAAATCAGGATCAATATTAATTAATCCTGCTTCATTTTTTTTACAAGATGTAGCAAATGTCTCCAAAATATTAAGTAAGCATTATAAAGGATCTAAATATGCTTTTGATAAATCTAACAGCTATTACAGCAAGATTAAATCTTTTCAATCAAATCTAGGCATAGAAGTTTCAATGAATTTTGCGGGGAATACGACGGCAACAGTTACGACTCTACCTAACCGGAAAAGTTTTCAACACTTATATTACTATAGTATTATTCCTCATGTAAAAACGGATTATAAACCTAGATTGGCAGACAATAGAATTGGACACTTTTTAACAATTTTTAAAGACTACACATCTGCCATGAAAGAAGATGCTTACGTTCGATACATAAATCGCTGGCGTTTAGAAAAAGCGGAACCACAGTTTGAAAAATCTTTGCCTAAAAAGCCTATCACCTACTGGTTAGAAAATACGATTCCAGTCGAATACAGACAAGCTACTCGAGAAGGCATTTTACTATGGAATCAAGCTTTTGAAGAAATTGGTTTTAAAGATGCCATTGTCGTAAAACAAATGCCGGATGATGCCAAATGGGACCCAGCAGACATAAGATATAACACCATTCGTTGGATCGTTAAACCAAACGCTCGTTATGCCGTAGGGCCATCAAATGCGAATCCATTTACAGGTGAACTCTATGATGCCGATATACGAATAAATGCTGACATGATGAGAAGCAATTTTAATAAATTAGAAGGATTTGTTAAACCGGTTTCTTCAAATCAAATTGAGCTATCAACTATTAATCATTCTAATAATCATTCTAATTGCACTTTCGCACATGAATTTCAATCTCAGTTTCAACTAGGTCTAGATTTGATCAACACACAACAATTAGTCGCTGGAAAGAAAATAGATACAGCAAAATTTATAAATGATTTTATTCGGGCACTAATCGCCCATGAAGTTGGTCATACTCTAGGACTCCGTCACAACTTTAAGGCTAGCACTCTACATACTTTTAAAAATATGCAGAATAAAGAATTAACCTTAAAAGAGGGCTTAACAAGTTCTGTTATGGATTACAACCCCGTAAACATTGCTCCTAAAGGCCAAAAACAAGGGGAATATTTCCAATCAACCTTAGGATTATATGATAAATGGGCCATCGCATATGCTTATAGTGAACCAAATTTATCAAAAAGTCAGGATGAAAAGTCAATGTTAAAGGAAATAATCTCAAAGGTTGCAAATAAAAATTTAGCTTATGGAACAGATGAAGATGCTTTTGGTTCTCCGCGTACTTTAGACCCCCTAGCTTCACGATGGGATTTAGGATCTGATCCTCTTACCTATTATGAAAACCAATTGCTCCTTATTAAAAACTTATGGGAAAACCTAGAAAAGAATTTTGAAATAAAAGGGTCAAATTTTGAAAAAATAAGATACAGCCTTTTAAGAGGGTTTAGGGAATATCAGAGAACGGCTGGAGGCATCATTAAATTTGTAGGAGGCGTGTATCATCATCGAGATCACATTGGAGATCCAAATGGACGAATTCCATTTGTACCAGTGTCCATGGAATTACAAAAGCAAAGCCTTGATTTAATAGCAAAATATATTTTAGGTGAAAATTCTTTTCATTTTAAATCAGAGCTGCTAAATAAATTAACACCAGATAGAAATATGGACTTTGAAGGATATGTTTGGACACGAAAACGAACTGACTACCCTATTCACGATTCAGTTTTAAAAATTCAAATGGTTCCTATCAACGCCCTATTACATCCTGATTTATTAAAAAGACTTGAAGACCTTGCCTTACAGTCAAAGAATAAAAATATTCTTCCAATTATTTATTTATTTGATTGGCTAGAAACTAATTTATGGAGTGAACTAAAACAAAAAAATAAAGCGATCAATAGTTTTAGGCGAAATATTCAAAGGGCTCATTTAACAAAACTTATCAAAATGATTTTAAAACCTAGTGGAAATTTGCCAAAAGACGCACAAGCAATTGCACGAGAGAAACTCAAAAACTTAAAAACTAACATTGGCACTGCTATTAAAAATACTACGGATCGCTTAACAAAGATTCACTTATCAGATTCATTGGATCGAATAGCAGAAGCATTAAATGCAAAGAGATTCAAGCATTAAATTCATTTAATCATGATTGTTGATAACAATCCAAAGTGATCAGAGGGGAAGATTTTACTTCCCTTTTGAATTGGCTTATCACCGACAATTAAAGTTTTTATCGGATTGACAACTTCAGATTTTATAAGTATTCGATCTATCCTTCTACTCTTCTCCTTAGGGAAAGAGCCCTTTTGAGCCATAAAACTTTTTTCAATATTCCATGTAAACCCAACTTCGTTTTTATTTGTGACTTTCCAAACGTCAATGAAATCTTTATTTAAATGATTTGTCTCGGGCATTTCATTATCACCAAAATTAAAGTCACCTAATAAAATAGCATTATCATGTTCCGATAATTTATTAAATAACAAATCAAGCTGCTTGGCTCTCATAACACCATCTTTCAAGAAACTATCTAAGTGACATGTAGCTACATAAAATGTTTTTAATTTTATTTTTGTTTTTACAATTAAATAAGCGCGCCTCTGCTTAGATGGTAAAAAATTCATTTCAATCTCTTCAATAGGCTCTTTAGATAAAATCAATAAACCACGTGGATAAACAATTTTATTTTTCTTTTTGGGTACATAATAATTTTTAAACCACTTTTCTTTTTTTAATTCTTCAACAAACCATGGAGCAACTTCCTGCAGAGCAATAATGTTGGCATTTGATTTTTTTAATATTTCAAATAAAGAAGGAAGTCTTTGATCTTTGATTTTATGATCAGCTAATACGTTATAGGTTAATAATTTAACCTCCTTTTCTTCTTCTGATATGAGATAAAGAGAACTGATTAAAATTATAATTAAAGTTATGATTGATTTCATAATTCTCTTTTTAGTAAGTAAGTTAAACTTCTGATCATAAATCATTCGATTTATGGAATAATATGTCAAACGAACGACACCAGTAAATCTTAATGAAAGAAATTAATTTAAGAATAAAAAAGAAATATGAGCGTTCAGGGACTCGAACCCCGGACATCCACCTTGTAAGGGTGGCGCTCTAGCCAACTGAGCTAAACGCCCAAAAAAAGAAGCGAAGACGAAGGGACTCGAACCCTCGACCTCTTGCGTGACAGGCAAGTGCTCTAACCAATTGAGCTACGTCTCCGTCTCTGAAAGCCAAAAGTTTACACCAATGACCCCATTTGAGGGGCGTAAATATATCTATCTCAACTTGAATTGCAAGCAGAATTTGGAAGAAATAACCATTTCAAAAGAGTACTTTCTTCCCAATTTCGTGTAAATACAAGTTTCATTTAGATAGACAGAATAATTAATTTCCAGCCTAATTTGAAGTGTTTTTTAATGAAATCCTTTTATTATTAAAAATTCAAATATCCTATACAAATACTGAAACAACAAAATTTATTGGAGCATCAATATGCTTGCCTGTTTAGATTTAGAAGGCGTTTTAATTCCAGAAATCTGGATCAATGTTGCTGAAAAAACGGGCATTGAAAAGTTAAAAATAACCACTCGGGATATTTCAGATTATGATGAGCTGATGACAATGCGTCTTGAAATTCTTAAAGAGAATAATATTAAGCTAAAAGATATTCAAGATGTTATCAGTACACTCTCCCCAATGGAAGGTGCGGTAGAGTTTTTAAATTGGCTAAAAGGCGAATATCAAGTTATTATTTTATCAGACACTTTTTATCAATTTGCTCATCCATTAATGAAACAATTGAACTTCCCGACACTTTTTTGTCATAATTTGACAATTGATTCTTCAGATAACATCACTAATTACGTATTACGACTGGATAATCATAAACAAAAAGCTGTTGAAAAATTTCATGAATTAAACTTTAAAGTCGCTGCTACTGGTGATTCCTATAATGATGTCAATATGCTAAAAACTGCTGATTATGCTGTATTTTATAAACCACCCGAATCAATTATTAAGGAATTTAGTGATTTTGAATTTGCCAATAACTATGACGAATTAAAAAAGTGTTTTGAATCCTTTTTAAATAATGAGTAATTCGGTTCAATATAGGCAATTATTCTTCAATTTCCGGTCAAAATCAGTGTATACTTAAAGAACAGAATATTTCTCTTACCAACTAAGAAAAGATTTCACTTATAATCAATCCAAGACGATATGTTAAATGGAGATTTAAAGGCTTTTTAATTTACACAGGGAAAACTCTTAGTGGACAATCAAAAACAAGGCAAAAAGTATTTAGAAGCACAAATCAAAACAGCCAGTAAAGAACAACTACTCATAATGTTATATGATGGCGCAATTCAAGCTTGCCAAGCAGCCGAAATCCTAATGGATGAAAACAAAAGAGAACCTGCTGGCGAAAAGCTTATGAAAGCACAGAATATCGTTGCTGAGCTAATAAGCTCACTACATTTCGATAAAAATGAGGAAGTTGCCAAGAATCTTGCCGCACTCTATGGATATGTCTATATTCAACTGATGGAAGCCAACACAAAACAAAGTAAAGAACAGATTCAAAATAGTAAAAAAATCCTAGAAGGATTAAGAGAAACTTGGATTGAAGCCTTTGCAAAGGTTGGACTAAATCAAGAAGCTAAAAATAAAACGAAATCTGATCAAAAGTCAGAAACCGGCCAAGGCGGATTATCTATCCAAGCCTAGAATTAGTTTCTATTTGATAACTTAATTGAGTTTTTAATCACTTTATTCATCAAATTATAATCTAAATTGAATTAAACTTTTTTTCGCACATCTTATCAACAATAATTAAGAGAAACTGCCTTTTATTAGCATATATGGAAACAAACTCACAAGAAATCGATATTCCCGAAGAAATCTTATTGGGAAATATTCTCCTAAAAAATGAATCGATCTCATCAGATCAATTAAGAGAAGCACTTGTTCTTCAAGAACAAAGTTCAACACTAAGTTCGAGCCCAGGCAAAGAAAAGACATTGGGCGAGATCCTTTTATCCAAAGGATATATCACCCCCGATAAACTTCAAAGAGCTCTAAGAACCCAAAGAGCCAATTTTAAAAAGAAGGATTTTCTTAGAGAAGAGAAAAGTGCGCGTCTTTTAGGTAAAGAAGCCGTTGACATGGGCTTGCTCACCTATGAACAATTAGAAGATTGCATTGTCCAACAAGCTTCAAAATTAGAAAATGAAGGCATTAATCAAAAGCTAGGAGAAATTTTAGTTTCAAATGGATTTGCAACTCAAGAACAAATACTAGAACTGATTGAATTTCAAAACGGTGCTCCATCCTTGAGACTAAGCAAGGTTCTTCACAATCAAGGATTAGGAATAAATTTAAACCTTGAACAAGAACATTTTGCAAGCCTAGATGAATTAATTAAAAATGAAACTCCAGAAGAAAAACACATACCCCTTTCTGAATTAGGACAAGGCGGTAATGGTAAAATTATTCTTTGCATGGATTCAGAAATTAGACGTTATGTTGCCATGAAAGTTTTGAATGATCTTTATAAACCTTCCAAAGTACAACAAGCAAGATTTCTCGAAGAAATACAAATCACCGGACAACTAGAACATCCTAACATTGTACCTATCCATGAAGTTGGCGTAGATAAATCTGGAAATTTGTACTTTACAATGAAACATGTTACAGGAAATAACCTGGAAGAACATATCGATGAATATTACAGGGAAGATAAAAAGTATGACCAAAGGACCATCGAAATTTATTTATTAAATATTCTAATGAAAATTTGCGATGCTATAAAATTTGCCCATTCTAAAGGAGTCATTCACAGGGATATAAAACCCGAGAATATTATGATTGGGGAATATGGTGAGGTTCTATTAATGGATTGGGGTTCAGCAAAAGTAAAAAACATGTCGAATATTCGACCTTCAAATATAGTAACGATTCGAAAAGATACCAACGTATTAAATACAGTAGATGGCACTATGATAGGAACTCCTCTGTATATGTCTCCGGAACAAGCAAAAGGTGCTATCAATGAATATGACATTCGCACGGATATCTACGGCTTAGGAGCCGTGTTATTTAAAATGCTTACAAATCATCCTCCGGCAAAAGGAGAAACTGAAGAAGAGGTTTTAAAAGATGTTATTTATTCTCCAACACCTTCTCCTAAAAGTTATCCTCTAGGTCAAAATATAAGTAGAGAAGTCGAGGCAATTTGTATCAAAGCTCTAGAAAAAAATAAAGATGAGCGATTTAAAACTGTCGAAGAAATGCAGGAAGATATTATTCAGTTCATTGAAAAAAGAACTGTTAAAAATATTAATTATTCTTTGGGTGATAAAATACAAATTTATTTCAAGAACTATACTAAACATGCAATAGCTTTAGCAATTCTTTTAGTCCTAAGTATCACATCAGTAATAGGCATTAAAGTTTCAGATAAAATACATATAAATAATAAAGCAATCAATTATATTAATTTAGGTCAAAGCTACTTTAAAAACAAAAATTATGAACAAGCATTGATCAAATTTCATCAAGCATTAGCATTGGATAAAAATTCAAAAGAAGCTAAAGATGGGCTTCAAAAAGCTAGCGAACAGTTAGCAAATAAAAAATAAACGAAAATTATTCATTCGAATTTATTTCATTGGTTGGCATTATCATTTCTATGACTTCTTTATTGACATTTAAAAAAGAAGTTTCAATAATAGCTTCACCATCATAATCCAATATATGCGCATTAGTGACAGCAATAAATCCTTTAGATTCGACTATAAAATCTGTCAAACGAACTGATGATAACATTGAAACATCACCTCTAACACGGTAATTGTTTGTCAATATAACAACATTTGTAACTAAGCTTTCTTCTGACGACATAATTTAATCTCTTCACAATGAATAATATTAAACGATTAATTATATGACACGAAGACAAAATGGAAAAATAATTATTTCGTGTATTTGAAATTGTCTTTAAGAATCAATCTCCCCTAAATAAAGGGGAAATATCGAAATGGATGGATCGTTTTAAAAATTAGGCTTTATTTACTTTATCAGATTTAATACAACGAGTACACACTTTGGATTTCTTCACAGTACCGTTATCCGTAACAATTCTAATTTTTTGAATGTTGGCTTTTATTTTTCGTTTCGTTCTAGCCTTAATGTACATACCAATACCGCCTTTTTTCTTGGCAATACCGTGATAGGCAACTTTATTTCCGAATGTTGTTTTTTTTCCGCAGACTTCACATGCAAGTGACACTTTATTCTCCCTATTGATAATTAAGCTTGAGGGTGTTTCTAAAAAGGCTGAGAATTCTATAATTGGAGTGGAATTCGTCAAGGGAATAATAATTAGAAAGATCATTTCATTAGTCAAGCCAAAAGTCGTAACATATTGATTTTAATATAGTTACGGATTATTTTTTCAAGAAAAAAAATAAATGCGTTTACTTGTTTATCTAAATTAAATAAAATGTACTATTTTGAGTTTTCAATCAATCAATTTAGGATTTCAATTATATGGATTATCAGAGATATTCTTCAATTTATATAGATGCCGGACTCAAAGAGAAATCAAAAAAAAGATACTTAGCAAGACGTAATAAATTAGCAAAAAATATTGGGCATTTATGTGTCATTAACGGTTTAGAAATTGGTCCAGGGAATAAAGAAATTTGGGCTTATGTCGATTCTAGAATTTATCAGGAACCCCTTCTGCTCTACTTGACGGGTATCAACCAATTAAATGTTTCCATTTTACTTGATCCGACGTCAAAAACATCTAAAGAGATTCTATTCATCGCACCCAAAAATCCTACATTTGAATTCTGGGAAGGTCTAAGGTTTGGAGTAGGAGAAAGTAAAAATATAAAAGAAATTCAACAAATAACTGGCATAAAAGATATTCGAGAATATTCGACCTTAGAAAAAACCCTAAATGAATTATTAAAAAAACAAAAAGATCAAAAGAAAATAGGGATTTTGTGGCATCAAAAAACACAAAAGCCAAAAAATATAATTGAAGATAATAATTTTTTATTTCTTAAAAAAATGCGATCACTATTTAAAAAAAATAAATGGTCAGCCAAAAATATTATAAACATTGCACCTGAGCAATGGGATTTGAGACTACCTTTAGATGCAGTTGATATAAAGAATACGCGAACAGCAAATCTTAAAACAATTAATTCTTTTAAAGCATTGCTAAGCAATGTACATCTCATGAAATCAGAATGTGAAATCAGAGGTTACCTTGATGGTCACATGCAAATGCAATCTCCTTATGGTTTAAGTTTCCCAACAATTGCCGCATCAGGGAAAAATGCAACTATTTTGCATTATGTTAAAAACGATGAACCTACCAATAAAAAGGATTTATTGCTCCTAGATTTCGGCACCAAATGGATGAGTATGCACTCCGATATTTCAAGGACTTTTCCACTCGACGGAAAATTCAATCCGATGCAAGCATTACTCTATCAAATAGTTTTAGACTGTAATTTATATGTAGAGAAGAATGCAAAAGCTGGTTTGAAACTTTTAGATTTAAACAAACTTTGTTGGGAATTTATCCAAGGTGAACTCAAAAAAAGGTTCTTAGACAAAGGTGGGAAAATGAAATTATCTTATAAAACAGCTCCACATGGTGTTAGCCATCTAATGGGTGAACAAGAACATGACGGAGATCCATTTGGTGAATACAAATCAACCCCTATGAAAGAATCTTGGTTAATTAGCAATGAGCCAGGTTTATATGGTCAATTCAAAATTAATATAAAAGGTAAAAGTTACGACCAAGCCATAGGAATTCGAGTCGAAGACAATCTACTCATTCAAAAAAATGGTTGTATAAATTTAAGTGCCGGTTGTCCAAAAACTATTAAAGAAATTGAATCAATTATGAAAACAGGTAAAGCCAAAAACAAAAAAATTACTTTCTAATGAATCTAGAGACAATATCACTTTATAGTTTAGCAATAGCATCTTTACCAGTTCTTGTAGTTCTAATAATTTTAATTAGATGGGAAAGCAATTATTGGAATACCATCTATGCCATGTTCCGAATGGTTGTTCAACTATTACTAGTTGGATATTTTTTAAAATATATTTTTGAAGCAAATCAATCATATTTAATCTTAGCCGTTTTGTCAATCATGCTAATTGCTTCAAGCTGGATTTCATTACGCACTATAAAAGAAAATAAATTTAAATTATTCAAATATGCGCTTATATCCATAACAATTGGTGGCGGCCTTACTTTAATTCTCATAACACAAGTTGTACTTACTCTTAATCCCTGGTTTCAGCCAAAATTTATGATACCAATAGCAGGCATGATCTTTGCGAATTCTATGAATAGTATCAGCTTAGCTTCTGATAGAATATATGTAGAAATTCAGCAAACCCAAAACTATGAAAAGGCAAGGTTTACGGCATTCACCACATCGCTTATTCCAATAACGAATTCTCTTTTCGCCGTTGGACTTGTTTCTTTACCAGGAATGATGACAGGTCAAATATTATCAGGCGTATCACCTTTGATAGCCGTGAGGTATCAAATAGTAGTTATGTTTATGCTATTTGGATCAGCTGGAATGTCTTCAGCTATATTTCTATCCCTCTCAAAAGAAATTTTTACTAAAAAGACAGAAGCAACTTAAACAAGATAAAGACTAAGAATAAATTATTTATTGAATTACGTTTTGATAAAAATACAATTTTCATTTTTTTAAAAGATTCAAATGCTCAAGACCATATTACTTTTAGCAATAGCATTAAGTTTAGTTGTTATCTTCAGATATATCGAAATGGATTTCAATATTTCTGTGATTTTAATGATGCTAATTTTATTTATTTCGCACGTTGTGTATAATTTTTTAAGATTTAATCCTTTTCAATACATTGCCAATATGGATGTGGATCAAAATGATCCCTTAATTTTAGAAGCTGAAAAAAAAGCTAAAAGCACTTTTGATCAATTCATAAATGAAATTTACCTAAGTCACAAAGATGATTCCGTTGTTAAAATAAATTACATTAATTTTCATGAAAAATGTGAAAAAATCTGGGGCGAATTGCGTAAAATCGAAAATGATACTTATTCAATATATATTAGTACTCCACCAAAAGTACCCAAAGAAGATTATGATCCAGATATAAATGTTAATAAAAAAGATATTGTAGATTGGTGTGTAGAATATAAAGACGGAACACTAAGAGGTGGCTTTACAAATTTAGCCTTATTTAAAATTTACGAACGAAAAAAAGGTAAAATGCATCCAAAATTTTTGAAACACATCGAACTTTTCAAATCTCTTTAACTTTTGACTTTTCAAAACTGCTGGTGATTTAAATTTAAATGATTAATCATTCTCAAATAAAAAGAAATATTATAATAGCTCAATGCGCCGGGATGTTACCGTATTGCTTAATTTCCAATGGCTTTATTCTTTCCTATCTAAGTAAGTTTAATATTGCTTCAGATAAAATTTTATTATTACTTTCCATTTCAGAAGCCATCATTTTTCTTTTAGTAATCCCTGCTGCATTTATGGCGGATCGAATTGGCAAAAAAATTGTTGGTTTCACAGGTATCCTATTTAACCTTATCGGATTTTCGCTGTTGTTAAGCTTAAATTACTTTAAAGACAATAGCTTTAATATTGCCTTTTTGGCCTTCACAATTTACGGAATTGGCTTTACATTATTTAGCGCAACTTGGATGCCAATGTTGAAACCAATATTAAAAGAAGAAGAGCGAGGGAAATTTTTCGGAAGATTAAGAAGTACTTGGCAAATTGTTGCCATTATAACTACATTTTTCATTACCTATATATTAAGCATCCAACAGGGAATTAAAACATTTCAATTAATATTAGTTGGAGTTATTATTTTAGCCGCTATTAGACTACCCTTATATTGTACTATTCCTGAATTAGAAAAAAATACGAGTAAAGGCGAATCTTTTTTCACATCTGTCAAGTCCGTCATTCACATACCAAAATATTTATCTTATTGTTGTTATTTATTTTTATTAATGCTTTTCACTTATTGTATTCCATCTCTTTTATTTTTATTAGAAAAAGACAAACTTGGCTTTAGTGCCGATCAAATCATTTGGATGGGCAATTTACTTGCCATTGGTTCTATTATTGGTTTTGCGACAGCGGGTAAACTAATTGATAGTTATGGCACAAAACCGCTATTTCTTTTTTGTCATCTATTTTTTGCATTTATAATTTCTCTAATCCTATTTCGCTCTCTAAGTCCACTACCAATATTCTTTACGATGGGTTTCTTAACCTTTCTCTTTGGATTTACACTAGCTGCACTATCAATTGCTAAAACAACTGAATTATTACATTTAATACCTGAGAAAAATATTTCATTGGCAGGTGCACTAGGTGTATCATTGTTTGCTGGAGGATCAGCATTGTCTACCATGATTTCAAGTAAAATTCTATCTTTAAAATTACTTAATACTGAATGGGTATTATTTGGAATTACCATGAATGAATACGACACTATTTTATTTGGATGCTGCTTAATGATTTTAATGTTAACAGTGACACTTGGATTAGTTCCCTCTGTCGTTGGGAAATCAAAAGATTATCCAAATATTAATTGAGTTTGATTTGGAATTTTTAAATCAACAAAAACGTAAGCAAATAACGTTTACAAAACTGAAATGAATTATGCCGTCTTATGTGACGCGCTAGACATATTATCAAAAAGTGTTGCCAACCCATCAATGGGTTGATCACAAAATAAATCTAATTGAACCAAGCAAGTTTCATTGGAAACATGTTTTAATCTCTCGTATTCCTTTTCAACCATTCTTTCTAAAAATTCAGTTTGGTTAAATCCTGTTTTTTGGCAAATTATTTTTAATTTATGCTTATCTAAACCGGAGAGACGACAATTAAAAGACTCTTCTTTGATGAAATGTTTTTTCATGAGTATTCCTCAAATAGCACTATATATAGTGCTTTTTAGCAGATTATACCTAAATATAGCCGTTTGTATATTCTATATCAATTCCTTTGATCAAAAGATCTGTAATTTAAAGCCTCGGTTATATGGTTTGATTCGATATTTTCACTTTCAGACAAGTCTGCAATTGTTCTAGAAACCTTCAATATTCTTGAATATGATCTCGCAGAAAATCCCATTTGTTGCATTCCTAGTTCTAATATATCACTGGCATTAGAAGTTAATTTACAATATATTTTAAGCATTTTTTCATTCATAAAAGCATTGCATTGTTTTGGCTGACCTTCGAATCTAATTTGTTGTAATTTCCTAGCTTTATCAACTTTAAGCTTCATCTCTCTTGAAGATAACGCCGGTTTAGTACTAACAACATCTTTGAATTCAACTGCCGGTACACTAATATGCAGATCAATTCTATCTAACAATGGACCTGAAATTTTGCTCATATACCTATTCACCATCGTACTTGAACAAGAACATCTTCTTGTAGGGTGACCAAAATATCCACAAGGACATGGATTCATAGCTGCAATCAACATTAAATCTGCAGGAAAAGTCATGGAGCAAGCAGCCCTCGTAATGTTCACTATTCCATCTTCTAATGGTTGCCTTAAAACTTCGAGAACTTTTCTACTAAATTCAGGCAATTCATCTAAGAATAAAACACCATTATGAGATAACGAAACTTCACCTGGTTTAGGATGACTACCACCACCAATTAGACCAGCATTTGAAATTGTATGATGAGGTGCACGATAAGGTCTTTTGCACATAAGTGATTCACACCGATCAAGCAACCCAGCAATACTATGAATCTTAGTTGTTTCAATAGCTTCTTCGCGACTCATATCTGGTAAAATACTCGGAATCCTTTTAGCAATCATAGATTTTCCAGAACCTGGAGGTCCCAACATCAATAAATTATGACCTCCAGCAGAAGCAATAGTTATCGCCCTTTTAACAAGCTCCTGACCTTTTACGTCTTCAAAATCGAGAAAATTATTTTCTTCTATAACTTCTACTGATCCAATATTTTCCTTTCTATCAAAAGGCTTAAGCTCTCCTTTTAAAGCAGAAATAGCTTCATCAATATCTTTAACGGCATATATAAGGATGTCATCAACTACTGCAGCTTCATTGGCATTTTCAAATGGGATGATAACCGCTTTTTTCTTCAATTTTTTGGCCGTGATTGTGGCACATAGAATTCCCTTGCAAGGTCTGATTCTTCCATCTAAAGATAATTCACCAACAACGAGAAAATCGGCAGTTGAATCGATAACGATATCACCTTTCGCAAGCATGGCACCTAAAGCAATAGGTAAATCATAAAGCACACCTTCTTTTTTTAAATCAGCAGGTGCTAGGTTCACTACGGCTCTATCTAAGTAAACGGAATAATTTTTATTCGCTAATGCTGATATAATTCTATCACGACTTTCTTTGATAGCAGCATCTGGCAAACCCACCGTAATGTAGGAAGCTAATCCATTTCCAAGATTAATCTCAACTTCAACAGGAACTCCTTCGACACCTTGAACAGAAATACTATCTATTTTCGCATACATTTTCAGACCTTTCGTTATACTATATATTTATATACTGATTAATTATGGCAAATGAATATAGAAAAATCAAAGAAACTTCGGATTTAATAAAAAATACTATAATAAAATATACAGATCTGTTACTAAAACATACATTCGTCGGATAAAATCAAAAATAAACCTCAAAATCAACTAATATCACTATTCTGATATTTGGACTTAATTACGGTAATCAGAAACATTTATGGTTTTATTACGTGCTAGCATAAACTATCTTTTAGTATTCTGTTTTTAAAGTTTGGCTGATGTAAATGATCAACAAATGAGCAAAGCTTGATTCACAATTGTTAATAAATTTTGCCTTAATTTTCATATAAATAGAAGTCTCTATTCACTTAATTTTGATTTTATTGCAGACTATATTGGTATACTGAAGTTAGATTTAAAACGACGAAAGGCTAGTATATTTTATGATTGAAGAGGGCAAAATTCTAGAAGCCATCAAGAATCATTTCGAATTGAATCAAGAACATGTCTGTAAAATTATTGCTTCAAATTATTCGCTTAACTGGCTAAAAACAGAATGCCAAGTTGCCATCAACTGGTCCAAAAAGAAATGTTTAGGTCAAGATGAATATGTTCATATATCAAATATAAGTTCGAATGAAGGAAATGAAGACCACGCCGACATACTCATAACAAACAAAGAAAAAAAGATCTTAGCCAAAGTAGACTTTGATTTATATGATCCCAACAATCCATTAAAAAGTCTCGCGAGTATCAAAGCATTTAAAAGAAGACTTGATTCTCAAATTCAAGTAAGACAAAAATGTAAAAATCATTATCCCATTATTGGAATTCTTTTTGCCATTTGGAAAGTCAAACTACCCACCGACAATTCTTTAAATCAAGAAACGGCCTTTTATGTAGATTTAACAAATGAACTTAAAAAATATTTTCATGGTACTAAATTTAGCTCAATCCACTCATTTAGACCTGATAGTATTATCCTGAATCAAGAAGTCGACTGGGGTGTTGATCAGTGGGAAACATCATTACTTGCTACATCAATACTTTGTCCGGATACTTTTATTGAAGAAGAGTTTGATGAATCGGAAGCAACATGGATTGATGAATTAGCAGAAGATGAACCAGCATCTTTTCAAACTCAAGAAATAGATGCTGCTCAGCGCGAATTAAATTATGCTAAAAATGTTCAACAGAATATGCTTAAAGAAGCTCCAGAAACGCCCGGCTATCAATTTAGTACACGTTATGAAGGAGCCGATGAAGTTAGCGGAGATTTTTATGAATTCATTAAACTACCAGATGGTAAAATAGGATTTGCCCAAGGTGATGTTAGTGGGCATGGAGTTCAAGCTGGATTAGTAATGAGTATGGCTAAAAAAGTTTTATCGATGAACGCACGAAGAGGACAAAGCCCAGCCCAAGTATTATCTAGTGTAAACGAAGAGTTAATTCAAGATTTGAATGGGAAAACTTTTGTCTCAATGTCCTATGGTATATTAGATACATACGGGAAAAAACTAGTATGGGCTCGAGCAGGTCACAACCCTTCTATCCTATACAATATTCATACAAACGAAATACAAAGTTTAAAACCACCTGGCATGGTTGCAGGATTAAGAGATACCTTTTTATTCCGCAATATTATTAAAGAGGATGAGATCAAATTAAACAGTGGAGACATCTTTATGTTTTACACAGATGGTCTCACTGAAACTGCCAATCGTCAAGGTGAACCTTATCGACAAGATCGTCTGGAAGATGTTATTAGAGCTCATGGCAAATTGGACCTAGATCATTTATTAGGAAGAATCATGGATGGAGCTCGATCCTTCAGAGGCGGGGCAAATCCGGCCGATGATATAACTTTAGTCGCTTTAAAGGTCGATTAATTAATATCATGAAAAAAAATATTATCGTTATTATGGCGGACCAGCTTAGAAGAGATTTTGTTGGTCCGTATACTCCCAACATAAATGCTTTAATTAATGACAGCGTTCAATTTTCAAATGCTTATTGCAACTCCCCTTTGTGTGTTCCTGCAAGAGCAACATTCTTCACTAGCACTCATCCAGGTAACTCTGGTTGTTTAATAAATCCATGGGAAGAATCAGATCATAAACATGGTTATATCAAAGCAGGTATTCCTTCTTTATACACTATATTAGAAGACGAATGGGATAGTTGGCATTCAGGGAAACAACATTTATTTACCGAAGATCACTTTCATGAAAAGCCAGAATCAAAAACAAAATGGCTTCCATTAGATGGTGGCAAAGAGCGTCGTGAATATTTGGAAAAGAATAATATAAAATCACCTGGTGGGTCAGCCTACAAAGCCTACCTTCCAGAAATAATGAACCAAAAAACCACAAAAGTAAAAGCATACTCTATTCCAACAACTGGTTTATATCCCAATAACGTAAAAGATTTTTATGATGGCTTTATTACAAGTGACTCTTTGACAGCCATTCGAGAACGAGATAAATCCAAACCATTTATGCTCAATGCAATGTTTTTAGCACCACACCCTCCACTACAAATTCCAAATCCGTATTATGATAAATATCAAGAAGCACCATTAAGTGATAACGTAGGCAAATGGTATTCTGCGCAAAGCCCATTGCAAATGTATCAGCTAACTGGTTTTATTGGAAGTAGGTATTCAAGAGAAGATTGGAAAGAAATTTGGCGAGTATATGCCGGACTAGTTAATTTATTAGATGATTGTGTCGGTCAAATAATCGATGAATTAAAAAAAGAGAATATGTATGATGACAGTATTATTATTTTCACATCAGATCATGGTGAAATGTTGGGCTCGCATGGATTATGGCAAAAAATGTGTCTCTATGAAGAATCTGCTGCAATCCCATTATCTTTTAAATTACCTAACAATGAATTTGCCGGCAAAAAAATTGATCGTTTCGTTAGCCATATAGACGTACTACCAACTATTTTAGATTTACTTAAGGTCGAAAAAAACGAGCACATCCAAGGTCAAAGTTTAGTTCCATTATTTAATGATAAAACCATAGAAGATAAACCTGTATTTATTCAGCATGATGGTAATGGTGCTTTGGGCACCCATCAAAGATGTATTATTAAAGATGGATACAAGCTTATTGTAGATACTCACTTCGATGAAAAGTTCTTCGAATTATATGACTTGAACAATGATCCCTTAGAAACAAAAAATGAGTCTATGCTAAAAACAGATGTCACAAAAGAGTTATTAAATACTCTTATTAATCATATGAAAGAAAACCAAGATCTTTTAACTTTTGAGATTAATGATTTTGAGGAATTTCTTATAAATCGTACTGATCTAATAAACAAGCCGCAATCAGAAATGCTTATGTAGTTAAAGTCTATTATTCAATGGATGATATAAGCTCAGGCTGAATTACCTGAGCTATAAATAGTCTAAATAAATTAAAATAAGATGTCTACCGTAATACCTGCAAACCAACTTACATAGTCAAATTTTTGAACTGATGCCTCAGTAAGTGTACCTTGAACATTCACCGGGTCACCACCTGTTTCCTTAAAGTCATAAAGCAGAAAACCAGTATTAAAGGCAATTTTCATTCTATTAAACACCCAATACTCTGGAGAAAAAGCGAGTTGATGAACGGTAATATCTCTTTTCTCTACAGTTGGTAAAAAAGCTTTCAGCTCATTATCTAAATCATCCGTTAGCATCGTTATTGAATAAATATAATTAAATGCAATATGTGACTTATATATATGCTTAAATCTAAATGATAGAAAATGTGCCGTTTCATCTCTAAAAACAGTGTAGGTAACTACGTCATCTGAATTATTCAAACCATCTCCACTCAAATCAAGCCTAGCTCCAGCATTGATGGTAACGTCTGTATCTTGATCTAAAGTTAGAAAATTATAAACAAACCCAACTTTAAATTTTTCACTATCAAATAAATAATCAAGTTGAAATCCAAAATTAAAAGATCCGCCTGAGATATCATTGCCATCATCTTTCTTACCGGTAAAAAATGGTTTCTCTCCAGAAATTGCAGAAAAACCAAAATCTAAACCAATCAAAAGTCTATTGCTTAATAGGTACTTATTTATTCCAATGTCGATTAAAAATTCATTTTGATCTAGCTTTTCTAATCCTGTATCACCGATAGTTGCATCATCAAAAATTTGAAATCTTGCACCTTCTGTAATAACATCAGAAATATTAAACTCTATACCAATTCCATTTTTAAAGTAATGTTGACCCTCTATTGCTAAATCAAAAACATTCTTACTAAAATCAACTCGAAATGGAGATCCTGAACGAACCGTTTTCCCCTCAAATTTATCAGAATCAATGCCTATTCCAAAAGATATAAATGTAGGCTTTTGTAAATAATTAAATAAAGGAGCGGCGTGATCAGCATTGATATCCAAACCTAATCCAAACAAATATTGATATTGAAAATTAAATCCGGAACCAGAACCGCTATCTCTAGGACTAATCTCATTACCATCACCACTTATTTCAAATCTCGCTTCTAAATCCAATGCAATAATATGCTTTGAACCTTCAATAATTTCCTCTTCATCGGCTGACAACCAACTAAAACAAGTTAGCAGTAACAGCATGAATGTTAAGTTTTTCAGTTGCATAAATTCTCCTTAATTTATTTCTTAATTTCTAAAATTATTCTTAGACCAACTTCTGTAAGCTGCTCTCTAAATGCTGCAGGTCTGTTGCTTCTATTTCCATTTCTTAAGTTTGCCGGCGTTGACCTATAACTACCACCACGAATCACTTTAGTCTTGGCTCTATCCTTAAACCATGGATTCGTCAAGTTAACTTTTTTATAAGCTTTCTTACTATAGAAATCTCTACAATACTCAAAAGCATTTCCATGCAAATCGTACACGCCATAAGCATTTGGCTTCAATGTCATCACATCCTGAATTCCACTAGCACTATCTTTGAAATGAGCGTATTCTTTTAAAAGAGGCAATTTATTTCCAAAACAATAATCGCCAGTGTTTCCACTGCGACAAGCAAACTCCCATTCAGCTTCTGTTGGTGCCCTCACTTTTCCATTTAATTCTGCTGATAAAAATTTACTAAACTGAAGAAGCTTATTATAAACAATTCCTAAAATTGGTTTTCTCTTACCCCGTGAAAAAGATTTCTCACCAGGATTAAACACGCCATATTGCTCATTCGTCACTTCATTTTTCATCATATAGAAACAATTAGAAATTGTTATTATTCGGGCAGGTTTCTCATCTGAGTCACCACCTTCATCTGCCCCCATTTCAAATTTTCCGGCAGGTATCAAAATAAATACAAAATCTACACCGTCTACCTTAAATTTTTTCTCAATAGGTAGTCCTAAAGAAATAGCCCATGCCTGTTGTTGTAATTTTGCTTTTGCAAGTGTATTAATTAAAATCAATTCTGCTTTTGGTCTTAACAAGATTGCAAGCAGCGATTTGGCTTTTGGACGATTCGCATCATAGGTTAATGCTTTTTTAAGATTAGTTTTTGCTATTTCAAATTTTGCTTCTTTATGAGCGGCAAAACCTAAACCAGCATAATACTCATAACCTGCTTTCGACCTAATTTTTAAAGTATCGGCATTCTTAGAATCTACTTTATAAGCATCTTCGGCTATCTTCAAAGAGGCCTCATGCTTCCCATTTTCAAACAAGACAGTTGCTTCTTTAACTAATTTATCAATTTTCGCTATTCTTGCATTTCTATTTTTTTCTTCTTCTTTTAATTTTGAGATAGCAGCAATTTGTTTATTTAAACTCGTTGAAGGTAATATTTTATTCGCCTTGTTTAGTAAATCACTAGCTTTAGTGTAACGATTATTTTTTATCAGTACGGCAGCTTCACTTTCAAAAAGCGCGACAGCTTTCTTTGCTGATGTATTAAATAGCTTCCCACCTTTATCAATTGTCTTCAAAGACAATAAATAATCCTGAATTTCAATAAATGATTTTTGCTTTATCGCTTTATTTATTTTACTACTCAAGATGGTTTTTTTCTTCGTTGTCAGTTTCACCTTCAAACTATTTAGCTGTTTAATTTCGTTACCTTTAACAATCTTGGCTAAATCTTTTATTCCACTAGATACCAATTCAGTTTTATCATCTTTTTGATTTAGAAACTTTTCCAATGATGAAAATTTAATCATCACGCCAACTCTTCTGACAGCTTCCTTGGTTGATTTGTCATTAGGAGCTAAAGACAATGCATTTTCATAATTAATCAAAGCGCCTTTTAAATCTTTATTATTTTTTTCAAGAGACTTACCTTTTGAAATCGCATCATCTATTGCTTTTTGTTCTTTGGAAGATTTCTGATTCGCTAATAATTTTTCATTTGTTAGCTTTTTTCTTTCTAATAATGTTTTGTGACTTTTATTAAATTTTAGTCCATTCTCAAAAACAGTATAAGCCTTAGCATAATCCTTATCTTTTAATAAAGCATCGCCTCGAACAATGGCGTAATTCACCATGAACTCGATATGCTTTGCTTCATCTTCAGCAGGCTTTTGAATATTTCTAGCATCATTATGATGTTTAAAAGCTTCATTAAATTTATTTTGTTTTAAAAGCGAATCTGCTGTAGAAATATAGGTCTTATATTTATTCTGAAGACTTACTTTAGTTTTCTCAAATTGCACCAACCATTTTGATCCTTTAGGATTTAACCCTTTCACAATTGAAAGCATTTCATCATAACCACCTAGTTGACCTTTTTCTAATCTATCGCCTATATCACTTTGTAATTTGGCAACCACAGTATTAATATTATTTTGTGAGGTTTTCTTCTCATCTGAATTACCATTGAGTACGATAGTTTGTAGAATTTTACCGGCTTGTACAAATTGTTTATTTTTAACAAGTACACTCACTCTTTCAACATCTTGACCCATTACGCCAATTTTTTTACGACTGCTTTCCAATCGATAATTAACGATCAACTGTTTAATCTTCTCACGTTGATAATCAGGATGCAATGCTTTGATCTCTTCGAGCTTAAGAAGCGCTTCTTTGTATTGTGAATTCTGAGCATGTTTTACAGCACTTTTTTTCTTCTCAGATGCTTTAGCAAAACCTTTCCATCTCTTTTGACTATCTAATAATTTGTTTTTCCAATAAGGATTCGAAATACCAAATTTATCTTTAAAGTCTTCACTTTTCTTTCTTGCTTCAATGTAATTTTCATCTTCTACTAAAGATACAATTTCATTATATTCAATGTAAGAACCTTTTAGCTTTTCCCACGTCTTGATTTCATTCTCAACAATAGCAAACTGTGGATATCCAGCATTATTTTTTATAAGATCTTTTGCCCGTTCAATACTCCCAAATTCATTGTTTTTGATTTCTGTTCTAATTGTGGCAAATTTCGCATCCAACTGTTTCCAATCGGTGCCGCCCATAAAAACAACAATCAAAACTATCGCAATTAAGGCAATTCCCATTACGCCAAAAATTATCTTATTTTTGCTCGCTGCTTGATCCACCATAGTTTGAGCATTTATGTTGGTGTCAAATGTTTGTGTTAATCCAGACGTCGGCTGAAGAGTTGCATCCATGGCCGTTGCATTACTGACCGTAGCATTGGGTTGGAGCGTTTGATCGTATTGTTGTGTTTGCCCTCTAGTTAGCATCCCAGTATGAGCACCAGAGACGATAGTTTCATCGTTATAACCAGGAAGCTGTTCAGTCATTCCGCCTTTTGAACCAGATACAATCGTTTGGTCGTTATTTCCTCCAAGGTCATCTAATAAGCTAGTGCCGTCAGAATCAACTTGGGTAATTAAATCATCCCAATTCCATTTTGGAGCCATTTTTGATAAAGGCACTCTATCCGAAATAGAATATAAAATATCTTGTAAATCAGTCACAACCTGATCGGCACTTTCACACCTATCAGTAGGCTTTTTGGCCATTAATTTCATAACAAAATTTGAAAGACTTTCTGGAATATCAGGATTCTTTGTACGTGGGTCAGGGATAGGTGCGTTACAATGCATATTCAAAACAGCTAACTGCGAGTCAGCTTTGTAAGGTACTTCACCTGTCAGTAAATAATAAGCAGAAGTACCAAGGCCATAGATATCCGCATGATAAGTAACCTTATCACCTTTACATTGTTCCGGACTCATAAAACTCGGCGTACCTAAAATCCCCCCTGCCATAGTCATTTGAGAATTTCCAGATTCGTCTTTTGCTAAACCATAATCAAGAATTTTACAAACCCCTTGTTTGGAAATTTGAATATT
Organism: Planctomycetota bacterium; assembly: GCA_002746535.1. GTDB lineage: Bacteria > Planctomycetota. The sequence continues at coordinate 45,338 of NVWA01000084.1, forward strand.
CTCAGGTTTAATATCTCTATGAACAATATTTTTTGAAGCTCCTGCAGCCAATCCACTAGCAATATGAGACAGCATTTCACAAACGGCGTAAGGTTCAATTTTGTTTAAATTTGCATGCAAAGCTTTTAAACTTGTTCCCTCAACAAATTCCATCACAATCAGATAGAACCCATCAAAAGTACCAAACTCATAAATCTGTGTGATATTTTGATGTGTAAGCTGTGCGACCAACTTTGCTTCGCGTTCAAAACGACGAATATATTCCGGATTATCAGAATAAGTTGGCAATATGACTTTTACAGCGACATCTCTATCCAATGAAAGTTGTTTACCTCTGTAAACCGCTCCCATTGCACCTTGTCCAAGCAATTTATTTAATAAAAATCCACCTAGCTTTCGCCCTTGAGTTTCAACCATATATTTCTCTAATTTTGGTATTTCAATCTTTGAATTTAAAAGCTTTTTATTATCTTTGTTTATAGTAAATTTTCAATAAAATATGATTATTTGAAAATTTCCGAAATATATTCAAATTTTGATCAATATACCAAAATTATTTAATAAATAATGAAAGTTTTATATTAAAAATGGAAGATAAAAAGAAGAAAAAAGGCAAGATTTTACCTGAGCCAAAACCTCGATCCCAAAGACAAAACTATACTAGCATGTTCATTTCAATTGCCTTATTAATATTAGGTATTCACGGTTTTATAACAAGAGACACCATCATGATCTTTGGGAACCAAGGCGAAGCTTCACATAATTATGGTTTTGCAACAGCCTATGCGATATTAGGTATTTTTGGTATTATTTCAGCGACTCAAGATATCAAATTATTCAAACAAAGATTACAAGCTGATTCAGATCAAGAAAAATAGATTTTCTTAAATTCAAACCAGCCAATAATATTTCTTACTTATAGGTTTTCATTTCCCCACTTTTGTATCGATCCCAATAATCTTTGAGCAATACTCGACCTTTTTTATAGAGCAATAACCCACCCAATATATTTGGGAAAGCCATACTTAATAACATGGCATCTGAAAAATCTATTACAGCACCTAAATTAAATACAGGTCCTAAAACGACACAACAAACAAAGAAGATTCTGAAATAACGAATACTGCCAGTTCCAAATAAATATTCTGTAGATTTTTCGCCATAATAGCACCAAGAGATAACACTTGAAAATGCAAAGAAGAAAACGGCAATCGCTAACAAATATGGAAATACAGAACCCAAAGTAGCAAATGCAGCATTAGTCATTAACACACCTGCACCTGCATCAGATAAATGAGCCTTGGTAATTAAAATCGTCAAAGCCGTCATTGTACAAATGATAATTGTATCTATAAACGGCCCTATCATAGCAACCATACCTTCACGAACAGGTTCATCAGTTTTTGCTGCCGCATGAGCAATCGCAGCTGAACCCAACCCAGCTTCATTTGAAAATGCTGCTCTCTTAACACCTTGGATAAAGATGCCAATAAAGCCACCAAAGAGTGCTGATTTAAAATTAAAAGCACCTTCAAAGATAGAAACAAATACACCGGGAATATCGCCAAAATGTGAAAGAATAATAAACCCACACGTACCGACATAAAATATGCACATAAAAGGCACAACTTTAGATGTAAAGTTTCCTATTTTTTTAATTCCACCAATAATCACTAGACCAACACCGAAAGCCAATATAAAACCGATGATCCATTTCCACTTATCACCTTCTAATTGAAACGTCGAACTTAAAATAGCATACGTTTGGTTTCCTTGGTACATATTGCCACCTCCCAATGAACCAAAAATACAAAACACTGCAAAAATAACCGCTAAAACTTTTCCAAGCCATGCAATGGAAGGATATAAATCAGCAATACCCTTTGAAAGGTAATACATAGGACCACCCTTAACTGCACCTGTTTTCGGATCAACTTCTCTATAAACTTGAGCAAACATACAGGAACTAAACTTTGAAGTCATCCCAAAAAGGGCCGTTAGCCACATCCAGAATATAGCACCAGGTCCACCTACAGCCACTGCTATAGCTACACCACCAATATTTCCTAAGCCAACCGTTGCAGACAAGGCAGAAGTTAGAGCCTGAAAGTGCGATATTTCACCTTCGTCATCGGGGTTATCATATTTTCCTCTTAAGACATCAATACTGTGCTTAACCCCCTTGAATCCAATAAATCCATAAAGTAATGTAAATATAACCCCGCCTAATGCCAGCACCAAAATCAATAATGGCACACCATCAGCTCTGCTCAGAAGGATCTTCTTGTCGGTATAAAAATCCCTGATTAAGATGGCTGTCTTCTCATCAGGAAGTTTTTTATCAGCAATAAATTTTTTCAGATCAGTTACATTATCAACGATTAATTTGTCTTGTAGCGAAGCATTTAAAATTTTAAAAATGATGACACTTAATTTAGTATCAACTTCGTTAGTAAACTTAAGACTAGAAAGTTTACTTTTTATATCAGCTGAAACTCCAGGAAGCTTGTCAACAATTAGGCACAATTCTGATAATTCAATTGCCTTGACACTGATAACTTTCTCTGAAGGTTGCTCTTTTTTATTTGAGAAATAAGTCTTAGTGATAAAATCAGATACGGCCTTTTCACTCTTAAATGGAATTGTAAAATTACCTCTAATTCCTTCAGGGATAACCTTGATAAGGCTTTTGGCATTCTCTAAAGCCAATGGTTTAGATATCTTAATGATAAATCTATTATGATCTGCTTGTAGATATGCTTTATCAATGCCGAACGACTTACTTAATTTTTCGATAAGATCATCATCCATAACCTTGTGATATTTAAAGGCATTTAGTATTTTGAGATCATCTTCATTTTGACTAATAATTGATTTTAAATATTTAAATAATTCCGTTTTTTCTGATTGGATATCATGTGTCAATAAGTGCAAATTAGGAACTTGATTTAATACAATATTCTCACCGGTATCAAACATCGGGACAGGCCATAATAATACACCCCATATATCACCTACAAGCGATTTGAAATTTGCTTGAATTTTTTCTGTTAACGTAAGCACTTTTTCTTTGGGCTCACCATCTGACTTATCATTAGTTGTTTCAGTTGCTTCTTTTACGGGCTTTTCTTTGGGGGATTCTTCAGGTTTATCTTGCGAAATTAGAATTCCCGCAATCAATAAAATGGATAATAAGAATACCGATAGCTTAATTTTCATAAAATGTCCTAATCATTATGATGTGATGATCAAAAAGCGAAGTATTGTATTCCCTAAAATAAAAAATTTAAGTACTTATCAAAATAAAACCTAAATTTATACATACCAAACGTTTAGAGCGAATATCAGCTTAATTTCCACCACAAAAAGCAAAATTCGACTTTTCAGCATGATTTGATAATATTTTGCACTTCAAAACAAATATTACCTTTAAACAAGTGTTTCAACAAAATATATGCCTAAACCTTCTGACGAACCCTTTGAAATCTTACCCGAAAAAATAAGACAAAATTTTAGCTACACTCTTCATTTTGACTGGGTCCTATACCCCTTTGACATTCAAACGCGAAAAGCTTACACAAAAATGTTAAAAAAAGTGGTCATGATTAGTGATGAAGAATCTGAAATTATTAATAATGGTCTTGATAAAATTTCTGAAGATATTCAAAATGGTGACTACCAATTTAAAGCCAACCAACCTGATATTCATACTGCTATTGAACAAGCTTTAAGAGATGAAATTGGAGATCTCGCCAGCAAAATTAATATAGGTATTTCAAAACTTGATTTGATTTCCACTGATTTAAGATTATGGACAAAAAACGAAATCGATATTCTCCAGCAATTAATTAAAAAATTTCAAAAAACAATTCTACGACATGCCAAAGAACATATAAAAACTTACATGCCCGCTTATACAGATTTGCAACCTACTCAAACAATTACGGTTGCACATCAACTACTAGCTTACATGGAAATGTTCCAAAGAGATTTTGATAGACTATCCGCCCTACTCAATCAGTTAAATGTCATGCCCCTTGGCTCATCCTATGGGGCAGGAACAACAATTCCTATCGACCGAATCTTTTTAGCCAACAGTCTAGGCTTCAGCAAAATCTCCAATAACAGTATAGATGCCATAAGTGATAGAGACTTTTTAATCGAATACTTATTTTGTTTATCCATGATTGGACAACACATGTCAAGAATATGTGCAGATGTCATTCTATGGACAAGTGAAGGGTTTCAATTTATTACTCTACCTGAAGAGTTCACTGAAGAAACATTAAGAACCTCCAAATTACGACGATCGATTGTTCCAGAATTAATTCGAGGAAAAACTAGTAAATTATTTAGCTCACTCCATACAGCACTAGTAGCTGTCAAAGGAATCCCAACCCACTACACGAGAGATTGTCAGGAAGACAAAGAAGCGGCTTTTGAAGCTAGCGATATCACCCAAACAAGCATAGAAGTATTAAGTCGTTTATTTTCAACTTGCACTTTTAATGTAGAAAAAATTAACAAAGCTGTTCATGAACATCATTGGGAAACTTTAGTTTTAGTTGAGTACCTCATTAAAAATGATATTCCACCAGATGAAGCCATAAAGATTATTAGAACTACTTTAGATTATGCTTTAGATAATAATAAAAAAATTGAAGACTTATCTTTGCAAGAGTTTCAAGATATTCATAAAGGTTTTGGCCAAGAAGTCATGTTACTTCTTACCCCCAAAGGGACAATTCAAAGCTACGCTTGTATCGGCTCATCAAATCCAGATCGCATTCAACACGAAATCGAAGAATGGGATTCAATATTAGGCTAGGTCTTCTTTTACAATATTTTTACAATAATTAGACCAGCAACTAACCAACATTTTTTTCATTGATCATAATTCCTTATAAAAAAAAAAGGAAGTAATATGAATCGCCTTCAACTCTTTTTCCTCATCTTTATCTCTCTAGTCTCTGTCACATCAGCAAAGGATAAAAAATCAAAACTGATAATGCATGAATGGGGAACATTTACGACTGAAATTAAATATGGCGGCAATGGGAAATTACTTACCGGCTTAGAGAAAGAAGAAGAGCATTTGCCCGATTTCGTATATCAATACAATTTAAATTCACTCAATTTTTTCAGCAAAGGCTTCAGCACTTCAGTAACGAATGTTACAGTAAAAATGGAAACACCCGTAATTTATTTTTATACTGAAAACGAAACACCCTTTACGGTAGATATTCACTTTAATGGTGGAAAAATAAGTCAATGGTATCCACAAAAAACAAATGGTGGAAAAATTGATCCGAAGGTTACCCGCATCATAGATTTTAAAAATTTAAAGGAAAATGGCTATATACAATGGAATGGAACAATATTAGCAAAAGACACAAAAGAAAAATTAACAAAACCAGCCCTAAAACATCAGAATTGGTTAATGCCTAGAGAAACAGATTCAAATCTAATAAAAGTTAATGATGAAGTAGAAAAATATTTATTTTATAGAGGCCTAGGTAATTTCGAGACCCCCTTCAATATTCATTTCGAAAATCATAAAATGATAATGACAAATAATAAGACTGAAGACATTCCCTATATCTTAATTTATAAAATTGATAGTTCAGGTTTAAATCCAAAAACATTATGGGAGGGATCCATAAAAGGTAATCAGTCAAGCACCTATAACTTTAAAAACAATACGAAAAGATCAAATTTCAATAAGACCAATTTTATTAGTGCACTGAAAACGGCTGGATTGTATGAAAAAGAAGCAATTGCCATGTTAAACACTTGGGAAACAAGTTATTTCAAAAAAGAAGGTTTAAGAATATTCTGGATATTACCTAAAAATTTAACAAACAAAATACTGCCATTAACAATGAAACCAACTCCAACTGAACTGAAAAGAGTCTTAGTAGGAAGAATAAATATAGTAAAATAACGGCTCAACTATTATTCATCAAACATAATTATATTTCAAAAAAGGTGCCTTTTCGTAAAATAAATTAAATCAAAATTAATTTATGATGAAAGTTTTAGTTGGCACCGAAAGTTCTATTTCACTATCCAGGAATTATTCAAAATAATTTTAACTCTGGTGAAGGCAAACGTCCCTTCAAAATGCTAAATGCTTTTAAAGAAATTTCGGACCAAGTAACAGAAATCACAGGATCCTATGCTGAGAGATCTGAAAAATGGGACGAAGTAAAGTCTTCCTTATCTTCTTTTGACTGTATCTATTCTGAAAACTCAAACCTTCCTCTTGCCGTTTGCAATGAAAAAAAATTACCCAAATTAAAAACCTGCGACTTTCAATTATTCAAAGAAGCTAAAAAAAGTAAGGTTCCCATTGGTGTATTTGTCCGAGATTTATACTGGGCTATGAAAGGTCAAAAACAAAACCCTACCATTAAGAATTTTATCGCCTTGCCGTTTTATAAAAGCGAAATGAAACTTTATAATAAATATGCTTCAAAAATATTCGTTCCCACAGCGAGTTTTGCCCCATTTCAAAATATTTTAGAACAAAGCAAAATCGGAGTATTGCCCCCAGGCTGTGACTTTAGCACATCAGCAAAATCTTTGGCATCAAAAAACTTATTGTATGTTGGATCTTGTTTACCGCCAACATATGACATCACCAAATTATTAAACGAAATTGATCAACATAAATTATCACTCAACATAGTGACCAGAGAAAAAGACCACAATTATTTAAATAATAATTTCAATTTTCAAAAGAATGTTCACATTCAACAAGCCAATGGAAATGAACTCGAGCCAATTTATAAAAACACAAACTTTTTTTTAATGCTAATAGAAAAAACACCCTATAGAGAATTAGCAATGCCCTTAAAAGTTTTAGAAAGCATCAGCTTCAATTGTCCCATAATTGCATACGATTATGGTGAAACAGCTAAACTAATCAAAGAAAACAACCTTGGCTGGGTCATTCAAGAAGCCAATCAATTAAATGAATTGATAGAAAAAATAACCGACGGACAATACGCTGAAATCTCAAATAATTTATTTAAATATGCTCAAGAAAATACTTGGAAAGATCGAGCTAACCAAATATTAAATGAATTAGTTTCGTAACTATAATTAACTCTTCAGAGCTTTTTGAATAATTTCATTTGACTCTTTGGGCAAATCTAATTCAAGCGCATTTTTTTGTCCATTTTCAGACATCTTTGCCCAAGTTTTCTGAATAGCATTGATAACCTTTTCTTCACCACTTTTTTCTAATAATGGAAGAAGCTGATGCTCAATAAAAATCAAAGATACAGCATCTTCAATGACTTGAGTCTCAGAACAATTTCCTAAATTAGTTTTAAGAATTAATGATGATATCTTTTCGGTAGCTACTTTTTCTAAAGAATATTTTTCTAATAATGAAAGCATTTCACTACAATGAAATTTCTGTAAAGCTTTTTTCCATTGAAAATATCCGGGTAACCCTTTTGGATAAGAATCTCGAGGATGCATCCATCTTTTAAGGTGAATTCCACGGCCAGAAATCAAAAGATTATCAGATGGATTAGCAGATAAAATATTTATCCACTTGGTCATTAATTTCGCATAAAATAATTCGTAACCAACTTCCAAACCATCATCAGTAACCTTTCTAGGATCCTGATTATTTTCAATATCAACATCTTCAATTATTTTTTGAAGCTCTTCTTTATCCATTCCATGTCATCCATAAAAAATCATAAATTGATCTTGTAATATTCTTAATTATTATCCATAAAAATACATATAAAATTTTAATAAAATTGCAGTTCAAACGTCTAAAATAGGCATTAGCTAGGCATAGACAGTAAAGGTTTAGAATTGACTTAAAGTAGTTTAAAAATACAATTGTCGATCTTAACTCTTTAAATCAAGAGGACTTATGAATTCAAAATTGACTCCAAATTCAGTAGCCCATTAAGGCATATTAACTATGTTTAAAATTTTTATTGCACTGATTACAATATCAATCTTTTCACCAATTCAATTATTTTGTCAATCCAAAGGTACAATCCAAAAGTGTAAAAATGATTTATTATCAAAAGATGAGAAGATCCGACAAAGAGCCGTTCTAGTTCTAGGTAAATACAACGAAACCGAAGCGACGAATCTTTTATTAACGCATTTAAAAGATAAAAGCAAATTAGTCAGAAGATCCTCATTAATTTCACTACAAGATAGAATTCAGCGAAGACTTCTCTCTGGCCCAAGAGTAATTCCCATTTTAGATTTGTTGTTCGATGAAGATGTCGAAGTTAGAAGAACTGCCGCAACACTAACAAAAGATTTTTATGGGAATTTAATGGCTTCAATTCGACGACCAGGAATTCAAAAAATCAATTCAACATTTGAGCAAAAATTTCTAAATGCATTTAAAGATAAAGATGATATTGTCAGATTGAATTTACTGACAACACTAGCCTTCAATAGGCGAATAATGTTTCAAAAAAAGTATTCTGATGTAATTCACACATTAATTTCTGATAGCAATACAGCCATTATTATTCTTGCACTCAATTTAATGAGGAGCATACCTACAAACAAAAGTGATTCGATTGTCAAAAGTTTACTTACCAACAAAAATACAGATGTACTAATCGGCATTTCAAATTTCATTCGATCTAAGCGATTAAAGAATAAAGAAAATTTAAATACTTTAATTCAAAATAAAGAATTAAGTGTCAAAGCGACGGCATTAAAATGTGCCATCGAATTAGGTTTTACCGAATACCAACAGGCTGTTGTCGATTTTATTCAAGATGAAGCAAATCCTGTAAATCTAAGATTAGATTTAATCTCAGTCCTAAATCTTTTAGGAACCCAAATGAATAAATTAATATTTATCTTAATGGATGACAAAATAAGTTCAATTAGAGCTGCCGCCATCAATAAAGGCAATCTCTTAATACCTCACAAAACCCTCAAGCTAAAATTAATAGAAAAATTAAACGACGACTCCTCAAATGTACGAAACACATGTCTTAGACTAATCATGATGAGATTAACGAAGGCAGATAGTGCCTTAATAATAAAAATATTTGATAACGATAGTGCTGAAATCAGAAAAAGCATCTTACGTAAAAGCATGCAATTAAAAATATTTAATGAAGAGATCATCTTAGAAGCCATCATTGATGACAATCTCGAAATTCGAATTATGGCAATACAGTATGCTCAGAGTTATTTACAGAGTTCAAAAAAATTAAAAAGCATTATTGTTAGGTCTTTAGATGACCCAAATGAAAAGATTAAGCTGCACGCACTAAGATCATTAGTACACACTTCAAGCGGCAGTCAAATGATTGAACTCTTTCAGAAATACCTATCTATTACAAATGATGAAATAAAATTATTTATGGTTCAAAAGTTAAGAGTTATGACTGACATAAAAGCCCAAAATCTACTAATGAAAATCTCGCAAACAAAAAATTTAAAATTAAAAGTAAATGCTTTACTAGGGGTTTACCAAAGGAACAAAGAAAAAGTAAAACTTGAGTTAGCAAAGTTGATGTCAAATAAGAGTATTACTAGTCAGCAAAAATATTCGATATTTTTATCTATGAGAAATCAAGGAAAATCAATAAGCCACCACTTTTCACCATTATTGGCTGATCCAAACAAATCAATTCGTTTAGAAGTAATGAAATACTTTTCAATAAACTACTCGTTATACAAAGAAAGTTATTACCAATATAGCTTCAAAGAATCATTTAGACCTATTCGCCAAATTGCCCATAAGTTATATTTGAAGAATAAATTTCACAACAAAGATACAATCGAAAAAATGATCAAAAATGGCAACCCACAATTCCATCTGATTGCATATCAAGCTATTAAAAATAACTACAATGATAGTTTTAACGAAATCATCAAACAAAAAATAAATTCAACGGATATAAATATTTTAACGTGGTCGCTACAATTAATTCAAAAACATAAAATCGAAATTGATGCCGATGTATTTAAAAAGGCAGTTCAACAAAGAAATAACAATCTTAAAAATCTTCTTAAAACTAACAATCGACGTCAAGCCTATTACACAATTCAAGTAATTCTTCAAAATAAATTATTAGAATTTGACCAAGATTTAATCGCCTTATTAAAATCAAATGCGCATAGATCACTAGCAACTGATACCTTTTATGCTCTACTAGAACTTAATACAAAAACAGGAAATGAATATTTAAACTCCATTGACTCGAAGAATCAGCTCTATAGAAACCTTATCCAGGCTAAAATCAGTAAGTCAAAAATTGACAAAAGAAAAAAAATAAAATGAAACTAAAATCGATTTTTTTAATTTGCCTACTATTAAGCACAATACTTAATCATGTTGCTGCTGAAGACCCAGTCAATGTCATAAAAGATAATTCGAAAAAAAATCCGAATGTAAATATTGGCTATTTAACACCTGTCAAGCTATACTCAGTACATTATGCCAATGCGCTAGAATCATTATTGAAATCAATCAATCAACAAACAACCGTCAGAATAAATGTTGTCCCGGTGATGATACAAAGTTTAGATGACGAGAGATTATTTGAATGCCCTTTTTTATATTTCAATCTTGGTCATAAATTAAAGTGGGAATGGACAGAATCTGAAAAAGGAAATCTAAAAAAATATTTGGAACGCGGTGGATTCATTTATATTGATGCTGGCATCAAAGCAGATTTTTTAAAAAATAGTCGTTACCAAAATCACAGTTTTGCGGAATGGAAACCATCCAAAGAATTAGTTGAATTATTTGCTGATATTTTTCCAAATAAAAAATTCAAACCACTTCCAAAAACACATGAAATATTCAAAACTTACAAACCAGGTTTACCAGATGATTCAAAACTACCTCTGACGGTTAAAGATTTTGTTATCAAAGAAAAATGGCCTGGCGGAACTTATTCAATTGTTGGAATGAAAGTCAAGAAGAGACTAGCCATTATCGCGTCACCTATCGTTGCGATGGGCTGGGGCAGAACACCGGATGGTCGATGGTCTGGAAACATCATGTTAAGAATCAGAGAATCAGGAAAAGACTTAAGTAACACCTTAAACGTCGCCTCTTATGACGGCAATAAATTCGCCATTACAAAAGAAGACGGAACCAATGATTTTGTTTTTGTAAAATCCAGCAAACCGGCATGGGTACATGAAGGAACTGGAAAATGGCGATTATACAAATACTATGGTGGCAACGAAATAAACGACTTCACACATAAATTCTTTACTCAATTAGGCACAAATATAATTTTTTATTCATTAACCCATTAATCAAAGGAAATAAACATTAATGACTGCTGACTCAAACAACATGAATGAATTAATTCAAAATAGCAAATCTACTTTTACTAAAATATTTGATGAATTATCAAAAGCCGTTATTGGTCAAGAAGAAACCTTAGAACATATAATCATTACGCTGATTGGTGGTGGGCATGGTTTATTAATTGGTGTACCCGGCTTAGGCAAAACAATGATAGTAAAAACGATAGCAAAAATATTTGATTTGAATTTTAAAAGAATTCAGTTTACACCGGACCTTATGCCGGCAGATATCATTGGTACCGATATTCTAGAAGAAGATAAAATGACCGGCAAAAGAGAAATCAAATTTGTCAAAGGACCCGTCTTTACTAATATTTTATTAGCCGACGAAATCAATCGTACACCTCCTAAAACTCAAGCGGCTTTATTAGAGGCTATGGGAGAAAACCAAGTAACTGCCAGTGGTAATACTTTTATTTTAGAACCACCATTTTTTACATTGGCTTCTCAAAATCCTATTGAACAAGAAGGTACTTATCCATTACCAGAAGCTCAACTAGATCGGTTCTTAATGAGCATTCAACTAGACTACCTACCTCTAGAACATGAAATCAAAATGGTACAAATGACAACAAGCAATACACCAATGGAAGTCAACACCGTGATTACAGCTGAAGAAATAATCGCCATTCAAGCTCTAGTCAAAGAAATTCCTGTGCCTGATAATATTTTAGAATATGCCGTATCACTCGCCTACTCAACTAGACCAAACACAAAACATTCCTCAGAAACAGCAAATAAATATGTTAGATATGGGGCAGGCTCAAGAGCTTCTCAAGCTTTAATTACGGCTTCAAAAGCGAAAGCACTTATGGATGGACGCGTAAATGCTTCTATTGAGGATGTGAAAGCAATTGCTAAACCTGTTTTAAGACACAGAATTGCTTTGAACTTTAAAGCAAATGCTGATGGAATTCAATTGGATGATTTATTAAATGAATGGATTAATAAAAATTAAATGACAACGGATCCTTATGAACATCTCGACCCATCGGTATTAAACGCCATGGATGATGTCGAACTAATGGTCAAATCAGTTGTCAACGGATACCTTTCTGGCATTCATAAAAGTTTATACCAAGGCTCTGGGTTAGAATTTATTCAGTACCGTAATTATACTCAAGGCGATGATCTAAAATTCATTGATTGGAAAGCCGCAGCCAGAACAGATAAAATCTATACAAAAGTATTTCAAGAAGAAACAAATATGGATTGCCACATTCTTTTAGATTGCTCGGCATCAATGGAATATGGAAGTAAGTCCAATACAAATGAGAATACTATATCAAAATTACAATACATGAAGATTGCCGCATCATGCCTAACATATTTTATCTACAAGCAAGGAGATAAAATTGGTTGCACCGGATTTTCTGACGATATCGACCATCACATAGATGCCTCAAATAAAAAAGAACATCTAGAAAATATTTTAGCCAACATATCAAACTCAACGGCTAAGGGCAAAGGTCTTTCAGATAAAATAGAAGACTTCATTGCATCCTCACTTCATAATCGCGGCATTGTTATCATGTTTTCAGACTGCTTACACGAAGAAAACAGAGTTATCGATTTATTAAAATTACTAAGCCATAGTAATTACGAATGCATTTTAATTAATTTATTTCATCAAGATGAAGTTGATTTCCCTTTTGCAGGATCAAAAGTATTCATCGATTCAGAAACTGAAGATTTTATAGTCACCTCCCCTGAATTAATAAAAGAAGATTATTTAAAAGAATTCAAAACCTTTCAAGAAAATATAAGAAGCCAATGTATTCAACATAAAATTGAGCCTTTGACGATTAGTACAAAATTAAATCTTGGCGAAGTCTTCAATCAATACATACGATTCAGAAATGGTATTTATAAATGAATATCATATTCTCAAATCCAGCATTTCTTTATTTCATACCACTTATAACCGTTCCTTTTATCCTGCACTTGATCAGTAGAGATTTGCCATCAAAATTATTTTTCCCGGCCATTAGATTTATTAAGGTAGGTAAGATCCCTGTCAATGAAAAGCGAAAACTAAGAGATATTTTATTAATGCTAGCTAGAGTATTAATTATTTTAGCAATAATTCTTATTTGCTCCGACCCTTCTTTCAAAAAAGAGACCGCCAACATCAATAAAAGAGCCGTCGTTATTTTCGACACATCAATTGCAGCTTTTCACAAGAGCTATATGAATAAAATAAATGAAAAATTAAGTGAGATTGAGATCAACCAAAATCAATCCGTATTATTCATTGAATCAAGCAACCATATCAAATCTGATAAAACAAATGCTGATATAAACTTAAACTCTTTTTACAATACTCTCCAACCCTCACAAGAATCACCAAATCATTATGATGCATTTGTGAAGGCTAGTGAATTTCTAAATGATCAAAAGGGTACCATATATATTGTAAGTAATTTTGATATTCATGGATTCGAACAAATTAACAAACAATTATTTCATCCAGAAACAAAAATTACATTCATAGAAATTCCACTTTCAGCACAAAACAAAACTTTAGTCTCTGCATTAGCAACCACATCACAAAAAAATAAAAATAATTCCACACGAATATCTATTAAAATAAATAACAACAATCATTCAGAAGAAAAAACAACCGTTAAAATATTCTCAACAAAACTTCTTGATGAAAAAGAAGTATCACTAAAAATTGGAGAAACAGATGTCGTTATTTTCGATTTAGAGATTGAAGCCGGCACACCTCTTATGGTTACAATTCCAAACGATGACTTTTCTCCTGATAATAATTACTTCCTAAGATCCCCTAATCTTGCAACAATTGATATTCTTCTAATATCAGATCCAAACTCACCAATAGAATCGTTATTCTTTAGCGAAGCACTCAATGTTAGCAGCCAGAACCAATCACAAAATATGAACATCATGAATGAAACTCCTAAAAAATTATTCTTAAGTAATTATGAATCATTAGATTTCATTATTATTTCAGGGTGTGCCTATCAACTTAATGACAGGCAACTAACCAATATATTTAAAAGGTATAAAGCTGGAGCACATTTAATTTTAACACCTGGGAAATTATTTAGAAAAAATTTATCTAAGCTAAATGAATATGGATTAATAGCCCAAACCCCCATTAAAAAAATTGGAGGCGAATATGATATTACGCCCTACTTCATTACAAATATAAAAATTGATTCTTCGTGGTTAAAAATATTTAAAAAAACATCAAACGATTTTCTATCAATACCAATCAAACAATATATAAAACTGAGATCTTCTCAATCTTCTGAAGTACTTTTAGAGGTTGAAAACCATGATCCCTTTTTAGTAATCAATCGTCAAAATTCTGGTATCTCATTTTTATTTAGTATCAATTTAATTCCGGCGTGGTCAGATTTACCTATCACCCCCATATTTCTACCGCTATTACATCAAATAATTACGGTCACCTACTCTGATACACATAAGTCACAAATAAAGGCTATGACCCCCGGTAGTAGCTATAAATTAGTTGAGAATGAAGAATTGTTAGTATATCAAGGTTTAGAATCCTCTAAAATCACTTCGTCGAAGGACCCTTTTATCAAACTTACAACCCCCGGATGTTATTACAATCTCAGCAGTACTTTAAATGTAAATTCGTCTAGAGATCATTCTAACCCCGATATTCTGTCTAAATTTGAATTTATTTCACAAGTAAAACATAATAAAATTAAAAAAACAATTCAAAATTCTGATTCTATCGATAACAAGATGTGGGCGAATTTATGTTATTTACTATTATTACTATTCGCAATTGAAACAATTCTGCATGGCCTAAAACCAAAACTTAACATGCATACAAATTTAGAAGAAAACTGATGGAAATAATTACTCGATTTTTAAAAAGAGTAAATAGCAAGAGACAATTATATCATGCTACTTTTGTATTATTAATTTCATTGATAATAGCATCAGGTTTATTGTGCATATTGTCGTTGCTAAATCAGAGTATATTTTTTCAAGAAAAAACATCCTTCATTATTCTAAGCATTTCTATATTGATTTTAACTGTGGGCATACTTTCTGCATTAGGGACAATATTTTCTAGAATTAAAAATTATGCAAACGTATCACAACTTATTGAAAATGAGAATAGAATTTTTAGAGACTCACTGAATGGATCCGCCTTTATAATTGATCAAAGCAATTCTTCTTCCCAGATATCGGAACTAGAACAATTAATGATTCATACAACAAAGAATAAAATTCATAATAATAGTTTTAATTTATCTTTTCTAAAGCCGACCCATTTTAATAAATTGTTAGGCATCGGATTACCCCTAATTTTGATTTGCATAACAACATCCCTATTATTCAATAATTTATCTCTTAAAGCGTATTGGGCCGCCAAAGATATTTATAGTGGAACAAGCACCTATTTCGCAATCACACCTGGGGATGCAACTATCAGAACAGGTTCGACACTACAAGTTAAGGTGAAATTAAATAGAGAACAACGCATTGGTGCACCTCTTTATATTTTTATCAATCAAAATGACCAATACGAAAAATTTGCATTAACCCATAAAGGCGACAACAATTACATTTTCAACATTTATAGCATAGAGAATAACTGCAATTACTATATCAACAATTACACCAATACTTCTAGCATTCATTCTATAAATGTTTACGAATTGCCGAAATTTAAAACTAAAAAAATTACGGTATCACCACCCCACTACACTAGAATAAAATCAAGTATACACAATGAAGGTGAATACTTAACAGTGCCAGAAAACAGTTCAATACTAATTGAATTTGAAACTAACAAACCCGTCAATGCTTTTATTCAATTTTCGAATAACACCCAACCATTTAAAGTTTCTAAAAATGGCCGATATTTTTATCAATGGCGAGTAAAGAAATACACTGAGTAT
This sequence comes from Planctomycetota bacterium, assembly GCA_002746535.1. Classification (GTDB taxonomy): domain Bacteria; phylum Planctomycetota. The sequence continues at coordinate 61,591 of NVWA01000084.1, forward strand.
TCAATATTGCTCAAAGATAAAAGTGGTCATGAATTCAAAACAGATCCCAACTGGATCATAGAAACAATACCGGATTTGCCTCCTATTGCAGATATCACCACACCAAAAGATGATCAAAGTTATTATGGTGTGGAACGAATAAAGATCAGCACTGTTTTATATGACGACTATCAAGTCGATCATGCAAATCTTGTTTTTGATATTCCAAATTTAGGAATAAAAAGAATTCCCATTAATTTTAAAAAAAATAAAAAGAATGGAATCACAATCAACAAAAATTTATATGTAAACTTACTGAATTTCAATTTACAAAATGGACAAATAATATCTTATTATTTAGAAGCCGTTGACAATAAAAAGTTGGTTGCACAATTTGCTATTTCGGATGTGAAATTTTTAAATATTGTTCCTGGCAAAGTCGAAAGCAGTAAGAATGAAAAGAAAGGTGATAAGAAAAAGCAACAAAAGCAAGACTTTCGATTAGATGATTTATTTGCTGAAGCAAAAAAAATCTACCGAAATTCCTTACCTTTAAAATTCGAACCTGACTTAGAAACTAAGAGAAATGAAATACTTGAATTTGGTAATTCCTTAGGTGATTTAAGAATTAATATCAGTAAAAGAAATCAGCAACTGCAAAAGATAAGCGGCAGTAACAAATTAGGCCAAATATCCTATTTATTTGAAGATCTAATAGAGAAGATTGATTCTGCCGAAAAACAAATGAGAGATTTTGATATAACGAAGTCTATGCAAAATCAAATGAGAGGATTACAAAATATACATAAATTAATTAAATTGTTATCCAAACCAAAAGAGAAAGCCAAAGGAGAAGAAAGTTCTTCCGATAAAAGCGAAAAAGAGAAAAAGAAGGATCAAAAGAAAAAACAGGATTTAAAAAAATCAATAAAAGATTTAGCCGAAAAACTGGAAGAAGCAAAACAAGCAAATGACAGTCTTAATCAAAAATTATCTAAATCAAATAATAAATTAGATAAAAATGAAAAAGATTTTTTTACAAAAGAAAAAGAACAGATAAAAGAAGAGATCACTTCCATCAAAGATGAGATGCAAAAATTCAAGGAATTATTTCAAACCGCTGACATTCTTCAATCCGCAAATAAAGAATTACGCTCTGAAATAGATAAAATCAAAAAAGGGTTAAAACAAAACTCACTTCAACATTCTAAAAAATCTTCTTTCCTAATTGACAAAGCATTAAAAAACTTAAATGAAATGTTGAAGCAAATCAATCAAAATGAATTCGATCAATTAGAATCTCAGATTAAAAAAATGATTGCCAAGCAACAGCAACTTAAAAAAGAAAGCAAAGCAACGGCAAACAATCCTGGGAAGCAAAAAGAATTATCGGAACAACAATCAAAGATGGCCCAAGATATAAAAGATTTCAAAAAAACGGCACAAAACACTCTTGATTCTATCGAAGATAAAGCACCGCAATCATTCAAAGAACTTGAAAAGACACTTGAACAATTAACAAAAGATAATCTTGAACGAAAAGCGAAAAAAGCTTCTAAATCAATTTTTTATGGAATGAAAAGTAAGGCGGAACAAGAACAGGATAAAATATTAAAGTCCTTAAGCAAGACTCAGAAGGGCTTACAACAGGCTAAAAGTAAAATGCCCGATGTAAGTAAAGAGGCTTTATTGAAATCACTTCAAGACCTCGCCAAGCTTCAGAAAAAAGGCAAAAAGCAATCAGAAAACAAATCAGCCAAAGAACTAAAAGAGACAATTGAAAAAATGAATCAGAAAAAGACACCACAGTTTTTAAAAGACGTGATTAGGTTAGCGGAACAATTAAAAGATTCTAAACCTGGTGAAGCTGGAATTACCATTGCTGAATTAGTTCAAGAAACCATAAGTCTTGTTGAAGAAGAATTAAGAAAAATGGAATTCAACAAATTATTAAAAAAGAAAATTCAGCAACAATCAGCACCTGATAAATACAAAAAGATGGTAGAAAAATACTTTAAGAACTTAAGCCGACAACCTTCTCAATAACAAAATAAATATCTTTTTTACAATTTTTAACATAAATTAAATATGTCACCTGGCTCACATTTCATTATCAGCTGGATAGGATCAGCAACTTTTTTAAAAGAGCGACGCGAAAGAATCCTAGTAGCTTGTGCTGGTTTAGCGCCAGATCTAGATGGTGCTGGAATAATAATTGATTTCATCACAGGTACGACTAATTACTACCAAGAATTTCACCATTATGCTGGTCATTCAATATTGTCGGCAATTATTTTTACTTTACTGGCAACTATCATTGCAAAGAATCAAAAACTCCTTGTATGCTCACTAACATTCCTAGTCGTACATATACACTATCTTTGTGATATAGTTGGATCAAAAGGACCTGATGGTTTTCATTGGCCTCTATATTATTTTTATCCATTTAACACAACATTTGAATTGTCATGGTCGGGACAATGGGAACTAAGTTCATGGCAAAATTTATTAGTGTTATTTATTTCATTCATTTTGTGTGGTTTAATTATGGCTAAAAAGCAAATCTCGCCATTTGAAATTTTCAACAACCGCGTCAGTACAGTTGCTTTAGAAATGTTTAATAAGTATATTCTCAAAAACCTAAAATAAGCGTTTCAATAGAGCTCACCTACCAAAAATTCCTCATCAAATCACATCTTAAAACACGATTTATTAATAAAGTACTTTTCAATAAATACCAATTTTGAGAAACTACTTCATTTCTATTTCATTATCCAAAACAAAGCTCTAAACGGCCATATTACTCTTCCAAGGCATTGCTAAATAAGTAGAATATTATTTTTTAAAAAGGGATTGAACGAAATTATTTTAACACGGACGGAGTCTGCGAAAATTTATTCTCAACCCAATTTTCGACCTTTAAATTTAAAAAAGACAATGATTTTCTAAATCATAAAAATGATGGAAAACCTGAATTAATAATAAACTATTTATCTTTAAACATTTGAAAATAAAAAAGTTACATATTATGCCATAGAATGTTATTCATCAAAAACGATGACTTTCCTCCCAAAATTAAAGCAGCCAATAAGAACATGAATAAAAACCTGAATTAATATCCACCACAATGAACATAGCCACCTACCAAAAAACAATTTACCATTTATCATCAAGAATGTTATCCATCAAAAATGATGAGTTCCATCCCAAAAAATATCAAATGATGGTTTTCTTGCCAATTTTTCCTATTTATTTTTTACATATATAATGTTAAGACTTTTCCAATTCCCCCGGTACAATTATCATAACATTCAATGGATACATAGTAGTTATTCTACATTCCGGAAGTAAAAGGTAACTTGTAAAGTTTAAATTGTGCGTTTAGAATATGAATTCATTTTATATCTTTAGTCGCGA
>NVWA01000085.1 GCA_002746535.1 Planctomycetota bacterium
TTTCAATTCGTAAAAACTTTTTGTTTTGTTAACTCAACTGGTGCTCATTATAGTGCCATTCTGTTTGAATGCTGGGTGGGCCTTCTCATTCTAACTCTATGGGATTATATAATTTTTAAAATCATATATCTAAATTTTATGTGGCTATAATTTTAAAAATAACTCTTCGAGTTATACAGGACCCAGTGGCTTTCGCTCCCAGAAGCTGGCGCCTATAAATATAATCTAAGATAAACACCGGATAATGTCAATCATTCATTTCGAAACACTTAAAAAGATTTCACTTTTAGGACATAAATAATTTTAAATTTTACTTAAAAAAGTTTGCCTTGTGATTAAAAACAATATAGTATTTATTGCTTAGTTAGTCTTTAAGGATTTGTTCTATAGGAGCTGACCATGAAAAAATACTATAATGTTTATATTCCAATATTTCTTTTTGTCTTTTTGGTTGCTGGATGTAACTCTTCATCTCAGAAAGTAGTTTCGCAAGAAACAAAAGACAGATCAATTGCCTTGTATAAAGAGGGGCTTGTAATACAGAAAAAGGGTAGAACTAAAGCCGGCTTGGCCAAATATGACCAGGCTATTCGTATTGACCCAGATAACTGGGCTTGTCTGAATCATTATGCCTGGTATCTTGCCGTTGAAGCACCAAAAGAAGATCAGGATTTGAAGCGAGCACTTAGAATGGTCGTTGTTTCGAATAAAGTGCAGAACCAAAAGAACCGAGATGTACTTGATACCTTAGCTGAAATCTATCATCGAATGGGCCGCCATAAAGAAGCGGTTGCTGCTCAAAAAATGGCTCTCATGTCAGGAACGGTTGGTAACAGCAAAAAAGGATATCTTGAACAACAGCTAAAGAAATTTGAAGAAAAGCTGAAGCCAGATCAGTAGTTATTTCGCGGAGACACAAAAGTTTAATTTTTTATTGAATTGACTTAAAAGGTATCATGATTTTTTCGCCATTTTCCAGGCGGTAAGCCGTAGAATTTTTTAAAGGCACGGGAAAAAACATATTCATTGGCGTACCCGATTGCTTCAGCTATCTGGAATAATGAGAAAGTTGTTGTCGTTAGTAGTTTTGAAGCCTGATTCATTTTTCGATTCAAAATATACTCTACTGGTGCCATTTTGATTTGGGATTTAAATACTCTTGATAAATGCTCTGGGCTTACGTTTAATTGTTCGGCTACTACAGCAACGCTTATTTTATTTAATTCAATTTTGTCAAAAGCAAATTTGGCTTTTTCAAAGAGCTTATCTTTACCAAAGATAGAATTTTTCGGTAAGTATAAATTTCGTTTTATCAATACAGATAATATATTAAAGTAATTGTAGATGTGTTTTTCGTATTCAAAGTTTTTGTTTTTGGCTTCTATTAACATAATTTGATAAATACTTATAAGTTCTAAAGAGTTTTGAATCTTGACTCTACCATTATCAAATCCAATAGAATTGATTAAAAATTGATTGATTTTTTTTCCTGTTAGAGTGATTCGATGTAGTTGAACTTCTTGGCTGATGGCCTCTATATACAATGGATAACCAGGGGAAGAGCATACTATTTCTCCTTTTCCAATTTTTTTCTTTCCTGAACCATCATTATATTCCAATGTACCTTTGACAATAAAAACGATGATGGCATTTTCACGATTGTCTCTACTGATATAATATCCTTTTGGCCATCGTTCGTAACTTATTCGAAAAATAGAATGTTTTTTATTAGGGTCTGATTTAAAGAAGACACTATCGTCTTCTAACATACGTATTGACTGATTTTTATTATCAGAAAATGATATTTTAATATCATTAATTATCATTTTAATCCATATAATTGAGTTATTATAGTATTTATTATATCAATAAATGATATTTAATAAAGGAAGACACTAATGGACGATACCGAAAAAAAGCCCAATTTTTTATTTTTAATGACAGATCAGCTCAGGTATGATTTTGTTGGTTATCTTGGTGCAGATCATGTGAATACTCCGAATATCGATTCAATTGCCAACAAGGGGCATGTCTTCACGCACTGTTTGGCTTGTCCGATATGCGTACCTTCTAGATTAAGTCTTGCGACGGGTATTCACCCTTTAAGAACTGGTGAAAAAATTGATAATGAAATGGTCTTGAAAGATAACGATATTACATATTACCAGCGTTTACGAGATTTTAATTATCGAGTTGGTTGCTCCGGGAAATTAGATTTGCATAAAAAAGATGACTATAATGGTAGAAATGGTGATCGGCCCTTGGCCTATAAATTTGGGTTTACTCATCCGATTGAAATTGAAGGTAAGATGCATGCCGGCAATAAAAAAACACCTTCTGGGCCATATGGCTTCTGGCTAGAAGAAAAAGGAAAATACGAAGAATTTCATAATGATTATATGGTCAGACGTAAAGGGGGTTGGCGTATAGGTCAGACACATGATTCCGTTTTATCGAATGAATTATTTGCTGACACTTATATTGGTCAACGAGCTGTTGAATGGTTACGTGAACTTCCCGATGATTTCCCCTGGCATATGTTTGTGAGCTTTGCTGGACCACATGACCCCTATGACCCTCCTAAAAAATTTGCTGATAAATATAGAAATACAAAGATGCCTGATGCGATTGAATCTGACTTAGATGAGAAACCTGAGTGGGTAAGTAAAAGAATAGAAAAAGGAGATGTTAAGGAAATTGAACAGTTGAGACAACAGTATTGTGCCTCTTTGGAGGCCATTGATGTACAAGTAGGGGAAATCTTGCAAGCTCTCGAGGAAAGAGGTGAAAGAGAAAATACGTATATTATTTTTTCTAGTGATCATGGGGATATGTTGGGTGATCATAAACTTTATCATAAATCTTGCCAATATGAGGGTGCTACGCGCGTACCTCTTGTGGTTTCAGGCCCAAATATTCAACCTGGAAAGTCGAATACTCTGGTAGAGTTACATGATTTGAATCCGACTATTTGTGAGTTGGCAGGATTGGAACCCCAAATTGGTATTGATGCAAAATCTTTAGTGCCGTATTTAAATGGCGACGTCAATGAGCATAGAAGTGAATCGGTTAATGCTTTATATAATTTTAAGTCTATTCGAAATAAGAAACATAAATACGTAAATTCACCCTGTGGCTTTGAAGAGATTTATGATTTAGAAAAAGATGTTGATGAAAAGAATAATATAGCCAAAGAGAACCCTGAATTGTGTTCAAGTCTAAATCAAAAAATAATCGAATTTGAAAACAGTGGTAAAGAATTAGTTGAGCAATAATTTTTAATAAGAACAAGTCCTCTGAAGTAAATATTAGAGCATTATTGCAGTCTGTTTCATATATAATTTTTTAGAATATGGATGACACCACCTCCTCGCAAGAGGTACTCCTCCTTAGAAAGGAGGAGAGCTTTTTAATTCTTAGAATAATTTTTATTTATAGCTCCCCTCCTTTTTAAGGAGGGTGACGGTTCGACTCTCGACAGCTTGCTGACGGGGTGGTTGTTCATTTCAGTTGCATGTGAGACAGCTTCCTTGTATTCGCCCTTATCAACGCCTGAGAATAATAATTTCGTGAAAATCATTGGTAAAAAGGCGAATGCAAGATTCGCCCCTACGTACGACATCTTTATAATTTGCTAAATTAAAATAATTTAAACACCTATGTTTTATCCCGAATGATAATTTTGAATTTATTGGTAGTATGTGATCAATTATTACTCTGGTATTTCAGAGGCTATTCTGTCGTTGTCATTATTTTTAAGTGAGAGCTCTTTTGAAAAAGTCGTTACTTAAAACAATTGTTTTCTCATTATCATTTCTTTATGTGCCACTGATATTTTTTGGAATTTTCTACTTTCTTATAAATAGTTATAGCCCATCAGATGAAAAAATTACAACAGAGAATAATGATAAGCCTTTTCTTCCTCAAAAAATTGAAATCGTTAAGCCAGTTGCAGAGAAAGAAAAAAAGAAAATTATTTCAGATGTTGATTTTAAAAGCAAGAAAAAGAAACCTCAAGCGTCTAAAAATGATTCTAAAAACACAAATAAAAATCTGAAAAGTAAAAACAATAAAAAAGTAATTGCCAAAAAGAGAAACAGAAACAGAAAGAAGAATCGCCATGGTCTCAGTGCACAAGAGCATGGAAAGCGACATACTAATTTAAGACCTTGGTTGTCTGCAAAAGTGGCGGCTAATCAGCAGCTTAATTTAAAAAGTTGGCGCGATAAAAATATCAAGAAATTATTAAAAGATTTGTCACCTGAAGAAAGTTCAAAGAATGAGGATGTTGATAAAACAAGTGATGGGTCCCAGACGATACTTTTTAAGGTCACCTTTCAAAGCTTAGAAGGTAAAGCTTTATCTGGTGGCCTGATCTCTACAAATTCTCCTGTTGATCTTAAAGAGGCAAATGCCTTACCTTATACTGTGCTCGCTGAAAATATTTCGATTGTGGGTACTACTAATATATCAGGGTACTCATCATTTAAATTAAAAGAGACTGGTTATCCAACAAATTTATATTTCCTGTACAATAATAATGTTTTCAAAATATTCTCAAAAATTGTTAACAAAGAAAATGCTTGGGAAAACCAAAAGATAAAACTAAATATAAACATCGTGAATAAGGGTGTTGTGTTTGGGAAAGTAAAAAATCTAGGAAATCAGCCAATTAAAGATGCAATTGTTTCCAATATGCCTATCCGAAGTATGGATGAGCATAAAGCTTATTTAAAAAAGAAAGATTATCGGTTTACAATTTCAAACGTAAAGGGTGAATACTATCTTGGTGGTATAGAATTAAATCAAGAGATTTCTATTTATTGTTTTTTATCAAATTATCCTTTAGTTAAATCAAAAAAAATAAATTTCACAAAAGAAAATAGAATACTTTGGTATAGTTTTAAAATTCAACAAGCGCGATTAGAGCCGGCTGTCTGGGCAGGGAAGATTGTTGATCAAAAGGGTGATCCTGTTAAAGATGCAAAAATTGGGACAACTTTTTTTGAATCGTATAGTAAAGCAATCGCCCATAGCCAATTTTATACTTCAGATGAAAAGGGATATTTTACTTTTATAGTTGCTCAGTATGAAGATCCAATAAAGTTGTATTTATATGATCAAGAAATAGGTAATAAATTGATTCAGGAGCATATATTCGAAAGAAGTGAAAAATATTTTAGCGTTAGTGAAATAGAGATCGGTAGCAAATATAAAGGATCGATTGGATTGCGTTTGCAGGATAAGAACGGTAAAGATATTAATAAAGGTTGGATAGGTTCAGATGTCGTTTCTTCTGAAGAATCATTGACTACCTTGATTAGTATTGGAGGTTATGGTAACAAGGTTTCTAGTTCCGGTGAAACTTTAATTGGTGACATCCCATCAAACGAATCTATTGAACTTTTCTATAGTAATTCATTAGGTGAGAAAAAATCTCTTGGAACATTTTCTGTGAAAGAGAATGAGACTTTACATAAAATAATAAGATTAGATGGCAACGCTAATTTACCTTCAAGTATTGTGGGAACGGTGGTTGATGAGAACCGCAATTTTTTAGAAAATATCACGGTGGTCGCAAAGGATACCACAGGAGCGGTGATTCTTAAAACAGCAACAAATGATTTGGGGGTTTTTGATTTAAACCCTTTGTCAAAGTATTTTAGATACACCTTGGTATTTATAGATGAATCCTCTGGTTTAGAGCATAAATATAAAAGTAGTATATTGCTAGACAGTGAAATAAAAGTTATTGGATCCGTAGAATTTAAACTAGCGAATACGTTTAATTTTTTAGTTGTTAAAAGTGAAGCTAAAGTTGGAGCAACTGCAAACACTGGTGTCCCATTTGAAAAAATACCAAATGCAAATATCTCGCTTATTTCTAATGGGGTTTCAACCGACTCCCAAACCTCAGATGAAAACGGTAATGTTAAATTTATTGGTTTGAAGCTTGATGTCTCCTATACGGTCAAGATAACACATCCTGAATATGAAGACTTTCAATTGTTAGATTTTTCTCCTAAAGAAAACCATCGTTTTGAATTAGTACCTCGAAAAATAATCATTGTTAAGTTAACAGGTCATGACTTTAATACGCCTATGTTTGTGAAATCTTTGATTGCCATTGATAATGGTGATCAGTTGCTTCCTGATAAATCATCTGGTAATGAATATGCCGAAGTATTGAATACAGATACCATTTATTTTCTAACACCGCCGCAAAAACCTTTTTATATTTATGTAGGAGCAATGCCTAAACCTTGGGGTGCTAAATTGTATGGTCCTTTTCAAATGACTTCAAATGATAACATCACTGTTGAATTGGCATTAGAAAAAACGAGCCCTATATCCGTTGAATTATCTGGAGCAAAGAATCCCGGATTATGGAATTTATCAATATTTGGAATGCCTGATAAATTTAAAAATGAAAGTGTTGATGAAGACATAGAAATTACAGAAAGCGGTGAAGTTGCTGTTGTGGAGGAAGCAGAAAAAGAAAATCCTCCTCAGGAAATTGTCGCAAAGTTTAAATCATATCAATTACATTCGGCCTTGCATGGTGGGAAAAAGTCATTGGGATATTATTTAGCTGCAGGAAGATACAGGTTTCTATTATCAGCTGTTCATGGAAATTATTTTGATCTTAATGAAATTGTTGAAGTGACTAAAGGCCAAGTGTTTAAATTTGAATTTTTACCTAAAAATATTGATATTCCATCAGGTGGATATGTTAAGTCATATATTGTTTCGGATCGTTTTGATTTGGGAATTAGCATTGAGAACTCTCATCATCAGCAGGAATGCCCAGGGTTTGAAACTGATCACTTAGGTGGAGAAGAATATTTTAAAGCTGAGCATCTAGGTGTATATAAGGCTCCTGATGGAAAAACTAATATTTCTTGGACAAAAGTAGCTGCTAAATCTAATGGTATGCTTGATTTTAAAAAGAAGTATCCTGGTAAGGAAGGTGACTATGCTGTTGCTTATGCGCAGTTTACGGTCACTTGTGATAGAGAGCGAAAAGTTTGGCTAGGTGTTACTGCTGATGATGGCGTTAAGGGTTGGCATAATGGTAAAAGAATTATTTATCGTCACTTAGCTACACCCATGACTGCAAAAGATCAGAAGCTTGTTGGTAATGTGAACGAAAATGATCCAGCCTTAATATTGAAGAAAGGTGAAAATCTTTTCATTCTAAAAGTGGATAATTCTTGGGGAGGTTGGGCTCTTAGAACTCGATTTGTTGATCCAGAAACTTATTTGCCAATCACCGATCTCTCTTTTAAAAATGGTGATGGAGTAACTTCAGTGGTTACAAAATAATTAAGAGCTAATCTTAATTTTGATAAGAAACGAATTCATTTTGGCCTAAATCTCACTACTTTTCGGAAAGATTCTTTATATATTTTCCTTCTATTAAATCTTTATGTCTAATGGTTTTCCATTTGTTTCCAGATTTCATTTGAAAATTGAAGCGACCTTTCATTGATAGACCACTTGAATCAATCATAGTGAAATGAAGATGTGGACTTCCTGATGCCCCAGAATTGCCTACTAATCCTAAGACATCACCTTTTTTGACTCTTTGGTTTAATTTTACTTTAATCGACCCTTGTTTTAAGTGTGCATAAAAACCTGATATGCCAGCACCATAATATACAGTAACATAATTCGCGCTGTTAAATCCACCTGAGACACCTATTGGATTGTCTTTATTTTTTCCTTCAAGTTGTGTGACTATGCCATCGGCTTGTGCGATAATTTCTTGATCCCATGAATAATAATCATTTAATTTTAATGATTTATAATCTCTTCTATTTTTGATTCTTTTTTTAGTCATTTGGCCTTTTACCTTTTTAATGATATCAAAGGCATATGCTGCTCCGGCTTTAAGTCGATGGTGTTTTGATTTATCAACGATGACATACCATTCTCCTTTGAAAGGTAGGGCGAAAGAATAATTAATTTGATATTTATCTGCTAGAGGAAGCCATTTTTTCAGATAGGGTTTATATTCTTTTTTTTGGAAATTCCATATTCTTAACATATTGGTTTCAATTTCATAGGCAGCGCAATCATTTAATTTATTTTGGAGACACCAATTGATTAAGTTCATAAATTTATTTTGACCGTTTAATTCTTTTCTTTTAATTAAATATTCAGAATGCTTCTCCTTTAATGGAGTTGTTCTCCAAATGAGTTTTGCCGGATCCTTTTGTCTTGCAACAGAATAGAAGTTTCCTTTTGGTAGAATATATGGTTTACCGGGTCTTTTATAATATTGGCGTGGGAATACTAAAAGATCTTGTATTGACTCTTTTGTATACGGAGATAAAAAAGCTCGTTTCTCAAATGAAATTTCATTTATATCCTTGGGTTTAAACGCTTTCTCATCCCCTTTAAGGGCAAATGAGATGAAGAGAAGAATAATTAAAACTCGTGGAATAGTTTTCATCTTGATATCCAATTTGATCTATACACTATAGGACGACTTAATAATGAAGATTTCAATATTAATTCTATTGTTTGTTAGAAATATTTAATTTTCAAATTAATTTTGATATAATAATTTTAAATTGAAACTTATTTTATGGCTGAGGTAATTATGAGTATAGAGAAACCAAATATATTAATCATAATGGCTGATCAAATGACTGCTAGTCTCATGGGTGCTTATGGTCATAAAATTGTTAAGACGCCTAATTTAGATAAATTATGTGAAGAGGGAATTCGTTTTGATAATGCTTATACCCCTTGTCCTTTATGTGCGCCTGCACGAGCATCAATGATGGCAGGAAAGTTGATTTCAAAATTAGGTACTTATGATAATGGAACTTTATTTCCAGGAAACATTCCAACTTTTGCCCATATGCTTAGATCGAATGATTATGAAGTCGTGTGCTCCGGAAAGATGCATTATGTGGGACCTGACCAATTACATGGAATAGAACGGCGATTGACTACGGATATTTATCCTTCTAGTTTTGGTTGGGTACCAGATTGGCAAAGAGATCGCGAAGATGGAATTCAAAATGCTCAAGGAAAAATTGCTGAGAATACGGGTGTTGCTAACTGGACAAGGCAATTAAATTATGATGAAGAAGTTCAAGCAAAAGCGTTAGAGTTTTTAAGAACAAGAATTGTTGATACTTTTAATAGAAAAGATGAGCTAAGACCTTTTTGCTTATTTACTTCTTTCACACATCCTCATTCACCTTTTCGAATTACGGAAGACTATTTTAACCAATATGCTAATTGTGAGGTAGAAATTCCTGTTACGAAAGAAGAGGCAAAAGATTCTGAAATAGAAATGGATCAGTGGATTCGAGATTATGCTGGTATCTCTGATGATATTCTTAAAGATTCAAAAAAAATGGCCACCATGCGAAGAGCTTATTACGGAATGATTACCTACGTTGATGATAAGGTTGGAGAGTTGCTTGATACTCTTGATAAATTTAATCTGAGAAAAAATACAGCGATCTTTTTTACATCGGATCATGGTGAAATGCTTGGTGAGAGGGGACTGATTGAAAAGCGGATATTTTATGAAAATTCTGCTAGGATACCCTTAATAGCGAGTTTTCCAAAAGAATGGCAACAAGGGAAAATTGATACTTCACCTGTTAGTTTGGTTGATTTTTTCCCAACACTTGCAGAATTTTGTGGAGAGAGTATTCCGGAAAATTTAGATGGAACAAGCTTTTTGTCAAATTTAAAAGAAGCTCAATCAGTGGATCAAGATCGAGTTGTATTTAGTGAATATCATGGGGAAGGCGTTTTGAAACCTTGTTTTATGGCAAGAGATAAGCGATATAAGTATATCAAGATCCATGATGGTGGAGAGCAATTGTTTGATTTACAAGAAGATCCAAATGAATTGAAAAATTTAATTGATGATGACTCTTGCAAGGAAATGTATAATAAATTTAAAAAGTTAATTTCTGAAAAATTTGATTCAAAGGCCATAGAAAAGGATGTGATTGAAAAGCAACAGTTTTCAAAATATATTCATTCTGCATTAAGTCATGGTGAAAATAATCAGTGGGATCATTGTCCGGTATATCCCGGTAAGACCATGTATGAGAGATAAGTATTTTCTACTTTGCATTTAATTTATTGTTTAAGAGATTGCCTTTGATAATCCTAACAAGGATGAAGTTGAAGGAAAGTTTTAACAAAGGCAATCGTGGTAGAAATATTAGTGCACGACTTTTTTAATTGAGATGTGCTTTGAATTTTGATGAGAATGATGAGTAGTTTTGTAGCGATAAGATAAAACATAAAATGTTTTACCATCTTTCTTAATTAGCTCTCTTGACCATTGATTATTTAAAATATTATTCACCTCAAGCCAAGTGTAAATGGCTTTGTCTGTTTTATTACTAGGGCCGGTACTAAACAAAGTGTTTAGATGTGTTTTGAACTTTTGAACTTGTTTAGCTTTTGAAGATGTAAATGATTTCCTGTATTCATCATATAGCACTTTACTTTTGGCTTTATATGCGTTTAGAGCAACTTTGTCTTTGTAATTTACTTTGCCATTTTCAGCATAAAAAGCTTTTTGTTTTATGATTAATTTTGCATGAATTTCTTTGCCATCTTTAGCCATCTTTTCAAATAATTCTTTAATAGCATTTGTTAATACTTCAGATTTCTCTTTTGGAGCATTGGCATGGGTGATTGCTTTTCCAGACCAGAAGCTATAGAATTTTAATTTATCGTTATTAAACTTTTCATTCATTTTTTTATAATGATTTTTATAAGATTTTTGATGTTGTCCTTCCTTTTGTCGAATATATTCAACTTGAGTAAGATTATCTGGTTTCCCAATCTTATTTTGATTATTTTTGTCTTCAGCTGTTGGTACTTTTTCATTGCCTCTTGAAACTACTGCGCCATTTCCATTATTTGAGGATGCAGAATTATCTTCACCTGTTAATACAGCCATACCTGAAGCTCCAACAATCAGTGATGTGCTGAGCACTAATGCTGTTGCTTTTAGCTTTGTTAATAAAATCATTTGCTCTACTCCTTTAAATATTTTTAGACTATAAACTGCTGAGACACTTTTTTCTGTAATGATAGGAGTAATACAATTGTCTGGCAAACTACTGGCACTAACATTCGAACCAATTAGTTTTGCGGTAAGAAATATTCCAAGAATTTTTGAAGTTGCATGTATGTCTCTTTTTTTCAAAAATACCTTCATCTTTTCCAAGCCTCTATTAACTCTTTTTCGAACGCTTTCTTCAGTGGTTTTGAAAGAAACGCCGATTTCTCTGTAAGTTTTATTTTCATAAAACTTCATTAATAAAGGATCTTTGTATTTACTTGGTAGAGATTGAATGGCTTCATCAACAAATGCATGGAGTTCTGACTCTTCCATTTTTTGTTCAGGAATTTGATTAGAAGGTTGAGATTTAAATCCTTTCTCTTTTTTCTTTCTAATATTTTCCTGCTTACGTAACCACAAAGAGGATAAGTAGGCAACTCGATGCAACCAACCAATCATGCTAGGGCCACCAACTAATTTATCTTTTTTCTCTATCAAAGATAAAAATGTTGCTTGCGAAGCTTCTTCTGCCAGATCACCTCTATTTAATACACGATAACAGACGGAATACACCATAGGAGAAAATTCTTTGACTATTTTATCAAAGTTGGCTTCACTGGGATCTTCTAGATATTGTGTGATTAATTGGTGATTGCTATAAACCATGATTTCTCTATCAGTACAGAAATGTTTCAGTTAAAGTCAATACTGTTGTAAACTGTTAAAGCGGACACTTTATTTGGAGAAAAACTGATATTTCCTGATAGTAAATATATTAAGACCTTTTAATTTCCTTTAAGACTTAAATATAAAACAGGGGAGTTAATCGATCTTCTCATTTAGGATGAAATAATGAGTTCTTGGTGATGAAGTCGGTTCAATTTTTTTAATGATACCCAATCTAAGCAATGCTTTCATATCTGTACCAGCTGTTTTATAAGTGACCCTAAGCGTATCAGTAATTTCTTGTCTAGAGAGTCGTTTGTATTTTTGAAAAAGTTGCGTAATGAGATCTCTTCTATATTCAGTTTGATTTTGTTTTCTAACAATAATTAAATCGTTTCTTGAAGGAGCATTTTGTAAATAGTTTTCAAGAGGAGGTTTGCCATAATTATCAGGTTGGTTTATAGGTTTAGCTTTTGCTTTTTTTTTCTTTGTGTTAAAAATTTCAAAGTCATTGAGAGTATATTCTTTTTTCTCTCCGTTTAAAATCCTAGCATTTTGAATTGCATTTTTAAGTTCTCTAGTATTCCCATAGAAGGGATGATTTTTAAAAGCAGTGATTAGGTCCTCAGATAGTTTAGGCTTTTGTCCATTTAGTTGGTTTAAGTTAAAATAATATCTTGCTTGTGCTTCGATATCATCTGGCCTTTCTCTGAGGGGAGAGATATTAATTTCCAAACTTTTTAAACGGAAGTACAAATCTTTTCTGAAATGTTTTGTCTCAATAAGTTCCTCTAAATTAGCATTGGTAGCAGCAACAATTCTGCAAGAGTATTTGACGACTTTATTTGATCCAACGGGCCTTCCTTCTCTATTTTCTAACACTCTTAGTAAGGCTATCTGAATTCGTAGTGTTGTTTCTCCGATTTCGTCTAAAAATACGGTTCCATGTCCAGCTGCTTCAAAAATGCCGATATGTTTTTTAAGAGCGCTGGTATAGGCACCTGCTTCGTGTCCAAAGAGTTCAGATTGTAAAATACTTTCGGATATGGCACCACAATTAATTACTTTGAAAGGTTCTTTTGAGTTAGGTGATTCTTCATGAATTGCTTTGGCAACTATATCTTTACCTACTCCCGTTTCCCCTCGTATTAGAATATGAGATGAACTTTTTGCAAATTGAAGTATTTTGTCACACATTGATTTTGAAGATGGGCTTTTATGTATAATTCGATTTATGCCGATTAATTTGTTGGTTTTTATTTTTTTTGAGCTGTTTACTTCGACTAAGTCAGATTCAGTCAATTGAGAAATGTTATTTGAAAAATACCACATGTCGTTGGGGCTAATCTCTCTTGATAGTTTCAATTCAAATGCTACTAAGTCATTGCTATTATGATGTTTACAGTTGTTTGTTAAATTGGCAAAATGTAAAAGTGCTTGTCGTTTATTTCCCAGCATTAATTGAATCCTCATATAAAAGAAGTCATCGAAATAATGCTTGTAATATTCTTGCTTCGTTTGCAAAAGAGTTAGAGCTAAAGGAGCATTTTTTATTGCTAATGCCATTCTTACATTTGTGTAGGAAAGAAAACTACACGTTTCAAAACCTTTTTTGACAGGATATTTTTCCAATTCTTTGCTAGCTTTTTCAATATCATTTTTTAATAGATAGTAATTAGCATTTAAAAAACACCGATGTTGGTCATCTAATATTTTTGTGTGGGAGATGGGTATAAAATTATTAGTAAAGATTTGCAGTAAATACTCCCACCGTTCATATTTGAAAAATGAAAATATAATGGATTGATCAGGGCAATTTTTAATTTTAGTTTTAATGATTTTCAACTCTTTATTTGCAGCAGAAATTTGTATTTTTTCAACAGCATCAGTAAATTTTGCCATAGCTAAATTTTCAGGTGATAGCTCTTTAATAACTTTAGTTTTTATATCTTTGAGTAAACCTAATCTTGCAAGTATTTTAATTGTGGAGGTTGTTTGAGTTTTTTTTAAAACATTTTTTAAATGATCTGATTCATTTATCATTTTTAGATAATAGGCGTAATGCTTATTTTTATTCTCATTCATGCTAGATAGAAAAAAATCAATATCCATTTTTAATTTAGGTGGGGTAGATTCGTCCATAAGGTATTTAATATGATTAGAAAGGGCAGTTGCTTTATCCACGTATTTATTATTGAAATCTAAAAGCATGGCAATTCGTGAACGAAGAAATATTATGGCTAGATTTATATCCGAATCTTTTAAGTTTAAACTCTCTGTTTCAGTAAGCATTTTCTCTTTGAGAGTTAAGTCATGTGTGAAAAGCGCTTCATGCAATTTTATTAGTCCTTGAATAACAGGATCTGTACTCGTTTGTTGTTTTTTTAACAGCTCAGAAATAGTTTTGTCTTCAAAGAGTAACTGGTGTACAAATGGATGTAATTTGATTTTTTTCATTAATATAGGTATTTTTAAAGGTAATAATATAGGTAAAAAGTATATATATATGGTCGATTTAAGCAATCATAAACGGGTAGATTAATTAAGTCCTTGCTGGTTATAGACTTATAAATATTGAATAGTTGGCACAATTATTTCTATAGAAAGGATAAGTTTCATAGGAGTTTTGTAATGTTTAAGTCATCTGTTTCGCAAGTTATTCAAAAGTTAGAGAGTAATAGTGTTAATATTCATCTTTCAAGGAATTTAAATATTAAAAATGGTAAATTATTTTTTGGTCAAAACAATGAATTTGAAATTAGAGTAGCAGATACCATTGACCTAAGGGAACAGGCTTACAGGCTAATTTATCAGATTTATTTAAAAAAAAAATTCATTGAACCTCACCCTTCTGAAATGTGGTTTTCAAAACATGATTTAAGTTCTTCGACAATTACTTTGGTGGTCTTAAAGAATAAAAAAATTGTTGGAGCATTAACATTAATTAATGGCGTGTCTAAACGATTTCCGGCGAATGATTTATATGGTGATGAACTCAGTGGCTCTGCAAGACTTGGTAATCAATCAGTAGAACTTGTTTCATTTGGTATTGATCCATTGGTAAGAGGATCTGCAGAAATATTAACGAAACTCTTTAACGTTGCTTACATTATTTCAAAAGAAATTAATGATAAAGATTATTTTGTGATTACTGTTAATCCTCGCCATGTTTCTTTTTATATGAAGAAGTTATCTTTTGAAGAGAGGGGAAGTTTGAAAAAATGTTTAAAGGTTTGTGGAGCTCCATCAAAATTATTAATACTTGATTTAGAAATTTCAAAACAATTTAATAAATTGTCTGATCAAGGAAAATTAACTTCTAAGAACTTATATAAAAATTTTATTTTTATGGAAGATGTTAAAAAAGTTATCCCTTATCTTAAAATTCAAATTAGAAATTCCCAAAAGACTTTGAAAGATACTGAAGAGTTAATTATGAAGAGAGATGAAATCGCTGAAGATCTGGATTTATTAGTCTCTTGTATTTAATTATTGGTTTTAAGCGATTTTTAAAAATTAGAAAGGTTGAAATTTATGGCTAATAGTGAACTTAAGGAATTAAAAAAGCTGAGGGCATCGCGTTGGTTGTTAGATTCTTTTTTAAATTGGTTCTTAATAATTTCATCTATCTTTTTAGCTGGCTATTTAGATCATTTTTTATTTTATTTTTTGGCCATTTTAATTATAGGAAGTCGTCAACATTCTTTAGCAATTTTAGCTCATGATGGCTCACATTGGTTAGTATGTAAGAATCGAACCCTCAATGATTTAATTACTAATGTGTTAGCTTTTTGGCCTATGGGAGTGACTTTAAGTAGTTATCGCGATTTTCACTTTAGGCACCATGCCTATGTTGGAACAGCTCGTGATCCAGAATTAGGTCATAAAATTTGGGCTGCACCGGAATGGGATCTTCCTAGGTCTAGGAAAAAGAAGATTATGTTGATTTTAAAAGATATGGTGGGCTTCAGCTCCTTAAATTTATTGAAACTATTTGAAATAACGGCACCCTCAAAGTTAAGAATTATTTTAGAAAATAATTTAATTCCTATTTGTGTTACAATGGCACTTTTCTTAACGGGTCATTATTATGCTATTTTTTTATGGTATGGCGCTTTGGTGACTTCCTATTGGATGGTTTTTCGATTAAGAATTTGGTCGGAACATATGGGCACATCTCAGACTCACAGAATTAAAGCAACTTTTTGGCAAAGATGGCTTTTTTTGCCCGTAAATACTTGGTGTCATTGGGAGCATCATAAATATCCTAATGTTCCTTATTACAATTTACCTTCTGCGAGAAAATTAGAGATAGAAACACATGTGATGAGCCTTAATGAGCTTAATCAAATTTACAGCGAGTCGCAAGAGATTCCGTCTGGGTATCCACTTAAGAAGAATTTGGATTGTAATTTTCCTGAATTCGCCGATGATTCTCAACTGATGAAGGCTTTAAATTTATAAATTATATTCTAGTTCAGAATTACTGATAGATTGCATTTAAAGGAAATGTTTTTTGTAGAGAAAATGCATGCATTTTCTCTACAGTTAACTGAAATATTATTCAAACATATGATTCTTTAATTCTATATAATCCTGTTCGAAAACATTTTGCTTTTTGACGCATAGTTTTATGAGTACTTTTTTATCCATTAAAAAGTAATTTTTTTCTGCACCCATTGTATCGTCAATAAATTCATTTATCCCGGGCGTTTCATGATGGTATTCCTGGAATAAAAGGGAGTTTCTTATGGAATTATTATCTAGTAAATTTCCATATTGATCCGAAATATATTCAAGCCTTCTCCCTCGAAATATAGATAATGGTGTTATGATGTTATAGCTTGATGGTTTAATGCCTGTAAGATCTAGATCTATCGCATCTTGTCCTTGAGATGCAAATATATTAAAATCAGACATTATTTTGGAAATGTAGTCTCGGTTTAGGATACCTGAGAATTTGCCATCATTGCTCCATTCTCCAATTATTTTGCCTTCTTCGTTATATGATTTCCACGAGGGTATAGGCAAATTAAGTGAAAAAATAATTTCATTTTTCAATTTACCATTGGAATGATAATGAAATTGTTTTCCACTATACATTTTATTTTCGTAGTTAATAAGTTTATTAATGTTTCCATTTTTGAAAAATGACTTTCGCTTAGTGATGAATTCCATTTTATATTCCCATTGATTTAGTAATGTTGAATCAGTAGAAAATTCTTGCCATAGTCCAACTCTTCTATTTTGAAAATAACGGCTAACTCTTATAAGAGTTGATTTCTCATTATACTGTTTTAATGTTTTGATTTGATCGACCGTATCAATGCTAAATTTAGGAGCACCATTGAGATGATAGCTTGATGATTGCAGTGGGAATTTAGAGCCTATTGAATAATTTAATTTCATTAGCTCCTCTCCACTTGTAGTAAAGTGTTGCCACACTCCTTTTTTACAATTTTCTGAGTATTCTCCTGTTTTTTTGATTTTTCCATTTGAGAAATAGTGTGTCCATAGTTTACACTTTTTGTCATCTTCAAATGATCCTTGAGTTTTTAAATTTCCATTGATGTGAAAACGTTTATAGCTACCATTTTTTAGTCCGTTCTTATACGTAATGAAATGTGATAACTTTCCATTACTAAAATATCTCTTTTCAGGCCCAGTTTTTTTATCTTCAATGTATGTAAATTCTCTAAAAGGTTTTTCGTTGTGATCACTAATCTTCCAGACTCCATGTTTCTTATTGTTATCATAACTTTTTAAGTCTAATTGATTATTAGTCTTTATGCCGTCTTCTGAGATATTTAAAATTGTAATAACTTTTTCACCCAGGTTCTTTTTTACTTTAATCGATTCAAAATGATTTAAATTTTTAAAATGAGATACAAAGAATGATAATGTGACGAATGGTAGACTTGTCTCATGTTCAAAAAGGATGTTCTTGCCTTCTTTTTTCATTGTAAATTTTGATTGACCAAAATACTTTAAATATAGTCTTTGGGTTAAAATTGTCAAAGAGGGCTTAATGAGTTCTTTGTATTCTTCCAAGTGTTGATACTTCATCGTTATGGAATAAAGATAAGATGATAGACTGTTAATGGTTTCTTTGTCAGGATAGTATGCGATGGCAAGATGATTTTTTATAGAAAAATCAAATTCTTGTTCACTGAAAGATTTATTTGGGATTGAAATTTTTATCCAACTATTTGGTCCATTTTCTAATTTAATTCCGTAGGGACCTACTATTAAAGAATACATGGTGATAAGTGAGGATGCTTTCACGCGAGAAATACTTTTAATATAATAGATAGCGTTTTCAGCATCATGTGAAAAGAAAACTTCTCCACTCATGTTGTTCTTTATTTGAAATGCAATAGAAGTAAACATAGCATCAGGAATTTTTGTTGTTTTTGATAATCCTTTGGCCCAATTTAAAAATGGATTGATGTTTAAATTGATAGCAGCATAGATTCTCTTTTTCTGATCTTTATTAAATCCTTCTTCTTCTATATTTTTTGTAAAGAGTTTAAGTATTCCTTGACTGTCTACGTTGGTTGTGATTGTTTGTTCTTTAAACATTCCATTTTCAATACTTGTTTTATAAGTCATTATAGATTCGTCAGTGTGCAAAAAAGGATGGCGAACTCTTTCTATTCCAAAACCACCAATGTATTTGGCGGGTTTTGTTTGTGCTTTTGAGAATAGATTCTGATTATTGATTTCTTTATTTGGTTTTTCGATTTCAATTAACTTACCTTTGTAAATATAAAAATAGGGGCCTTCTGACTTATAATTAAGGCTATCTAGTGTTTTAATTTTACTTTCATATACTGTTGAAACTGATTTAATTTTCCCTGTAATGGTAACCTCTTTTAAAAATATTTTCAATCGATCATCATGATTTTTGACTGTATCATTATGCTTATTGGAATAGATAGTCGATAAATCCGAAATCATTTTTTTTATTTTTAATTGGCTTTGTTTGAAATCTTCATTGATCTTTAATCGTAATAAAAATGAACCTGATTTTGTCTCAATGTGAATTTCATTTACTAAAGTGAGTACTTCACGAAGAATATTTAGTTCAGTTTCTGTGAAGAATGTGCTGTTTAGGTGAACCATATCTAGAAGCTCTGGCGTTGCGACTTTCCAATCAATTGATGAGAGCTGAGATTTAAGAGTTTTGTCAGACCATATTTTCCCAAAGGCGGTTTTTTGAAAATTATGGTTGAATTTTTTCAAATTAAATAGGGTGTTTTGGGAAGTTGAGTTTTCAAGGCCATATAACGTTTCATTTTTAACAGATTGTTTTTGATTATTATTGGTTTGCTCCTGCTTGATTGCTTGGTTTTCATTTAACAGAGGAGTTTCATTTGTAACCCTTTCATTGTTGATAATATCATTTATTGAAATCAAATCTTTTTTTATTTTAGTATTATTATTTTGATTTTCTGCATTAGATTGTAAGTGTAGGATGGAAATACACAGCACCGTGGCTGAGATTAAAATTAGTAAACTTTTCATTAGTAGTCCTTTCAATGTGACTGTTGAAATCCCAATTCTCGATGGGATTGATTTAATTGAATGAAATACCTCCGGAGGAATTGACGTCGTAACAGTTGTTGTAACTTGTTGATGTGCTAAAACTTCTGTTAATGTTGCAGCTGCGATAACCAGGCCAGCGTGTTCAAAGCGCTTTCTTAACTGACCTAATGCTCGATTGATCAAAACTGGAATAGATTTGATCTGGTAACCTGTTTCTGTAGAGATTTCCAAATTGGTCATCCCCTCAAAATATTTTAATGCCAGTAACTTATGATCTTTTTGTTTCAAGCTACTTAGCATTTGATGTAAGTATTCTTTTAGTTCAAAGGATTCTTTTTTGTTATCTTTTATTTGTCCTTTAATTTTTTCTATGGCGTTGTGATTCTTTTCGATTAATTTAATTTGATTCTTTTGTTGCTTGATCAGATTGAGAGCTTTGTTTCTTACTATTGTTCTTGACCATTTAGAAAAATTGATGGTGAAGTCATACTCTTCAAATTTTTTATTTTGCAGATAAAACTTCTGCAGATTTTTGTAAATGCTTATAAATGTTTCTTGAAGAGCGTCTTGATGCAAATCGCCAAAGGGTAAAAGTCTATTGGCCTGGGACAACAGATCTTTATGTGTCATCTCAATAAGCTTGTTCCAGCTTTCTTGATCGTTGGAATCAATTATGTTTTCTATTAATGGTTTCATTTTATTTGTGTTCATAAAATTCTGCTTTTAATAAGGTTAACATCTGGGAGCAGATTTAATTAACAGAAAAAAGAATTATTTTTTACTATTCTCTAATTGCAAACTCGATAAGAGTATTAATTTTATGTGGATTAAATCCTGAACATCATAGTAAATTTTATAAGGTCGCATTTCAGAAATTGGATTGAAGAAATCTTAAAATATAATAAATTTGAATATTTGCTCAATCATCAATTCAATAAAAGATTTTTTAGGTATGTTGCATGGGAACCTTTATAATTGTTTTCGGCGGTTTAGTTTTATTCAAGCTAGGGTTTGATCGTTTATTTCGAAATCCTAAAACCAAAAAGAAAAAATCTAAAGAAATAAAACCTAAGCAAAAGCGAAACGATCCAGAAAAGGAAAGAGCTGTTGCGATCGAAAATTTAATGAAAAATTTAAGTCATGCTAAAACTAATCGTCCTGAAATTATTGAGCAGGATCCTGAGCTTGCAGCAAAAATATTAAAGCTTTGGGTGAAAAAATAATAATTCGGGACACTTTAAGCGAGATATAAACTTCAATAATATACTCGAATTATTGTTTTATTATTAGAGAGAACTCAGTTCTTTCAAAATTAAAAGATGGACTTGGTTTTAAGTTTATTGAGTCTAATTTTCCATTAAATACTTTTATATTTTTTGATCGTGGAGGTTCTTCATAAAAATATTGATTGCTCAAAGGATACCATGGTAGGTGTTCCATGTCATCTCTTTTGAATGACTTTTTTTCTGGTTGAATTTTTGATATTATACCAGCATTGTAGGTTTTAATTTTATGAGTTGTAAGTAATGTTACCGTTTCTTCATTTACATCAAACCCATTATTAATTGGTTGTTTATGAAATAGTAAGTCTTGATTTTTAGTATGTTGAAAAACAAAATATTTATTAGAAAAGATGTTTTCACTTTTTAATTTTAAATATTGACCTTTATAGCGAATTTCCTGTTTAACATACTGACCCATTTTATTTTTATGTAGAATAATTTGAGAATCATTGATGGGTACCATTGGTATATTATGTTGTAACTCGAATTCGATTTTTTCAATATTTCCTTTTTGAAGAAGTATTTCTTTTTTAATTTTTGTATACTTATTTGTATTTGAACCTTCAATCATTTGATAGACATAACCATTAATTTGATTTGTGGGAGAAAAATAAATGGCAGGTATTATTGATGCAATAGCTATCAGGCTTGCGATTCCTATTAAGGTTTTCTTTGGTTTTAATAAAGAAATTGTCATGAAAATTAAGAAGTAAATAATGATGTAGTAGATGGAGTGAGATGTTTTTCTTTTTGAAATGACATCGCTTAACTTGTTATCGTCTAAAATAGAGTTGTACCTATTCAGCTTACTCCATTTGATATGATGTTCAAATCGCTCTAACGTTTTTGAGATTTCATTTCGATTAAACGCTGTGAAAATAGAAACGTTGCCAAACAAAAGAGGCTTAATTGATGAGTTAGAGGCCATTTCTCTTACAATATCGCCTATTATTTTTTTCTTTTCTTTTTCAGTTAGACTATCAAACTCCTTTGGATTTTGAGCTAACTGTTTAAATAAATGTACGGTTAGAGGTCCTTGGTTTCTTAAACAATCGATGGAGTCAAAAATGACTGTGCCTCCTTTGTAGACCCAATTTTTTAAGGCTTCCGTCTTATTTGAAGAAGAAATAGTGGGGAAATCTTTAGTTATTATTAAGAGGTCAATCATTTGATAACCAGAGATTGATTCGGGTAGAAGGTTAGTTTCGAACACTTTAGTATTTTTACTCTTGATTTTAATTTCTTTTTGTTCTTCTCCTAATATTCCAATTAACATGGTCTCTTGATTTAATACTTGTAGTGGTAAGTTAATTAATTTTTTCTTGTTTGTATTTGGATTAATTAATTCAATTAATGTTGAGCTGGATGACATCAATATTAAAGCTGATGAAGTGGTTTCATTCTGATAGCTTAAGTCATCTTGACTAATATTATTTTTTATGATGTAAGGTCTGAATTTCCCTGATACTGATACGTTAACAGGTAGAAACGTACTGTTTCTGTAAAATGGACCCCAAATAAGATTTATATTTGGTTCATCATCTTCGGCGATTAAGTTGCTTATGCCTATTAGAAAAAGGAATGAAATAAGGTAAATTGATTGCTTATTCATTCACGGGCACTTATTTGGAGAGGGTGAAATACAATGGGCCTAATATGATTTATAGGCCCAATTCTTAAAGTCTAAATGCGACCTTTAACTAATGTTAGTTCGTTGCCTTTTTCGTTGTATCTAAGTTCATCAGTACATTTCATCATCAACATTATTCCAAGACCACCACGCATGCCTTTGGCATTTCTTTCACGTGATCTTTGAGCAGCAGTTTTATCTTCTGCAACACCCATATAATGATGCCAATCGAAGCCTTCGCCTTCATCAGAAACTTTGATGTAAACTTTATCTTTACTTAGCGTATATTCAACTTTAACAGACCTGTCTTCTTGGCTTTTATTACCATGCCTATTGGCATTATCTGTACCTTCTCTGAAAGCTGCTCCGAGAGAAATAGCTGATTTTTCTTCTAAGCCGGTTTGACGCATTAGGTCAAGAATTAAGTCATTTACTCTTTCAATATCCATTGGACGACTATTGAATTGAAAATTTATGTGGTGATCTGTTTTCATTTTTTCTTTGGCAATTCTATCATGTTCTTTGAGAGAAAGTTCAGAGAGTTGATCTAGATCAAATGGTTCTTGTAGCTTGTTGTCTTCTTTAAGTGTTAATCCATCTACTTTTTCTAAAGATGCACCTTCTTCATATATTTTCAATATCGGAGTATTAGCTGTGCTTTTATCTCTTTTTAATTTGTTAATCAGCTCTTTACCTTTGCTGATTTTTTCATCAATAATAATTAAATCAAAACGTTTCTTTTGGAGGGCAGATTCTGCTTCAGAAGCTTTGTTGAAAACAGATATTTTAGCTTTCTTTTTAGCAAATTTTCTTCGCATTATTTTTTCAAAGAAATCTTCCGCTGGAATAATCATCATGACGCTTACAACTGGCGCTTTCTTTTTAATATCAACCTTTACCTCTTCTCTTGGTTTTAGTCTATCAGATGTTTTTGCTGCATCGGTTGCTTTTTTAGCATCTGCTTGAGATTTCATATCTCGTTTTATTAATTTTGTTTCATCTGTAGTAGATTGGTTGTCTTGCCCATCAAGTATGGCAATGGCCTCCTCTTCTGATTCTGCAATTTTAATGACGGCATCTAATCCGAGTAAATCAATAGGATTACGAATATCGTCGCTTGCATTGGTAAGCACTATGCCACCACCTTTTTTACCCAATATGTCTACAAATTTGACTAGGATACCCATCGATGACGAATTGATATATCTCAATTTACCAAGATCAAAAACTAGATTAATATCATTGTCTGCAACTAGATCAGTAATTTTCTTTTCAAATATATCAACTGACGTGCTATCACCAATGGCGCCTTCAATTTCAACAATTGTAATTACTTTGCCGCTTGGTGCATTTTTGTTATACGCTGTAAAATATAATTCTGCCATTAGAGTTCCCTTATCCTAAATCATCTAATTTAAAGTTTATTCTTAAAAATCTGCTTAAATCATTTCGATCAAGCCTGTTCTCTACAATTAATGCTTGCGTCAAGGATTTCAAAAAGAGAACCGTTTTTCTTGATTCAGGATCCTTAGCACTTAAAAGCATTTCGTTTAGAGTGTATTCCCAAACCTCTTTGGTTTTCTTTTCTTCTTCTTCTTTGCTGGTTCCATAAAAAAAGTTATTTAAACATTTGTCGATCTGATGACCACTTGCCAGAATGACCTTGACTGTTTTGCCAGTCTTAAATTCAATCTCACTAATGATGTCGACATGTTCAGGGTGTGACATCGCAATTAGAACCTTAGTTCCATCTTCCCGCATAGGTAAGATTTGTTCGCTAGTTAAACTTTTTTGAGGTAATAATTTCATTAAAGTGGGGATTGGTTTAAAGTCTTTAAGGTCACTATATTCTAAACCTTCAGCATTCGCTTTAAATTTACCTAAAGATTCCTCGTCTATAAAATTCAATTTTAAAAGAATATCTTCGATATTACCACCAACGGATTCTTGTAGATCAGTAGCATCTTTTAATTGACTGCTACTAATGATTCCATCTTCTAATAGTTTTTTACCGAATATGTCTTCCATGAATTCTCTTTATAAAATATATTTACTTAAATCTTCGTTATCAACCACATCTTTTAAATTATTTATAACTGTTTCTTTATCAATTAAAACGGATTCACCTTTTCTTTCTGGCGCTGAAAAAGAAATATCATGCAATATTTTTTCTAAGACAGTGTGTAATCTACGAGCTCCAATATTTTGCATTTGTTCATTCAACTTACATGTTGAAGAAGCAATTTCAGCAAT
Organism: Planctomycetota bacterium; assembly: GCA_002746535.1. GTDB lineage: Bacteria > Planctomycetota. The sequence continues at coordinate 24,440 of NVWA01000085.1, forward strand.
GCCTTCATCGTCAAAAGAGAGTTCAATTCCTTCTGTCGCAAGCATGGCAATATACTGTTTAATTAGAGAATTTTTAGGTACTTCAAGTATTTTTTTGTAATCTTCTTCAGATAAACTGTCCAATTCTACACGAATAGGGAATCTACCTTGTAATTCGGGCATTAAATCTGATGGTTTATTGCTGTGAAAAGCTCCAGCTGCAATAAATAGAATATGATCTGTATTGACGATCCCTTGTCTAGTTGTGACACTTGAGCCTTCAACTATGGGTAATAAATCTCTTTGAACGCCTCCTCTAGAAACATCCGGATTTGAACTATCATTTCGACCGGCCACCTTATCAATTTCATCTATGAAAATGATTCCTGTGTTTTCGACTCTGTAAATGGCCTCTTTTGTCACGGCATCATCATCAATGAATTGTTTGGTAGCATCTTTAGCAAGGATTTCAATAGCCTCTTTAACAGGTACTCGTTTAGTTTGACTATTAGATCCTGGTGAAAATTTGGATAAGATATCTTGAAAGTCAATGCCCATATCTTCCATGCTATTGACAGCCGCAAACATTGGCTGTGCCATGGGTGCTTCTACTTGAATTTCGATCTCTTTGTCATTCAATTCGCCATTTTTTAATTTTTTACGAAATTTATCTCTTAAATCGGCTTCTAATTCCGGATCATCATTTGTTGGTGGTATTAAAATGTCTAATATTTTGTCTTCGGCAACAACTCTGGATTTTTCTTGGTGTTTTTCTGCGTATTCTTTTTGAACTTGATCAACAGAAACTTTAACCAAATCACGGATCATTGATTCGACATCTCGTCCATGATAACCCACTTCAGTGTATTTTGTGGCTTCAACTTTTATAAAGGGTGCTTTAATTAATTGGGCCATTCGTCTGGCGATTTCAGTCTTACCAACCCCCGTTGGGCCAATCATGATAATATTTTTTGGAACAATATCTTTTTGTAAATCTTTATCAATTTGTAATCGTCTCCATCGATTTCGAATAGAAATGGCAATTGATTTTTTAGCTTCCGTTTGACCAACAATGTATTTGTCTAACTGCGCGACAATTTCAGCAGGTGTATAATCAGCGCTCAATTCTTTATCTCCTCGATATTAATATTGTCATTTGTATAGATACATATTTCGCTGGCAATTTTTAGACTTTCTTTCACAATTTCACTTGCACTTAATTTTGTATTTCTTTTCAATGCTCTTGCGGCGGATAATGCTAAGTCTCCTCCGGATCCAATTCCGACGACATTATCATCTGGTTCAATAACTTCTCCAGTACCTGACAATATCAATAAGGTAGTTTGATCACATACAATCATCATGCTTTCAAGTTTTCTAAGAATTTTATCTGAACGCCAATCTTTGGCTAATTCGATAGCACTTTTAGTGACATTGCCAGAAAAGGAATTGAGTTTGGCTTCAAATTTTTCCATCAATGTGATGGCATCCGCAACACTACCAGCAAATCCTACGGCAACTTTGTTGTCATATAATCTTCTTACTTTCAAGGCTGAGCTCTTCATGACAGAGTTTCCAAATGTCACTTGTCCATCAGCACCAATGGCTGTCATGTTATCGTCTTTTACGGCTAATACAGTTGTCATAATTTATCTGCTTATACATATAATGCTTTGAGTTTTAGGGCGGTAAGATTATCCAATTTATGAGATTATTCTATACTTTTTTTAAGGGATGATGATGTCTAATTAATTTAACAAATTATGAAATGTGACTAATAGAGACCATATATTGGAATGATTTGGTTTTTAAAATGAAAATCCAAAAGAAAGATTAGATAGTTTAAAATATCCTAGAGATTATAATTTGATTACTGATTGCCAATTGATTGAATTTGGTGTAAATTATTGATTTTCAATTAGCAGTTTGTTATTAACATTTACTAAAGATTTAAGGTGAATTATGAATGATATTGAAAAAAAGTTTTCTGAATTAGAACAGTTGATAACACATCTGGAACATTATGTTGAAGAAATGAATGGTGTTGTGTTTGATCAAGGCAAACAAATAAAATTATTGCAGAAGGAATTAGCAGATCTTAATTTTAAATATGATCAATTGGGTGAGAGTCCTGCTATCGAAAAACCGCCACATTATTAAAAAATATTTTGACTAAAACTTTACTTAAAGAACGATAACTTTTAACTCAATAGAATAATTTTTAAACTTGAGGGTAATAGGTAGTTGAAAGATCAAGGATACTTTTGATAAGTTCCTTTGAAGTAGAATCATTTAAATCATTGATTTTTATTTTTATATGAAATTTATCTTTAGGATTTAAATTAAAAATCTTTGTCGTTTTATTATCGAAATCTAATTCGCTAAATAATATATTCTTTGTTTTGTAGTAAGATAAATATGATTTAATAAATTGATATTGTTTATAACCGATGCCATTTTTAATTGAAAAAATTATTAGTAAACCTTCTTTAGATTTTATAAAATTGAAACCTCTCCAGTCAGCTACTAAAATTATTGCTTTTTGAATTTTAGTTAGAATTTGAGGGTTATTTTTCATTTTTCCAATAACTTGTTTCATATATACTTTATAGACGCTTAAGTATAGAATTTATTCAATACTTTTTGTATTTCCCATTAAAATGTTGATATTAAAGTTGTTCTATCGACCAATATGACATTTGCCTAAAGCCTTATATTCTTTAGATGATTTTCTTTAGTTAATGCCTTCAAAAAAAAAGCATGATTTATATTGAATTATGGTCCAAATTCAACATTGGCTTTTTTCCAAAGACCTTCTTCTTGAGTGACTCTTTTATGAAACTCATCGAAATCTCTGTTTTCAGGATATCGCCACATTAATTCGGCTAAAGCTAAAATACGGGGAAATAACATTTTATCTATTTCATCTTCAGAAATGTATTCTGTCCAAAGGCAACATTCTATGCCTAGTATTAATTCTGAACTGGATGAATCTAAATTTGAGGGGAATAATTCAGATTCATATATTTTTTTTAAGGTAGAAGTTCGTTCAATAGCAAAGTTCTCTTCTGGTTCTGTTGGAAAGTTTAAATAACAGAAGCTATTGGGAGACGCAATTAATTTATGCCCTTTTTTCAATGCTTCGATTGCTGCTGTGTTTCCATGAGTACGATGGCGCCACCAATGCACAATTAAATTATTACTTGGGTTACCATCTAATATTTCATCCCAGCCAATAACTTGTTTTCCTTGTAACTGTAAAAATGTAGCTATTCTTTGAATCATGTATGCTTGTAGCTCTTCTTCATTTTTTAATTGTTCTTCTGTGATTCTTTTTTGACAGTTTGGGCATTTTTCCCAATTTTCTTTTGGTGCTTCATCACCACCAATATGAATGTAGGGTGCTGGAAAAAGATCTATGATTTCTTGAAAAACATCCTCTAAAAACTCAAATGTTTTTTCATTTCCGGCGCAGTATAAATCTTTCTGATGACCTTGATTTGTTTTAGGCTTACCTGTGCAACAAAGCCATGGATAACTTTTCATGGCCGCAAAAGCATGACCCGGAATTTCTATTTCAGGGATAATCATTACGTTTCTTAATTTTGCAAATGCAATAATTCTACGAATTTCTTCCTGAGTGTAGAAGCCTTCATGATTAGTACCTTGTTTTACATAACCACCAATGTTCGTAAGTTCAGGATGCGATTTAATTTCAATTCTCCAACCTTGATCATCATTAAGGTGTAAGTGTAGTCGATTCATTTTCATTCTAGATATAATGTCAATATAGCTTAGAATGTAGTTTACATTTATAAAATGGCGACTGCAGTCTAGCATCAATCCACGCCATTGAAAGGCGGGTTTATCTTCAATTTCTAGGCATGCCCATGACCATTTTTTGTTCTTTTTAATTAATAATTGGCACAAAGATTCAACAGCATAAAATAGTCCTGTTTGGGTTCCTGATAATTCAATAGCATTTTGCGTAATTTTTATTGCGTAATTTTCATTTTTGTCTGCGGAGGGTTCAAGTAATTTAAATCTAATTTCTTTATCTTGCTCATTCGTAATGGTTAAGCCTAAACCAGTTATTTGTCGAATGCGATTTGAAAGATGGTTTTCTGAAAAGCTTATTAGAGAAGGAGTCGCACTGGCAATACCAACGGATTCATCAAGAACGAAAGTTCCTTCTATCTCTAGGCAATTTAGTGCTGAAGGTATCACAATTTATTTTCCATTTCTAATGAAATATAGTTTTTAATTTATCGGTAACAAGAAATAAATTTTATTATTCTCTCTATCATTTTAATAGTTTGAAATCTTTGTTAAAAATTGATTTTATAAAATTCAGAGAGTAGACTTAGAATGTCTATTAATGTTACATAAGGCTAAAAATGAAAGTTCTTGTTGTAGATGATTCCTCGTCGATTCGTCAAATTATACGTAATAATCTAATAGAAATTGGATGTGACCTTGTTCTTGAAGCTAAAAACGGATTAGAAGGTATTTCATTAGTCTTTGAGAATAATGACATCGACTTTTGTTTGGTCGACTGGAATATGCCAAAAATGGATGGGTTTCAATTCTTAGAAAAAATGAGAGCCCATGATGATTATAAAAGCATTCCTATTATCATGGTTTCAACTGAAAGTACGTTACAACGTGTAGGTTTAGCCATAGATGCTGGTGCCAACGGGTATATTGTTAAACCTTTTACAAATGAAGTTTTGCAAGAACGACTTCGAGACATATTGGAAGATATTAAATTAGCTGAAAATTAGACTTGTCGCATTCATTCATTAAATAGCCTAAGCCTTTATTAAACAATACTTTATGATAGTTATTTTGATTAAAAGTCCAAACGCTTGCATTTTGGTTCCCTAAATATATGATATAATACAAGCGCTTGTATTATATGTTTAATTACATCACCAAAGGAATTATTATGTATCAAAGACTCGAAGATTTATATTTAATGAGGCACCAAAATTTTCAAAAGCGACTACTTAGAAATGTCTATAAAAAGAAAATCGCTCTCGAAGTCAATGTGGCCGTTACAGAAGATCACATTCCTTTTTCTGAAAGAGAAAATCTTGATTATAAAAAAATGGCTGCGGGTGATACCTGGGGTAAAGCATGGGATAGCGCTTGGTTGAATATAAACTTTTCGGTGCCTGCCGATTGGAAAGGTAATCCCGTTGCTCTACAAATATGTCTTGGTGGTGAAGCGTTGGTTTTTTCAAATGAAGGGGTTCCTCTATATGGATTAACCAATAAATCTGTTTTTGATAATAATTATACGAAAGATACTTATCGGTTATTTGATCAATGTGAAGGTGGTGAGCAAATGAGTATTTGGGTGGAAGCTGCTGCTAATAGTATCATGGGAATTAATCGTGATAGAGAACCAGAACCGGATGATCCAAATTTATTTGGTGCTTATTCTGCTAAAATTGAAAAATTAAATTTATGTTTATTCGATGAAGAACAATGGCAACTATCTTTTGATTTTCATACACTGCGTGAACTATCTTTATGTAAAGACCTAGATCAAGTACGTAAAGAACGTGTTCTACAAAATTTAAATGATTGTATAGAAGTATTTGAAAAAAATAATCAAAACGCCTCAATGGCTAGAGAAATTTTAGCCAAAGAATTAAAAAAGCCCGCTAATGCTTCTGCTATAACAATTGCATCCGTAGGTCATGCTCATATTGATACTGGTTGGTTATGGCGAGTGAAAGAAACGGTTCGAAAATGCGCACGAACTTTTGCAAGCCAAATTAGTTTGTTGGAAAAATATCCTGATTATGTCTTTGGTGCTTCTCAACCGCAGCATTACCAGTTTGTCAAAGATCATTATCCTGAATTGTATCAAAAAATTAAAGAAAAAGTAAAAACGGGTCAATGGGAATGTCAAGGTGCCGCTTGGGTAGAAGCTGACTGTAATGTTATAAGCGGTGAATCTATGGTCCGTCAAATAGTTCATGGTAAAAACTTTTATAAAGATGAATTTGACTTTGATGTCAAAAATTTATGGATTCCGGACGTATTTGGTTATTCAGCCTCAATGCCACAAATCATGAAAAAATCTGGTGTGGATTATTTTTTAACACAAAAAATTTCTTGGAGCCAATTTAATGATTTCCCTCATACAACCTTTTGGTGGCAAGGGATAGATGGCTCAGAAGTATTGACTCATTTCCCTCCTGGAAATAGTTACAATGGTACTATGAATGCTAATTTCCTTAGAAGTTCTCAAAGTAATTTCAGAGAAAGTGGGGTTCACGATGAAGCTATCTGTTTATTTGGAATTGGTAATGGAGGAGGTGGTCCTCAAGAGGATCACGTTGAAAAAATTAAACGGTTGGGGAATTTAGAATCATTCCCTAAAGTTATACATTCAAGATCGGATGATTTCTTTGAACGATTAAATAACAATGGAAGTGTTTTTAAAAAGTGGGTCGGTGAATTATATTTGGAATACCATCGAGGTACTTTGACGACTCAAGCTTTGGTCAAAAAGAGAAATCGTCAACTTGAATTAAAAATGCGAGAACTAGAAATGATTTGGTCTGCTGCCAGTCTTAAAGAATATCCTTTGGCTAAATTTGATGCGATTTGGAAGAAAATTTTGATAAACCAGTTTCATGACATTATTCCTGGATCAAGTATTAATGAAGTATATAAGGATACGCATGCTGAATATGAATGGGCTTTAAAAGAATGCGAACAGTTAAAATCAGATGCTAGCGATTTATTATTTGAGTCAGATGAAAATGCTATTGTGATTTTTAACAGTTTATCAGAAAAATATTGTGGAAAAGTTAATTTGCCTGATTCGTGGAAGGGGCGCGGGGCCTTGCTAAATGGTGAGGCGATTAATGTTCAAGAAACCTCAATAGGATTATTTATTGAAGTCGCTATTGAAGGGCTTGGTAATATTACAATTGAGAAATCAGCAATTTCAGCGGTTAAAACATCGGTACAAAATGATTTGATTCTCGAAAATGATTTAATTAAGTATGAGTTTAATCAATTGGGACAATTGATTTCAATCTATGATAAAGAAATAAAACGTGAAATTGCTGTTTCTGAAGAAGTTGGAAATAAATTAAGCTTATATGATGATAGACCTATTACTTATGATGCATGGGATGTTGAAATTTATTATGAAGATATGAAAGTGTCAGGCATTGAAAGTAAAAAAGCTGAAAAGGTTGATGGTGGTTCTGTCTGCGATATATTACGTTTTGAATCTATTATTGGTGAGTCACTTATTTCTCAGCAGGTAGTACTGGGGAAAACTTCAAGGCGAATCGATTTCATTACTAATGTAGATTGGAATGAAAATAGAAAAATGTTGCGTGTTGACTTCCCGGTTGATTTGATGAATTCAAAAGCAAGGTTTGATATACAATATGGTTTTGTTGAAAGAGAGACTCATAACAATACTTCTTGGGATTGGGCAAAGTTTGAAGTTACTGCTCACAAATATGCCGATTTGTCTGAAAATAACTATGGTGTCGCTTTATTAAATGATTGCAAATATGGGTATAAAGTAAAGGGTAATACACTCGATTTGTGTTTACTACGTAGTCCAAAGTTTCCTGACCCAGCAGCTGATATAGGTAAACATGAATTTACTTATTCATTGCTACCACACACAGGAGATTTGATTTCATCGAATGTGATTAATGAATCTAAATTCCTAAATCAACCACCTCTAGTATTTGAAAATAAAAAATGTCAACAAATGGAAATCCCTTGTTTTATAGAAGGGGATGGTGTATCCATTGAAGTAATTAAAAAAGCAGAGAAAGAAGAATGTATTGTTGTCAGGTTAGTTGAAGCTTTTGGTAGCCAATCAAAAATTCAATTGAAATTATGTTCTGCCATTAGCAAAGTGGTAGAAACTAATTTAATAGAGTGGGAGGAATTATCATCAACCGAAAATTCAGGGTCATTAGAGTTGTCTTTTAAACCATTTGAAATTAGAACTTTTAAATTAATAAAATAAATGAAAACGACTTTAAAGGATATAGCGAAAGAATGTAATCTAGATATTTCAACAGTATCTAGGGCCTTGAGTAATGATGTAAGAGTAAAAGTTAAAACAAAAAATATTGTAAAAGAAGTGGCTCAGCGTTTACATTATAAACCAAACTTAGCGGCTCGTTCTTTAGCTGCCGGCAGAACAAAAATGATTTTTTTGTTGCTTGGAAGTCTTGAAGGTACATTAGAAAGAAGGGCGGCCGGTTTTGGTAGTAGTTATATCAATTCTAAAGGGTTTGATTTATATATATCGTTGCATAACTCGGACCCTGAAGTTTATCAACGTCAGTTCGAAAGAATAAGTCTTGGATTAACAGATGGTGCCATTATTAGCCCTAATAGACAGATTAACTCCCAAGTTTTATATGATAATTGCCTAAGAGATGATATACCGGTTATATTTTTTGATCAGCATTTTGAAAATTTAAAAACGCCTGTAGTTACAAGTGATAATCATAATGCTGTTCAACAATTAATAACAGACTGTTTAAAGAAAGGTGCCAAAAAGTTTTATGTGCTTTTTGATGATAGTAATTCAGTAGAAAAAATAAGAAAAAAATCTAGTATTCAATATTTAAGAAAAAATAATGTACCCTATGAAATTGTTTCATCTGAAAAAACGAATGCATTAAAAATTCAAAGTTTAAAAAGAGAATCTATAGGAATCATAGGTACTTCCCAAGGTAAAATTATTTCATTTTACAAGGAAAATAAAAACTATCTTAGTACTCAAGATCTAATTTTTGCTTGTTTTGATCATTGGATAGGATCTTGTTATCCTAGCAGAAATGTTGTTTATGCAATTCAAAATTATGAAAAAATGATTAGTACTGCCATTGATAAAATTGTAGAATTTACAGAGACGAAAATAAGTATCAAATCTGAGATATTTAAAGTTCCCATTTTAGAATTCAAAATAATTGATTCTTAATATAGCAATTTTGCTTAGAAATAATTGAGAATTGCTTTAATTATTGGAGTGGTTATTATATTTTTTCTTCTTGATTAATATGCAACAAGAGTTCATGCTAATCTTGAAAACTTATTTGAATATATCATCCTGAAAGATTTACCATGGCAGTCATTAAAGCATTAGAAGAAAATCAATCTACTTTTACTGAATGGAGACATAAGATTCATTCAAATCCAGAAACTGCTTTTGAAGAAATTGATACCGGTAATTTTGTTGCTGAAAAATTAGAATCCTTTGGGATCGAGGTACATCGTGGTTTAGCAAAGACCGCTGTTATTGGAACACTAGAAGGAAAAGAAAAAAGTAGTCAATCAATTGGTTTAAGGGCGGATATGGATGCCTTGGATTTAGATGAGCTGAATACTTTTGAGCATAAATCACAGGTTGATGGCAAAATGCATGCCTGTGGTCATGATGGCCATACAACAATGTTATTAGCTGCAGCAAAATATTTATCTGAAACAAGAAATTTCAAAGGCAAAGTGCATTTCTATTTTCAGCCGGCAGAAGAAAATTTTGGCGGAGCTAATGTTATGATCAAAGAGGGCTTGTTTGATAAATTCCCGGTTGATATGGTTTTTGGAATGCATAATTGGCCGGGCGCTAACGCTAAAGTTTTTCATGTGAAACCAGGGGCATTATTAGCTGCCAATGCGAGATTTGAAATTAAAATTCAAGGTAAAGGTGCTCATGCTGCCATGCCAAATCAAGGTAAAGATTCTATATTAATGTCTTCTAACTTAATAATGGCCTTGCAAAGTGTTGCCAGTAGAGTGATTGCACCACTTGATTCAGTGGTTGTTAGTGTTACACAAGTTCATGGAGGAAGTGCATGGAACGTATTACCTGATGAAGTTATTATAAGAGGTTCTTTGAGAGCCTTGACTAATGAGGTCAAAGAAAAAGCCTTTGCGGCTATACGCGAAATCACAAATGGAATTTGTTCTGCCTATGGTGGTACAGCCATTGTAGATATTGTGAGTGGATATCCGGTAACATTTAATGATGAAGTAGCTACTAAGGTTGCTTTGAAGGCTGCTCAAAAAACAATTGGTGAAAATAAGGTAATAACAAAGTTTGCTTCTACTATGGGATCTGAGGATTTTTCTTTTATGTTGCAAGAGGTGCCGGGATGTTATGTGCTTCTTGGTAATGATAAAAGTGAATCAACGGATAGTGGTACCTCTCCTTGCATGTTGCATAATCCATATTATGATTTTAATGATGAACTCATACCCGTTGGTGCCAGTTATTTTGTAAATTTAGTAGAGAATGGTTTAGATTAATCATCTTTTGGCCTAACATAAAATAAAGTAATGTCCTTTATACCCTTATTGTTTTCTCTCTATTTGTAAAATACTTTATTTATGAATGATTATTTTGAAACTGATTGGGTTTTGCATATACTGATTAACTATTAATTATTTTTGAGAATATTATGGCAGATGATGAACCAAGCACAGAATCTAATGGAGAAGAAGCTGATGTTGAGGCCGAGAATAATAAATCCAATGCTTTGAATGTCCTCATTATTGATGATAGTTCTATTTTAAGAAGGTTGCTCTCTGAAATAATTTTAAATAGGTATGACGTCAGTATAATTCATGCGGAAAATGGTAAAGCGGGTCTATCCTTTATCGCAAAATTAAATGGCAAAATCGACTTAATATTTTGCGACTTGGACATGCCCATAATGGATGGTAAAACATTTATGAAGCACATGCGCGAAAATGAAAAACTAAAAGAAATTCCTATTATTTGCCTAACGGCGGATACAAATAAAAAAACTATTTTGTCTTGCATTCAATTAGGCGCTAAAGAATATATTGTAAAACCTTACAATATAAAAGATCTCACCAATAAAATCGATAAATTCCTAAAAAAGTAGTTATCTTATACGTTAGTCTTTTATATTAAGAATTTGGACTAAGAAAAATTATGATTAAGACCTTATTTATATTAATAACATTGAGTATATTTATTTTTATATTTTTTAGTTTATACAATGATTCTGATTTTATTGTAGAAATGGATAGCAGCAATGAAACTAATGATCCAATTGCGATCAACGAAACTTATGAAGAACATGTTAGTAAGCTAAAAAAGAAATTACCGAATAAAAAATTCCATATCATTATACAGAAACCATTTGTAGTTATTGGTGATATGCCACAAGCAATACTTGAAAGCCGATGGGCCAAAGGGACTGTAAAATGGACAGTAGAAAATCTGAAGAAGTCTTATTTTAAAAAGGATCCAAAGTCTATTTTAGATATATGGTTATTTAAAGATAAAGAGAGTTATCGCAAGCATACCAAGTTGTTGTGGGGTTCAGTTCCTGATACTCCTTATGGCTATTATTCTCCTCATCATAAAGTCCTTGTAATGAATATTTCTACGGGTGGTGGTACACTTGTTCACGAGATTGTTCATCCTTTTATGGAAGCAAATTTCCCAAATTGTCCTCCTTGGTTTAATGAAGGCTTGGGTTCTCTTTATGAACAAAGTGCTTTTAAGAAAGAAAAAATATGGGGTCTGACTAATTGGCGATTAGCAGGATTAAAAAAAGTAATTAATAAAGGGAAACTACCAACTTTTAAAAAACTCATGGCCTTGAACGATAATCAGTTTTATGGCGGAGATGGTGGCTATAGTGATAATTATGCTCAATCCCGTTATCTGCTCTATTACTTACAAGAGAAATCATTGCTAAGAATTTATTATATAAAATTTACTAAAAACCAAATAGAAGATCCAAGTGGATTTGATACGCTAAAAAAATTATTAAAAGAAAAAGATATGATGGCTTTTCAAAAAAGATGGGAAGCTTATGTCTTAAAGTTAAAATTCAGGGGTTCTTGATTTTTATATTTAATTTTGCGTGAATTTTTAGAAATTGGATAATCGATTTTGCAAAAGCTTTGGCAAATTTCTTTCTGTTGCCATCTGTGTCGCGAACTCCTTTTCGTGGACATTCTGCTTGAAAGCCATAAATATTTTCTTTGGTTAAAAGGCAATACCTTCTAGTGTTATAACCTCCAGAGAAATATTTTGCTTTATCAGAATGTGGAATTGCTGGGCTTGGTACAGATGGGAACTTATATTTATTCATTAAGCCGCCCATGCTTGATTTGCCTTTTAGCAATTCTAAAAAAGGAGTCTGGCTTGATGGCAATAGGTTTTTTAAGCTTGAACGATTTTGAAGATTAATTAATGAACTGTTTGAGCCTTGCAATTTATTATTAGATATTAAGTACCCTAATTCAAGCCTTGCTTCAGGATGAGATTGTCCATGCAAATCGATATAAAGACCTTGCTTATTAGATACGATAACGGAACTCACTGCTTTCCCAATAAAACCATGAAAGGCTTTCCATACTTTTTCAGCATCAGGATTCTTTTGTGCAGCCTCTTTAATTTCTCGATTACAATCTACTTTTAATCGTTTTAAATGGCAGATGATGACGTGAGGAGCTTTCCCAGTTAAATTTATGAATGCCTGATAAATGTCTTTTGCCAGTAAGTCGGTGTTTGTATCTGTTAAAAGCACACCATAAGTTCGGTCTGGAATATCTTTTGGTAAAATTCTACCTCCATGGGGTGCGGAAATAATAATTGGTAAGTTTCCAACTAAATATTCAACTCGTTTTTTTTCTTTGAATTCGCTCTTTGTATTTTGAGCTTCAAGTGATCCTACAATTAGAAGTAAAGATAACGCTGTGATCGTGAAGATCTTAAAGCACTGATGAATATTAAAGATCATGCTAATTCATTCCCCTAAACAGAAAACACTTCCATCTTGTAAACAGATAAATGCTTTATTGTTTGCTATGGCTATACCATCAAAACAAGTTTTTGATTTTAATTTAATAGGTTTTTGTAACTCTTTTCCGTCCTTGGCAGAATGTATCCATAAAAAATCACCAAGAGGATTGGTCGTACGTTTATATTTAAATACGGAGCCTCCATAAAAAACAGTAGTTCCACTTAAGGAGACCGTATTGATAAAAGACCAAGCCGTGTGCGGTCTTAAATTTGTACTCCATGTATAGTCTTTTCTCGTTGGTGTATCGGGATGTTTTGCTCGAATTGACTTTTTAGGGTCTGGGATTAAAGCCCATGAGGTTTTTGTGGTATAAGAGACTAACGCTAAAGATTCTGAATTCCATGCCATAATATTTTTGCATATCCTCCCTAAGCGAAAACCTCTTCCGCTTCTTTTGCCAAATCCTCCTGACCAAGAACAATCTATCATCGTTTGTTGATTATAATATTTTTGGTTATCCGATAATTTTTTACCAGTCTTTGCATTGAAGCGAAGGTTGGAAAAAGTTAATTCTCCCTTACGAATCGTGAGAGCATCTCTGTAAAAACTTCCTTTGTCTAAGTTAATAGTCCAAAGAGTTTCTCCTGATGCCGGTTCGAATGCAACAATGACAAGTCCACCATTAATTGTAGTCGAGCGACCAGCCATAGCATAAGCAATATTATCATTGATCAATACTGAGCCGGCTACTGGCCAAAGAGATTCTACCATTCCGTGTGCCACTAAACTCTTAACTTTAGGTGCAAGCCTGATTTTATATGCTAATTCACCATCTTGAGCACGTAGTACATAGAGAAAACCATCGTGGCAACCGACATATAATAATCCTTGGTAATAAGTTGGTGGTGAATCAATTCGACTTGCCAATGAAATTTCCCATAATAGTTTTCCATTGCTTGTATTTAAAGCAATTAATTCTCCCAAATTGACTGCCGTTAAATAGATGACGTCTTTCACCACAATCGGTTGTGTTAAAGGTTGCTTAACCCCATAACGTGAATTCCACATCATTTCAAATGTATCTTTTCTTTTTTCGACGACTTGCTTTGACCAAAGAATTTTTAATTCCCGTGGAAGGGAAGAATGAACTCCGCTACTTCTTTCGTTATTTTGGCGATAGGTGGGCCAATCGGTTTTTGATGCGATCTCTCCTTTAAATCCAAATGCGGGTCCTTTTTCAATGATTCTTTTTTTGTTCATTTCTTCAGGGCTAGCAATAACATTGTCATTGTTAGCTAAGGCCATGAACCCACCAACCTGACCTCCTACACATGCGCAATTATTTTGAGCTGTGTATAATGTACCATTTGCTGGAACCATACCTTGTAAACAGGCTCCTCTGCCACCTCTAAAGGTTGATTTTTTGATAGGTTGCTTTGGGTTACCAGTATATTCAACAAATGCTCCTCTTCGGGCATTCGTTACGATATTGTTTGAGATGACTACAGGAGGAATACAGCCACCAATACCATTTGTACCTGCATAGGTCCTTGGTAACCCAAATTTGGATGTAATTTTACCCGTTTGTAGATTATATCTGCCATTGATACACCATAGTTCATTTCCTACTATATTTCTTGCTGATGTGTTTGGAATCGTATATTTAACTTTTCCATCGGAAGCATTTAGCACAAAGACAGTTCGTTTACCTTTTGATTTTGTTTTTGAAACTACAACGACATCTTTATTGGCAAAATTCAAACAAGTATCTGGAATAGGTCCAAATAATGTATGAGGAATTCTCCAATTAATCTTTCCTGTTTTAAGATCTATGGCAATTAATTCTCTTTGTGTTGGTGGATTACCAATAGTTTTTAATGCGAATATGGATTTATTGTTTGATGCAATGGTTACAACGGCCATCTGGTGTTTCCACCTTTTCTCTCCCGTTTGAGCATCAAACGCTTCTAGTGATCCATTCTCTGAAGGCCACCAAACAGTTCTAATTCTATCATTTTCAAAGCCATCTTTCGCATTGGAGAATCCTTTCTTTGCCCAACAAGCTGTAACTAAAGTATTATTGCTTAACAAAAGTCTGCTAGGGTTATAAGTTGTATTGCATTCTTTTAAAACTTTACCACTAACGGCATCTATAAAAACTAATCTCTTTTTTATTCTCGCGTAAACTATTTTTTCTGAAGCGACAATAGGCCAAACATTTCGCCAATCTAATTCGACTTTCCCATAACTACTTTCGCAATGTATTTTCCAAAGAAATAATCCACTGTACGCATCACGTGCTAATAAAACCGCTCCGCCAATTTTAGTGAAAGGGTCACCTTTATCATCTAGCCCTATGGTAAATATTCTTCCTCCGGAAGTGACAACAGCTCTGTTGGAGGCGCAACTTCCAAAACCACCGCGCCCAGTTGGTGTGCCACTTAGCCACTTTAAGCTTACGGGCAATTTTATTACGGTATCATTTGAAGTTAGATTGGCATCGGGTCCATGATGAGGATGCGTCCAATCATCCATTCCACTAGGTCTTTTTTTAATTTGAAATTTCCACATGCTATTTTCTTTTTTCGCTAAGATTCCACCTGGCGCAAGAACTCTTAGCAATTCTGCATCCGAAATTCCTACTAATTTCTGATCTTCTATAACTAGCAACTTGGCTAGCTCTTTAAAATAGGGTAATTTTTTCCCAGAAAAATCTTCAATCATTACTTGGCCAGTAAGTTTTTTTGCAATGGCAATAGATCTCATTTTTTTTAAGAGTGCCTTTTCTTGTACTAAGCAATGTATTAACATTTCGCTATTTTTTGCTAAGGAAATGGGAAAGCCTAATCGGTCCGTTTTATTAGAGGCTAAATAAATACAAAATCCTTTTTTTGAATCAACTTGGTTTAAGATAGATTCTGACTCAGATTTGAATTTTTCTATTGATGTAGAATCCTGTGCTCGCAGAACTATCGAAGTCATTAATAATAAAAAAATATTAATCAGTAAAAGGTTTCTGAATTTATGATGCACCTGTTTCCCTTTATATAATGTGTGGATTTATAGTAATAAAAATGATGTTAAAATAATAGAAGCATAAATCAAGTTTGAGTAAAACAGGTGGGCAATAAGTTGTGTTTTAGTTTAATCTTGAGTTCGATTGAAAGATATTAGTACTCATAGTGCAATTTGAATTGTGTGTGTAGTCATTTATGGACAGTTTAAATAATATCAATTTTTTTACTGAGTATTTGGTAATAATTAAAAAAGAGATATTTAGGCCTAACATCTATTAAAAATGATAGGCCTATTAATATTATTATTCTTCTTTTTTATCTTCACCTTTAGCTGCCGCACCTTCAGTTATGGAGTCAATTTTTTTAAATTTGATGATAACTTTTTCACCTTTTTTTGTTTTCTTAACTTTTTTATAACCTTTGCCCACTACTGTTACTTGTTTGTCTTCAAATTTAGAATAGTCGGTAGGGTTTTTATCTTTTTTGCCAGGCTTAGGTAAACTGACAATGCCATCTTCCGTTTTCAACAAATATTTAACACCCTTTTTGCTCTCTTTCTTAATTATGGTACCCTTGCATGTTAAGTCTTTTAATTCAGCTTTAGGTTTTTTATTTTTCCTTTCCTTCTTTTCCTTTTTTGGCTTTTCACCTCCTTCATCTTGACTCATGATATTTTGAGGGAGAATAAATACAGAAGCAAAAAATATAAAAATAGAAAATAGTGAATTAAATTTCATAATAATTCCTTTCAAAGATTAATAATAGATATTATTCGCCACGCAGCAAATAATGGAGAGAGTTATTATCATTGTTTAATGATAATAAAAAAGTATGCAGTTTTTGACGTAAATACAATAATTTTTTATGATGTAAGTTTAGATATTCCTATTAACGAATAATTTAGTATGGTTTTAGTAGTGTTAAGTTTTGATGATTGTATAAAAATCGAAACTACATTCCATATACAGAATTATTACTCCGCATGATGATGCTATTTTGAATGATAAACGATTATTTTCGGGCCATCAGATTCATGTTCTTTTGCGCAAATTTGATACCTTGAATGAAAGCCATTGTTAATTTTCTCATCGTGGGTTGGTATTAGGGCAAGGCCATTATTTGGGAACTTTTTCATTTGCCATTGTAGTACAAGATTTGTTATGTCGATTTTATATTCAGTGCCTGGATTTACAGTATCTGCCGCTTTATTACCTTTGACTAATACGGTTCCTTCTGCACATTCCATTGGTGCAGTATCCATACCTAAAGCAAAGCCATTTGGATATAGCCATTTAGCTTTTTCTCCGGCAGATTCCCAGGTAGCATTTTTTTCTTCCCATTTTGTAAAGACAGGAACTACTGTGAAAATGGTATCGCGATTATTATCGGGATCCCAAATCCTAAATGATAAAATGACTTTTATAATTTTTTTACCGTTTGATAATCTTTTTCGATCAGTATCAAACTTTAGTAAATAGATACTTGCGGGGGAACGATCTTTTTGCATCATGGGTAAGTTTCTTTTTTCTTCACCAAACTTTTTGCCATTACCGTGCATATTAATCAAGGTATCTTTAATATTTCCTCCGGTAACAATTTTTTTGGTAGCTCTTCCTAGAATTTTTTCTTCAAGTTTTGCATTCCTTTTTAAATAGTATTCTTTTTTAGCCTCTACCTTTTGTTCAGAAGCATTTGAAAAAACAATTTTAGTTTTTGATAGTATGGGAACTCTTGCCCAGTATCTTTTTTTGATTTTATTTTTCTTAAGTGATATTTTATTTTTTGCTATTAATTCTTTGATAGCATTTGATTTTTCTTTTAAAGAATTTGTAAAATCAGTGACTTCTTTTTTTAACATAATTTTATAAGTAATCTGCTTACCTTTAGTAATTTTTACTAATGCATAATCATCCGCACAAATTGAGATGGTTGAAAAAAGCGATACAAGTATAATTAGGGTAATAGATAGAAGTTTCATTCTTTTGCCTTATAAGTTCTTCAGTTGTTCTTTGTATATGCTAACCATTTGACATCGTGTATCTATTATTTTATGAAGGTGAAGTTAAAAAAGTGGGTTCTCTATGACTAATAGAGTTATTAAACTGCGATAAATATAAATCCATTTCTTAAAAATATACTAATATAGTTTTCTTGTTTTCGATTATTGATTAAACTATTTTATAAATTAAGTTTTCATAGGTGAAGTGAGTTGGAATTAGGCACCCATATATTTTTGAGCATGATCAGTGGTTCAATTGGATTAGGCTATTTTATTTACGGTAAAAAACAAAAAAAGGGTGTCGCATTTCTAGCAGGGGTTGGTCTTTGTGTTTTTCCTTATTTTACATCAAGCTTTCTGATTTTTATTTTGGTGGCATTTGTCTTGATGTCTTTACCATTTATATTTAAATATTAGGTGATAACCTTTTGTAATACCTAAATATTAGAAAAAACTCTCTAGTAAAAACTTTTCCATAGCTTTATCTTCCGCAGAACCAATTTGAATATCAGCACTTTCCTTGACTTCATCTGGTGATGTCCCCATGGCAATTCCAATGCCTGCTTCTTTTAATATTTGTTGATCGTTATAATCATCTCCGGCGGCCATGATATTTTTTATGGGGATATCTAAATGTTCACTGACATAGTGTAGTAAGTTTTGTTTGCCGGTGTTTGATGGCATAAACCCGAGCCAATGAAAACCATCAAAAATTGGATCGGCTACTAATGTGAATGTAAGATCAGGATATTTGTTCTTGATAAATTCATATTCACTATGAATGATTTTAGATGGAATTGAAGCATATAAACAAGCTAGAGCTTTTGTATTAAGTTCATTTATGTTATTAATTACTTGTTTGTCTTTATCTATGTTTTTTGCAAAATCCAATACCGCTGCATTTGAAGGAGGTGAATTGAAAATATATGTTTTTTCATTTTCGGAAATAACACTATTTACAAGGCATGAAATATTTCTCTCTTCAAAATGTATTCTTACATCTTCAATGACTTGCGAAGGGATTGAATTTTCAATGAGAACCTTTTTTTCAGGGTATTTTACAATTACGGATCCATTATTAAAACCAAGATAACAATCACCTTCAATTTGTTCGGCAACTTCGCCGCCAAAATTATAATTTCTTCCTGTCGCAAAGCCTATTTTAATACCCTTTTTGATTAAGTTATTCAAAATTGTTAGCATGCTTTTAGGAAGTGTTCCGTTACCTGGAAGTATTGTCCCATCAATATCAAAGATGATAAATTCGATGTGTTTCATTTTAAAACCTGTGTTATTTCAAATGAGATTATTATAAGAAATTTAAAAAGTCATTGGTATAATTTTTAATAATAAATGCATAAATATGGAGAATTTAAAGATTAATGTCAAAGCATACTTTAGAAATTTGTTTTGGATGCGGTTTAGCAAAAACAGCTTGTTTTTGTGCTAAATTTAAAAATATTCCAACCGAAGATCGCGTAACCATCATTACAACTCAAACAGAGAATAAAATACGTAGTAATACGGGGCGTTGGTTACATAAAATGCTAGAAAATTCGAAGGTAATCTATTTGGGCGATGAAAATTGGGAAGCTGAAGTAGAAGCTGAAAAAAAGAATGCTTCTTTTTATCCAATTTTATTTTACCCATCACCAAATTCTCTAATGCCCCGAGAAAAAAGGAGAGAAGTTGGCAAACCTTTTAATATTTTTTTGTTAGATACAGGTTGGCGAACGGCACGACGATGGATCTATAAAAAAATATTTGCTGAGATGCCTAGATTGGAATTAAAGGAAGAATATGAATCCAGGTATTTTTTAAGATCGGTGCCCAAAGCGAATCATTTATGTTCTCTACAATCTCTGGCATGTTTATTAGTGGAAATAAATAATTCTTATTTACCCGCTCAAAATGATTTAATGAACACAATGGATATTATTGTGAAAAAAATGGCTACCGAGCGAGGTACAAAAATTAAAATTGACGGTGAGTTTTATTGAAGATTATTTGGTTAGATAATGAGGATTTGTTTTAACTAATTTTCTTCTTGTCCCTTGAGAAATAGTCACAAAAGTAGCCGCAATATCAAAAACAGTTTCTATATAACCATGTTCATCTGTAATTTTCTTTGTTTTGCAATCTTTAATCGAAACAATGAACTTTTTATCAAAAATTATAAATGTAATTTTGGTAGTGGGCCATAATTTAGTTTTGCTTGTAAACTTTACTAATTTTGTTGTGATTTTATATAAGGTTCCTTTTTGGTAACTATCTTGCCCATGTCTAAGAAATGAAATGGGGAATTTAAATTGAGCTTCTTGAGTTGTAATTGAATTCTTTTTTGAAAACACTTCAGATCGGAGGATTAATTTCTCTCTTGTAAATAGAAACTGTTCACCGCAATGATCGCAATTAACCATGTTATTTCTGCTAGTCTCTTTGACTATTGTAGCTGTTTTGCAGTGATCGCAGATGGCTTCTTGTGACATTATACAACCTCAGGAAAGGATGTTTCTTTGTTCTATGTTATCTTTATCGTCTTTAATTTCAGATTTCTTTAGTGCTAAGAATTGTTGACTAAATAATTCTTTAATCATTAGTTAACAAGGTGAAATCAGTTGCTCGAAAATGAACTTCATTTTGATATACTCCTTCAAAATTTTCCAACTGTTGAAGCGTTAAAAGGCATTTAGCTTGTCCATAAACTTATATTACAGCAATCATTTATCTGAGCTCTTTCGGTATTTGTTAGTCAATTTGCGTAATGATTATCATAATTCTTCATTTACATTTGAACCGGACAAAATAATTGTTTTAAATAAGTATATGCAGAAGTGGTTGCAGCTTGAAATTGCCAATAAAAACAAAGTGGCTGCCAATATTGATTTTAGTTTTTTAGAATCCTCTTTGTGGAGCTATTTAAAAGAATTAGATCCGAACCAAATAGAAATTAATTTATTATCCAAGGATGAGCTTCAACTAATTTTGTTTGAAGTATTCATTCATCATCAATCTAAATACTTGACTATTTTTAAGAAGTACATTGCTCAAAATACAAGTGTCGCTTTTCAAAGAAAGAAGATATGGGGCCTAGCTGAAAAATTAGCATCATTATTATTGGAGTATGAATATCAAAGACCCGAAATGATTGAAAAATGGTTGAATGCTGATGGCGATCATTTGAACTTTGATGAGCAAGAAAATGCTCAATGTTATTTGTATACATTTCTATTACATCCCGAAAACGGTTTGCTTACTAAATTAAAAAAACCTTATTCAACTTTATATCAATATTCTAAAAAAGTATTTTCATCAAATAGTAGCTTGAGCATAAAAACAGATCAAAAATGTATTCATCTTTTTGCTATATCTCAAATATCGGTATTTCACCAATCGTTGCTAAAGCAACTTGAGCCCTATTATGATTTTCACATTTATGCCTTTAATCCTTGTGCCGAACTATGGGAGGATGTACATACTAAAAGTGAAGAGAAGTGGTTAAAAAAAAATAACTTCCAAGAAAACTTGATGATCGAATCTTTAGAAGAGGAAGTCGGCGAGGTTAGTTATGAATTAGAAGACAGTCCCTTTTTAAAAAACTGGGGGAAAACAGGTCGAGAATATATTAAATTAATGAGCCGTATGGTCAATTACGATTTTTGCACTTCTTATCTTAGCTATTTGAAAGAGGGACAAACCGATAGCATATTGCAAAAAATTCAACAGGATATTGTCTTGCGTAATAACCCTTCCCTAAAAGAAAGTGATTGGATACAAGATTTAAGTCTTCAAATATTTAAAGCACCGTCAATTAGCAGAGAAGTTCAAACGGTTTTCCAACATATATTGCACGTATTAAATAATGATGATGAACTGTCTGTTCATGATATTGTTGTGCTTGTCTCAGACCTAGATAAATATTTGCCATATATTCATTCGGTTTTTGACGGAGATCAACATGACTTGCCCTATTGTATTTTAGGTGATTCCGCTAGCAGAGATAGTGCTTGGGGTCAAGGTTTGTTGTCAGTATTATCGTTGGGTCTTAGTCAATTCAACCGAGAAGATGTTTTCCATTGCCTAGAAAATATTTGTTTAATGGAAAAATATAATTATAGCGATGTTGAAATTAAGCAATGGATGCAATGGGTAGACGACTTGGGTATTCATCATCACTTTGATTCAAATGGAAGGTTGAAAGATGGGTATGATGATTCGAATTTTTATACTTGGAATCAAGGGTTAAAGCGATTACGCTATGGATTATTTTTCAATAAAGAAAATGAAACAGCCTATCCCGAGTTTACACCTTACCATACGAGTTCGTCAGATATAGAGAGTCTCGATAAATTCATTTATATTTTAGAGAAATTAAACTCAGTTAGTTTGAAAAGCCAAACATGGTTTACTTCAAAGCAGTGGATCGAACATGTCAAAAAAATAAATAGAGAATTACTGGTAATACCTAAAGGGGAAACAGCTGAAAATAAATACGCAGCTTCTTTTTTAGAGTCGCTTGATTCCATATTAATATTTGATGAGATCGCGGATCACTTAAATGAAAAAAACCAGCTGGATCTGGAAATCATCATTTCGATTCTTAAATCCAATATGGATAAAATTAGCAGCATCAGAGGTTCCTTTCTAATAAGTGGTATAACGATTTCTGAAATCCAAGCCATGCGGGTGTTTCCATTCAAAAAAACTTATATTTTGGGTCTTGATAGTAAAAGTTTTCCTGGAAAAGAAGTTTTGACACCATTGGACCTTAGAATTAAACAAAGAAAAATTGGTGATATCAGTTTGCCTGATAGAAATCGCTATTTCTTTTTAGAAAAATTAATGACAACTGAACAGTTGATTCTTTCATGGGTGCATAAGGATTTAGTTAAAGATGAAACTTTTGAACCTGCTACAGTCATTCAGCAATTAATTGAAAACATTGAAAGTCGCTTTCAAGATAAAGAAAATAAATTTACAGTAGCTGAAATGCCATTATGGAATTGGGATACTGCTCAAGGTTTAAATGACACGACCAATGATTTATCCTTTGTTTATAATGCGATGGATGAGAATCTTTCAAAAGTAATGGCTAATCATAAAACTATAGAGGACGTTAAGTCAGAAGCTAAAAATGATTTTCAATGCTCTTTTGATTATTCTATAGCAGCACCGCAACCCAAAGAGGAGGTGCAAGAAATTGAACTCAGTATTTCTAATTTAAATAAGTATTTGAATAACACAGCATTTGCAGAAATTGAATTCAAATTGGGTGCTAAAGAAAGTGAATATGATGAGGAAGTTTTTTTAGATCAAAATATTGAAAGCATTACGCTAGATACTTTAAAACTATATAAGTTGCATAATACTATCCTCAATGAATATATCTCGAAATGTCATGAAAAGAAGTCACATTTAAATTTTGAAAAAGAGATACTACAAATATTAAAAAAGGAGTTGAATAGATTAAAGCTTAAGAATAAAGCAATCAATGGATCTTATTTTGATTTTTTAATTGTGTCTTTGAAAAAGAAGCTACTTGATCTCAAGCCCGTTATTAACAAAATAACGCCTGAAATATTAGAAAGCCCGTTTTTTTATGAAGAAATAGTTTATGGGGCTGATCATCAACATAATCATAAATCTTTAAAAAGAATATATAGTAAGCCAGCCATGAAAATATTTTTGGATGGAAAGGACTTTTATTTAAGAGGTGCGATTCCTTTAATATGGAAAAATGAAAATACCTTGTGTCATTTTCAAAATTATAAAGAAGCTAAATACAAATCTGGTAAGTTTAGTTCAATATTGATGATGTTTTTCATCGTTGCTTATGGCGATAATAAATTGCTCGAAGATGTTGATGAA
>NVWA01000086.1 GCA_002746535.1 Planctomycetota bacterium
TGGTAATGCAAAGTAAATTCATCTAAATAGGTACGACTTCTTCCATCAAGACCTCGCCAATTAACACCATTTACTTCCTCAGACAATAAAAATGGTGTATACTCAGGCATCCAATAAGCCTGCGTCATGTAGTGATATTTCGTTGTCTGACATGAACCATACATGAGATGAGCAATAGAGCCAAGGAGCAACACAAATATAAAAGCAGACACAACTAACGGATTTAATAATTTCTTAGCCAAGACAACTCTCTAAAAGGATTAGTGAGTATTATACCAAGGTTTGATTTTTGGGTAAGGGGAATTGTTATTGGGTTGGCTAGGTGCTTTGATCTTATGTTCTAATTTTTATGAAATGTCGTGGATTGATTTAGCGTAAGAATGGGGTAATATGAATATTCTACCTTCCAGGAGATAAAATATGATTCGGAAAGCATCTTTAAATGATTGCATAATGTTGGGTCAACTCAACAAGCACCTAATTGAAGACGGAAAACATCCCAACACAATGGATATTGATCAATTGATAGATCGAATGAAACATTTTATTAATTCTGAATACACATGCTACATTTATAGTTTGTCTGATAATATTATCGCATACTGTTTATTTTATGGCAACTCTGATTTTTACTATATACGGCAATTGTTTGTTCACCGTATACATCGTAAAAAAGGTATTGCAACGGAACTATTAAATTGGCTATTTATTAACACTTGGGTTGACAAGAAAGTCCGTCTAGATGTCTTAGCGAACAACCATTCTGCGATAGAATTTTATGAGAAATACGGGTTTAAAGTTGACTGTCTTCGTATGGAAAAATAAAAGAAACACAAAATAAATGGTGATCTCTCACAACTATCACCCCCGTGTCTGAGTTTGAAAGTTTTTCATATTTAGTGAAAATCGAGTCAGATTATTATTTTGACCTTACTAAGTTAATGAGTGGCTGGAATAATAAAGTTACTAAGAGATTGAGTAAACGTGCTAGAATGGTTGTTTCGTGAGATGTGCATGATATTGGAGGTTATCAGCATTGAAATGATGATCTTTTGAGATTTATAATGAAAAACTATGAAACCAGAGACAATAACAAAAAGAGAAACGGTAAAATCCATTGCAGAAAATCTTAACAAGAATCAAGATCAAGTAGCTTGTTGGTTTTAACCAGTAGAGAAATGAAACATTCTAGAGGTGTTTAAATTGAAACTATCTAAATCTAGCCAAATATTAATCCTTATGTCATTATTTTATTTATCATTTTTATCTAACAACAGTGAAGACAAAATAAAAAAAAGAGTACATATTCCAAAAGATAAGCTAAAAATAATCAATCCACTTCTCAAAAATCTTAAAACCGCGATATCAAATGGTAACGCTGAAAAGGCAACCCTTATTTCTAAAGAAATAACCAATACTTTAGGACTCTTCGCAGGAGTGCCTTCTGATTCCCCAACATACTTTAGTCCAATTGAAAGATATCCACCGAGCTCTAAATCTGTATTGAAATTATGGCTAGACCTTGAAAAAAAATTAAAAAATGAATATCTATGGAACTCAACACCTAGAGGAAATCCTGCTAACATGAGGACAGGTCTACGCGGTACTGGTCGCCCTATAATTGCTTATGCCATCCTTTATCGAATAAATGGCAATAGAAGATATTATGAACACGTAAAAAAAGGAGCAAATTACCTGCTCAAATTACAAAATAAAAATGGCTTATTTCCTTTTCCTGATTTACGTAATAAACATAAACTATTTGGAACAATGATTAAAAAATTATTAAAACAAAAGCCAGAAGCTTTAAAAAATGGTTGGATTGTTGATGATGTCAATGGCGACATGCAATATGACAATGGAATTTGTGGTGTTGCAATGATAGAAGCATATAATGTGACAAAAGATAACGTGTATTTAAAAAGCGCAGGCAAAGCAAGCGAATGGGCGCTTAAGCGTCCAATAAGTCTTAACTGGAATTATAATGCATTCAGCGTCTGGTTGTTAGCAAAATATGCAAAGGCTAGTGGCGAAAATAAATACTTAATATCTGCAATTAAAAAATTGAAATTGGGCATCCTTCCCGGCCAAATGAAAAATGGACGTTGGTTTGACCCTCATAATGCCAAACTTGTGTATCATGGAATAATTGTTAGAGCAATGCTAGAGGTATACAAAAATATTGAAAATGACAACATATTTAAAAAAGAATTACGCCATTCCATTTCAATTGCTATTGACAATGCTTCAAACGAAATTAAAAATAATGGTGCTTCGTCAATTTCGACAAGTACAGAAATGCTAAGCGAAGCTCTCTACTATTTAGGAGAAAATGAAAATTGGGAAGAAGCGTTAAATATAAATATAAATGCTAGTCTACACATACGTAACAATAATAAAGCTCCAAATGTTGGCTTGTATTTAGCAAATTATATAAAATATTTAAAGCAATAATTGAATGTTAATTCTATAGGTTATATAAACTATAAAAATAATTTTAATTCCAATAGGCATAAAAGAAATTATCCATATTTATAGATTTAATTTACTTGTTATCTTAATAATTTCTTAACCAAGCCATCTCTCTAAAAGGATTAGTGAGCATTATACCAAGGTTTGGATTTGGGGTAAGAGGAAATATATATGAGCAGAGCTCAGTTAACTGACCATACGAGATATTATAATTTTCCATGTGTTTTATTTTTTTTTCCAATTGTCGTTTTCTCTGGCTTTAAAATTATCTAGTTCCTTTTGAGCCTTTGCGTTGTTTAGCAGATGCGCTTGCCAAAAAAGTAAAGATAATTTTTGAATAACAATGTGCTCTTCCTTTAGCTTTTTGTTGAAAATATTCGGGCCTGAAAAAAGGTTGTGTTTGCCGCCATCAAAAATATAAAGGTACTTATAACCTTTGGGAAGAGCGTGGTAAAGAGAGGCTCTTTCTTTGTAGCCCACACTCGGTTTGATCATGCTAGTATCTTTTGTACCCGTCATACACAATACTGGTGATGTGATTTGGTCCAAAGCTTTAGATTGATTCTTTCCCGAAACTGGGCTTGGGCTCATCAGTAAAAAAGCCATTATGCGTTTTTCTTTAAAGTTTATACTTCGGTGGTATTCTGCGCCCATCATGGCTTGAGCTGTGACGGCTCCAAAAGAGTGTCCTGACATGGCAACTTTCGTAAAATCAATCCGGTCAAACAGTTTATGAGTTTTAGAAATATTCCATTTTTCAAGCTGATTCAAAACGGCAGGTATGTCTTTATTACGAATTAAAAATTGCTTGGTACTGGCGGCATCTTTCATGGCTTTGAGCTTTTTCGAACCGACCACATTTTTCCAGACCATTTCATCACTGCCGGGGTGTTGAACGGATACGCAAATGAAACCAGCTTCAGCCCAATATTCCAATAAATACTTCTTAGTTTCATTGGATCCACCTAAACCATGTGAATATATGATAAGCGGCTTTTTTTCACTTATGCCCTGTTCCATATATACTTTTATAGACAGTGCTCGTTTTCCATAAGCCACTTCAAAATAATGTGATTCTAGCCCTTTGGCATCTAGAGTCCTTTGAATTGTCAAGCAGAATAATAGCAGCATGAGTTTATTCATATTCACATCCTCTTTCATACTTTGTGTAAAACACATTTTACCTTATGGAAATGAAAAAAACACGAAAAGTGTCCTTGAGAATGCTAATGTGAAAAATAAACTCACTAACCAATGTGACTGTCCTCAAACTGTCGTTATAAAATGTGATATATCCAATAAAATGTTCAAAGAAAACGCTGAACAACATCACTCATAATCATTCAGAAGAAACCCACAAAACACGAAAAGTCTCTCATATTATGATAATGAATGATTATGAATGATTTAAAATTAGGTAAGATGGTAGGTAGTGTCGTAATGTTATATTAGCCATAATTAGCACATATTTAACACAAGGTAAAACACCTACTTTTTTTAGTGATGTAAAGGCATACATATCAACTACTTATGACAATTATTTGAAAATGTCGGATAATCCTATGTTCTAGGCCCCTTTTGGGAGCATAAGGTATCATTACGTGAAATATAAATTTTGATAGATTGTGTAGTGACATGGAAGCCATGCTGGTAGTCATATTGATTTTTTATATTGAAATCATGTGTCTCAGCATGGCTTGGATTTATTCTATGGCTCCGATTGAGGGAGTCTTAGAACGAGTTTTTCCGTAATAATCTAGTTTGACTTTATCTAGGGGCAAACCTTGTGCAATGGCTGATTTGGCTGTAGGTAAAAGTTGGAAGTGAAGCTTTTTTGCGTCTTTAAATAGACCGGCTTCACCGGTGATATTATTTATGATCTCCACGCCTTCTTGTTTTTTAGAAATAACACCTCTAATAATATTGTTAATTATTTTTGTGCCAGGTAATGCGTGCAGAAATCGAATTCCTCGTTTGCCATTTTTTTGCCAAATTGTATTGTGCGCTATCAAAATATTTGCTGACCACATGATTTCAACACCGGCGTCAGCAGGGCCAGGCACTATGATATTATTATATACGAGAGCACCATCTACATGTTTAGCACCTTCTTTCATTTTTTTCCCCCGATGATAATTACCAAGAGATACACCACGGTCGCAATCAATGATTAAATTATCTTTAATAGTAATATTTTTACATTGGTTCCAGACAAAGATAGCTGCTCTGCCTTCGCGCGAACTTCCTTTAATATTCAGGAAAACATTTTTTTGAATTGTCCAATTGTGAAGGCCCATCATATCCAAGCTACTAATATAATTTCCATTAAAAAGCCATTTTTTTCCTTGGCCAGTTGGTGGTACTTTTGTATTTTCAAACCAACAATATTCTATCATGCCATCAACAACCTTTACGAATTCATTTTTACCAGCTCCCGCTGCGGATCCTTTAATACTACGAGTACCGATATTGCGAAAAATACAATTATAGATATGAATATTTTTTGGCTTATGATGCCCTACTACATGAACACCAAAAAGGTGTGCTTCTTCGAAAGTAATTCCGGCAACTAAAACATTTTCACAGTCAGCTATTTGCAAGATATTATCATATACAATATCACTGTCCCAGCCACATCCCCGAAGTATGACTTTTTCAGGTTTACCTGAGGCACTTCGAATAGAGATGTTTTTCTTGCCACTTAACCAAATGCTACTGCAAATAGTTGTACCATTCTTTAACTTACCTTCTTTAAATTGGTATATGCCATCTTCAAGCAGCAAGGTCTGACCATCTTTAAGTTTATTTACGGCTTGTTTTAGTGCATCTACATTGGAGACACGGATAACTTCACCTTTAGGTGCAGGAAGTGGAGGAGCTACCCACGTTCGTTTTATTTCTTCACCAGCTTTTAACTGAGTCAAGAATATCAACATACCAAAAATTAAGAAAAATTTATGAATCATAGAATTTGCCTCCTCTTTTCATTTGTTATGAAATATAGATATGTGTAGGAATATCCAGAAGAAATCCAGATATCAAGATGTCCAAGACATCGTAAAGTTGAAAATAATATTCTACCAAGCTTTCCTGACAAATCAAATTCAAGAGCTGGCAAGTTGATCAGATCCAATTCAGGTGGTCATTGTCAATATTTAGAAAACCCACGACAGTCTAAGGTAATTCTGTTAAATAATTCTCAGATTGTTGGATTAGGGTTATAAAGATGAATGTTTTTTCTAATTTACCATTTTTAATTTTATGTACACTTATTAATAAATAAACGTGGTTAAGAATATTTTTTAGTGAGGCATTCATGAACGTGAAAACTAATAATGAAAAGATTAAACAACGTTTGAATAAATTGAAAAATAAAAAACTGAAAAAAGGGAAACAGTTCTCTAAGGAAGAAATCTTATCCACAAAAGTTTCGGTGATACCAACATGGCAGAGGGTTTTGACATTAATAATTAGTTTTTCATTTATTGGTTTTGGTATAACCCACATAGTATATGGCAGCTATATTTTATTCTCCATCTTTTTTTCAATTGGTTTAGCAATATTAGTTATCGGGATATTTGGTGGTAAAAAATCAGTAGGTCATATACTTGAAAAAAGTGGTGATGCCGGTCTAGCATTACTAGAAATGTTAGCGATATAAACACTAGACCTCTTTGATGGGTGTTTTATAAATAAATTAGTTTACCTTCTTTAGAAGATTTATAAAAGCCTTCAATAATATTTACTGACCATGAAGCTTCTTCAATGGAAACCATAGGAGGTCTATTGTTAATGATGGCATCCGCAAAATCATTTACAGGATGCTCAAACTTGCATGGCTCTAGCTCAAGAATATCATCATAAGAGCTTTCAAGAACTTTACCATTTTCTATATAGACACTGCCCTCTTGAGCATGGAAATCAAACAATTGCTTATCTGTTTTAGGTGCAACGCAAGTCGTAGTTGTAATGGCTGATCTAACCCCAGACTCAAATTCAATCACACCACTGGCCCAATCTTCCGTTTCTATATTGTGATTTAAAGCTGCAAAAGAACCAAAGATTGATTTTGGTTTTCCGAATGTCCAACATAGAATATCTATTGGATGCGCGCCTTGATTCATTAAAGACCCACCACCATCGAACTCCCAAGTACCCTTCCACCCACCTTTATCATAATAGGCTTGATCTCTGAAAAATTTTAATCGGACATCACATAAAAGTGGCTTTCCTAATAAATTCTCAGAAACAATCTTTTTTAATCCAGAAAAAACTGAATTGCAACGATTTGGATATATGACTCCGCATAATACATTGTTTCTATCAACGGCTTCACGAATGATTTCAATATTTTTCTGATTGATGTCGATAGGCTTATCAATTAAAACGTTAATGCCTGCATTGGCGACTTTAACCACAATCTCATGATGCGTGGAAGACGGTGTGACTATTATGACTCCATCTAAAGTTTCATTGGCCAACATGTCATCAACACTTAGATATTGATTTGGTTCTGCTCCGATCTCTTCTTTATATAGCTTAGACCGCCTATCTAAAGTTGTTTGAGTTCGAGCACACATTGCAGAAAACTCAACACCTTCTATGGCGTGCAATTTGGCTCCATAGCTACCGCCCATACCCATTCCTACTACACCTACTTTTATCATTTAATTTCCTTTGCGAGATTATTTAATAAATTTTCACCATTTAAATACGACGCCTAAACCGGTGTCTTTCTCTTCATGTAACATTCTATACATTTCTGGAGCTTCATTTAAACCGACATGATGGGTTCGAAGTGCGGATACATTTAATTGTCCGCTTTGCATTAATTTCAAGACGGTATTTTTATTTTCATTTTCTCCATAAGGCCAATTTCTTGGGTCAGGAGAACCTGCACCAATTAATCGTAGACTTCGTTTTTGAATATGTGTATACAAATCCAATTCTAACTTATTATGAATACCGCCTAAAATAATGACACGTCCAAAATCTGCTGTCAATTCTGGTAACGATGCAAATACATTGGAAACACCGGTAGAGTCGATGGTAACGTCAAATCGTCCATCTTTGGTATATGCTTTAAATTCTTCTTGTTCATTATCACTTGGTGTGAGAGCATTTTTTAATCCTGTGTTTTGTGCTATATCTCTTCTGTTTTGGCTAAAGTCAATAGCAACTACAGGTACCCCACCTTCTAACCGTGCAAAAATTTGTGCGAACTGACCAATTAGTCCTAAACCTTTAATAAGGACTGAATCACCTACTTTGATTTCTGCTTGTCGAATAGCACGTAAACTTATAGTGGCTAAACTTGTAAATACAGCATCTTCTGGTTTAACACCTTCAGGAACTTCCAGTAATTTTTCTGGCGAAATAGCCAAGTGCGAAAGGTGACCCATTGATGCAACGTACAATTTACCAAGTTCAATATCTTCTACACCTTCTCCAAGTTCAATTACTTTCACGCAAGATAAATAACCTGTGTTCAGTGGAAAAGGTTTTGAAACCATATGATAGTCGTAAAGCCGTGATAATTCAGTTCCTGCTGAAACCAGTGAAGCGACATTTTGGACCATGACTTGGCCAGCTGATGGTTTTTCTTGTGGAAAAGGTAAAATTTCTACCTTGCCTTGTTCTACAAATGTAATTCTTTGTCCATCATAAGCTGCCATAAATATTTCCTTTTATTATTTAATTATTATTTAATTATTATTTTTCATTTTAATATTCGCAATTTTATTTGCCAATAATTTAGAAATTAAAATCATACTGAATTATTGTAAATATACCTTTTATATAATTAAGTATCAAATTATTTAATGATATCCCATCAATGAGATGGCTATGAGTCTTCAATAATATAAATTAAACTAGTTTATTTATACATCTTTATGACATCTTAAAAACTCTAAACTCTTTATCTAAAAGAGAAGTCTAGGGTCTACAAATCATTTTATATTCAGGGAATTTTTGAAAAAGAATTAAGCCAATATTGAATTAACTGTGGCAATAAAATCTGGTGCATCCAATGGTTTTTTAATAATTTTCACGACGTTTTCATATTGCTCGAGTTCTTCTCGAACCTCATCTTCAATATATCCGGAGACGACAATTATTTTTGCTTTACAATCAACCAGGTTTAAACCATAGATATTTTCTAATCCGTTCCAATTTGGCATTCGAAGATCTGTGATAATTAAGTCAAATTCATCGGTAACGGCTTTATTAAAACCAGCTCTACCGTCACTGGCACAGACAATATCATAACCTTCGCCCTCAAGGCTCATTGCAAACAAACTTTGCATAAATTCGTCGTCTTCAACTATAAGTATTTTTTTATTGGTCATTTATGATCCTAGTGATTACCTAATTAAGAAATAGTATATCTCATAAAAAGCTCGAATTAAAATTATAGGAGAAAAACTTATTAAAGAGGATCTTTTTTACTTAAATACAATAAATTGAACCATTTTGGCAAGAACTGTCAATAATAGTTAAATTAATTGACTCTTTCGTCAGCGCCATCTTCTGCAATTCCAATTGTATCTACAGGACATCCTTCAGCAGCATCTCGAATTTCTTCATCATTACTTTCGAAGTATTTTTCGGCATCTTTTAAAATTATCATTTTATCAGGGACTTCAAAAACCTCTTCAATGGTTGCTTCACATGCACCACAGCTGATACATTCATTTTCAGATTCGTCTAGCCAAACTTTAGTAATTTTACCCATTTCAGGTCCTTACTGTGTGTCACATTTAAAATGTGTACTGTTATCGACATTTAATTATATTTATTTGGTTCAGAATGACAATATCAGTTTCGACAGATTAAAAGTTTTTACTGGCTATTTCAATGGCTTTTAAAAGGGCACGAGCTTTATTTAAAGTTTCTTCAAATTCTTTCTCAGGAACAGAGTCAGCAACTATTCCGGCGCCTGCTTGAACATAAGCTTTTTTACCTTTAATTAATATTGTACGAATCGTAATGCAAGTATCCATGTGTCCTTGATAATCGATATAGCCAACCCCACCACCGAATGGACCTCGTTTAGTTGTTTCGAGTTCATCCAAGATTTGCATAGCTCTGATTTTAGGAGCACCGGATAAAGTACCGGCAGGAAAACAAGCTTTAAAAGCATCCATTGAATTTAAACCTTTTTTCAATTTCCCGCTTACTGTTGAGACAATGTGCATTACGTGGGAATAGTATTCGACAATTAATCTTTCATCAATGGTGATACTTTTATATTCACTTGAACGACCTAAGTCATTTCTGGCGAGGTCAACTAACATAGTGTGTTCAGCCACTTCTTTATGATCATTCAATAATTCTTTCGCTAGTTTTTCATCTTCAGCAATATTTTTCCCTCGTGGGCGAGTGCCGGCAATTGGTCGAACAGTAGTGCGTTTCTGTTTATCGACGGAAACTAGTATTTCAGGTGAAGAGCCAACCAGCATCAAATCTTTATATTTGAGATAAAACATATATGGAGATGGATTTATAGCGCGAAGGGCTCTGTAGA
This sequence comes from Planctomycetota bacterium, assembly GCA_002746535.1. Classification (GTDB taxonomy): domain Bacteria; phylum Planctomycetota. Next base: position 10,001 of record NVWA01000086.1, read on the forward strand.
TATTAATTGGTTTGCTTACTAGATCTGTTTCAAGTCTTTGAGACAAGACGCACTGAAAAATATCCCCTTTTTTAATATGCTCTATTATATCTTTTACAGACTGCATATATTTCTTTTTTGTTGTATTCGATTTATACTTTAATTTGAGTTTTGATCCTAATGAGATGGCATTCACTAATGGAAGTGGTTGTATCTTTTTTAATTTTCGAATCATTTTATCTATTTTTGAGATAGCTTTTTCGTAGCCTACTTTCATTGAATCATTTGTTATGTCGGCATAAACAATAATTTTCAAACATCTTTTAGCATGATCAAAAACGAGTAGGTATTCATGAAAGGAAAATAGTATGTCGGGTATTCCTAAATCATCTATTGGGCAATTGGGCAAATATTCTACTGTCCTGAACATATCATAAGAAATGAATCCAACGCCACCACCTTGAAATTCAGGGAGCTCTTCTAGATCGGGACATTTTCTTTTGATGGTGTATTTGTTTAATTCGCCTAAGGGATCTTTTGTGGCATATTTATTTTTGCGGCCACCTTCAGTGATCGTTACTTGTCCGTCTTCACATTTAAAAACATTTGCTTTGCCGCAACCTAAAAAGGAATATTGAAAAACTTTATTGCCACCTGAAATGCTTTCTAATAAGAAACAACTCCCATCTTTTTCCAATATGGATAACGCTGAAACGGGTGTGATTGTGTCAGCAATTAAATTGGCAGACACAGGAATAAAGTCATATTTTTTTGCGTATTTTTTAAATTCTTTAAAATCAGGAATCATCAAGCAATCTACTTTCTTTTACGCATGTAATTGAAGATCTTTTTATGGGCTGAACCCATGGGTAAATCATTAATTTCGTTTAAACTAAAAAAAGACTTTTGCCATTTTAATGGAATTTTTTCTGGAGTAAAACTGTAAACCAATATTGTTTCACGATATTTGGTAAATGTATGTTTTACCTCATATATTTTATTTTCTATTTCGCCCACCAATTTCAATTCGTTACTGATTGTATCGGCAATAGTCTTCTCATTGAACTCTTCTTTTTTCAAAGCAATGGCTGGGATCTCCCATAAGCCATAAAACAATCCTTTTTTATTTTGTTTGATTAATAAGAACTTTTTATTCTTTTTGATTATTAGTCCTAAGCGAACTAGCTTTGTTGACTTTGCTGCTTTTTTTCGATTAGGTAATTTATCTACAAGATCTTCTTTATAAGCGAGGCACTTTTTTTTAACGGGACATTCAATGCAATTCGGTTTTTGAGGAGTACATATCAAGGCTCCTAATTCCATGAGGCCTTGGTTGAACTCACTCAATTGTTTTCCAGGTAACTGAGAAGTGGCAATATCGTAATAAAAGTCTTGTTGTTTGGGATCATTTATAACTTCTTCTAAAGCTAGTAGCCTAGCATATACTCTTGATACGTTTCCGTCCACAATAGCTTCTTGCTTACCGTAGGCAATTGAGGCAATTGCTCCGGCAGTATAGCGCCCTATTCCTGGTAATTTATTAAGAGATATAATGTCTTCAGGCAGTTTGCCACTATTTTCCTTGACAACAATCTGGGCAGTTTTTAAAATATTTCTCGCACGTGAATAGTATCCTAAACCCTTCCAGGCATTTAAAACGTCATCTTCAGTAGCTTTTGATAGTTTGAGTAACGTTGGCCATTTTTTCATCCAGTTTTCATAATATACAATGACAGCATCGACACGTGTTTGCTGCAACATTATTTCTGAAATCCAAATACGATAAGAATCGTTATTTAGTCTCCAGGGTAAATCTCGCTTTGATGAAAGATACCAATTGATTAATGTTTTAGAAAACCCACTGATTTTATTTAAAGGCATGTGATAAGAATAAACAAATTACATTGCTGATAACATAGACTCGGCAGCCTGAATTTCATTCTTTACTTGATCGAGAACAGTACGTAATGATTCTCTTTTAAGACCTAAGATACTCCATACATTTGGATTGAGAGGCATCTGTTCAAAACTGCCATCACATCTCATTTTTTTTACGGAAGCAATATAGTTTCCAAAATGTGTTGAGGCTGTTAAAACGTGTTTCTCGTAATGATCAGGATTATGGTGGTTTCTAATGCTGTCGCAGATACTTGTAGGCATCTTCCATTTTTCCGCTAACCAGGCACCAACCTCGGCATGATTTGTATCTATAATTTTACTTTCGGCTTCAATAAATGAAATCTCTTCTTCTTCTGCCAATGCAATAATTTTTACTGTTTCTTCAGGAGCATATACTGACATTAAAAGCTTGCCAATGTCATGTAATAACCCCAGGGTGAAAGCATCACCTTCTACATTTTTTTTTGATTGTTCGGCCATGAATCTAGTGACACAAGCATTTACAAGTGAGTGTCGCCAGAAAGTCATCATGTCAAAGTTATTTGCCATTTTCATGCCTTTAAAAGCTTTACCAACAGAATTGGCCACAACAATATTATTTATTTCTCTAAAACCCAAAATAGTAACGGCCCTTTTCACATCTCCGATTGGAGAAGCCATGGCATAAAATGCTGAATTAACTAACTTCAAAACTTGGGCAGCTAAACCTGGCTCTTTTTGTATTAAATTCTCAATATTACTAGCACTGGTTTCTGGATCTTGAAGCATTTCCATCAATTTTACTACAATTTGTGGTAGCGCTGGAACTTTTGAAATACTAGATGTGATATCATTTAAAGTAGTTGCCATATACCGCCTTTGTAAATTGGTCCATTATTAGTTAAGTATTATAGCTTACTATATGAAGATTGACCAATAGAACTATAAAATTAAACTAAACATACTAATTAATAGCATGTACTTACTTTCTAAAAGTAATGATTTCGCTATTTATCAATATTGCTTTGAGTAAAAAATATCCTTATTTTGAATGAGAACCATCGCAAAATGGTTTTCCACAAGTATTTGTACAACCACAAACATACAATGTTTCATCTTTTTGCGCATCATAAATCACTGGCAATTTATCTGTGCCAACGTGTGATCCATTGCATCTACCATCCTCAGATTTCCCACAAGTACAAATTGCAATTTTCTGACCTGCTTTTACACATAATTCAATTGGTCCGCTTCCCATTTTTTTATCCTTCACATTAATAAGTACAGTTTGGTTTTTAAAGTATCAAACATATTAAAACGAAGTTACAAATTTAAAAGAAAGTAATTAAAAAATGAAATAAATTAGAAAACAAGAATGCAGCTTTATTCCATTGTTTTCAAACGAATCAACTCGTTTTCATAGGCGCCCATGATTTGCTCAAATGCAATGTAACCGATAACTTCATTTTTGTTTTCGGAAGAGATAACAGGCAATCTTCCATAATGATGCTTTTTAAACTTGACCAAAATTGATTGTAAATCATCTTCTAATTCACAAACAACTAATGGTGTCATCAAATCTTCGACAATTATTAATTGGCTCAATTCATCATCAAACAATGCTTCTCGTATATCTCCCATGGTCAACATCCCCCACAATTCACCTTGAGGGCTTTTTACTGCAAGTGGAAAAGGATACTTACCTTCAGAAATTATATTCCGTATTTCCGCAAGTGTTGTTGAGGAAGGTATTGTTCCTACATTCTCCATAGGTTCAATAACATCACGAAGAATAATATTTTTTAATATATCAAAACTAATATCACCTAAGTGAGCAGGCGAATGAAATTTATCTTCAACTTGATTACTATAAATGGAAAAGCGTTTAGTGTATATTCCTGAAATAATGGTGACTAACATCAATGGAGCAAGTAAAGAATAGCCTCCTGTCATTTCACTGGCCATGACTAAAGCTCCTAATGGCGCATTGGCAACTGCAGAAAACAAACTAGCCATGCCTAGAATTACAAAGGCCCCTATTGGAGGTAGCGCAGCATGGGATTCAGGAAATAGATAGTAAAGTAAACAGCCAAAAGCAAATCCTCCAAATCCCCCAATAAATAAGGTAGGACCAAATACTCCGCCGGAACCACCAGACCCAATAGTAATAGAAACCGTGAGCATTTTTAAAAACATTAATACGACAGCGAATTTTATGACGGGCAACAATTGTGGTATATTTGAAGTGTCGTAGTTGATGGCATCTTGCAGATAACCCATGCCCGTTCCAAATGTTTGAGGCATCCACATCGCAATGATCCCAATGAGTAAACCTCCTATCATAGGTTTAATGTGATTAGGAATATTTAATTTTTTAAAAATATTTAACCTTATACCTGTAAATATTTGCACATATATTTTTCCAATAAATGCGCATAAAACGGCTAAGATTAAATAATAGATTAGGTGATTTGTTTCAAATTTTAAATCGCCGATATTAAAAATTGTGGGACTAGCATCACCCGTAACTTGTAAATATATAAAATTAAATACACAAAATGCCGTTACGCTACTCACAACACAATGTACTAAGGCATCAGTTTCAAAATCTTCTTTGTATAAAATTTCTATGGAACTTATGGCGCCACCAAGGGGAGCTTTGAATATTGCTCCAATACCTCCGGCAGCTCCTGCCACTAAAAAATGTCTTCGTTCTCGAGTGGATAACTTACAAATTCGTCCTAACCAGGAGCCAAAACCTCCTCCAATTAAGGCAATTGGCCCTTCTCGGCCACCAGAACCACCAGTGCCCATAGTAATGATTGAAGCAATTGTTTTAATAAAAGGTACTTTTGTATCAATATCTCCCTTCTTATTATGAAACGCATTAATCAAGGCATCAATACCGTGTCCTTCAGCTTCAGGGGCATATCGATATACAAGGATACCACTTATTAACCCACCGATAGCAGGAACCAATAAAAATAAGATCGAAAATTTAAAATCAACCCAACCGATTGTTAATTTTTGTGCGTCCGGTTTATTTAAGGATGCAAATGTAATTTCCTCGCCACTGGGATGCGGATGATGAACACCCATGACATGCCCTTGCATCAATGCTGATGTGTATTCCAGACCATACATAAAAATAAAGGCAGCTAGACCACTGATAACACCAATGATAATACTGAAACTTATAACTTTGAAAGAAAAGTTTTGCCAAAGAAAACCTGGAGGGTTATCGTTTTCTTTGGTTTCCATTTAAGGTAATTTTTTAAAAAATGTTTTTAACAAGGTTGGCCACATCAGAAGTGTTTGTTGCTGCTAATATATTTTCACGATTGACTTCTTGTTTCAAGAACTGAGCAATTTTTGCTAATACTCTAATATACTCTTTTTGCATTTTGTTGTTTACTGCAATGAGTGCAAATATAGAAACTGGTTGTTCATCCAAAGAATTAAATGATACAGGATTCTTTGATCTTCCTAAGACAACAACGGTGTCTAATACAGAACTAATTTTAGCGTGCGGAACAGCTATCCCATAACCGATACCAGTTGTGGCTTCACTTTCTCTTTCTAATATTGCGGCTAATAGTTCTTGTTCGTTTGTGACATTACTATCCTGCGAAGCAAGGCTGACTAATTCATGTAATATTTCGTCTTTAGTTCCACCTTGAAGATCAATGATTTGTTCAGGATTTAGGATAGTCACAAACAATACTCCTTTAAAAATTATAATTCAGCTAAATGAATATATCTCAAGGTCTGGAAGATGGGCGAAAATTCTACAATAAGTGAGATTTTATCAAGATTTATTCGCAAAAATTATCATTCTATATTAAAATATTATGGACAAAACTTACCTAAATCTTTCTAAAGCAACGTATCCTTTTTTTTATTAAAGAAAAAGAAATATTTTTATTTTGGACATTAAAAGCACGCTTCTTTAATATAATGTGACCATAACTAAAAAATGACCGTATTCAACTCATATGCCTATTAAGAATTACCCACTATCAATTGCGCCAATGATGGATCGAACTCACCGACCATTTCGGTTTTTCATGCGACTAATCACTAAAAAAACATTACTTTACACTGAAATGATCCCAGCTGATGCCATTTGTTATGGGGATCGCGATCGCTTAATTTCTTTTCATGAATCAGAACATCCTATTGTGTTACAAATTGGAGGAAGCAAACTTAATCTTTTAAAAGAAGCTGCAAAGATTGTGGAAGATTATGGATATGACGAAATAAATCTCAATGTAGGTTGCCCTAGCGATCGAGTTCAGGAAGGGAAATTTGGAGTCTGTTTAATGAAAGAGCCTGATCTTGTGGCAGAATTAATGGATGGTATGCAGCAAAGTGTTGATATACCTGTAACGATTAAACATCGTATAGGTGTTGATGACCTTGATGATTACGATAGCTTAGCAAAATTTGTAAAAACAATAGCTGATACCGGTTGTTTGCGATTTTCTGTACATGCAAGAAAAGCAATTCTTAAAGGTCTAAGTCCAAAAGACAATAGGACTATTCCTCCATTGAATTATGAATTTGTTTATCAACTCAAGAAAGATTTCCCTGAATTAACTATTGAAATAAATGGTGGCATCTCTACTTTAAAAGAAGCTCAAGAACATTTAAAATTTGTAGATAGTGTCATGTTAGGCAGAGCAGCATGGGACAATCCATTTTTATTTGCTGAAGCAGATAGTTTAATTTTTGATGTAGATTCAATTAATTCATCACGAGAACAAATAATTGAAGAATATTGTGATTATATTGAAGATCAGCTAATTCATTCGAGATGCCCCTTCTCATTACTCCTGCAACCATTATTTAATATTTATACTGGGCAAAAAGGAGCTGCTAAATGGAGACGTTTTTTATCTGAGAATGGATTTAAAAATAAAACCAATACCAATGTAGTTAAAGATGCTATTCAAATGATGCAAGATTATTTGAACACGATTTCAGATTAAAAAGTAATAACGGCCAAGTTATTTTTTAAATTTATTTTTAAACGCATCAAATCCTGAAAGACCTCCTGGCTTAGGTGGACCAATTCCTGGTTTTGGTGGGCCAGCAGGTGTTGCTGGAATTGGCGCTGCAGGTGGAGGCGATGATGGAGCAGCTGGCTGGGGTGCTGCGGCAGGTTGTGGAGCAGCGGCCGGGGCTCCTCCAGGAGCTGGGGCTGCAGGTGGAGTTGAAGGAGGAAGCTTTGGCGCTGAGGCTTGAATATCACTAACTTCAAATTTGATTTTATTTGCTTTGAATTTATTCATCAGATCTTCTTTATTTACTGACTTCATATATGCCTCTTTAGGCTCAACAATATCTGCTAGAACTTGTTTTAATAAGGCATCATTTAAAAGGACCATCCCATATTTGGCCCCTATTTGCATTTGAGATTCAATTTGAAATGTTTTTGAATCACGAATCAATGCAGAAACTGCGCTATTTACTATTAAAATTTCTAATGAAGCGATTCGACCTTTTGGTTTTTTCCTACACAATGTCTGAGCAATTACAGCTTTTAACGATGAGGCTAACATTGTTCGAATTTGTTGTTGTTGTGCAGCAGGAAATTGGTCAACTAATCTTTCAACAGTTGAAGCAGCGGTAGAAGTGTGTAATGTACCGAATACTAGGTGTCCGGTTTCAGCCGTTTCAAGAGCAATTTCAATAGTTTCTAAGTCTCTCATTTCACCAATTAGCATAATGTCTGGATCTTCTCTAAGAGCAGCTCTTAATGCATTTTTAAAGGACTTCGTATGATTATGAACTTCTCTTTGATTTACTAAACAAGCGTGATTATCATGGGTGAACTCGATTGGATCTTCAATTGTTATAATATGGTCTTCTCTAACTTTATTCATTAAATCAACCATTGCCGCTAGAGTAGTTGATTTTCCGCTACCAGTAGGTCCAGTAACAACGACCAATCCTTTTGTTAAAAAACATAGATCCGTTATTGAGCTTGGCAGATTCAATTGTTCGGCTGTCAGAATATCTTCAGGAATGACCCTAAATACGGCTCCAATCCCTTTTCTGTCTAGAAATACATTTGCTCTAAATCTAGCTAAACCTTCAATTGCATAAGCAAAGTCAGTATCAAAACAGGCTTCAAATTCTTTTTGATTATCTTCAGGAATAATTTGGTAGAGCATGTGTTTTAACATATCAGGCTTTAAAACACTTTCGCCTTCAATCTTAGCCATAAGTCCAGATTCCCTGATCATAGGTACTTGCAATGAACTTAAATGTAAATCCGATGCACCTAAATCAACCATCATTCTGAATAGTCTATCAATGTCAGCCATGTCTAAATATCTCCTCTATTTCAAACCACTTTTTCGTCGTAAATAAATTTCCATTAATATTAGAAATAAGCCCAAAATAAGCAAAATAATTTCATCATTTAAACGATAAACTTGTTCTTTAGACCGAACATTTTTAGAGATAGGTAAATCATCGACATCAAATGAATCTTTATAATTCCAATATTTTCCTCCAGTTATTCTCGCAAGGTCAATTAGCAAATCTTCTTTAAGTAAATTATCTCCTAATTCATTCCCAGCTTCAATCGATTGAATTTTACCTTTGAAAATACGTTTTATTACTTGATCTGACTTACCTTCTACTCTAACAGGAATTTCAGCTTCTACCTCATATCGATATTCGCCAATTTTCCCTAAGTATAAATCTTTTATATAAATACCTCTTTGCTGACTATCATTTTTCATTGTTAATCTTTTAGGAATTGTTTCATCAGGATGAAATATTTTAATTTTCACTTTAGCTTTATCAGTTAGCAGATACTTTTCATTTAGTACTTTCGCTTGTAGCGTAATCGTTTTACCCATTTCGATTTGTTCATAATTTGGTGTTACATCAATTGGTGGTTTTGAACTAGAGCATAACCAAGAGATTATTTTCTGCCAAAAGCTCCGATAAATCCTTTTGCCACTATCACTTTTCATTACCCACTGCCAAGTCCCATCAAAACCCAAATAACCTACCTTGCAAGAGCCATAATGATGTGCACTCATCAAGCTATTTTTGGATAAGGATAAATCCATTATTGAAACAGCACCTAACTTCATACCTTCAATTTTTTGATAAAACTGACGAGCAGGCAAATAGAGAGCCTCGCTCCATTGATTAAATTCATCTTCCTCAACTCCGGATAAAAATACGGTGCGATGAAACTTTATTTTCTTCTTTGATTTAAAACGTTTAACGGGGCCAGGTGTAATCGGAAGAATATCTTTAACATTTTTTAGGTTATTTATGTCGCCGGTATAAGGCCCTAAAATGAGTATTCCACCGGATATTCTATTCATGTACCTTCTTAGGCCTTCTAGTAATTCATCCTGTATTAAAGTGAAAACATGCACATCGATTATTAAAGCATGATAGTTTTTTAACGTATCAAAATCTGGAAAAGCTGTCACTTTTTTATCGAAACCAGATGCGAAAAAAGATTTTTTGTCTTTTAAAATAATGGCATTTAAGACAACACCTTCTGTTTTATTTATTACGTTGTTTAAAAACTTATATTCCCAATTTAGTGCCGTCCCTAAATACAAGGTTTTCCAAATTTTGGGCTCAGTAATTGAAATTGATACGTTACAGACATTATTATTTTTGTTGATTTCATTATCAAGAATTGTTATGGCTGTCTGGTATTTAACGGTGCCACTTCTATAATTGGAAATATTAAAACTTATTTTTTTTTGTTCACTCACTGATAAATCCACCACTTTAGTTTTTATCAATTTACCAAACTCAAACAACTCAGCTTTTACTTCCATAGGTTCAAGTCTTTCACGAGAAACTAGGTATTGCAGGATTCCGCTTTCGCCCCTTTCAAGACTTTCTGGGGCTTGGATCGCTTCTATTCTTAAATCTCCATTTCCTTGTGAGGAGCCAATTCCAATTACCGATATAGGAATTCCAAGTTCTTGAAAATGAACTCCAGCTTTAATGATGCCTTCGTCCACATTATCATTCCCGTCTGTTACAATCAACACGGCGCCTAATGTTTCACTAGATTGCCGATTTAAAATTGAAAGTATTGATGCATCGATATCTGTTTGCTTAGATGTAGGAACAATAGATTTATTTTTAAATGGAATAGATTTAATCTCTTCGTCAAATCCATAAATTAGTGTTTTATATTTATTATGAATCTTATCTTTTATTCCATCTTTAGAAAAAACCAGATTATTCAATTTAATTATTCGTGCTTCTTCATTGATATCTTTTGTGTTCATAGAACCGGATTTATCCAGCAACAAACTTATTGAAAAAGATTTCTCGTCGGGCTTGCTAACCACCCAGTGGATGTTCAATAATAAAAGAAAAATGATTGTGGCGATTAAACCCCTTAAACTAACTAACTGAATAATTAATTTATTTTCGATCACTCCTTTTTTCTTGTTCAATTGGATCCATGCGAGAATGGGAATCCAGATTGTCATCAATATCAAAAGGTAAATTGAAGTGAAAGAATTACTATATATCTCGATATCTTCAAATGGCATAAAGTAGGCAAATTCTCTTTTTATTTATAGTTTTGATCTTATATTGAGATAATCAAAAAATATACTTTTAAACGATAAATTATCAACTATGAAGTCTTCTGAACAATGATCCGTGGATATTTTTTTACTAATCTTAGCATAAGCCAGCTGAAAGATATCAATGATATTCAAAATGATTTATCCCTTAAGACAAGGGTGATATCTGATAATAAATTATCAAATTCTAATTTATTAAATCAAAAAAAAATCTATCAAGAATTAAATTGCCAATCCTATATCATTCATTTAGATATCAATATTCCGGCAAATAAAAATAAATTCATTTGGTCAGATTTGACAGATCAAATATGTTTTGCGCTCGATAATATTATCGATGAAGAAGTGATTAAAATTAATCTCCACTTCTTGCCTCAAACAATATTATCTTCCACAGATGATTTCAGAAAATATCTAACAGATTGCATTGCTTCTATCATTGAAAAACTAGATATCGAGCTAGGGAAATTAAATATTCAGCATTTTGATTCAATGGAACTATTTGATCAATCTCTTCTTTGTATTAAAGATTTAAATAAGAGTTTCCAAACAAAATTGACCTTAGAACCTGGTTTGATATATCAAAGTAAGATAAATCTTTTAACACAAGAGGGCAAATGGTCTTCTCTTTGTGATATGATTTTGATTAATGAGTACTCAATATTCAATCAACAAGAAATCATCCCTGGAAATGGAATCACACCTTTTTCATCGCTACTAACTGTTTTACAAGAGAAGCAAGAACCTATTTACACCGTTTTCTACCCAAAAAAGCTTGAGTTAGATTCTCTGAAATCTTATGAAATCTACTTCAATAAAAGTGAGGAGTTTTTCTTGAAAAGTTTGATGAAATTTAAATGATCTTCCTTTCATTTTAGTTTAAGCAAGTATGCACCAAAAACTCCGTAAATTACACGACCTCATATAATAAAATCGAACAATTGATTCATTTTCGATTTTATTTTTCAAATTGGTTGTTTGTGTATATGATCAAAATAAAATTTGACAAATTCAAACAAAATAATTAAGCAAATCTGATTGATTTTAAAAAGTTTCAACACATAATGTCGCGCTTTTTACTAGCTACAATAATAATTTTACAAAAAGATTATTTATGTCCGGCGGACACGATTCAGTTAGCCCAATTCCTGATGTTTTATTCAATATAGATGTTATTGAAATAACCAATTCGACCTTCACAACGTGGGTATTAATGGTTTTCCTCTTAGTTTTCTCTTTTATGGCAACAAGGAAAAGAAGTCTCGTACCTAGCGGTATGCAAAACCTTTTAGAGTTTTTTTTCGAGGGTGTCTATAATTTAGTTGAAAGTATTCTTGGCCCTGACTTAACAAAACGAACTATTTGGTTTTTTGCTACCGTATTTTTATTTATATTAGTTTCCAATTGGTCTGGGTTATTGCCAATCACAGGAAATTTAACTTTTGATGGTGTTACGGTTTGGAGACCAGGGACTGCTGATGTTTGTAATAACCTTGCAATGTCTTTAGTTTTTATGGCACTTTGGGTATTGTGGGCCATTCAAGAAAATGGTGTAGTCGGATTCTTTAAACATATCTTTGCCCCAAAAGGTCATTTTGAAGGAATCATGCTACCTATAATGATAGTCATGTCTTTGGGAATAGGTTTGATTGAAATCATATCTATAGTATTTCGACCAATCTCATTATCATTTCGATTATACGGGAATATATTTGGCGGAGAAAATGTAATGCATTCAATGATGATTTACATTGTCCAGATCCCATTTTACTTTTTAGAAATAATTGTAGGTTTGATACAAGCGCTCGTTTTCACATTACTTACAGCAGTTTTTACGGCTTTAATATGTGAACATGAACATAAAGAGGAACATTAAATTTTATTTTTTTTAATTTTGGAGGAAAGAACATGGTTTTAAAACCTTACGTTAGAGGTTTAGTTTTATTAGCTATCTTATTATCATTAGCATCTGTTGGATTTGCTCAAGATGCCCATGGTGCTGCTACTGTAGCGGTTGCAGTTCCATTTAACAAATCTTTCGCTGTTGGACTTGCCTGTTTTGGCGTTGCAATTGGTGTAGGTTTAGTCGGTTTTGCTTCAGCTAGTGCTGTAGGTAGAAACCCAGGTGCAGCCGGTGAAGTATTGAAAATCGGAATTATTGGAATGGCACTTGTAGAAGCGATTGCATTTTATGTAATCTTTTTCCCTTATTAATATTTTTTTAAAAGTAGAAAATTATGGGTGAAATTATAACACAAATGATGGAGGTATTTAGCAAGTTTGGTGTTAATCCATCTAACTTAGCTATAAGTCTCGTAAACTTTGTTCTGGTACTGATTATTTTGCAGAAATTTGCCTTCGGCCCTCTAATGGAAGTATTAGAGGAAAGAAAAAAAATCATTGCTGACTCAATCAAAAATGCAGCAGAAGTTGAAACACAACTCAAGAATGCTAATGAAGAAAAAAGACGCATTATCGATGTAGCCAATAAGAAAGCAGCTGAAATAGTTGAGTCAGCCAAATCTGCTGCATCCACTGTAAAAGATGGGATCATCAATGAAGCGAATTCGGAAGCAGCAAATATTAAATCGAAAGCAAATGAAGCAAGTACTCAAGAAAGAAATAAAATGCTTAAAGATGCTAAAGCTGAATTGGCAAATTTAGTAATGGGCGTTACCGAAAATGTTATTGGTAGAACATTAACAGTTGACGATCAAACTAGAATTAATGAAGAAGCTTCAAAAGAATTAGCAGCTTAGTAAGTAAAGAAAGTTATAGGAATGGGTAGTTCTAAAAAACAAGCAAATGAGAGTGCAAAGAAGTTCATCGCTTTATGTATGGATGATTCGAATGCATTTGATGAGAATAAAGCACGAGAAGTAACAAAAGCTCTTGCTACAGAAAATGATTCTCGCTATTTGACTGTGTTAGAACAATTTAAAGAATTGGTTAAGCTCGAGTTGAATAAGCAAAATGCCGTAGTAATAAGCGCACTCAAGCTATCAAATGATTCTCTTTTCTCTATAACCTCTGCTTTGGAAAAAATATATAATCGAAAACTTCGATTAGAGTCAAAAATTGATGAGTCTCTAATCGGTGGTTTTAAAGTGACAATAGGTAGTGATGTTTACGACCATTCTACTTTAGGTAGATTGGGCTTTGTAAAAAACGCCCTGAGTTCATAAAAGGTTAATTGAAGGACAATATAATATGAGTGGAATATTACAAGAAATTGAAGATCAAATCAAATCTATTAAATTCACTACTGGCAAAACTAATGTTGGTAATGTAAAACAAATTGGTGATGGTGTAGCGAAAATTGATGGTTTAACTGATACCATGTATAACGAAATGGTTGAATTCGCAAGTGGTGTAACAGGTTTAGTTCTGAATCTTGAAGAAACTGAAGTTGGTGTCGTGATTTTAGGTGACGGTACAAAAGTTAAAGAAGGTGAAGAAGTTAAAACTACCGGCAAATTATTGCAATTACCAGTTAGTGAAAAGTTTTTTGGTCGAGTTGTAAATGTTTTGGGTCAACCGATTGATGGAAAAGGTGAAATTGAATCTGATACTTACTATCCAATAGAGAAAATTGCTCCTGGTATTATTGCTAGACAATCAGTAGACACTCCCGTACAAACAGGAATTATGGGCATTGATGCCATGATCCCAGTTGGTCGTGGTCAAAGAGAGTTAATTATTGGTGACCGATCTACAGGTAAAACTACTATTGCCCTCGATACAATTATCAACCAATCAAATCTAAAAAGACAAGCTGAGCAAAGAGGTGATGAAAATTTTAAAAATTTATTTTGCATATATGTCGCGATCGGACAAAAGTTATCTAATGTGGCGTTAATTTCAAAAACACTAGAAGAAAAGAAGGCTTTAGATAATACAGCATTATTTGTAGCATCAGCTTCTGATTCTGCTACTGATCAATACTTAGTCCCATTTGCAGCAACTGCATTAGGCGAATACATGATGGATAAAGGTCATGATGTTTTAATTGTTTATGATGATTTAACAAAACATGCCGCAGCATATCGTCAAATCTCTTTGATCTTAAAAAGACCATCTGGTCGTGAAGCATATCCAGGTGATGTCTTCTATCTACATTCTAGATTACTTGAAAGATCATGTCGTTTAAGTGAAGCTAATGGTGGAGGTTCTATTACTTCATTGCCAATTATTGAAACTCAAGCTGGTGATGTTTCAGCTTATATACCTACGAATGTGATTTCAATAACAGATGGCCAAATATTTTTAGAAACTGACCTTTTTTATCAAGGTATTAGACCTGCTATAAATGTAGGCTTATCAGTATCTAGAGTTGGTGGAGCTGCTCAAAAACCGGTTATGAAAAAAGTTGCTGGTAAAATTAAGTTAGAATTAGCTCAGTATAGAGAGTTAGCAGCATTTGCACAATTTGGTTCAGATCTTGATGATAAGACACAACTAACATTAGATCGTGGTGAAAGAATTATCGAATTATTTAAACAGAATTTATATTCTCCATTAGGATTGGAAGAGCAATCAGTAGTTCTTTATGCAATGTTAAACAATCACTTGCAAGATGTTTCAATAGATAAAATTAAGGAGTTTCAAACTAAATTAACTGATTATGTGAAAAATACAAAACCTGAAATAAATAGTGAAATTTTATCAAAAGGCAAATTGACTGATGAATTAGTCAAAATGCTTGACGATGTGATTCATAATTTCAAGCAAAGTTTTAATTAAAAGATTTTATGGCTAACTTAAAAGTTTTAAGAAGAAGAATCAAGTCCATCAAAGGGACATCTCAGATTACCAAAGCAATGGAACTTGTTGCTGCGGCAAAGATGAAAAAAGCCCAAGATAAAGCTCAAAAAGGGATTCCTTATCTTGATCAATTACAAAAAGTTCTTGGAAAATTAAGTAAACGAGTTGATCCTAAATTAAATCCTCTCCTATCAGATAGTAAAGGCACTAAAACAGGAGTGTTATTAATCACAACAAACAAGGGTTTGTGTGGAAGTATCAACACTAACTTACTTAAATTTGTTTCAAACACATATGACAAAGAAAAAACGGTTTTTTACACAATTGGTCGAAAAGGTAGAACATTCCTTGCTAAGACCGGCAGAGATTTAAAAGCTGATTTTGAGGTTTCTGATAGTCCTGAAATTATTGAAACGAATTCTGTAGGAAAATTATTAACAGATGATTTCTTAGATGATAAAATAAATAAAATAGAAATTGTTTATTCGCATTTTATAAATACTGCTATTCAAAAAGCGACTAAATTTGATTTACTACCATTATCAGCACTTCCTGCACCAGAAACAACTGAAGACGAAGTTGATTATGAATATGAACCTAATGCTCAAGAAATTCTTGCAGGGATTTTACCTCATTATATTTCATATACTATTTATCAACTAATTTTAGAATCAAGAGCATCTGAACATAGCTCTAGAATGGTTGCTATGAAAAATGCAACTGACAATGCTAAAGAAATTATTAAAGAATTAACACTGCAATACAATAAAGCTCGCCAAGCACTAATTACCAATCAAATATTGGAAATATCAAGTGCAGCCGCGGCAATGGAAAAGTAAACCTTTATAAAGGCTTATCAAAATGAGTGATTTAGGAAAAGTTGTCCAAGTAATTGGACCAGTTGTAGACGTAGAATTTGAAGGTGATGTACCATCAATTTATACGGCATTAATAATAAATTATACCGTTGAAGGCACAGATACACGACTTACGTTAGAAGTACAGCTCCATTTAGGAAATAATTGGGTGAGAGCGATTGCCATGTCGAGTACAGAAGGTTTGCGCAGAGGTATGGATGTTGAAAATACCGGCAAACCTATAATGGTACCCGTCGGTAACGGTGTGCTAGGAAGAGTTCTTAATGTTACTGGTGATCCAGTAGATGAAAGAGGTCCTATTGAAGCTGACACTTATTATCCTATACACAGAGAATCTCCTTCGTTTTTAGATCAAAATACGGCTTTGGAGGTATTGCCAACAGGCATCAAAGTCATTGATTTGATTTGCCCTTTTATAAAAGGTGGTAAAGTCGGCGCATTTGGTGGTGCTGGCGTTGGTAAAACTGTAATTATCATGGAGCTAATTAACAATATTGCAAAAGCATTCGGTGGCTATTCAGTATTTGCTGGTGTTGGTGAAAGAACACGTGAAGGCAATGACCTATATGCTGAAATGTCTGAAGCAAAAGTAATTGATCAAGATGACTTATCTAAATCAAAAGTTGCGCTTGTATATGGTCAAATGAATGAACCTCCAGGTGCTCGTTTAAGAGTAGCTCTTAGTGGTTTAGCAATCACCGAATATTTTAGAGATGAAAAAGGCTTAGACGTATTATTATTTGTCGATAATATTTTCAGGTTTTCTCAAGCGGGTTCAGAAGTTTCGGCTCTTTTAGGAAGAACTCCTTCAGCTGTAGGTTATCAACCTACATTAGCATCTGAAATGGGTAATTTGCAAGAGCGAATCACTTCTACCAAAAAAGGCTCTATCACGTCTATACAAGCTGTATACGTGCCTGCAGACGACTATACTGACCCAGCTCCTGCGAATACATTTGCCCACTTAGATTCAACCGTTGTACTAGAAAGATCAATTGCAGAATTAGGAATATATCCAGCTGTAGATCCATTAGCATCTGTATCTAGAGCATTGACACCAGAAGTTGTTGGGCAAGAACACTATGATGTATCTAGAGGTGTTCAAATCGTATTGCAAAGATATAAAGACTTGCAAGATATCATCGCTATTCTAGGAATGGATGAATTATCTGACGAAGATAAATTAACGGTATCAAGAGCGAGAAAAATACAAAAGTTTTTATCTCAACCTTTCCATGTTGCTGAAATCTTTACAGGTATTCCCGGTAACCTTGTACCTATTGAAGAAACGGTCAAAGGTTTCAAAGAAATTCTAGATGGTAACTGCGATGATATTGGGGAAATGGACTTCTATATGAAAGCTGGTCTTGACTCAGTAAAAGAAAGCAAATAATCAATATGCGTTTAGAAATTGTAACTCCAGACAAAAGTACCTATGAAGGCGATGTCAATGGTGTCGTGTATATGGCTCCACATGGCGAAGTAGGTATCCTGCCAGGACATGCTCCCTTTTTCTCTTTAATTAAGCCATGCGAATTAATCATCGATGAAGCAGGACAATCAAAATCACTTGCTGTTGGTAGCGGATTTGTTGAAGTAACAACTAATGCCATTACCATTTTAACTGATATGGCAATGAATCCTGAAGAGATTAATGAGCAAATTACTCAAGAAGCATTAGAGCGAGCACAAGATGCCGTCAAAAATACTGAAATTACTGATGAAGAAAAAGAAAAGCATATGATTGCTATTGAAAAATCTCTGGCTGTATTAAGAGTTAAACGAAAACATATGTAATGAACCCCGATAAGGTTAAGTCCATCATCCGTCTTGGTCAAACAGATGATGTTATTTTTTTAGATTGCAATGACCATTCATTCGATATCTCCCCTCATATTAAAAACATGCTTGATTTTAAATCAGGTTATATTCTTCTTGGTGTTAAGGATTGTGGTACAGTTGTGGGTATTAAGGATAAAGAAGATGTACTGTTAAAAAGTATTTCTCCATTAACGGAATTTACACCTATCAAGATTCATGTAGTTTCACTTATTAGATATTTTAAGATTATCGTTCTAGAATATTTTGAATAACGTTAACTAATTCAATTATCTGACTTGTATAATATTCACAGGACAAGAATCAGCTGCTTGCTGATTAATTTCTTCATCAAATGGCTCTATAGATTTAGAGAATATACCTCGTTTTTCCTGAGCCCCTATGAGGTTGGCTTTTCCATCATGATCGTCTAGTTCCCAATATTCAGATGAGTATTCAACACAGTTTCCACAGCCTATGCAATCATTTCTAAAATGGATTATTTTTTTATTTGGCATTTTTAACGCGTTCTTTTAATAAATACAATCTATCATTTCGCCTTATTTTTCTTGGGACTCTAATAGCTACTAATTGATCTTTACTAACTTTGTGTACATTCTGATTATCAAAATGAATGCTATCTAAAGTGAATTCACAAACACCCGTTGTCGGACCAATAAACATCAACTTATCACCTACTTCGATTTCTCCTGCTTGCATCAATATTTCTGCTACTTCAGGTTTACCATAATACTTTGTGCATTTAGCAACATAAACCTTTTCAATTGTACTTTGGGAACCATAGCCACCACTCCACTCACCTTGCTTCTTACCAAGATAATATCCACCATCCCAAAAGCCTCTATTATAGACTGTCCCTAAATCAACCTTAAGATTTTTAGCTTTTTCGTTATCAAATTTTCCATCCAAGCAGTCATCTAATATTTGACGATAACAACTTGTAACTTTTGCGACATAATCCGGAGATCTTCCACGACCTTCTATTTTGAAGACAGAGACTCCAGCATCAACAAGTTGATCCATAAAGTCAATTGTGCATAAATCTTTTGGAGACATTATATATTCATTATCTAACTCTAGTTCTTCACCAGTTTCTAAATCTTTAACAGAATAACCTCTTCTGCAATTCTGATTGCATGCCCCTCTATTGGCAGAGGAATTATATGTGCCTAAGCTCATATAGCATTTGCCTGAAACCGCAACACATAGAGCCCCATGAGCAAATAATTCTATCCTCATTTTTTCACCACCATAACCTAATATGTTTTCATCATCTATTGCTTTGGTTATCTTTTGAATTTGGCTTAGAGTTAATTCTCTAGCTAAGACAACAACCTCAGCAAATTGTGCATAAAACTTTAAAGTTTCAATATTGCTGACATTAGCTTGTGTTGAAATATGTATTGGTAAGCCTATATTATTTGAATACTGGAAGACAGCAACATCAGAAGCGATAACGGCACTAACACCTGCTTCTTTTGCTCTATCAATAATTCGTTTCATTAAATTTATATCATGATCATATAAAATGGTATTTAAAGTCAGGTAGCTTTTTAATCCAAACTTTTTACATTTCTTGGCTATATAGTCTAAATCATCTAGTGTGAAATTTCGTGTAGATTTGGCACGCATATTTAGCTGTTCAATCCCGAAATAAATCGAATTTGCTCCCGCTTGTATAGCTGCTGCTAAAGATTCTCTATCCCCAACAGGAGACATTAATTCACATGATTTCGTAGATACTGTTATATTTGACAAATAATTTAGCCTAAAATTAAGAATGATTATTGAAAATGTAGCATTATATTGTTTTTTAATGAATTCCTATTGTATTGTTGCACAAAGGAAGTTAGGTAGAGTTTAATGTTTTCTAATAGAAATAAAATGTGAGACATACTTATAGTACCAAACATTAAATTCGCTATTTGAATTAATAAAACTAATGAATTTTTTAGAAACAGATAAAATAGGTTCAATTCAATTTTACAATGTATGTAAACTAGGAAATCTCATGGAAGTAATTACTAACTTTTTACCTGCTTTAATAATGCTTACTTTATGCACGTTAGGATTAGCTGTGGGGTTAATTTTTTCAGGTAAATCTCTTAAAGGTACGTGTGCGTCTGCTGAATTAATAATGGATGGTGAAAAAGAAGCCTGCGGACCATGCCCTCTAAAAACAGTTGATGAAGACTAACCTAAACAATACGGTCAATTTTTTTCAATAAACTTATTGAAACCCAAAGTACTTTTCATTTCAAATTTTCCTTCTTCGCTTCTAATGGAAAATAAAGCTTCTACACCAGGTAATGAATCAATTAATTTAAGCCCTTCTTTAATGTCTAATACCATCAAAGTGGTTGCTAGACCATCTGCCCAAGCACAGCGATCTGCAATTACAGTTACTCTTGCAATTTTATTATCCGCAGGATAACCCGTCCGTGGATCAATAATATGGGAATATCTTTTCCCATCTTTTTCATAATAATTTCTATAATTGCCACTAGTTGCAATTGCTTTATTATCAAGATTTACAATCACGTCAAATTTTTCATAAAACCCGTCTTTATTATTTTTAGGTATTTCAATTCCAATTCTAAATTGTTCTCCATTGGGCTTATATCCTTTAGATAAAACTTCTCCTCCTATCTCAACCAAATAATCTTTAATATCATGGTTATCAAGTATTTCGGCTATCAAGTCTACAGCATAGCCCTTTGCAATGGCGGACAGATTAATAGAGATGTTTTTTTCTTTCATAATTTCATTGTCAAATAGCTTGATCGATTCAAATCCTATTTTACTTTTTACACTTTGAACATCTGCTTTTGTAATGGTTTCTATTTTTTTTGGTTTTTCTCCGAATCCCCATAAATTAATCAATGGGCTGACGGTAGGATCAAAAGCCCCTTTAGACATTTCAAATAACCTTTGGCTTTCTTTTATCATAAAAATAAATCGCTTGGATGATTTTAACTTTTCATTAACACTAAGCTTATTCAATCTATTGATGAAGCTCTTAGGTTTGTAATTAGAAAATTCAAAATCAAAACTTTTCAAAAATTCTTCAATTAATTTGTGAATCTTTTTAAGCTCATTATTACTTTTATTCGTATTGAGAGTGATGTTATACGGAATCACTCCCATTGTAATTCCAGCTAGCTTTTTGAGAGAGCTTTTTTGGGATCTATTAAATGAATAAATCGTAAAGGATAATAAAACAATAAAACAGAAAATAATTTTACCATGAGGTATTTTATTAAAGTCAGTGGCCATTATTCTGTGAAATTATAAGGTTTTTTTTGAATTAAATCTAGAGACATTTTTAACATTATGTCTCTGAATTAATTAATTTTTAAAATTCATCAAAGTCTATCATATCTTCTTCAACACCTAGATCGTAAAGCATTTTACTGACAGCAGAGATCATCATAGGTGGACCACATAAATAATACTCTATTTCTTGAGGATCTTTATGTTTTAATAAATATTCGTCACGAACAACTTCATGAATAAATCCCGTAAATCCAGTCCAATTATCACTTTCTAATGCATTACTAAGCGCAACATGATATTTAAAATTACTCCACTTATCTTCAATTCCTTTGAAGTCATCATCATAAAACATTTCGCGTACAGATCTCGCACCATACCAAAAATTAACTATTCTATTAGTATTTTTTGTGTGGAACAAATCAAATATATGACTTCGCATAGGAGCCATTCCTGCACCTCCACCAATATAACACATTTCACGAGGAGTATCTTTTGCAAAAAATTCACCGAATGGACCGCTAATAGTCACCTTATCACCTGGTTTCTTCGAAAAGACATAGGTAGAACATAAGCCAGGTGGAAAAGCTTTTCCATTTAGTGGTGGCGGTGGAGTTGCAATTCGAATATTTAACATAACACAATTGCCTTCCGCAGGATGATTTGCCATTGAATAAGCTCTAAAAATGGGTGTTGTGTTTTTATGTTTAATATCAAAAAACTTAAAATGATCCCAATCACCACGATATTCATCTTCAATTTCAAAATCACGACCAAAATCGATATCATATTCTGGAACATCAATTTGGATGTAACCACCAGCTTTAAAATTTAAGTCTACGCCTTCAGGCAAATCAACAATAAATTCTTTGATGAATGTAGCTACATTTTTGTTGGATCGAACAATTCCTTCAAACTTTTTGATTTCTAGGACATCGTCTTCAACTTCAATTTTCATATCTTGTTTAACTTTGACCTGACATGCTAAACGCATCCCAAGCTTTTGATCTTTTTTACCAATATGACCTGTTTCAGTCGGTAATATTTCACCACCTCCATCAGTTACAATTGCTTTGCACATTGCGCAAGTACCACCTCCACCACATGCCGAAGGAAGAAAAATATTTTCATTTGCTAGTGCGCTTAATAAATCTGTTCCTGGAGATAAAATTATTTCTTTTTTACCATCGTTGATATTTATTTTCACATTTCCAGCTGGAGCAAGTTTATTGCCTACTGTTACCAAAAACAAAACCAACATAAGTATGATGCCAGTAAACCAAACCGTACTGTATGCAACAAATTCAATATCAATGTCCATAATTTAAACTCTCCTTAATTATAAACCAGCAAATGTCATAAAACAAAATGCCATTAATCCTGTAATCATAAAAGTGATTCCAATTCCCTTAAGTGGGGCAGGAACATTAGAATATCTTAATTTTTCTCTAATAGCAGCTAACGAAATAATGGCCAAATACCAACCTACTCCAGATGAAAAACTAAAATTTACTGCTGCTACTATTGTGTAATCTCTATCAACCATAAATAAACTGGCTCCCAATATTGCGCAATTTACAGAGATCAAAGGTAAAAATATACCTAATGACATATACAGGGCTGGAGCAAACTTATCTATAAATATCTCCAGAAATTGTACTGTTGCTGCAATTGTTGCAATATAGCATAAAAAACCTAAATAAGTTAAATCTTTATAGCCATTTAATATCCCTGGTTCCAACACAAAATTTAAAATGATCCAATTCATTGTACATGTTATTGTTAATACAAAAATAACAGCTAATCCCAAACCATGGGCAGTTTCCATCTTATTTGAACAAGCAAGAAAAGAACACATACCAAGGAAAAATGCTAGAAGCATATTTTCTGGAAAAATAGCTTTCATTGATTGACTAAATAGTTCTTCCATTTCTATTTCTCTCCTTAATCGTCTTTAACAAGTTTTGGTGAAAGGGATCTTTGAATCCAAATGAAAATGCCAATACAGAAAAATGCCGCTGGGGGCAAGACCATTACTCCGTTTGGTACATAATCAGCAATATTGCCTTTTAAAACATTTATGCCAAACCAAGTTCCAGGTCCTAATATTTCTCTGATAGTTGCAACAAACATTAAAATAATACTGTAGCCTATCCCATTTGATAATCCGTCTAAAAAAGATGGTAAAGGAGGGTTTGCCATAGCGAAAGCTTTTGCTCGTCCCAAGACAATACAATTTGTAATGATCAAACCAACAAAAACGCTCAATTTCAAACTCACTTCGTACATATAAGCTTTTAAAAGCTGATCCGCAATAATTACCAAAGCAGCTATTACTACTAATTGAATAATTATTTCAACTTTTGGCGGGATAACATTTCTAAGTAAAGAAATTATCAAATTTGAAAGAGCTACCACCACGGTAAGTGAGCAAGCCATTGTAAAAGCTGGAATGCAATTTCCTGTAACAGCCAAAGCTGAACAAATGCCCAACAATGTAAATGTTATTGGATTCTCATCCCAGAGAGGATCTAAAACGGTCTTTTTAAGATCAGCCATTTATTTTTTCTCCTTCTTGAGATTTGTATATAATTTCCCAAAATAAAGTTTCTCATAAGTTCTTAAATCTTTATTCAAATAACCATTTAATCTAACACTCGTAATTGTAGCTCCACTAATGCCATCAACAGAGTTTTTTACGCGTGGATCATCATGATTGAATTTAGCTTTCACTCCGCCTTTGATTAGATTAAAATCAACTAATTTACCCTCGGCATTTCTAATGGATTTCGGATTCTCTGGATCTCTGTATTGCTTCTGAAACCATTCTTTATCTACTTCAGCTCCTAGTCCAGGTGTTTCAATATGTTTATAAAAGGTGATCCCCGCAACTGTTTTCATATCAGCTTTTATAGAAAAGAATCCCCACATAGGACCCCATAAGCCATTACCAAGAATTGGAATTCCATATTGAGTAACAACCCCATCTTTATTTTTAAATATAAATACTGGCTTATAAGTTTTATCCTTTTTCATTGATTTACTCATATTAACAAACGAAGCTGGAAATGTTTGTCCTTTTACTTCAAATTCTGTTACTACGTTACCATCACTATCTAACATGATTTCTTCTATGTGAGTTTTAAATAGTTTCTGGATTTCTTCAGCAGATATCTTTTTTGATTTAGCCTCATCTTGATAGACCTTAACACCAAAAACCTTTAATATGTTAAAGTACATATACCCTCTTGAGTTTTTATCTTGAGCTTCTTTAACAACTGTCTGCACAACAGACAATGCTAAACTAAAAAACGCACAAACAATTATAGAGAATATGATTATATAACCCGTCGAATCTTTATTAACTGCCACGAGACAATCTCCTTTTAATGTTTGCTTTCACAACAAAATGATCAATATAAGGACTCAACATATTACAAAACAGAATTGCTAACATGACACCTTCTGGATATGCCGGATTTAATATTCTCACTATATAAACTATTACTCCTATCATTAGGCCATAGATCCATTTTCCTGTATTAGTAGCGGCAGCCGAAACAGGGTCCGTAGCCATAAATACACATCCAAATGCAAATCCACCCATTACCAAGTGATAGTATGAAGGCAGTAAAAAGAACGGCTTCACTTGCCCTTCCATAAAGAAACAGGCAATAAAACAACCAGCCCATGATGCAACAATTACACCAATAATCATACCGGCCATGATTCTAAATGAAGCGACTCCAACTATTAATAAAAAGATAGCTCCTAACAAACATGCAAGTGCAGAGGTTTCTCCAATGCTACCTCCCATATTTCCAACAAACATATTCCAAAAACTAAAATTCCCACCTATAGCAGACGCTTCAAATGGAGCACCACTTAAAGCCTCCATTAATGCTATTTTAGAACCTTCAATAGTTCCTGTTTCTTTAACTTCAGATGCAATCAAGAGTGGTGTCTCACCTGAGAAACCTGATAGCAACACCTTTGATTTTTCAATAACTGTATATCCTACAACTTGTACATCTTCTTTAATAACACTTGTCCATATTTTATTTCCTGTCATATCTCCTGCATAAGAAAAGAATAAGAAGGCTCTTGCTGTTAATGCAGGGTTCAAGAAATTCATTCCCGTTCCACCAAAGATCTCTTTTCCAATCACAACACCAAATGAGACACCTACAGCTACTTGCCACAATGGAATAGTAGGTGGCAAAACAAGTGCAAATAACATACCTGTAACCAAAAAGCCTTCGTTGATTTCATGCTTACGAATAATGGAAAATATAACTTCCCAAATACCACCTACTGCGTAAGAAACAATAATAACAGGAAGAACAATAAATACCCCTTGTACTAAACTTGCTAAACAAGGATGAAGCTTCATTATGAATGGAAAGTAACCTTGCCCATTAACTAATAAATGTTGATGACCAGCGTTATACATACCAAACAAAATACATGGTATCAAAGCAACGACAACTGAAATCATCATCCGCTTCATGTCAGCTTGATCGCGAACATGAGCTCCTTTAGTTGTTATATCGCCAGGTGTAAAAAGAAATGTATCTTTCGCTTCATAAAGGGGATAAAGTTTTTCGAGCTTCCCACCTTTAGTGAATAATGGTTTAGATTTTTCAAAAATATCTAAAAGAAGTTTCATTAAATCCCCTCTTCTTCAATGTAGTTTAATCCATCTTCAATGATGCTTTGAATTTCAACTTTCGAAGGACAAACAAAAGTGCATAACGCAAAATCTTCTGGTGCCACTTCTAAAATTCCTAATTGGATTGCTAAATCAAAATCATTTGCCAAGACCGCCTTTACAAGAACGTCTACATAAATATCCATTGGCATAACTCGATCGTACCAACCTGTTGCTACTAATGCTCGCAAACTACCATTTTTGTTGGTATTTAAACGCCAGTTTTCTTTTCCTCCAAGAAGACTAGAAGCAAATAGCCGCGAATTACTTAATTTATTTACTCCAGCACTCATCCAGCCTAAAAAATGTCTCTCGCGACCTTCAGGAATAACTGTAAAGCCATTATCACTAAAGCTCATATACATATCAGCTTTCTTTTGACTACCCGAAAGAACATCACCCGAAATGATTCTTTGTTCACCGCTTTCAAGAATGCTCTCAAAAAAATCTTTTAAAGAACATCCGAGTTTAACATTATAGTATTTACGTGAATCTTCTTTTACACCTTGGCCGGCAACGCAAATGATTTTTTCGTTTGGAATCTTGCCGTTTAAAAATAGTTTACCAATTTGGATTAAATCAACGCCCTTAATTGACCAAATAGTATCTCCTAATTTAAAAGGATCTATTCTATCAATATGAATGGATGTATTTCCTGAAGGGTGTGGGCCTCCAAAATAATGAACTTTTGCTTTTGCATTTGTTAGCACCTCAGGAAGTTCATGCGATTTGTTTTCTTTATCAGACAAACAAAGATGTACACTACCTTCAGTTAATTGATTTAATAATTCTAATCCCAGATTAAATGCTTCTTCGTTTTCTTTTATAACAACCGTCAAATTTGGCTGAAAAGGTCCTGTAGCCATTCCATTTACAAAAATTGATTTCGGCTTGGAATCTGGTATTGGGATTTTGGAAAAAGGTCTCTCTTGAATATAAGCTATAAAACCAGTATCAAATAAATGTTTTATAAGATCTTCACGCTTGGAATTAGAAATGCTTTTTAATGTAAACTTTGGGAACTCAATGGCTTCATCACCACTTGACTCAATAAGAATCTTATCAATAGATCTTCTTTCGCCACGCACAATTTCTTTTATTACACCGCTTACAGGAGACACAACTTTAAACTCTTCAACAACTTTATTTTCATAAAGCGCTGTTCCGCATTTTACTTTATCACCAACTTCAATTAATAATCGGGGTTTAACGTTTTTAAATTCTCTACCATGCACAGCGATTAATGCGCTGGTTTGAATAGAATCTAACATAGGCATAGGAGCACCTGAAAGATTAAGATCCAATCCTTTTTTTACTATAAATCTTGAGGCAGCATTCATATTTACAAAGCCTTATTTACTAGTCAAATTAGTTAGAATTAAGGCGGGAATTTTATATTTGAGGTTTCAAATTGCAATTATCTTACACATTAAATACCATTTAGTATCGAATTTAATATGTACGATCGTATCAAATTAAACATTTTTTATCATTATCACGTATTTAATCGATTATAAAATTTTAGATTGAACTGTCTCTAGAGTAATATTTTCATATCAATACACAATTCATCCATTTCGAACCATTTTTCTAGTTAAGTCACAATAATTTAAGCATTAAAATTAAGCCTTTTTTGAAATTAATGTATAATGCCCCGCCACTTTTAGACGCGTATAAAGAGTAGTTTACTATCAATAAGAAAGGATCAGGAGGAGACAATTATGTCATTAGATTTTAATACAAAGGTTTTTGAAAAAGAAAAAATTCAATTAGCTGAAAAAGAAGAGTATATTGTTAAAGGCGGAAGAAATTTATTCCCAAAACTTAATGAAGCATTTGAAGGCATCAACCAAATTGGAGTGATTGGATGGGGTTCACAAGGACCTGCTCAAGCTCAAAATCTAAGAGATTCTCTTGAAAATACAAATATCAAAGTAGTCGTTGGACTTCGAGAAGGCTCTGCCAGTATGAAATCTGCTGAAGAAGTAGGATTCACAAAAGAAAATGGTACTCTTGGGGAAATGTATAGCGTTATTTCTGAATCTGAAA
Source organism: Planctomycetota bacterium (assembly GCA_002746535.1). Taxonomy (GTDB): domain Bacteria; phylum Planctomycetota. The sequence continues at coordinate 37,966 of NVWA01000086.1, forward strand.
TGGTTTTAATTTTGATTTCAGATGCTGCCCAAGCCGATAATTACAAGAAAATTTTTGAGCATGTAAAACCTGGTTCAACTCTTGGGTTTTCTCATGGGTTTATTCTGGGTCACTTAAATAATTCTGGAGATAAATTTCCTGAAAACGTAAATGTTGTTGCGGTTTGTCCAAAAGGAATGGGACCATCTGTTAGACGTCTATATGTTCAAGGCAAGGAAGTTAATGGAGCAGGAATCAATTCAAGTTTTGCTGTTGAACAAGATGTAGATGGAAAGGCAACTGATATTGCCTTGGGTTGGGCCGTTGCATTAGGATCTCCTTTCGTTTTTCAAACTACCATGACTAGTGAATATAAATCTGATATATTTGGCGAAAGAGGCATCTTACTTGGTGCAGTTCATGGTGTCGCAGAAAGCCTATTTAGACGTTATACTGCTGAGGGAAAATCAGAGCAAGAAGCATTTGTTTTATCCACTGAAAGTATCACAGGCCCTATCTCTAAATCAATTTCAAAAAAAGGAATCATTAGTGTATACGAACAGTTAGATTCTGGCAGCAAAGCAATATTCGAAAAAGTTTACAAAGCTTCATACACACCAGCTTTTGATATCTTAATAGAATGCTATGAAGATGTCGAATGTGGAAATGAAATTAAATCCGTAATTCTAGCAGGCAGAAGACATTCGCGTCTACCAATGGGGTTAATTGACGAAACAAGGATGTGGCAAGTAGGTAAAGAAGTAAGAGCAAACAGAGTTGAAAATGATATTCCTTTAGATCCATTTACAGCCGGTGTATATTGTGCTGTTATGATGGCCCAAATTGATTTATTAATTGAAAAAGGTCATTCATATTCAGAAGTAGCAAATGAATCTGTAATTGAAGCTGTTGATTCTCTTAACCCTTACATGCATTTTAAAGGTGTTAGTCACATGGTGGATAACTGCTCAACTACTGCAAGATTAGGCTCAAGAAAATGGGGACCAAGAATAGATTACAATCTTTGTCAACAAGCTTATGTTGCCATTGACAACGACACTCCTCTAGATGATAAAATATTTAATGATTTTTTAGATCATAAAATACATGGTGTTTTAGAAGTTTGTGCTTCACTTAGACCAAGTGTAGATATTTCATTATCTGAATAATTAAAGACCGAGAGGCGTATATGAATACGCCTCTGTTCTTCAAACAATCGTCATACCTTCAGACCAGCTTTTTTAGAAAGTATTTATGGAAAATATTTGTGTTTTAGATGGCTACACGTTAAATCCTGGTGACTTATCATGGTCAGAAATTGAATGTTTTGGAGATCTTACTGTATATGATAGAACTTCTGCTGAAGAAGTATTTGCGGCAGCACAAGATGCAACAATAATTCTAACCAATAAAGCTATTGTAAATTCAAGTACCATCAAAAAATTGCCCAACTTGAAATTAATAAGTGTACTAGCAACAGGATATAATATTGTTGATATCCAAGCGGCAAAAGAAAACAACATCTCTGTCTGTAATGTACCTGGCTACAGTAGCATGTCTGTAGCTCAACAGGTGATCTCGATGATTTTAGATCACACGAATAATATTTCGAGCTATTCAAACTCTGTAAAAAATGATAAATGGGTAGATTCAAAAGATTTTACTTTTATTCAAGAACCACTTATCGAACTAGCAGATCTTACCTTAGGAGTTATTGGATATGGTGATATTGCCAAAAAAGTTATTACTATTGCTATTTCTTTTGGACTCAAAGTAATAGTTCACACGAGAACGGTTCCTACAGAAAAGTTGGAACAAATATCATTTGTTGGTAAAGATCAATTATTTCATGAAAGTGATTTTATAAGTTTAAATTGTCCCTGGAATGACCAAACCAATGAAATCATTAATAAAAATTCCATTAGCCAAATGAAGGATAACTGTTTTATTGTAAATACAGGTCGAGGTCAATTAATCAATGAGGATGATTTAGCCAATGCATTAAATAACAATGCGATAGCCGGAGCATCCTTAGATGTACTGAGTCAAGAGCCACCAAAAAGAGATAACCCACTTCTTAAGGCGAAAAATATTACCATAACACCGCATATTGCTTGGTCTACTATTGCCGCACGAAAAAGACTGATGACTCAAACAGGAAAAAACATCAAGGCCTTCATTGAGGGCAATCCCATTAACGTAGTCAATAGTTAATCTAAATAACTTTATTTTTCTTTTTATAATCACGTGGTGAAATCTTCATGATCTTATGAAATAATCTAGAAAAATATAAAGGGTCTTCAAATCCCAAATGATGGGCAATTTCTTTTATACTCAAATCAGATGCTGATAAAAAATGAGATGCTGTCTGAATTTTTAAACGATTAAAGTATTCTATAGGCGAGTATCCAAAGTTCGTTTTGAATTTTCTGACAAAATAAGAAGGAGACAAACAACTAAACTCTGCTAATTCAGCTATAGTAATATTTTCTCTAATTTTTTCGTTCATAATATTTAATACGTCCGAAAACCTTTTGTTCGTTTGACTTGAATCGAAATTATCAAATTTTAGTCGAATCATAATTGAAAATATCTGCCTAATACAGGAGCTTAGATAGTAAGCATTGTAATTACTATATCCTTTTTTTGCCGTATCACATATATCACGAAACAAACCCATTATACTTGGAACAATATCAATTTTTAATACGGGATTTTCTACCGTTACTCCTAATAGTTCCCAATACTTTTTACAATCGAATCCTTCAACGTGAGACCAATAAATTGTCCAGGGATCTTTTTTATCAGCCCAATATTGATGAGGAATGTCAGATAAACAAAACAAGCAATCCCCTGCTTTTACCTCCCATACTTTTTCTTTGTACTTAAAGTAACCGACTCCGGAAGTACAATATAATATAGCGGTGAAACTATTAGCTGGACGTTTTAAATTGTGTCCTAAAGCTAAAGGGAAATATCCAGAAGAAGTCACACATAATTGTTTTAACAATTCATCTTTTAGCTGATTTTCAACCACATCGATAGGGATTTGATATAGCTCAACATTTTCTGATAATATATTTATTCGCACTGATAGCCCTAAAAGTAAATTTAGTCCATATTTTAGGCTATATAAGCCATTTTAATATCAAAATAATCCTTATATTGAGATCATTAGAAAAAAGAATAATAATTGGAGCTCAACACATGTTATTATCACAAGATCAGTTAGCTGAATACAACGAGAATGGCTACATAATCATCAAAAATTTTCTTACAAATGATGAAATAGAATGTCTCCTTAGCGAAAATGACGAGCAAACGCATTTAAATAAATTTAAACATTCTAGAAAAGATACCAACGGCAAAGAATCAAAGATCTCCTTGTGGAATCACCCAAGCGATAACATTTATGGGAACATTGCTCGAAGTCACAAATTAGTTGATAGAGTAGAGGAATTACTTGGTGGTGAAGTTTATCATTGGCATTCTAAAATGATGTTAAAAGAAGCTAAAACTGGTGGTGCATGGGAATGGCATCAGGATTATGGATATTGGTATAACAATGGATGTCTTACCGCAGATTTAGCATCCTGTATGATGGGGATAAATCATTCAACGAAAGAAAATGGCTGCTTACAAGTTTTAAAAGGATCACATAAAATAGGACGAATAGATCATGGCGAAGTTGGAGGCCAAACTGGAGCAAATAAAGAAAGAGTCCAAGAAGCAGAGAAAAAATATGAAAAAGTATATGTTGAACTTGATCCTGGCGATGCTTTATTTTTTCACAGTAATTTATTACATACATCTGCACCTAATGAATCTGAACAGTCAAGATTGGTATTGATCTGTTGCTACAATAAAAAAGATAACTCACCCTTCATAGAAAATAGCGGACACCCAAAATATACACCATTAGTTAAAATCAATGACGATGAAATATTAAGTGTAATCAAGGTGTAATTATTAAGGATGTTTAAAGCAAAAAAAAGGTTAAATCTGCTTAATAGCAATTACAAGAAGTAATAATACAACAATGGCAATGTAACTGACAGGTTCAAAAAAACCTAAGAATTTTTTAGGAATCAAACTCATTAAAGTACCGAGCAAACCTTTTTTTACTTGAGCTAATTCAAAAGAAGATTCACCAACAACAGCATGCGATTTATTGGACTCGACTAAAGTATTTTCAACAATACTATTTGGCTTAGTAACTGTTTCTGCTGTTTTCTCATCTTTCTTATCTTTTTTCAAAATACTTTTATGCAAGGCTTGAATATCAGTTAATATTTGGTCGTAGGTTGAGTAGCGTTTTTTTAAGTCCAAAGCCATCATTTTTTCTGTGAGCACTATAGCTTTTTCAGGCAAGCCAAGATCATAATCTCTAATATTATTTATTTTACCCTTTACGACATTTGCAACTATTTCCATTGAAGACTTCCCAAACGCGGCATTCTTCCCAGTTAACATTTTAAATAGAGTTGCACCTAATGAATAGATATCTGCCCTGTAATCTACATTCTTAGCGTCTTTTACCTGTTCTGGAGCCATATACAACGGGGTGCCCATACCAGTACCTTCCATTGTTAGATTGCTATCAACATCTGTATCTTTAGCCAAGCCAAAATCAATGATTTTCATTTTCCCTATGCTGCCAGCTTCAATATCGAAATCTAAAACTAACAAATTATCTGGTTTTATATCCCTGTGGAACACATTGTGGGAATGAGCATATTTGAGTGCATTTGCAACAGCTTTCACAATTTCTAAACATAAACTCAAAGGCAACGTTTTATGTTCTTTTTGAATCTCACGTAGCGTTTTACCTTCAATGTATTCCATTGCATAATAATGTATACTTCCACTCTCACCTAATTCAACGGGCTGAACAATATTTGGATGTTTTAATTTTTGTAACACCTCAAATTCTTTTTTAAATCTTGCTAAAAATCGATCATTCATATTTTTATTTGACATGATTTTCAGGGCTACCATTTGACCTGATTTCAAATGTTTGGCTTTATAAACAGCACCCATGTTGCCAGCGCCTAATTTACTTTCAATATCATATCCAGGAACTTCAATTGCTTTTGCTTGAGAAGAAAGAATATCTTTTATTTGTGACTTGGTCATGAATCCTTTATCTAAAAGGATCTTCCCAAGATTGACTCTTTCACCAGTATCTTTTACTTGCTTATTTTGAAGACCAATAGCCTCTTGCAGACCATCATCAGTAATATAGCCTGCTTCTATAGCAAGTTTTCCGAATGCTCCGTGTTCTGTTTTAGCCATTTAATAATTTAATCTGTAGTTTAATTGTGGTTGAAATAATTATACAAGTTAAAAAATGAATATCAATTTTGGTTGTTTTACATTTCATCAAAAAATATATCTTTCTATGTTTATATTATTTAAT
>NVWA01000087.1 GCA_002746535.1 Planctomycetota bacterium
TGCATTGGATTCTTTATCTGAAAAAGCGGTACAAGATGCATTACAAAAATTAATGAGTGGAAGAACTACATTTACTGTAGCCCATAGAATCTCAACTATTAAATCAGCGAATTGTATTATGGTCGTTGAAAAAGGAGAAATAATAGCTCAAGGTACACACGATGAACTAATTAGGAGAAATCCTCTTTATAATCAGCTTGCAACACACCAGAACCTCTCAAATGCTTCTTAGTTAGAAATTAATAAAAAATATTACACCCAACTAGAATCAATTTTATTATATTTAGAGAGTTCCTTTGTGGCAAAAAACCTTTTAACTTCTGCTTTCCCACTTTTCACAGAATCTGAACTATGAACAATATTGAACGAAACAGTTAAAGCATAATCGCCACGAATTGTTCCTAATTCAGCGTCAATGGGATTTGTAGCGCCACAAATTTTTCGACAAGCCATAACAGCGTTTTCACCCTGAACAGCCATTAATACTACAGGCCCACTTGTTATATATTTAATCAATCCATTATAAAAAGGTTTCCCTTTATGTTCACCATAATGATTTTCAGCTAGTTTTTTAGTAACTACTTCAAGCTTCAGACCTACAAGAGTTAGTCCTCTATTTTCAAACTTACTAATTATATTCCCAATCAAGCCTCTTTGTACACCATCAGGTTTAACAATAATTAAAGTGGTTTCTTTGCTAGCCATAAAAATCCCTCAAGATAAAAATCAATGTTAGTAAGCGTGGAATCTTATTTATCAAGATTGGATTAGCAAGAAAAATTCATGATGAATTCGTCATATGAGATTTCATTAAACGAGACACAATTCAGAAAATGGTTCATAAATAAATTAAGTTTTAATAATGCTTGTGCTCAATTTTTCCGCTTAGATTGGACTTGTTTTTAATTCCAAATGCTAATGTTAAACTTCTTCCCTTTTGTCTGCCGTCACTTAAAACGTCTCCATTCACATTTGAAGAAGACTTTGACGCATGGGTTACTCTTGGATTAGCTTTATTAAAATAATCATCCAACTTTTTATCGCCTAACCAAATAAGTCCTCTTTCTTTATTTGAACTCTTTTCAATTTTTAGCTTATCACTAAAACCCGATAACAATCCAAGGACAAAACTTTTTTTGCTTCTATTACCCTTAAGCCTATTCAGCCTTTTATATTGTTCCCACAAGTGTATGGATTGATTAATTAAAAAATGATAAACATATTCCGCAATCTCAACATTTTCTTTACTTCCAAAAATTTGGAGCCTCGAGCCTTTCACATCTCGTTCTACATCATAGGAAGGCACCCAAATGACTTCAACAAAAAAATAATCATTCAATATATTAGATATCAGTACTTTTTCATTTGATGTGCGACCACTCATTTCACCTAAAAAACAACTTAAATAATCTTGAGACATATCATCGTCTATTAAGGAAATATTATGTTTTAACAAAAGACGGTTGGCCATTACCATAGCTATTTTCGATTCATTCTCGTTAGCACTTTGTGCCAAAGCAAACATTTTTTTTACTTTCTTAACAATTGATTTATGCTCAGCTATTTCAGAAACATCTTCATTAAATTCACAAGTTGCATAACCAGGAATAGATAAAATAAGACAAGCCTTTTGAAAACCTTCTCCATGAGGTTTTTCATTTTGACCACTTAAAATTTCATATGAATATTGATGAGCCATCTCATGTTTTAAAACATAAATAACTGTTTCCCAAGAATAGTTTTCAAACAAAGAAATATTGATCCCAATAGTTCTACTATTTTCATCCCAATAGCCCCACTTCCCCGTTCCAGAAAACAAATCGAAGATAGGTTTTTTTAGTTTATCCGAAAAGTACCAAAAATTAAAATTGGACCAATCTTTAAATAATTGCTTTGAAACCTTTAATAAAATTTTAGCGTCAAGGTCTTCAATCTGAATTGATATTTTTTTCTTTTCAAATGAATTTTTACCACTAAACATTTATCATCCATTAGCAAAATATAATATGAATTATTTTATTGAAATGAGTAATTATAAATTTAGTTTTCAACATGGTCTTTTGACCATATTTCACCATTTTGATAACTCTCGATTAATACTTCATGCCATTCACCGACAATAGCAGTTTTACTTTCCAATAGCATAAGATTATCAACTTCAGGGGCTTCTGCCTGAGATCTCACTTCAAAAATATTTTCACCAAGATCCGAACGATTTTTATCCACTAGAACTTTTGCGACACTACCTATTCTACTAAGAGACAGTTCATCAGAAATGTTATTTTGAGTATTTTCAAATCTAGCCAACCTATCATTAATTACTTCCTGATCAATTTGCTCATCAAATAAAGATGCCGGAGTTCCATCTTCAGAAGAAAATCCGAAAGCACCAAGACGATCAAATTTATAGGTACTTATAAAATTTAACATATCGCTAAAATGCTCTTCCGTTTCACCGGGAAATCCAACAATAACAGTACTTCGCATATGTATGCGAGGAGATCTCGACCATGCGTGTTCCATAAGCTCTAAGATTTTTTTCTGGGTAGTTGCTCGGCCCATTCTCTTCAACATATATGTATTTGCATGCTGAACAGGCATATCAATATAATTTACCATTTTTGGATTTTCAGAAATAAAATCAATTATCTCTTTCGATAAATGACCAGGAAATGCGTACAGCACTCTAACCCAAAAATTACCTTCTAATTCACAAATTTGACTTAATAAATTTAAAAATGTTACACCTGAATCATCTTCACCATAGTGAGTAGGATCTTGGCCAATTATAACGAACTCTTTGACCCCTCGTGTATATTTTCTCTTCACCTCTTCAAGAATATCTTCAACACTTCTATCTTGTAATAATCCTTTCATTGCAGGAATAGCACAAAAAGTACAGCCATTAGAACATCCATCAGAAATTTTTAGATAACTCCAGTGCCCTGGTGTTAAGCTTAAAAAATCTTCTATATTTCCGCATACATGATTGGCATCAACTTGAAATTCCGATTTGCAATAATCGAGCATTTCATCAAATTGGTCTACTCCAAAAATGGCATCCAATTCTGGAATATTTTCTTTTATTTCTTCTTTATATCTTTGAGTCAAACAACCCATCGCAACAACTTTATCAATGCGATTGTCTTTTTTCCACTCACAACATTCAAGAATAGCATCTACGCTTTGCTCTTTAGCTTCATCAATAAACCCACAAGTATTTAAGATAACAGCATTTGGGTTCTCAGATAAAGGCACTATTTGAAAGCCACCTTTATCAATGCGGTTCATTAACTTTTCAGAGTCATATGTATTTTTTGAACAACCTAGCGTCCAAAAGGCAATTTTTGTAGGTTCTTTGCTCATAATTTATAAATATTTTTTGGTTATGACAACCATTTCGTCAGCTTTTTCTTCCATCGATTTCACTAATTTAAATTGGGATCTCGCCCTATCTAAATTGTGCCCCACATGATGAATTTTAAAATATTTATCACCGTCAAGATAATCAGTTAAAAATCTAATGCCACATTCAAAAGTAATAATTCTTCCTGATACAGGCAACAATTCTATTTCTTTTTCAACAAGACAGTTTCCCGCACCTTTAAGAAAACCTTTAACTAGATTCTCATATCTAATTAAGTTTGCCGTAATCTTAGTCGTATCTTTTTCATCTTCTTCAGCAGTTGATACGGTTGTTCTGATCAAATCACCAAAATCATATAATGCAGAACCTGGCATAACCGTATCAAGATCAATAACCGCTCTACATTCACCAGTATCATCATCAAGCATGACATTATTTATTTTGGTATCATTGTGAGTAATTCGTTCTGGAATTAACCCGTCTTCCATTCCTTTAATTATTTGACCACAAAACTCTTTACGTTGCAAAGCAAATTCAATATCTGCTGCGATATCTTTTTTTCTATCATATTTATCATCTTCAATGGCCTTCAATAAGGTCTCAAATCTTTTAACTGTGTGGTGAAAATCTGGAATCGTTTCAAATAATCGCTCACCTTTAATATCTACTAAATCTTTTTGAAATTGTCCAAAGGCGAATGCCGCTTGATAAGCTTGGTCATCATGACTTAAAACATCATGTGTTGAGGCACCTAGAATAAATACATACATACGCCAAAAAAAGCCCTTATTATCTTTATAAAAACTCTTGTTTTCTAAAGTGGGAATAATTTCAAGACATTCTTTTGCAAGATCCCCATTTCTTAACTTTACTTTATTTCGCACATGCTCTGTTACCCTAACGATATTTTCCATCAGAGCTTCAGGATTTTTAAAAATCTCATGATTAATTCGTTGAGTAATATATTTAACTTCATCACCATTATGATTCATAATAGTTAAATAGGTGTCATTAATATGACCCGAACCATATGGCTCACTACTAATATATTCACCCTCAACAACAAATCTTTTAATTACTTCATTTAAATTATCAACTGATGTCATTCGCTCTTCCATAAATTAATAGGATAATCACCTTGTTTAATTTTTTCACTAATTGAGTTAACTACACTTTCTTTATCTTCTGGATATGTTACACCAAACCATTTCTCTTTACTTTCATAAACTTTTACTCGAATTGCTTCTTTTTTAATTGCTTCATCAACAACAAAAGGGATATAAAATTCAGATTTCATTTCTTGCCCTTTTTCTTTTAAAAAGACGACAAATTCATCTTCAAGAAATTTAAAAAAATCGGCAAATAACCCCCACATATTCATCGATACTAATTTATCACTAGGAAGCTCTTCGACTTTTTCACCTATAGTCATTTCTATTTTATTTTCATTTTTCTCAATGTGTGTTCGTTCAATAATATCAATTAAAAATCCATCTCTAACATCACAAACACCCCTAGCAACAGCACCAAATTCACTTAAAGTATTGCAAAGCAAATAAGCAGGAATCCCATATACGCAATCTTCTTGATTAAAATTTTTAAAATGATCCGCCATTAATTGGAAAGAGCTAAAACCATAAAAGTCATCTGCATTTAAAACAACAAATGGTCCATTACAAACTTCTTTAGCCATCAATAAAGCATGACCAGTACCCCAAGGTTTACTACGACCTTCTGGAACTGAAAAACCCTCTGGTATTAAATCAAGTTCTTGGAACGTATAAGAAACTTCAATTTTTCCTTTATAGCGTGAACCAACTTTATCATGGAACTCTTCTTCTATATCTTTTCGAATTATAAAGACTACTTTATCAAAGCCTGCTTTGATGGCATCGTAAATAGAATAATCTAAAATAAACTCACCTGAAGGACCAACAGGGTCAATTTGTTTAAGCCCACCATATCTGGAGCCCATACCTGCAGCTAAAACAACTAAAGTTGGATTCAAATTATATTCCTAAATTCAGGGTCTGTATCTCGTCAAAATGGCGCGACATTATACCACCCTTTTTACAGATAAAATCTAATTTTTCTATCTCAGGAATCTCTGATTTCGCCTCTGATTGACATATTGAAATATCTAATTTAGCACATTTTAATATTGAGATATAATAGAATACAGATTGAATTTAATAGCGATGAAAAGGATTATTGAATTCTGTAGTTAGATTGAAATAAAAACTAACGCTGACAAAGTTCTTTCAAAAAATCAACCGCTTGTCTACTTCTGCTAGTATCGCCAGTTTTCTCATAAGCTATTGAGATATTCTTCAAAACTCTACTTACAATTACGTTTGTATTTGCTTTAAATCTCATCGAATTCGCTTTGACTGATCCACTGGAATGTACATTTATGAAAGAATCTTCGCTAATAATTTCGCCTTCATTATAACAGTCAATTACATAACTTTTATTTTTCCACATTCCTGAAGCAACAAAATGACCTGGAACATTTAATCCATGTATTTCCACACCAACTCGATAACCCACTAACATAAGTATAATTGCAAGTGTTACCGGTAATCCTTTTTGCTCAGTTAAGGCATAACCCAAATCACTATTTTGAGGATTATAATAATCTTCCGATACTCCTTTCATTCGATCAGACTGAAAGAGATAATGAGCAAGTTCAAATAAATTAACATCATTACATTCAGATAAGAAATCGTCTGAGATGTGAGATAAAATAATTGAGATATCATATTTTTTTTGAAAACCATTTTGATATTCAGATAAAAAGATCATGGCTTTTTCTAGTTGTTGATATTCGCATTTTTCATTTAACCAGCCCAACCAAATTTTTTGCTGATCACTAGGTGTATAACCTGCTAATAAATCTTGAATTTTTTGCCTTACAAGACTATCTGGCGGGCTAACCATTTGATCCAGAACACAACTCAAATCAGAACCATAAGAAGACAATTCTTTTAAAACAGCATCCCTAATTGCCGGAGATGAATCATCAAGTAATTCAATAACATAAGGTAATTGTTCAATGTTTGACATTTAAAACTTTTTAAGTATTTACGTTTATTCTTCAAATATATTATGGCACAAGATATCATATTTATTAAGAAACTTCATAAAATTAAACCAAATATATTATAATCTTTTAATTTTCGCAGATTCTTCTTGTGTTTAGAAATCATTTATTAATGAATCTGCACTATATCCCAACTACCAAAATAAAAAAATTACATTAGAATACTCGAAATATAAAAATGAATTATAAAGGGTAAGGTTATGTCAAAAATAAAGATAGGATTTATAGGTGCTGGAGGAATCGTAAAGAATAGGCATATTCCAGGATTCCAAAAAATTGAGGATGTAGAGTTTTTCGGTATTTGCAATAGAAGCACAGAATCTAGCCAACTTATTGCAGATGAGTTTAATATTCAAAAAGTTTTCAACACTCCAGATGACTTAATTAATGATCCCAATATAGACCTTGTCGTCATAGGTACTTGGCCATATAAACATTGCGAATACACTATTAAATCCTTAGATGCCAAGAAACATGTTTTCGTGCAAGCAAGAATGTGTATGGATTTAAATGAAGCACAATCAATGGTCGCAAAAGCACAAGAACATTCGGAATTAACGACAATGATTTGCCCTTCTCCATTTGCATTCTCAGCGGATATGTTACTACGAAAATTAATGAATGAAAGCTTCGTCGGTGACCTTATTTCGGTAAATTACATTAGCCATGCAAAATATTCTCCAGACGCAAAAATTAATTGGAGACATAAACATGAGTTCTCTGGTCTAAATATTATGGGCATGGGTATCTACTACGAAACGATTTCAAGATGGATTGGCCACCCAGAAACAGTATTTGCCGTAAAAAACACCTCTGTAAAAGAACGAGACAATGATCAAGATCAAGCTGAACAAGTAGACGTTGAAGACGGAGTGATCATCACAGGATTATTAAAAAAAGGAGGCTTTTATAATTATCAATTTTCTTCAAGTCATCACGCCAACGATGATCAAATTAGAATTTGTGGCACAGAAGGAACCATTGTTTTCAATTTCAATAATGATAGTCTCGAAGCAGGTAAAAAAGGAGAAGATTTGAAACAATTGCAGACTCCTACAGATTTGCAAAAAACATGGCAGGTTGAAGAAGAACTAATTGATTCCATCAAAACAGGTAAACAATATGAAAGTAGTTTTGAGGAAGGGTTAAAATACATGACTTTTACACAAGCAGTTCACGATTCGTTTAAAGAACAAAAGTGTATAAAAATTTAAATATATATTTTATATTCAATGCCTGAAAAAAATCGAATCAACTTTGGCAATGAATTGCCAAAATTAAAATAATTTAATCAAAAATAAAAAATTACTTTAATTGACATCCATACTAAGTAAAAACTCAATATTTGAACGAGTCTTTTTAAGTTTATCGTAAAGGAATTGCATTCCTTCTACTGAATTTAAATCTGATAAATATCTTCTTAGTAAATGAATTTTTGTTAACTCTTCTTCATTAACAATAAGCTCTTCTTTTCGAGTGCCAGAAGCGTTAATATCAATGGCTGGAAATAATCTTTTATTAACCAAACGTCGGTCTAAATGAATCTCCATGTTTCCTGTACCTTTGAATTCTTCAAAAATCACCTCATCCATTCTAGATCCAGTATCGACCAAAGCACTCGCTATAATTGTCAAACTGCCTCCATCTTCAATATTTCGTGCAGCACCAAAAAATCGTTTTGGTCTTTCTAACGCTGTTGCATCGATACCACCTGATAATATTCTGCCTGAAGCCGGGGTTTCAGTATTATATGCTCGCCCTAATCTGGTAATTGAATCAAGTAAAATGACGACATCTTTTCCAAATTCTACCAATCTTCTCGCTTTTTGAATTACCATTTCAGCCACTTGCACATGTCGACTAGTTGGCTCATCAAATGTAGAAGCTATTACTTCACCTTTAACATTCCTAGCCATATCAGTTACTTCTTCAGGTCTCTCATCAATCAATAATACAATTAATTCAACCTCCGGATTATTAATGGCAATCGAATTAGCTATATTTTGTAGCAATACCGTTTTACCAGTTCTAGGTGGAGCCACGATTAATCCACGCTGTCCTTTACCTATTGGAGTAACTAAATCAATGACTCTCATACTCAAATCATCAGGACCCGTTTCTAATATTAAACGCTCTTCGGGATAAAGTGGAGTCAAGTTTTCAAAGGGTATTTTAGTATATAAGTTTTCCGGAGACTCACCATTTATCGATTCAACTTTTAATAATGCAAAATACCTCTCGCCTTCTTTAGGAGGCCTAATTTGACCATTAACAATGCTACCTTTTCTAAGCATAAACCTTCTAATTTGAGAAGGAGATATATAGATATCATCCGGACAAGGTAAATAATTAAATTTAGGTGATCTTAAAAATCCGTATCCATCAGGCAGGATCTCTAAAACACCATCGCCATACAAAGTACCATTTAAGGCAACTTTATTTTGTAAAATTGAAAATATTAATTCTTGGCGAACTTTTGTATAATAATCTTCTATTTTTTCATATTTTGCTACTTCGTGCAACTCATGTACATTTAAATTTTTAATCTTGGAAATATGAATTTCACCTTTATCTAATTCTGCAAAAACTTCTTTTAACTCGGCTGTTATTTCTACCTTAAAGTTTTCAGGTGGTGCACCCATGGGCATATCATACATTGGGTTTGAAAAATTTTCACGACGAATATTTTTTCTACCACCTCTTGATCCACTTTTAGCCATAAATTAAATAACTCCTAAAAGAATAAAAATTTAATTACGAGAATTAACATGTGTTTTTATTAAGTTTAATAATAAGTAAAAAGTAAAATAAACCACTTATAATATGATTTTTATAAGCACTATTGAGTCAGGGCAAATGAGCTTTCCCAACAAAGGGGAAGGAGTATAGCAAGACGAAAACAGATGTCAATTCAATAAAACCCTTTAAGATTTCTTATATAAATGAACACGTTTCCAACGCACGCCCCACCTTTTAGCCTTTCTGTTAGTTCTCATTCTAACGTCAATGTGATAATAACCTTTTCTAGCAGCTTTACGCATTGCACTTCCTGTATCGTCGGCTTCTTTCACACCAACACTTGGGATATACACTCCACTTCTATATTGAATAACTTTCGGTGCAATAGCTACGCCGTCAAATTTAAAAGCGTTATCTAATTTCGAAGTCTTACCATCAGCGAATCTTCCGCAAGATCTAAAGTCAGGTGTGTATGCTGTTACCTTAGCTGTAATAGTTTTCCAATAAACATAATTTCGAGATGGATATATTCTATTTAATTCCAACAAACCTTTTGCAATTTCAAGAGCAGATTTTGACTTACTATTAAGAATTTTTTTATCTGCGACAATCAAATCTTCCTCTAAGTTTTCTTCAAATGCTAATTTCTCTTCTTCCCATTTATTCCAATCGATCACCAATGCTGATTCATCATTAATATTGATTTCGCGCTCACCATCGTTAAGGAATTTTTTACTATCAACAATAAAAAATAAAACCCAAAATAAAATGATTCCCATGACTCCGATCCACCAAAACTTCATGGTAGAATCATAAAGCATCCAATACAATCTGCTTGTTTTGAGTTGTTTAAAAATATCTGACATAGTGATTTTCTGAATTTCAGGATACGACGATGTACTTCTTTATGATGTTTTCAATTATTTCTTTTCTTATTGGTTTGGCCACAAAATCATTACAACCGGCTTTTTCCAACTTCTCTTTTATGCCTTCGGTTGAATCAGCCGTAACAGCGACTATGGGCAATTCTTCGATTTTTTTAAATTCTCTTATTTTTAATGTAGCATCAAGACCATTCATCACAGGCATCATGATATCCATTAAAACTAACTCAATATCATCTTTTTTACGAACAAAGTCGACAGCTTCTGCACCATTTGTGGCGGTATAACCATGAAGTCCCATTCTTCGAATTAACTTCATTAATATCATTCTATTAAGCGTATTGTCATCTACAATTAGAATCATTCAGTTACCACGAAAAGTGTTATTATACCATCGTAAGCTAGTATATCCCAAGACAGCAGACGATGGAAATATTCATTAAAAATAAAAAGTTATATTTCAAATAGAAAATATATTTACAGTAATATAATTATTGAAATCCTATGCCTTCTATTGTCTCCATTAAGTCGTTCAAATCACAGGGTTTTTTGATAATTCTTACCAAACTTTCAATCTTCATCGCTTGGGCGATATTCTTGGGATCTGTATATCCCGTCAAAATAATAATTGGCTGCTTGGGATTAATTTTTACAATTTTTTGAGATAATTCTACACCATTCATCTCAGGCATATTTATATCAACTATAAGAGCGAAATAATCACTATCTTTTTTATAGGCCTCGAGTGCTTTTATTGGGTTATTGAACACACATATATTATATTTATGACTCAAACAAGCTTCTAAAGTATCCGTTATTTCAGCTGAATCATCAACTACAAATAGCTTTGGAATAATTCCTGTCATAATCACTCTTTATAAATTAAATACTATCTATAATATAGGTTTTTATTTCATCAATAGTTTCTGCAGAACATTTAGAAAAAAAAATCTCTTGAGGATAAATCATGACATTTGGACCTTTTGCACAGGGACCCAAACATTTAGTAGATGTCACCCTAACCTTACCTTTTAATTTATGCTCATCAACGAAATCTTTTAATTCTTGACGAAGACTTGATGCCACTTCGCCAGCACATGAGACATCACCACAATCAGCATCTCTTTGATTCTGACAAACAAGAATATGCATTTTAAAAGGAGTCTTATCTAGCAATTTCTACCAACCAGAAACATAAGGTAATGAACTAGCAACATCTTTAACTTCTTTTTCATTTTCAAGTAATTGAGAAGTAGCATCCCAACTTCCATTAAGCAGCTGACCTTGTGGACCATCAGGTATATTTGCATCAAATTCTTTTCCATCCACGTTTATTTTTAAATTTTCAATATCGACAGAAATTGATACTGATGGTGAACCTTCAATTAACAACATTATTTCATCAATAACTTTCTTCTCAACGGTAAAGCATGGAATACCCATTGCCACACAATTTCCAAAAAATATTTCTGCAAAGGATTCACCCACAATTGTTTTTATTCCCCAACGATTTAATGCTTGAGGAGCATGCTCTCTTGATGAGCCACAACCAAAGTTCTTATTTACAAAAAGTATATTGGCATCTTTATAATTAGGGTTATCAAAAGAATGATTTTTGCTATTTCCTTCTTGATCGAATCGATCATCTTTGAATGATTCCGGGCCTAAAGACTCAAATGTTACACATTTTAAAAATCTAGCAGGAATAATTCTATCAGTATCAATGTCATTTCCTTTAACCGGAATTCCCTTCCCAGAAATCTTTTTTATTTCAACACTAGACATAAAAACTACCTTTCTTTAATTTGCAAAAACTTCTCTGCAATCAGCTACGCCACCACATATAGCAGCTGCCGCCACCATAGCTGGGCTCATCAATAAAGTTCGGCCAGTCGGTGAACCTTGACGACCTTTAAAATTTCTATTGGATGATGAAGCACTTACTTGATTACCTTTTAATTTATCCGGATTCATGGCCAAGCACATTGAACATCCCGCTTCACGCCATTCAAATCCGGCTTCAATAAATATTTTATCCAACCCAAGTTTCTCAGCTTCAACTTTAATTTTTTGAGATCCTGGCACTATTAAAGCTTGCACATGATCTGCGACGTGGCGACCTTTTACTAATCTGGCAACTTCTTTAAAGTCTGACAATCGACCATTTGTGCAAGAACCAATAAAACATACATCAACCTTAGTCGACTCAATCTCTTGACCTTCATCGAAACCCATATACTCAAAAGCTTCTTTTATTAAAGGTCTTTCATCGTCATTAAATGAATCCAATGCTGGAATAGATCCTTTGATGCCAATTGATTGCGCTGGAGTTATGCCCCAAGTTACCATTGGTTCAATAGCGTCGCCTTGGAAAACGATAACATCATTATATTCAGCATCTTCATCTGAAGAAATACTTTGCCAAAACTCTTTTGCCTTATCAAATTCTTCACTTGTAGGGGAATAAAGCTTTCCTTTTAAATAATCAAAAGTCTTTTCATCTGGGTTTATATAACCAACTCTAGCACCACCTTCAATAGACATATTACACACTGTCATGCGCTCTTCCATGGACATATTAGTGATAACATCGCCAGAAAATTCATATGCATACCCCACACCACCATTTACACCTAATTGATTAATGATATATAAAATCACATCTTTAGCATATACGCCTGGATTAAGAGAGCCATTTATTTCAATTTTTCTAACTTTTAACTTAGCCATCGCTAGTGTTTGAGTAGCCAATACATCTCGAACTTGGCTTGTTCCGATTCCAAAGGCTATCGAACCAAAAGCACCATGTGTAGAAGTATGAGAATCACCACAACTAATAACCATACCCGGCTGAGTTAATCCATTTTCGGGGCCTATAATATGAACTACACCCTGCTCACCTTTTTTCATATCAAAAAGTTTGATGTCATTTTCAGCACAATTATTTTCTAAATGACACATCATTTCTTCTGACATGGCATCTTTAAATGGTCTCGATTGATCAGAAGTAGGAACAATATGATCCGGAGTTGCAAACGTTCTTTCTGGGAAACGTACTTTTAATTTTTGATCTCTTAGCATACCGAAAGCTTGAGGGCTGGTTACTTCGTGGATCAAATGTAGCCCAATAAAAAGTTGATATTGGCCAGAAGGTAATTTTTTTACAACGTGTTTGTCAAAAACTTTTTCGTATAACGATTTTCCAGAACTCATTTTAGCAAAACCTTTCTAAACGATCTTTTTAATATATTTTAGTCTGGATTGATCAAATTCCAGCTAATGAGTAAAACAAATGATTTTATTTTTAACATTCTGTAATCAAACTAAATCAGAAGTTGACCAAAATTCAGAAAGTTTAATTAAATATCACAACAATATAAAAAAAGCATTACAGCCCTCTAATTTCACTCTCAACCAAATTTCCCAAATTTTTGCCAAGAACTTCACTGTAATAAACACCATATCTCAATGCAAAACCTAAAGTGGTTATGGTTTTTAAATATTCATTATCAAACGATTTTACTAACTCATTATAAACAGGTAATCCATAAAGCGTCATCAATTGTCGATCTAGATCTTCTAGAATCCATGGGTTCGTGTTCGGATCTCTCAAAGCAGATATCAGAATTTTATGATGTTCATAATTTGTAGCAGCAATAGAAATTTTTTCTTCCATCTCTCTAACGCTGTGTACAAAACCATGTTTTTCACGATTACTTTTACCAGGGGTAATATTAGTGATGGCAGAACCAACAGCAAAAACGCGAACCTTATCTGAATAGGGATCTATTTCTAGTTTTCGACTGTTTTCAATTTCATTTGTAATAATTTTCATTGCTCGAATATATTTATCATAAATAGTTTCAGGCTCACCAGTTGGTCCTGGCAACTCATCTATGAAAGCTCTGTTTAACACAACCGTTCCAAGATTTAAACTGATCAAACCTTTTGGTAAAAAGTCACTGTCAGAAGTTTTTTCCATCCATGATAATTCTGTTGAACCACCACCTTGATCAATCAATATGGCAATGTCTCCAATCGTCATTTCTTTATCAAAATTAATATATAAAGAATATAATGACAAAGCCGCTTCATCTTCTTTCGACAAGACATTGACTGTTACGCCAGTATTAGCACGTATCGTTTCTAATACTTCATCTTGGTTTGATAATTGTCTAAAGATTGCTGTTCCCACAGCAAAAACTCTTGATACTCCTCTGCGCTTACATTCGTCAACGTACTTTAATATCAGGTGAATATTTCTTTCCAGACCTGGACAATCCAAAGGCATTTCTTTGGTTTCTGAATCAATATCTAATCCTAAAGAAGTTACTTCCCCTAAATTTTTTATACGTTTTAAATTCGTGATTTCATTTTTATCATTTGGACCAAATAATATTCTGGTTGATCGCGTACCAATATCCAAAATCCCAAGCATTCAAAACTCCTTAACTCAGATGTATATTTTAATTAAAACGGAACATTATCACTGAGATTTAATAATTTCCATATAATTTATATCAAACCAGTTCATTATGTATAAATTGATCGAATTACGCTAATAGACGCGATTACAGCCGTTTCAACACGCATTATAGGACAAGTCATTGTTGTTAATGTTAATTTTTTTTCTTCGGCAAGACCTATCTCAAACTCTGACCATCCACCTTCAGGACCAATAAATAATTGGATTATCCTTGGTTGTTCTGAATCACCCATCAAAGAGGAAATCGTTTTGCCTCCACGTGGATGAAAAAATAAATTTAAATTATTCTGACCTTGGACTTCTTCCATTCTGTTTTTTAAATTAATGATAGGCAATAATTCGGGTATCCAGGCTCTCTCTGATTGTTTACAAGCTTCAAGAATAATTTTATTTAGCTTCTCGGATTTTTCATTCTGATAAGAACGAATGCTTCTTTCAGAAACTAAAGGAACAATTTTATCCACGCCAACTTCTACAGATTTTTCAATTAATAGTGAAAGATTTTTCCCTTTA
Organism: Planctomycetota bacterium; assembly: GCA_002746535.1. Lineage (GTDB taxonomy): Bacteria > Planctomycetota. The sequence goes on from NVWA01000087.1 coordinate 15,093, forward strand.
GGCGGCACAAAATTTAAAACGATTTCAATGGTTGGCAATTGCGACTTACAAATGGATTTAATTTTCAAACTAACTATTTTTTTATCTACAGATTCTACAACTGCTGTAACTTGCAATCCGTGACCATTAAACAATTTCACCTCATCATTTATTTTTATTCTTTTGACATTTATCATGTGATGGGCATCAGTATCCACAACCTCAATACTAGATTGGCCTTCCGATAATTTCGATACAAAATATTGCATGGTAAGGTTTAAACTACTGAGTCTCTATTTATTTCAGTAATAGGAAAAGATGTTTTACCTTGAAATCTTTCAATTAAATCAACTTCTTCGTTTCCAGATAATACAGACACTTCTTTGGAGGTCATACCAAACAAAAGAAAAAAATCTACCGCACCTGAACTCAATGAAAAAGTAGAAGGATAATTTGATGGTGATGTTGGCTCAATAATTACCATATGATCTATAGTACTATTATCCGCTACGCCATTCTCAAAAGGCATGATGGACGAATAATCCAATATATTTCCTTCAACGTGACTTGTTGCCACAAGTATTTGATAGGCAATAATATTATGCAAAATATCAATTGGCCACTCAACTTGTTCTTGGGTTTCTATAATCATTTCAAAACCCATACCGCTAAAATCACCTTCTTTTATTTTATCCGGTTCGCATCCAATTGGATTTGATAGACCAGATGTCACATACAACCAATTATTTCTAATGGCGCTGGGAGGACTTTCTATAACAACATTTGTTAACCAAGAAGGCTCATAATTATCCATTCCATAATTATCAGCAAAAATATCTTCTTTTAATTTATAACAGTGATCATCTAGCTCACCGAAAAATTTTCTATATAAATTTTCTTCCCGGTCTTCCCAGACACCTTGAAACCATTTATGCCATTCGTCATCATTCACAATTAAAACGTCAACAGTGGTGCAATAACTAATGCGACAACACTAATAAGTTTTATAAGAATATTTAAACTTGGGCCAGCTGTATCTTTGAATGGATCCCCAACGGTATCACCTGTCACAGCTGCTTTATGAGCTTCACTGCCTTTGCCACCATGGACACCGCCTTCAATAAGTTTTTTAGCATTATCCCAGGCACCACCAGCATTAGACATAAAAATAGCGAAACAAACTCCAGATACTGTCACTCCTGCTAACAATCCTCCAAGCATCATTTTACCGCCAAAAAAGCCAATCAAGATTGGAACAATTATCGTCATTAATCCTGGTAAAATCATTTCTTTAATGGCAGCACTAGTTGAGATGTCAACACACCTTGAATAATCAGCAACTGCTTTGCCTTCCATCAATCCTTCTATTTCTCTAAATTGCCTTCTAACCTCTACAATCATAGCATTAGCAGCTCGACTAACAGCATTCATAGCCATTGAACTAAACAAAAATGGAAGCATTGCGCCTAATAATAATCCTGCCATGACTGTTGGGTTGGAAACATCAATAGTAGTTATCCCTGCCATTTGCATGTATGCTGCAAATAATGCCAAGGCTGTCATGGCAGCTGAACCGATTGCGAAACCTTTTCCAATAGCTGCCGTTGTGTTCCCAACAGCATCAAGTTCGTCTGTCCGTTCTCGAACTTCACTTGGTAATTTTGCCATTTCAGCAATTCCACCGGCATTATCACTTATTGGGCCATAAGCATCTACGGCTAATTGAATTCCTGTAGTACTTAACATGCCTAGAGCTGCAATAGCAATACCATATAAACCAGCAAAATGATACGAACCTAATATACCTGCTGCAATTAATATTATAGGTATAGCTGTACTTTGCATACCTACACCTAATCCAGAAATAATATTTGTAGCACTACCTGTTAACGAAGCTTCGGCAATAGTTGCAACTGGTTTTTTATCCGCCGCACAATAATATTCTGTTGCTATTCCGATTAACGTACCTACAGCAACACCAATAACCGAAGCATAAAAAACACCCATAGAATAAAAGGTTTTGAAAACTCCATCAACAGCAACTTTTTGAGTCCATTCGGCTGGCAATATATGCTGTGCAAGAAAATAAGTGACAACAATCATTAATAAACCTGCACCAAAAGTTCCTTTATTTAAGGCTGCTTGAGGATTTCCACCTTCTTTAATCTTAACGGCAAAAGTCCCAACGATGCTGACAAGGACACCAGATGCCGCCAACAACATAGGAAATAAAATAAAACTCAAACCCTCATTGGAACTTTTAAAAGTATAATTGGTTACAATAGCTAATCCTAATACCATAGAACCTATGATCGCACCAATATAAGATTCAAATAAATCAGCTCCCATACCAGCTACGTCGCCAACATTATCACCAACATTATCTGCAATCGTCGCAGGGTTTCTCGGATCATCTTCTGGAATTCCTGCTTCAACTTTACCGACTAAATCAGCACCTACATCCGCAGCTTTTGTATAAATCCCACCACCTACTCTAGCAAACAAAGCAATCGAACTAGCACCTAAACTAAAGCCCATAAGTACATTTAAAACTTGTTTCGACTTAACAACAAAATCACCTTCAAAAATTGAATCGTAAAGTAAATACAATCCACCCATTCCAACTAATGCCAATCCAACAACACACATACCCATTACCACGCCACCATTAAAAGCAACAGATAAACCACGTGCTAAACTTTCTCTTGCAGCAGCAGTTGTTCGGACATTTGCTTTTGTAGCAACACGCATCCCGAAATAACCTGCTAATCCAGAACACACCGCACCACAAACAAAACTTAGTGAAATTAAAGGACTTGAATCAGCTCGACCAGTATTAACAAAACCAAGAATGACAGCAACAACAACAACAAAGATAGCTAAAATGCTGTATTCTCTTTTTAAAAATGCCATTGCTCCATCACTAATGTAACCGGCAATTTCTTTCATTCTATCTGTACCAGCATCCTGTTTTGCAACCCAACTAGACTTTATAAATGCATAAATTAAACCAATTGAACCTGCGATGGGGATTAAATAAAATAATTCCTTGGTAGTCACTAAACTTCTCCTAATTGCAATAAATTTGATAGTTTGTAATTTTAAAGTGAGTATGTTACAGAACTTCTTTCATTACCAAATAGAAAATTTATTTACTAGTACAGAATAATAAGAATTAAATTTCACAATATCTTCACTTTAAGTAAATTCGAGGACTTCTCCAAAAAATTAAAAAAAATGCTTCGTATCCAACCATAAATCGAACGATAATAGATATAGAAGAAGAATTAAAATAGGTTCCAAATTATGATTAGCACAAACTTAAACGGTATTCAAAATCAATTAGCTAATCTAAATAAATCTGCCAACAGAATTGCTACAAAATTTAATGATCCTGATTTTGATTTGACAACTGAAATTGGTAAACAAATAGTAAGTGAAAATGGTGTCAAACTTAATATTAAATTAATTAAGGTTCAAAATGAAAACCTTGGCACACTCTTAGATCTAATAGCTTAAATTAAATGATGTTATAAATAATGCTTTTTATTGAAGCACTCTTTTATTTAAACTTGTACCGTTTCTATCAATTTTAATAATTATCTCTTTTTTATTCATTAATTCTGAGAAAAAAGATTTCCATTGATTCGCGTCAAAATGATGTGTATTTTTCCCACTAATATCTAAAATAATATCACCTTTCATAATATTAACTTTACTAAAAAAATCTTCACCAGCACTCGAAGTAATATTATCAATACTTAACTTACTATCTTGAAATGTTAAATCGTAAATTCCAGATGGCAAAACAGCTTTAAAGCTATATACCCCCATGACATTAGAGCTTGGATTTCTATCATTTAACTTTTGACTTGATGTACCCTCATCCCACATACCCGGAAAAAATATAACTGATAATAATAATGCTGCTGCTATTGCCATGGTAAACTTCATATGTTTAAATAAATCTAAAACCCTAGATGATTTATTTCCATCTACTTCGGCCATTATTGCCTTTTTTCTATCTTCACCTAAATGCAATGAAATGTGGGACATATCCTTATCTGATTTAATTAAATTCAATAAATCTTTCGTTTCATCAAAGAGTTTTTGATACTCTGCGTTATTATTAATTTCATCTTTAACATTTTTAGATTGATCATCATCCAACTCATTTAATAAAAAATGTGTGATTTTTTCTTCCATTGTTGCATCTTTTAAATCTAACATTTATTCAATCCCAGTTGTTAATGATTCATCTTTTTTTAATAAACTTTTCAATCTTTTTATAGCTTGATGTAATATAAAGCCGACATTGGTTACGGATTTACCTGTTAACAAGCTGATTTCTTTATAGCTTTTCATTTCATAAAATTTAAGAATGACGACTTCCTTTTCAACCAAAGGTAAACGATCAATAACTCTTCTAATTTCTTTCACATTTTCATCTTCCATAATCTCATCTTTTTCTTCGTAACCTGGAGATAATTCTGCATAGTTTTCATGAAAAATAATTTTTTTCGCTCTTCTAGCATTATCAATAATTAAATTTCTACAAACGGTATACATCCAAGCCTTAGCATTTTCAGGCTGTTGTTCTTGTTTTAATAATTTAATAAACGAATCTTGAACAATGTCCTTAGCAAACTCTTCCTCTTTCACTAAAAAAAAGGCATATCTCAACAATGGTTGCTCAAGCTCATCAAATAACTTTTCAAATCTTACTTTATCCATATTTCCATCGCTTCTTGATCTAATGACAAAACGAATTTTTATCCAACAATATTAGTATCATATCGGCAGATTTCATATAGAAAACACTTTGCTCGTTTTGGTTTGAAAAAATCAGATAAATAAAAAAGCCAATTAACTACAATCGCCATTTCGGATTTCAAAACATGCTTTTGGGATTCAATGAGACAAGAATCCAGAATAAATTTCCTTGCCTTCAATTTAAACAGAAAAAAATGTGAATCTCAACTAGATGAAAATGTAGAGATACTACTCAGTTTGGTTATTATCTTCTATCTCAAAAAAATAATAAAATAGAAAAAATAAGATTTTATGAATCAGCTAGATACGAATTTAGCCATTGAAATAGCACATTTATATAAATCATTTCATGCAAATAATAAAGAAATAAAAGTATTAAAAGATATTAATATAAAAATACCTCATGGGAAAGTTTTTGGATTACTCGGTCCAAATGGTGCTGGAAAAACTACCGCATTAAGAATCATTGCTGGTATTCTAGAACCCGATAAAGGAGAAGTTTTTATCAATGGTTGCAACATCAAAAAAAACAAAGCTGATATACAACGAAAAATTGGCTATTTATCAACTGGTACACAATCATACCCTATATTCACGGGTCGAGAAAATATTAAGTTATTTGGTTCAATGTACAATATCTCAAAAGAAGTCATCAACCAACGCATTAAAGAGTTAAATAACGTTTTAGCATTTGATGACATTCTAGATAAGAAATGTCAAGAAATGTCAACAGGGCAAAAACAAAAAATAAATATTGCAAGAACTCTAATTCATGATCCAGAATTTATTATTTTTGATGAACCTAGTAATGGACTAGACATATTAACATCAAAAAAACTGATGGATATTATCAAAGAAAAAAAAGAACAAGGGAAATCAATTTTCTACTCAACACATATACTTTCAGAAATTGAATTAATCGCAGATGAAATTGCCATTATTTATAAAGGAGAAATTTTAATCTGCGCGGATAAAACAACTTTAATCCAACAAACAAATACCTCAAATCTTTCAGAAGCCTTTCTGGCCATTATAGAGGAACACGCATCAAAAAATGAGGATCCATCTTAAAGTGAATTGGAACAATGTTTTAATCATTTATAAAAAAGAGGTCCTGAGCTTTTTTAAGAATAAAGAAGCCCTTTTAGTTATGTTATTGGTTCCTTTGATCATCTACCCAGGAATAATGCTGGTAACAGGAGACTTGGTAGCAGGGCAACTTACTAAAAAATCAAAAGCCATTCTCAACCTAGATATTGTTGATGTTTCTGATAATGACTCGATAGATAAAAACTTAATTGGCCTTCAAACCTTTCTTCAAGACCGCTACAAAGAAGAGCTTAATGTCAGAAAAGTAACCTTCTCCATAAAAGTTCAACAAACTTACAAATCCAAGAAAACCCCTTCGTTAAAAGAAAAAAGCGAAATTTTGCTTTCCTTTACAAAACCCAGCAATCCAACAGCTCAATCTTTTGGTGACATCAATATCTACTATGATAGTCGAGACGACATTTCATCCGTCGCAGTTAATGAAATCGAAATAGCCATTGAAGATTATAATTCTACGCTACTTAACGATGAACTTATCAAACGTAATATAAGTCTTGATATCATTAACCTATTCCATATTCAAGATTTTCATAATATTGCGCCTAAAGGCCACACTTTAGTAAAATATGGAAGTAGCTTAATCGCTATCACCCTAATTTTTCTAGTTTTCGTAAGCTGCCAATACGCAGCGACTGAAGTATTACCTGCCGAAAGAGAACAAAATACTTTAGAAACATTATTAGCAACACCGTTAGAATGGAAAGAAATAATTGTAGGCAAATATTTTGCCATTGTATCAGCAGGTATCTTAAATGCCTTTTCAAATTTAACTGGAATTGTTCTATTTGGAGGCTCTATAATCGCAAGCATTGACCAGCAAAGTTACGGCTCAGATCTGCTAACGTTCACACCTTTAAAAGTATTTACCTTACTTTTGACATTAATTCCACTAGCTTTAATGTGTGGCTCATTGGCATTATTACTCGTTTCATTTGCAAAAACAAGAATGGCTGCCAGCTATTATAGTTTGCCTGGAATGCTTTTAGTCTCTATACCAGCAGCAATATCTCTACTACCAAACACAGAACTGACGGGGATATGGTATAGTATTCCTTTCGCTAACATTACATTGTATTTCAGGAATTTATTTCTTGGAAATATTACAGTATTTTCAACTATCATAATTTTTATCAATATTATAGGCTTCTCGGGCATATTAGCACTCTGTAGTATTTTTGTAAGCCATCGTAAAGATCAAGTATTAGCCGGTGGAGCAAATTTCTCACTATTTTACAGACCAAAAACCGAAAAAGGCTCTCTCTCTCTATCAGAAGGAACCTTTATAGCTCTCATATCTTTTATTCTATTTACAACTATTGGTATGGTATTGCAAACCAAAATGGAACCCTGGTCAATTGCGTTATCTTTTTGGGGATTTCTTTTTGTTCCTAGCTTGCTTTACATGAAATTCAAAAGAGTTAATCCAATGGATTTCTTAAAATTATACTTACCAACAGCTACACAAATTATTGGAATTCTAATTTCGTTAATACCAATATTGGCATTAGCATTTATTTTTCAAATGATTTTTAACACAATGGTCCCTGAAAATACTCAATCAAGCGAAATGATGCAAAACCTAATATTAAATTTTAATAACCAATATGGTATATTTATATGTATTTTTATTTTTGCGATAACACCTGGAGTAACAGAAGAATTCATCTTTAGAGGCGTACTATTTTCTTCCCTTAAGAATAAATACTCCTGGATACTTGTAATACTAATTACAGGGATTATATTTGCATTTATACATGGTATCAATAGAGCAATTCCTATTTTGCCTGTAGGCATTTTTCTTGGGTGGTTAAGATACAGAACTCAATCAATATTTAGTGTGATATTTTTTCATATATGTTTTAATTCAATCGCTGTTCTTCAAACTATATTTTCAAATGAAATACAGTCAAAAATTAATGGAATTGCACCTAACCTCGAAATCAACGATATAAAAGTTCTAATACCTCTCGTTCTCTTTATTTCTCTCACCGGCCCATTGGCATATTTCTGCATAACAAAATCTCAACATAAATATTTTAATCAAGATGAACTTTAAAGATTTATATTTACCCCTTGGACTCGTATCTATCATTATATTAAGCACCCTAATTCCATCAGTAGGAGAATTGCTTTATAATCTAGAATGGTATTCGATAAAAATAAGTCACGTTCTCATTTTTTTTATATTTTTAATTTCAGGTTACACACTAAAGCTGAATGACATCAAGCTCAATCGAGAGCTAATTCTTGTCTTAATTATTGGAGGATTGATTAATTTAATTGGAGCTCCAATAGTTGCTTTTATTATTTTGAAAATGGACTTAGTATCATCAAATGCTTTATCTTTAGGTATCATTGCGATTGCATGTGTTCCTCCGACACTCGTTTCAGGAATTGTCATTACTGATATAGCAAAAGGGGATACCGCTTTGGCAATTGTCATTACTATATTTTTAAATATTGCCGGAATATTTATATTGCCTTTTACATTTCAGTATTTTGGGCAAACAGATGCTACTGAACCAATTAGCTCACTAAAAATTTTGTATAAACTTTTAATACTTGTAATCGCACCATCTATAATCGGATTTCTAATTAAAAGAAAACTTCAAAAAAAAGCACACCCCTTTCTATCTTACTATCAACCAACAGCTATCATATTCATCGTATTTTGTACAGCAGCTGCTGGAAACGAAAATATAAAAAATATTACCATTGCAGAATTATTTTTTTTAATAATTACTGTGCTATCAATTCATTTAATATTGCTATTAATGTGTAAATTTTCAGGTCAACTTATTGGATTAGCAGTAGAAAAACAAATGGCATTATCCTTTGTGTGTTCCCAAAAAACACTTCCAGTATCATTGACAATATTAATAGCATTCCCAAAAGAAATCACTGCATTGGCTTCCATTGCTTGCCTAATATTCCATTTATCCCAAATATTTGCTGATTCATTTATTGCCTTACAATGGAAAAAGCATCGCTTAAAAAAAATCTGAATACTAGTAAACAACAAATAAATAAATAAAAACAAACTTTAAACGTATAACAAAACTAAAATCATATATTCTTTAGATAAAAGTGTGGTTAATCTTATTTTCATTAATAGTATCAACTCTATAGAATAAATTCATGAGGAAACCAATTAGTGAAAAGCAAAGTTCTAGCGGCAATAGTTCTTTTGGGAATAATATACTTACTTTATTTTCTTGTTAAATTTATTTCAGGCCCTCCAAATAATCCCTATAAATTCAAACAAAAATGTATTTATTATTGTGCCGAATGGTTCCACGACAAAGAAGTTACAAATGTTGTTTCAACAGAACCATTGAACAAACATGAAACAATTTTCACAACATTTGAAATCGATATATTTAAACAAGATCACCAAGAGCATCCACAACAAGAAACTGAAAATGAATTGCCACCAGCTCAAAACGGCTTCATCAATTTACAATTTTATTTCAATCAAGCTAAAATTTCAAATTCAAAAGGGATTTACATCCAAGGTGAGTTTATTGCAAATGAAAAGAATATTGAACTATTTAAAAAATTTATAAATGGAAAAGGTTATATTTATATCAGCTCACCATCAAACTTTAATACCATTTCAGAACCATTTATAAAATTTTTAGAAAAGCATATCGCATCAGGATCAATTTGCATGTTAGATTTTACTAAAACCGTCCACACTAGTGGTAGTTCAATTCTTGATAATCTGAAATATCTTATTCAATATGACAGTTCTAATGTCAACTTGCTTACTGCTAAATTAAAAAAACAATTAGAAGAGCAGAAAAAATATGAAGAGGAAAAGAAAAGGGATTATCAAGAATAAATCTCCAAAAATCTTTAGCCAGATTTAACCTCAAGATGTTTAAGAAATACTACAAAAGATAATTGGTTTATTTTATAACAAATTATAATAGCCATGCTCTAGAAAAAATTTATTAATTCACGATGTTTAATTTAGTTTTAGTTCACCTTTTGGTTTTAACTTATTAAAACAATCTATAAAAACTTAATAAGCATAAAAGATTTGAAAGAATAATGTAATAATTTGGTCATAAGCCAGATCGCAACTAAGCAACTTTATTTAACAAATATAATTCAACTTTGAATGAACTAACCGAGAAATTAAATAAACACTGCTAATAAGAATCCAACATAATAATAATAAATTAAATCAATTTTTTGAGCTTGAATCTCACATTCTCTTTATGCAGTTTACATTTATTATGCAATAAATATAATTATTGCATAATAGATAGATACTAGTCTTAAATGATTAGACATTTACTATATAAATCATATCAATTTTATAGCAACATTAATTTATGTGAGTTATTCTTATGACTAAAAAACAGTTTTCATTAATTGAAATGATGGCAGTCATTGTGGTTATTTTGATTTTGATAACTCTTGCAATTCCTAAATTAAATCAAATAAGAAAAAAATCACGCTCAATTATTTGTGCAAATCAATTAAAACAACTAGGGGCCTTAATAGCTACATATGCAAATGATAACGATGGATATCTACCATATACGAATAATTATACGTATTATTCTAGTTACACCATTTCATACAAAGACAAACGTTCTGCAGGACCACTTTACGGATCATGGGCTGGACATTTAATACCTTATTTTGATGTTAATCTTAAAACATGGGATAGAGGAAATTATTATCATGATAAAGCTGGTTCAGGTGGCTATACATTTGCCGAAGATACCGGTGACATCTATAGACCAGGGGCAGCAATTGCAGATGAAAATTTTGGTAATTGGAGGCTTTTGCATGATATGTTTTATGAAGGCGGATACGGTGATTTTAAAATGATGATTTGCCCAGAAGCTCCAATGACATTCAATTCTAAATTTATTTCAAAAGACAGATTTGTCCCAAGAATCTCAGGATTAATCCCAACAAATAGCGGAAGAACATTATATGGATTACCGTCTTCCTATTTATGTAATGGCCCACTTTTTGGAAGAAGCGCTTGGAATTCTCAGAGATATGAAGATGTCTCGAATAATAATTTTTTATTATTGGAAGGGTGTGGTCAAGGTACGCAAAATATTCAAAGTCATGCTACTAGTTCTTGGAAACGAACATTTTCTACATTAGCTTTTTATGGCGGCAGCATCAATGTTTTAGATGCACGTGGCAATACAGTTCAAAATCTAAATTCACCTCCTCCCAACATAGCATTTTCCTTTATGCATAATGATACACAAGAATTTTGGAATTCTAGATTAGAAAGGTTGTCTATCGCTAATGTGAATAAATATAATCATGTGTTCAAAGATTCTGCAGCAGTAAAGAACCTAGATAGGTCAGAAGGAAAACACGGAATGTTAATAGCCAACAGATATCCTGGAGAAAAATGGGAAAACTATGAAACTTCATTTTCAAAAGGCAAGTTTGGTATATATAGATATTATAGCGAAGATTGGATGCCTTCTTATTACTTCGGAAAAATGAATTTGTTGATTGCAGACTTATCAGTGAATAAAGCACATCTTTCATGGGTATATGAAAATGCTCGCCAACTTGGTGAAAATGCACAATAATAAAATTTATCTTCCGATTACTTCTAAATTGCAAATTAACTAATAATTAAATTGATTAGATATCTAAAGGCTTAAAACCTTTTGATAATAGTCTTCATATTGATCAATAATTTTTTGCTTTTCAAAATTATTCCAAGACTGAATTCTGGCCTCATCTCGAAATTCACTTAATTTTTGGTGGTCTTTCAATAAAGAAATAATTGAGTCAGCCATGGCACTTATATCGCCAACATCAACAAGATACCCATTTTCACCATTCTTAACAACCTCAGGCAATCCACCAACATTATATCCAACAACAGGTATACCACTTCCTAAAGCTTCTAAAGCCACTAATCCAAAACTTTCACGGTCACTAGGTAACAATAAAATATCGGCACAAGGTAATACATCTAAGATATCTGAATGTGTTCCTTTAAAAGTTATATGATCAAGAATGTTATATTTACCTGCTAAAGTGATTAGTGAATCAAGCCCTGGCCCTTCGCCTACAATCATTAATTTTGAGGGAATCTTTTTTAATACAAGATTAAATGCCTCAATCACATCTAATGGCCTTTTTACATCCCTTAAATTAGAGATGTGACACAATAAAGGTATTTCTTTTTTATCAGGATATGATATTAACTCAACATCTCGATATTCTTCTTTATCAATAAAATTTGGAATTACCTCAATTGGTTTTGTAATATTGAAATGACTATATGTTTCATCTTTTAACCAATGACTTACTGAAGTTAAGCCATCTGATATTTCCATGGCATGTTCAGTAATCCTCAAGAACGACTTATCTTTACCGACTAATGTAATATCCGTACCGTGTAAGGTTGTTATCGTTTTAACCTTATGACCCTTCAGCATCTCTTTCGCTAAAAAAGCACATGTTCCATGAGGAATAGCATAATGGCTATGCAATATGTCTAAATCAAATTCAAGAATTTTATCGGCTAATTCGTTTGCCAGAGACAATGAATAAGGAGGGTATTTAAATAAAGGATACTCACTAGTAGAGACTTTATGAAAAGTTATATTGGCACATTTATATTGTAATCGAAATGGCAATTGATAAGAAAAAACATGAACATCATGTTTTCTTTCAGACATTCCAATGGCTAACTCTGAAGCTACAACCCCGCTACCACCATATGTCGGATAACACACAACTCCAATTTTCACTTAATTTTGACACCTTTGACATTATACTGCTTGCCATTCCTTTTTATTTCCAATACATCTATGTTCATTTTTCTTTCGTTTAATGTATCGCCATCATTAATAATCATATTTACCGTTATTTTTTCTTTCACTCTTAATTCAACTATTGAACTAAATTCAATGTGTAGACTACCTATTTTAGAGACATACCCATGCATTAATATGCTCCCCTTCTCTCTAAAATATTCTAGATGGTAGTAGCAATGAACTAATTTTTCTATTGGCTCAATTTTTGGTTCTGGCTTTTCAGGCTCTTCTTCTACTTCTATTTCTTTTTCTTTTAGTAATATAAATTTACAGCCATGCTCAAAACCATCTCTTGCTTCACCTTTAAAATCCAAATTTGTAATTTCAGATTCTAACCAACGTATTTCAACATGCTTAGTGACTGGTGACCCATTCGGCATAGTAAACGCGATGTCATAAGTGTTACCTTTATTTAATAATTCAGGATGCAAAAGAGTTACACCACCAACACTGATGGTTGTCAACATGGCTTTCTCTTTATTATTCGTTTTTAAATCGATTAAAACACATTCAACTGCAATATCAAATCGCTTATGTTTACGCAATTTAGAATAATCGATTCCTTCTGAATCTTTCTGCATTTCTTTACTCATATACCGAATTTACCGTTAGTTTGGAACCTTCATTATTATCGGAAAAATCATAACTAATCTCAATAATCAAAAATTTCTTTTATTGAATCGATTGTATTACTTATTAATCCATATTCTTTAGCTTCTTCAGCATTTAACCAGAAATCACGGTGAATATCTTTTTCAACTTGCTCAAAAGATTTACCTGTTTGATCAGCAATCAATTGACTACCAGTTTTTCGTAACTCACGAATAGCATTTGCCTGAATTTCAATGTCACTTGCCGTTCCTTGCGTACCGGTGCTGGGCTGATGAATTAGTAAGCGAGCATTTTTAGTAGCAAATCTTAAATCCTTATCAGAGGCCAGTAAAACTACTGTAGCAGCACTTGCAGCAATACCATTTGCAACGGTAATTACTTTACTTTTAATCGATCTAATAATATCAAGAATGGCAAAACCAGCATCCGCATCTCCACCTGGAGAATTAATTAACATTAATATAGGATCATTATTCTGTATGTCTAAATACACTAATTGTGCAATTACTTTTTGTGCTAATTCTTTATCTATTGGGCCAAATAACATAATTAAACGTTTTTCTAATAGATCTTTCCCAATACCGCCATTATTTTCTTTCCCCTTTTCCTTGTCTTCTTTTTCTTCGTCATCAAGCCAAATCATCAAGGCGACTCCTTGCAAATAGTAAATTTTTATAGTTCAAAAATGGTAATTATAAACCCCACTAACAAAGATACAAGTCAAGTCATCAGATAAAAAAATAATTCAAAAGGACACTTTATATCATTAACTTCTACTTGAATTATTAATAAATTTATTAACTGAATTCCTAATAAACAACGACGAAAATTAAAGTCAAAAAATTAAATCTGTAATAACTAAACGATTCATTCAAATTGCCCCGTATTCAACATTACAAGAGTGCATGCTTCTATAAAAGTAATATTTCTATTAGTTAATTCTCTTGATAGTTCTTGAGAAGAAGCACCAGGATTTAAAATTATTCGTTTAGGGTTAAAATTTTCCAATAGATCAATCATTTCAAATGTTGAATTTGGATTTACGTAAACAGTTAATGTATGAATATCATCTGGAAGTTGATTTATTGAAGATAGACACAACTCACCATCTATTTCATTATGAAAAGGATTCACTAAAAATACTTGATATCCATGACTTTTCAACAATTTATTGGCTTGATAGCTATATCTCTGGGGATTGTTGGATGCTCCTAAAATAGCGACTTTTATCATTTTTTTATTCACATTCATCAAAGCAATTTTGAATAACTCTCAGCAAATGATTGTTATCAAAAGGTTTTCGAATTATATCAATTACGTTTTGAGCTTTTTCTAATCTAGAAAGATTCGACTCCGAAATATGACCTGAAATAATTAAAAACTTTAGTGCTGAATTTACCATATTCAAACCGGCAATAGTTTCAATTCCATCCCAACCTGGCATTCTGATATCCATTAAAATCAAATCAAAATTTTCTTTGGATGCCTTTTCAAATCCCAAATGCCCACTATTGACACTATCTACTAAATAATCCGCTGATAAGAGGAGATCTGTTATTAAACATCTCAAATCATAATCATCTTCTACAACTAATATTCTTTTAGATATATTCATGTCATAATTTCTTAAAAATATTATCTTTAAATCATCAATCATTTTGATAATAAAATGTTCATTAGTATAAATACTCGTCCAACATAATTAAGTACCAATTTAATAATTATAAATAATTGGCTAAAATACTAGCTTAGTTATTAATTCCATCAAACTATTCACTCTAGAATATAAATTAAAGGTCTTTGTGTATATATAAATGAAATATTTCCTGTTGGTTTTATCTATTTGGTGGATTTCAGGATGCGAGACAAATACGTCTTTTGCTTCACGTAAAATCACAAATAACAAAGTAGGACCAAATGCTAAGATACAAAATACTTTAAGCGATTTATCAAATGAAAAATTGGACAATGGATGGATACCTATACCACAAAATGCCAAACCATATTTATTCAGTCACCTAGATGGATCTGGGGATAAAGTAGAAAACCAAACAAACCTTTATTTATTCACCTATAATAGTCATCTAGGTATTAATGCCGTATGTTATGACAAAGATATAGAACATTTGATATACAATCATACCGCCAAAGATGATGATGTATGGAAAGATGACAATTTAGAAATATGCATCTCCCCAGATAAAAATGAAAAATCAATAAAATATTATTTTAGTATAAACCCTATAGGTTCCTTTTTTGATTCGAATTCAGAAAAACATAAAAGTTGGAATTCAAATTCTAAATACAAAACTAAAATCTATAATGATCGATGGGAACTTCAAATTTTAATTCCATTCAACGATATTAATTTTGAAAACCACACACAAAATATCTATACCAATATTTTTAGAATAAGAAATGGAAGGCTAAATCAAGTTGCTGAAGATACAGGCTGGGCACCTACATTTTCACTAAGAGGTAATGTAGTAAAATATTTTAAAAAAATATCTGTAAGTGAAGATTCCTTTAAAAATAAATTTAAAGAAGAAGCGCTTATTTCATATCCACTCAATAAAAAATTTGAAAATAAAATTTTGAATTACTTAAAAAACTCAACAAAAAATGAAGCTTATATTGTCAAAACTCAATCGAATAAAAAAATTATTCTTGATGGTAATTTAACCGAAACAGTTTGGGAGGAAACTAAAAGCGCATTTTTACAAATGAATGACCGTAGAGAAAATTCAAATAGTCAGCAAACTACATTCAAAGTATTCGTGAATAACAATACTCTTTATATAGGTATTGAATGTTTTGAAAAAACAATTGATCAATTAACGCTGCTAGCAAAAGACCCAAGACGACTATGGCAAGATGATTCAATTGAGCTCTATCTAATGCCAGAAAAAAGAGCCAATAGAGAGTATTTACAGCTAATTGTCAATCCAAAAAATATGGTATCTATTCAAAATGGAAAAGGTAAAAAAAGAAACCTTCTCCCAATTCTTGTCAAAGCACTTAAAGCCAAAATAAAAACAGCAACAAATATTAAAAATGACAGATGGACCGTTGAAATTGAAATTCCATTATCAGCATTCAATTCAATCAATACAACTAATTCTCATAAATGGGCTTTTAATATAACTAGGTACAGACCAC
Source organism: Planctomycetota bacterium (assembly GCA_002746535.1). Lineage (GTDB taxonomy): Bacteria > Planctomycetota. The sequence continues at coordinate 31,550 of NVWA01000087.1, forward strand.
AGAAACCTGGTCAACCTATGCAGAGCTTGAGTTGGTCGAAACTAAATTGTTTTGAGTCACATCTTCCAGGTAAATTTGGGGATTTATGGCTATTTGGCAAATCTACCATTAAGAAATCATTATTTAATAAAATAAATAATGAAAGCTCAATTGTAACTGTAAACAAGAAAAAAAATAATGCCCCTAAACATATATTAAATCAAAACTGGGATTTCCTTACCACAATAATTGAACCTAAAAAGTTGATACGAATGTATCACAATGAACTCAAAGATATTCAAATCAAACAAATTCAATCAAGAGATGAACAATGGGCAAAAGTAAAAGATAAAAAATCATTATTAGAATTTCAACTTACAAAGAGAGCAAGCTTCGCAAAAGCCGTAGGAAATTTTCCAACCAAGAAGTCACCATTAAATGCTATTGAGACAAAAGTATTCACCTGTAAAGATTATGAAATATTTACTATTCAATATGAGAGCTTACCAAATCACTATGTAACGGGCAATTTATATAAACCACTAAATCAAAAAAGTAAAATGCCAGCGATCATCAGAATCATAGGTCATAGCACACCTGGAAAGCGAAGCCAAAGCACTGTTAAATTTGCGGATCATCTTGCAAGACATGGATATGCAGTCTTAGTTTTAGATAGCATTGGACAAGGCGAAAGGATATATATAAATCAAGGTATTGGATCTAGAACACCTACTAGCAATCATTATTCCGTGGGTGCACCAATGAATTTAGTTGGTGACGGTTTAGCCAAAATATTTATCTGGGATATCATCAGAGGAGTTGATTTTATTTTGGGAAAATCATATGTAGACCCAGAAAAAATAATTTTAACAGGAAGTAGCGGTGGCGGGACAGTATCCTCATATGTTGGAGCATTAGACACAAGAATAAAAGGGGTTGCCTCAGTCTCCGCAATGTCTTCAGGTGATCGAAGTACTGGAAATCCAGATGCAGAACAAAATCTATTCAATCAATTACTAAATGGATGCGATAGTTTTGGAAGAATTATTTTAATGGCACCTAGACCCTATACCATCATCACAGAAGTAAGATCAAAAGATGCTAGGGCTCTTAACAATAAAATGATTTCATCCGTGACAAAAAGCTGGAGCATTCATGGAGACAATAAACTTGAATACTTCCCTACAAATTTTCCACACGGTTATGGACCAAAACATCGGCACTTATTTTATACTTGGCTGAACAAATACTTCCCGACAAAATATCCAAACATTACAAAAGAAGAGAAACCACATTTTTCAAATTACGACGCGTTGAATGCCACAAAAACTTGGCGAATGTATTTTGATAGAACATTAAAAAATATTAAACCGATCTTTGTACAAAACAAAGAGAAAACAATTTTATTTGAAAAAAAATACCTTGATTATTCAAACGAGAAAAAACGGCGAATATTAAAAGCTATATTATTAAAAATGTTAAAAATTGACCCTGCAAAAATAATTTCAAAAAAAATCATACATGTAAAAGAAGAACAGTTAACAGATTTGATAGTATCGAAGGAATACATTCAAGCTTCAAAGCATTCAACAATTCCATTCATCCATATTCGTTCAAAGAATTCTACTAAATCAAATCAATTAATTATTCTCATAAATCAACGAGGCAAAGACCTAACTTTTAAAAGTCGATACCAAGAAATTTTGAAATTAACAAAAAACAATTATAGTATCATTATCCCTGATCTTTGCGGAATGGGAGAAACTGCTGTTGATAGTGAAGTTTTTTATTTTTCAGATGAAATTACTAAAGCTGCT
>NVWA01000088.1 GCA_002746535.1 Planctomycetota bacterium
GTCGGAGGTATTTTGCCCAATTTTAAAAAACTAAAAATGTGAACAATAATTTTGCGTCTTCATTTAAATTGCTTGATTACTTATAAGACTCTTTGTTAGCAAGACTGTGTCAAGTAGATTTCATTGTCTTCACCAAAACCATCATGACCATTTAAAGTAAAAGAAGCTGGATAAACCCAACCACCTGCTTTCCACCAAGATTCTGTAAACCATTGTTTTACTAAATTTACTTGAAGGTCTGGAATACTGAACTCATCAAAATAGCTCGCAACATCAATTAGTGGTAAATCGTCTATATATTTAGCAAAACTGCAAGATGACGTTTTTATACCTGACCAGTATAATGAAATTGATACATAACCATCAGCGTACTCATCTGGGAACACAGTGATCTCTGCTATACTTTCACCAGAAGGAATAGGTTTTTTAATAAATTCTTGAAGTTCATCAATTAGTTCATTTGAGTGTCTTTCGAGCTCTTGTATGTACACGTTCTTTATAGAGTCAAAGGGCATATTTTCTGGAAGACTTTTCCGCTTTGTCATTAAGTATTTCCCGTATTGCTAATGATAGAGATAACTGGCACTTTGCGACAACCATTGTTGCGTAGTGGGGGTTAAAATAATCCTTTTCAACTCATAACTTATAAGATAAAACTTTATATTTTATAATATTCTTAATTTACCAATCTAAATTGATTAATATTAATTTGATTCAATTGTTTATTCGGGATCTTCTGAATAATTAATTCTTTCTTTGATTGAGCAAAATTTTCAAAAACAGTTCAGTTGTCAAACAGTATTTGAGTTATCTCTAAAATTGAAATGTTGAAAATGGCTATAATTTTCCGGATATCTGCATCCAGTTGATGCATGTTTTTATCATGCCTTCCAAATTTTGTTTTTCTGGATCATATCCAATTTCATTTTTGGCCTTTCGGCTAAAATAAGGATTTATCTCAACCTCACCTTTGCCAACAAGCTCCACAACTTCTGGTGTCATGTCGATTTTGTTTCCAACGATTTTAGAATACAAAAATGCAATATTGGATACAATTTTTAAAACTATATATGGCGCGGGTTTTATTTTCTTTTTTAAACCTAAAATCTTTCCACCCGTATTGGCAAAATCTGCCCAAGTTGAATAGACACCACCCAAAACATAATGCTCACAGCTTTTACCTTTTTCATAAGCATTCAGATGAGCTTTTGCAATTTCTGTAGCATCGCAAAATACAAAATTACCTGGAAATATTCTTTTTAGCTTTTTCTCTTTGAGAAGTTTAAATATGCTTGAATAATTGCCATAGTCATATTTCCCAACAACAATAATGGGATGTAGAATAACAAAATCGAGCCCATCTTTAATTTTATTGTAAAGTTCTATTTCAGCCAATCTTTTGGTTCTTACGTAACCTGATTTTATTTTACCACAGCGCTCTTTATCTTTAAAGTGAGACGTCATAGTTGCCCCAGTTGAAGTAAAAATAAATCTTTTTGTTTTTTTCTCTAAAGCTACTTCAGCTAAATATCTAGTTCCTAATACATTATCATTCCACTGCTCTTTTTGATCTCTTGGATCATGACTAAGATTTGCTGCCACATGAAAGATAGCATCTAAGCCAAAAGGTATAGCATTTAAAACAGATGTTTTATTTTTTAAATCTACTACTTGAGTTTTAACATTACAGCCTTTAAGTTTTGAAAGATCAGAGGATTCTCTATGGAGAACAATTATTTCCCAATTTTCTTTTTCTAATATATCTACAAGATTTCGTCCAACACAGCCAGTACCCCCAGTAATAACAGCTTTTTTCATAATAGTTCCCCCTTGAGATTATATATGACAATATCATTTAAATTTAAATTTAGTTTCGCAAGTGTTTTATTGATATCAGAATTAAGAATTCCTTTTTTAGCCATGAATTCCAGCAATTCAAAATTGTATAACCACACCTTTCTCTTGCTTTTTCCTTCACGAATCATTTGAGAAAATTCTGGTTCAAAACTACAATAGCCAATATTAAGAAAATCCATGGCACACATAGGCATGATAAGCTCATTATTGCTGATTACAGGATTATCAGAACCTGGTAGCATTAATTTTTTTTCTTTTACTTCTTTTCTTATCTCAAATTCGTTTGTATGCCAGGCGGCTAATGGGAAAACCGTTGGTGGGCAACCTTCTTTCTCTTGAATAAAACTTTCAAGATTTAGAATTTGGTTGACCTGTACCCATGATAAACCACCGACAACACAAGGTATATCCATTTGTTTTGCTATTTGCGTTCCAATTTCAAATATCATATTACCATCAGTAAAATCAACTACCCCCGCACTACCCTGACCATTCAAGTTTAGAAATGCTTTGCGAAATTCTTTTTTAAAATCATTTACATTTGAATTAGATACAATCAGATCGACTTTAAGCTTGTCGGCAACATGATAAGCATTTGAAAGAGCATATGGACTTGAAAATCCGTTATTAACAAATAGGCAAAGAATATTCAGTAATGGAAATTCTTGTTGTAATCTATTTAAAATATAGGCACTGTCTTTCCCACCACTTAACATAAGTAAAACGTGATATATTTTTTTCTTTTTTATAGAAGTTAAAAAGCTATTAAATTCAGATTTATTTTGAAGCTGTATTTCTTTTTTTATATCAGGATTTTCAGTCTTCTGTTGATAATCAATACATAACTTGCAGGTACCATTCTTTAAAGCAGTAAAATTTTCTGAAGCCAAGCATTTATTACAGCGCTTGGACTTCTTTATAAAGTTTCGAAGAAACCACCAACAATAAGTTGAGATGAAAACAAATAATTTATTTTTATCAAAAGTAGATTTTTGCATTTTAAATTGATTCCAGTAAGGATTAATAATTTAAGGTACATTTTTCATTATTTTTTAGACTGCTGAGCTCTATAAACAAGTCCAAGAAACAGCAGTTAAACAATTCAGATGTCAAATTTCTTTTGATAAAAGAATTAGTTTTTTGTTTATGCATATGTGGGCTATCTCTCCGTAATTATCAAAAAATCCTTATTTATTCTTGTTAATATATTTTTTCAAAATGTTTCAACTGTGATGATTTAAATTCTTTTACAGAAATAAACTGTTTATATAATGTTTTTGATTTAGAGATATTTCTATCTAAAATTGTTTTTTCAACTAGATCTAAATCAAGGATTAATAATTCTGCTGGTGCTCCGCCTACTTTATCATAATATTTCACAGAGCCTATTTTTTCAAATAATAATTTTTTTTGATAAAACATAACATGTCTTGGGTTTACAGTAATTATGAAATGAGTTGAATTTTTACTCCCCTTGGAATATAAGTACGCTTGATTAAATAATTTGACGAGAATGGTCGTAGAAAAACGAGCACTTTTTAGAATACCTAATGACGTGATCTCCGTTAGCGTATTATTTGCTCTAATCCTTGAAAGTTCCTTTTCATATAGTTCATTCGCGGGTAACCCAAATTCACTGTCAAGAATAAGAGTTAAAGCACCAACAACTATATTGTTATCCATGGCGACGACGACGATAGATTCGTCTAGAAGGTCATAAACTGAATACCACATTTCAGAGGCGTTTTTTTCTGTAAATCCTTTTTCTAAATAGGTCTGATATATTAGTCGATATGCTTCTTCTTTTAAATTTTGGTCTTTAGCAATTTTTATTTCAATATCTTGGTGATTTGTTGCTCTAACATTATTTGATCTTGGAAACTGATTGAATTTTTCAATAACCTGGGAAACCTTTGAAGGTTTACGTTGTGTCGTTATGCTTTTTGATTGATCTTTATTTGATGTGGTCATAAATAATATCCTCCAAAGTTATGTTCCTTTATTATATAAGTGCAGACGATATGCTCTGTGTTGCCGATCTTTTCATTTATTTTTTAATAATGATAAAATTAAAAATCTAATTTTCGAATTGCCAAGACCAACCACAATATTCGATTTATTACTTGTCACATAATAAACTGAGTTGGAATTATTAATTAGTTGATTTCTAACGTGTATAAAATAATTTTTTATAGTAGTTGAATCAATACATGAAGTTTTATAAAATATCATATCATTAGTCTCACTTTTAGTTTAAATCTTATTTAAGCAATCCTAAGGCCACATTTGCATAAAGTCATAACATATTGAAATAAATGGAGATAAAAAATAGTTGAAATTAGTAAGGTAATTAGTATCAGTTAAAGTTAGTAACCATACTTAACTAATGAGAGAAATATGAGAGAAATTCAAAATACATCTCATTCAAAAATAATTAATGGCTTTTTTAATTCTAAAGAAAGCATCGCTGATATTGCTAAAGCCTGTGATGCTGCTGATGCTTATGCAAGAGCTATTATTTCCATCCATGATTTTTCACATAACAAATCGTTTTTTTTAAAAACTGAAATGGAAGTAGAGAAATTAATATATGGAAAAAATACTTCAAATCATGAAATTACTCAACTCTTAACTTTATTTTGGATTACTACTTTAGTGTCTAATGAAAAAATCAATAAGGCCACCAAATTATTTTCCTTTGCATCATCTATATTCAAAAATAATAGCAGGAAAGAAATGAGATCTGCTTTATTTGTTACTGAAGGGTACCTTGAAAGTTCTAAAGGAAATAAAACACATCGGATAAAGTGCTTTGACAATGCGATTAAAAATTGCAATAAAGGTTCCCCATTTTTTTTTAAAACGTTATCTAGTTGTAGAACTTTTTATGCGGAGCTAGGTAGATTAGTAGATTATAAAAAAAAATACTCATCCATTGATTTATTATTAGAAAGAGAATGGCATGATTCTATTTTCATATCGGACATCATCAATGATATCGAGACATGCAAAAGAAAAATAACATTTTCTGATTTAAAAACATTGAGTGATAAGCTGAAGCCTTCTGAAAGATATTTGATGCAAAAACTCGAAGCTACAGCATACCTTGTAAATGACCAATTAAAAGAGTTTGAAGAATTAAACCCAGTAGGTAAAGGCGATTATAGTATATCTACTTACTTTCTTTTGAAAAATGAAAAGTTAAAAGCTCTTGAGTTAATCAAAGATCATATTAAAGCTACAGGTAAATTAAATTCACCCGCAGGATTGATTTACCGTGCCCCTATAAGGGCAGAGCTTGTTAATGGAAATCACGAAGCAGCATTCCAATTATTACAAAAAATCATTGATTCTGGAGGATGGCATTATTCTGATGATTTCTGTTTAGCTAGAATTGAATTACTTAAAAATAACCCCACAGCAGCCGTAAAATATTTTAGTAGTGCTTACCATTGGTGCAACTACTATGAAGCTACAAAGCGATTAGAATTTGAAATTAGTTTATCTTATGAGATCAAGCCAAAAGATTTATGGTATTTATCTCAAAACATTAGTAAAAAAGAAAATAAATCCCTTCAAATAAGAAGTCTAACTCACTTTTTAAAAGATGAAATTAGCTTAAAAGGAATTAAAAGATTAATTGGCGAGAGTCAGTCAATCGTAGGATTACGAAAAACTATAAAAAAGTATGCTTCACTGAAATCAAGTATTTTAATTACTGGTGAAACAGGAGTGGGTAAAGATGTAGTGGCCAAATCACTACACGAAGAATCTATTCGAAAAGGCGAACCATTTATTCCTATCAATTGTGCTTCCATAACAGAATCATTATTACAATCAGAATTATTTGGACATGAATCAGGTGCATTCACTGGAGCTGTAAGCAAAAGGATAGGCGTTTTCGAAGCTACAGGCAAAGGCACGCTCTTCCTTGATGAAATTGGCGAAATTTCATCTTCTGTACAAAAGATATTATTAAGGGTACTCGAATCAAACGAAATACGTCCTGTAGGAAGTAACAAACCAAAAAAAATATCTTGTCGTATAATTTTTGCTACCAATGCACCATTAGAGCAATTAGTTGATGATGGTACCTTCAGAAAAGATCTATATTATCGAATAAAAAAGCTGGAAATCATAATTATTCCTTTAAGAGAAAGACCAAAAGACATATTGCCATTAGTATATAATTTCTTGACAATATTAAGAACTGATAGACAAACTCCTAAGTTATCAAAGGAGCTTGAAGAAAATTTATTATCGTATTCTTGGCCTGGAAATGTTAGAGAACTAAAAAATGAAATTGATAAAATGAGATTATTAAAATCAGAAAGTTTAATCTTTGAGAAAGATGACTTTTCCCTTAGCGACAAAACAAAAATAAAAAAACTGACACCGTTAGATCATAATAATAAAAATAACGAACAAATCGATGAAGATTATGACCAAAAACAATTTGTAAAAATTGCAATTAGAGGAAACTCATCATTACGAAGATTACAAAGGATAAAAAAATTATTCATCAATAATAACGAATTAACTAGAGCTGAAATTTCTAAAATAATTGATGTTTCTTCAAAGACAATTGGTACAGATTTAAAAATTTTAATGAGTGAAAACTTCGTAATAAAAATTAAGCCAACAAAATCTACAAGATCTCATTACTATCAATTAAAATAAAAAATATTCATATAAGTGAACACGAGAAGTTTTTAACGATGATTTTATACGCTCTAAGCCTCTAGAAATTTGAGTGCGAATTGTCTTCTCAGGCTTCGCTAAAATTTTTGAAACTTCTTTGGTACTCAAACCTTCCACTATCTTCATGTAGATAGGTTCTCTATAGCATGGTGGTAGTAAACTTAAATAACTCTCGATGACTTGCTTTTGCTTTTCATCATTTTCCAATGATTTAACCTCATGATATTCAATTTTAATGGCTTGAGATTCTTTTGATGATCGCGTTTTATCAGAACTTAATCGATCTAGTTCTCTAAGTGAAACTATACTAAGGAATCAAGATCGAAGAGACCCTTCTTCTTTATCTTTTTAATGCGTTTTAATTACATCGAGTATTAAGCTTTTTTCAGCTCGCCTTATAAAATAATGTTTTAAAGGGCAATAATTAAAAACCCCTGTAAAGATTAGATAAATACCAATCAATATTGATCCAGCAAAAAATAGTTCAGAAAAAAGAACACCTCCGAAAAGATTTAAAATTACACCAAGTCCAATAAGTTGATTCGATAACATATCAATACGTTGTAATTCTTTATTATTATTATTTTTAATCTTCATACTGAATCCAATTTAAAAGTGATATATTAATAAGTTTATTTAGTACTCACCTAAAGGAATTGACTATATAAAATGGATCTATCTTTTTGTCTTTCCCACTTTAGATTCAAATTTTATTATCATGCACACTATTTCAACCATACTTTTATCTCCAAGTATTGGCCCAGAAAATCGTATTTATTCTTGTGGATATATTTTTTCAAAGTGAACTAACTTCTTGTAATTAACGATCAACTTTTTGGGATGTTTGCCACTGGGCATATTTTTTAACAGTTCAGCAATTTTATCTGGAGGTGTTTTTATTTCCTTCATTGATAATTTGGTAATACCAAAATTTCTTAGGAGTAAAACAGGTGTGGCAGTGATATCTATATTCTCAAAATGGGATATGCTGATAATTTCATTTTCAAGTAAAAGAAATAAGTAGTTATTAACGAAATAAGCTTTTGTTTTTAACCCAATTAAAAAAGGTCTTTTTATTTTTTTATTAAATAATTCGTTGTCAATAATTGAGAACTGTCTGTAATAGATTACTTTGCCATGACTAGGCTTGCCATCATTTCCCAAAAATTTTATTCTATATGCCATGCTATATTTATCTTCTTTTGTTTTATGAGATTGGCTAACAATGGTCAAGTCAAATTGAATTGTTTTTTGGGCAATAGATTTTTTAATATAAATTTGAAGCATGTTGTTGTTGATAGCATATAACGATTTATATTTAGGATGAATAAAACTAGGTTCTTTTTTTGACTTTTCTGTATTGCTAAAAGCACTAACAATTAAATCTTTTGGAATTCCATTGGTAAAAGCCCAATGATAATTCATTATGGTTTGTTGTGAATTAGTAGCAGTGGTATTTTGATTTTCTTCGGCATTTATCGAGAGTTTTTGAATGATAAGATATGTTGCTATGCTTGTTAAGATAGCGATGAGTGCAAATACTTTAATGGAAAATAATTTCTGGCCAGTTCCCATAGGTTTTTTGCCAGAAATACCATCGTTAAAAGCTTTTTGAACAATGGTATTCAATTGTGGCATTTCTGTAGCCTTAGCGCTTATGTTACTAAAGAGCGTGACAATAGCGGTTGCACTTAATAAAACGCCTTTAGCTCTTAATCTTTCTGATAATTGTCCCAAACCACGTTTAACATTTGATCTTAAAGTATTGGGGTTTGTTGAGAGGGTCACCGCAATATCTTTTAAGGAAAAGTCTTCAAAGTATTTTAGATAGATAGGCATGCGATATTTTTCAGGCAATTCTTCAAGCGTTTCTGTAAGTATTTTTGAATTGCTATCTACTTGATTTTTCTCATTTAGTTGTTCATGATTGGTAGCATTTCCCCTTCTGCTATGAAATAAAAATTCTCTTTTTGATCGGGATTTTTTTTGACGTTGTTGCATTTTTGCCATATTAATCACTACCTTCAAGCACCAGGCTTTAATGGATGCATCTTCTGCATTACAAAGTTTTTTAATTTTTTCTCTTTTTTCGATAATATATAAAATAGCGTTTTGCAAAGCATCTTCGGCATCAGCTGAATTTTGGGTGTATTTATAAGCAACTTGATACATCATCTGACTAACGGAATGCAAGAATTGATTTAAAGAATCTTTACATCCTGTTTGAAGATAATCTTTAAATAATGTTTGAATATTTTTATTTTCCATTTTATACCGTATAAAAATTTCTATCAACAGTAGAAATGTTCCAACTGCGATGATTTAAATTCTTTCATAGAAATAAACTGTTTGTATAACATTTTTGATTTAGAGTTATTCCTATCTAAAATCGTTTTTTCTACTAGTTCTAAATCAAGAATTAATAATTCTGCAGGCGCTCCGCCTACTTTGTCATAATACTTTACAGAACCTATTTTTTCAAATAATAATTTTTTTTGGTAAAACATAACATGTCTTGGGTTTACAGTAATTATGAAATGAGTTGAATTTTTACTTCCCTTGGAATATAAGTACGCTTGATTAAATAATTTGACGAGAATGGTTGTAGAAAAACGAGCATCTTTTTGAATAGCTAGTGATGTAATTTCAGTTAGAGTATTGTTTGCTCTAATTGTAGAAAGTTCACTTTCATATAATTCACTAGCGGGCAATCCGAATTCATCATCAAAAATAAGAGTTAATGTACCGACAACTCTATTGTTATCTATGGCAACGATAACAGTAGACTCTTCTAAAAGATCATAAGCTGAATACCACATTTCAGTGGCATTTTTTTTAGTATAGCCTTTTCTAAATATGTCTGATAGATAAGTCGATATGCTTCTTCTTTTAAATTTTGGTCTTTAGCAATTTTTATTTCAATATCTTGTTGATTGGTTGCTCTGACATCATTAGATCTTGGAAACTGATTGAACTTTTCAATAACCTGGGAAACCTTTGAAGATTTGCGTTGTGCAGTTATTCTTTTCGTTTGACCTTTATTTGATATTGCCATAAATAATATCCCACAGAGTTATGTTTCTCTGTTATGTAAGTGCAGGCGATATGCTCTGTGTTGCAGAATTTTTCAATATTTTTTCAATAATGATATAATTAAGAGTCTAATTTTCGTATTGAGAATAGAGTGGGTCATTTTTCTTAAGGTGTATTTTAAAATTGATGTCGTTAGGGGAGTTCGCTTAGCTCTGCTTATTATTGTAAAATAATAAACCAATAAACTAGGACACCCTAAATACTAATGATTCCGTACTCCACTAATTTTTATTAAATGCATGTCCTTTTTATTTTCGAAATACTTATGTCAGGTTTGATTCATTCATAGTTGTCCTTCTGGTATCCCACCCTTTTTACTCTATCGTTTGCCATTTTTTTATTTTACAATCGGCACCTAATTAGGGGAAGAGTGCAATTACTGGTACAATAAATTCTCAAAAGTTTTAGCAAAGACATTTACAACTTCTGGTGCAGGGGGGGGGTATGATTTGGAATTATTGAGAGAAAAACGATAATAATTATAATATGATAACTATATAAGAAGGAAGATTGTTTTTCAATTTTCAAAAAATAATTTTATATTTATATTATAGACAAATAAAATATATATATTAAAAATATGCCTTTATGATCGTTACGATTTTGGTTAAGTACAAGGAATTAGGAAGGGGATAGCTATGCTTTTACAATTATCAACATGGCCGGAAGTTGATTTATATTTAGAAAAGTCTACGGGAATTATTATTCCTATTGGTTCTACTGAACAGCATGGCCCAACGGGATTAATTGGGACAGATGCTTTAACATCAGAGAAAATTGCAAATCTTATTTCTGAGAAGTATGATGTGTTAATAGCACCAACAATAAATATCGGTATGGCACAGCACCATATGGCTTTTTCGGGCAGCATAACATTAAAGCCAACTACTTTTATTTCTATGATTTGTGATGTTGTTACTAGTTTAACGAGTCATGGATTTAAGAAAATTGTTTTTGTAAATGGTCATGGTGGCAATGTAGCACCTTTAGAAGTCGCATTCTCTGAATTATATTCTGAATTTAGCTTGTCTAATAAAACTTGTGATTTTGAATGTAAAAATATAAATTGGTATGAAGGTAAAAGAGTTCAGGAGTTATCAAAAAATTTATATGGAGATTCTGAAGGTTGGCATGCTACTCCATCTGAGGTAGCTATGACTTATTATCTCCATCCGGATTGCGTGAAAAAGAAAGACATGGAGCCAAAAATAGCTGTAAAAGGCAATTTCCGTGATGCGCATGATTTTAGAAAACAATTTCCTGATGGACGAATTGGTAGCGATCCCTCCTTGGCTACTGTTGAAGATGGTAAAGCTATTTGTGATGCCGCATTTTTGGATGTTTATGAGGCGTACCAAAATTTTTTTGATTCATAAATACTATTTAGCTGTAGAGTTAAGTTTACTTCGCTATTGTTAGGTCATCCAGTCAAAATAATCATCTGACTCGAATTTCATGTTATATCGCATTAGAATGTATCACATTTACGAAAAACAGAAATGATTTCTGAAATCTCATTCGGTTTACTTACCAATTCTTGAGTTTGATTTGGCCTACTGTCATGGTAGAATTCTAAGGCTATTTTAGTCTGAGCATAAATTATCGGAATGAGTTTTATGAAATTCAAAGAAATTTGTATAACATTAGTCTTCACCTTACTATTTTTCTGTTTAGAAGCTAAAGAACCCAAAACAATTTTAGCTCTTGGCGATTCTATAACTCAAGGAGGATCATCATTCACTTGCTATAGACAGATTCTTGTTCCGGCATTAAAACAAAAAGGTTTGAGTTTTAAATTTATTGGTCCGAAAAAAGATGCTGTATCTCATCATGCAGGTTATAGTGGTAAGAATACGAAATATTTATTAAGTATAATCAAAAAAGTTTATTCAGAATATCCCGCAAATATTGTACTGATTCATGCGGGTCATAATAATTACGCAAAAGATGCACCGGTGTCAGGAATTGTTTCAGATACCGAAAAAATAATAGGAATTATTAGAGCCCAGAATCCAAGAGTCATCATTTTATTAGCGCAGGTTATCACTAGTGGGAAGCTACCAAAGTATTCATATATACCAGCTTTGAACATTGAATTACGAAAGTTAACTAAAAGACTTCTGAAAAAAAAATACAAGATAAAGTTAGTTGCTTTAGCTAAAGGATTTGATTGGAAAGTTGATACGGTAAAAGATAAGGTTCATTCTAGTGCAACAGGGGCTAAGAAGATGTCAGATAGATGGTTGGCAGCTCTTATTTCATTATTAAAGAAGAAGTAACTAAGCCGCTAATTTAGAGCCAACGATAAAAAATCAAGCTCATCAAACCGAAACAGAAAAATGAAAAAAACTTCTCAATTCCCTAATCATATCAGCTTCCATCGTAACCATGCTTCTTGGCTGAAAGACGAAAAAATCTCGATTTGCCTATTGTTAATGTCAAAATAGCAACTCAAATTAGAAACTTAATTAATAAGGAAGAATAGATGACCAAAAATACTTTACCGGGTTTATGTGAGAAATATGGTCTCAATCAAAGAAAGCATACGAAAGAAATTTTTGGATGGTGTGATAGAGCATTAACGGTCGTTAATCTTGATGAAGAGGAGAAATCAATTCTGGATGATCAAGGTGTTTCTGCTTTAGATGCTTTATTGAAATCGAAAGAGCATTTCTCTTTTCCCGCATTAGAAATCACGAAGCCTAGAGATATAAACCTGGTGACTAGTGTTGATAACTTAGTAATCGTTTGCCCTGATGATATTGCCTATTTAAAATCATTTGCCGTTAAATTAAAACACAAAATAGAAGAAATTGCAGGAGTGCAAATCGATATCATCTCAGATCAAAATGTTGATCTGACAAATGACGCTAACTTAATGGTCTTAGGAGGGAATCATCAAAACCAAGTTTCAAGAAAGCTATCAAGCGATAATATTTCTTATGCTGATAGTGTACTCCCAGGAAAAGATGGTTATTTAATCCACACATTGCATAGTTTGCGAAGTGCTAGGGCAAATATATTTTTAATAGCTTTTGATGAAACTGTGGAAGAAGAAGTGCTTGAGCATTTATTTTATAATTTAAAAGAAAGAGGAGCAGGTAATTGGGAATTTGAAAGAATGCACCTCAGTAAGTTTGCAGAAGAAAATAAAGTTTATTTTGAACCTAAGGAAGAAGCCTTTAGAGAGCTATTATTGGATTCTCCTATTTCTTTTGAGGAATTTTCTCCAGATAATACAGCTTTTAAAAAATATGTTGAGAGCAATTTTGATTCAGGTGGTAGGGATGTTAATAATTATAATTTAAGATTGGTTTATCATGCTTTAAGTTTTTTTCATTTGTGGAATTACACCAACGATCAGAAATATTTAGAGATTTATAAGTCAATTGTTTGGGGGTTGGTTGAATATCATCTTAAAACACCAGAAGGTGCCAGTTATGTTTCGGATATGGATTTCCCTCTTGGCGAATTAATTGGTACTTGGTCTTTGGCTGAGGTTGAAAGTATTTTTAATGAAGAGGAAAGGCTAATCATAACCGGCACATTATTGTCAATCGTTAGACAAATATTTCGATATACAAAAGCCTTTTGGCCCATCGCTGATGAGCAAATTCGTTTTAATCATGAAACATTTCCTGGTATGAGTTTATGGAAAGCTTCAAATTATTTTGGTCCTTATTATGACACCGAAGATGCCAATGAGTGGAGTGCCTATGCTCATAATATTTTCTCTGGGCCTATAGGGAAAATATTTAAACATACTGAGAATGCCAATGATTATCAATGGTTGACCCCTATGCATAAAATAATGTTTGATTTATCTTCAGGGAAAATGGAAGTCATCAAAAGTAAAATTATTTGTAAAACAGCTTATTCTTGTGTGATTGTAACGGATAACTTTGGTTATGCGGTTCATTATGGTGATGCGGGGGCATTATTAGGGCTGGCAAATTTACTAGGGTTAAATCTAATAGAGATTGCTGCTTATGTAGGTGATGATGAACATCTAGCATGGGTGGGTGAACTTATTAGAAAAAAGACCTCTTCTAAGATATTGTTGGGTTGCCGAACGGGTGCTCAAGGTATTGTGGCCCAGAAAATTAAAGAAGCCGGGGCTCCACCACCATTTGGTGATTGGGAATTTTTAGAATTGGATGATCATTTTAGAGAGTTCTATCAACCGAATTTTCCTAAAAAATATTTATTGGATAAAATTGCCTTTAGAACTGGTTGGCAGGATGAAGATCAATATTTGTGTTTTGAACCGCAATCCTGTTCGGGGCATATGCACTTCGATATGAATTCTATTTTGCGCTATAATCATTTAGGTCGTGTATGGTTGGTTGATAATGGCTATGGAAGACCAAGTGGTTTGACGAATGTACAGCAGTCTTTTAATCAAAGACAACGTGGCCCAGAGGACCATAATCTTGTGATTTTTAGAAATGATAAAAGTGAGCTTGTAATACCGCCACCATTTTGTGGCGTAATTGCCAGAGAAGAAATGAATGATTTTCATTTAATACAATCATCTTCGTGTAATATTGATGGGGCAAATTGGTTACGAACTATTTTATTATTAAAAGATACGTTTATGCTAGTTATTGATCAAATTGAAGCATCAGGATCTGAAGCTAATATTGAATGTCAGTTCAATATTCTTGGCGAAGATAAACTTGAAGCTAATCGTTGGTCTTTATCTCAAGAAGGGGTAAAGATGTTTGTTCAGTTTGATGGACGAGCAGAAGTTAAGCAAGATACTTATTTAAATGGTACTTGGGATGAGACTTTTAAACAAAATACTTATCCCTATGCTAAAGATAATGTTAAAAAATTAAGACGTATCATTTCTAAACCAACACGCAATGAAAGAATTAATTTTGTTTCATTGTTTGAAGCTAGTACTGAAGCTGTATTTGCATATGAATTGAATGCAGAAGATAAAAACAAAATAATGATTAAGGGCAACTTCGCCAATCAAACGGAAATCAAAACAGAAAACTTAACGCTTAAATCAACAGGTGATGAGCTAATTATTGATATAAAGGAGAACTGGCTTTTACCTGATGATCTAACAGTAGAAATGTTTGGCGATTTCGGAGAACGAAAAAGTAAAATCAGATGAAATCATTTTTGCCGGCAAGCTACCCCAATGGTTACCTAGATAAGAGTTGATAGTAAAGTCACTTTTGCAAAAATGAATAAATATTTCTTCACAGGCACGTTTTTTTATGCCGGCAAGGGTGCCAGCTACCCCGATGATTTGTTTTATTGTTTCAGGAATATTCCGGATGTATTTTCATTTGGGTAGGTTCTCATGATGGATAATTTTCCATCTATGACCTTGCTTTACTTGGAAATCAAAACGACCCTTTAGAGATAGTCCGCTATTATCGATCATGGTGAAGTGGAGGTGTGGGCTTACTGATGTCCCAGAGTTGCCTATTAGGCCAATTACTTGGCCTCTTTTTCCTGCTCAACCGTGATACTCTTAGACACACTAATAAATCAAAATATTTAAAGAAAAAGCTTCAGGATTATTATAGCAAGGTTTGCTTTTTAAATATAAAGTTGCTGAATAATGAGTGGGGGCAGGGCAATCGCACTATGTCTTCATCATCCCAAGTACTTTTTTGCAATAGTTAACCATACAATGAAAGCGCTTGAGAATCGTGATGAATCCTATAATTCCGTGCTTGTTTCAATAAAAAAAGCTCTTGACCCAAATAATATTTTATCTCCGGGTAAATATATTCCACTAGCTAATTAAAAATTCGGGATCGGACAAAGTTAACATGTACTAAAATAGTAGTTAAGCGAAAAATAGAACTTGACTTAGAGGGTTAGGTTTGGTCTTTACGAGGTAAAGACCCTGAGGATTCTGGTATGGCAAACGTATAATTATTTGTTGGGTACGCGTGTCAGCCTTGCTATGACTTGGGGTTGCAAATCACGCACTAGTTCTAATCTTCTCAGGTGCCCAGACTAGGAATGACACTTAAATATACTGAATCGCATTAGAGTGAATTCGGAAATATTCTTGGTCTTGTTTGCTCATGGGTCCGAATTGCAATTCTAATCTTTGTGCAATTTCTTTTTCATAAATTAATGGAATAAATTTTGAATATAAAGACATATTGTTTTTAGAATTTTTCAAATTGATTTTTTTCGTGTTTATTTCCTCTTGATATATTTTCAATGGTAAATATTGTAGTGCAGCCGGGATATTTTTTACGCTGCGGCAATGTCCAGTTTTTCCAATTTTAGAAAATCTTAATAACTTTTGATAGTATAAAGCATGTCGTGGTAATACCTGGCATATCAAGCATTGATTGCCTTTAACATGATAAGCATATATAGCTAAATAGTTAAACAGCATGCAAAGAATTTCTTGAGTTTTCTTTTGTGTTTTATCAATGGCCAGTCTTGAAACTTCTGCTATGTATGGATATTTACTTTCTAATTGTTTTACTTCATTCATGAATTCTGACTGTGCCGGTAAAGCAGAATATTTGTTCATTACAAGTGAGACTGTGCCGACTGGAATATTATTTTTATCTTTAACGAGGAAAATAACTGTTTCATCATCGGCATCTTGTTGGATCGTATACTCTTGCGTCTCATTTTTTTCAATGTACCCTTTTTGCAGATACTCAAGATAAGCCAATCTAAACACTTGTTTGTAGTCCTTGCGACAGTTAGCAATTTTAATAGTATATTCTTTCGAATGGATGAAAGAGGTAGCGTTTGATTTCACTGATTCTATTGTTTTTTTAATTGCAACAGAGACACCTGATGACCTTTGATTTGTTCTCATAATAATACTCCTGTAAGCTTTATGAATGTAAAAGCAAAATATAGGCCATTAGCCAATATAGTTGTAACCTTTTTAAAAATAACCACTTAAGGAATTGGTTGATATTTTAATAATAATTAGTATCAAAAAGGTATTTAATAATTAAGAACTTATGAGGGAAGTATGATAGAGCTTAAAAATGAATCTCATGCCAAGATACTCAACGGTTTCTTTTATTCGAATCACGGTCTTTTAGAAGTATTGCCTTCATGTGACTCAGAAGATCTCTATGTGCGGGGGTTCGTGGCCATCAGAGATTTCACTCAGAATAGTATCAATTTTGAAGACACAGAAAAAATAATTACCTCCTTAATATTTAGTGATAGTGATCAAGATTATGAGATTCATTTATTTATAATCTTATTTTGGATCACCTATTTAATTGGTGCTGATAAATTTAACGCTGCAAATAAATTACTTTCCTTTGCTTCAAGTTTAATTAATAAGAAAACAAATAGTGAATTGAAAGCACTTTTCTACTTTGCTGAAGGGTTTAAAGAAAGCTATCAAGGAAATAAAATAAAAAGAGAAGAGTGTTTTGAAAAAGCGATCAATATTTGTGCGAAAAACTCCAGTTACTTTCATTGGATACTTTCAAGATGCAGGTTGTTTTACGCTGAATTGGGTCAATTAGTAAAATTTAAAGAAAAGTATGATGTTCATGGTCCCATCAGGAAAAGTAGTAAGAATTACCCAAGTTATTTTGCTGAGACCGTTAATGATATTGAGACATGTAATAGAGTCATAACGAATCTAGATTTAGAGAAAATATTCAATAAATCTTCATCTATGGATATTAGGATTTATCAAAAACATGAAAAGACCTCTTACTTGGTGCAAGGCCAGTTAGATCTGTATGAGAACGTTTATCTTGATAATGAAGATGCCTATGCCGATTCGACTTATTTCTTAATTAAAAATAATAAAGAGAAAGCATTGGCTATTATCAGAGATGAAATCAAACGATTACCAAATTTAAATTTATCTGCGGGATTGATCTATAGGGCGCCTGTAAGAGCTGAGTTGGCCAATGGGAATCACGAAGCCGCATTTCAATTAATTCAAAAGTATAGAGCTTTGGGTGGGTGGCATTATATGGATGATTTCTATTTAGCTAGGGTTGAGCTACTAAGAGGCAATAGAGAGGAAGCCACAGAACAATTCAATAATGCATATCATTGGTGTCGTTATTTTAACGCTAGCCAACGATTAGATTTTGAAATTAAACTTTCTTATGAAATTAAACCTGAAGACCTTTGGTATTTATCCCAACATTTAAATGAAAAAAATAAAGGTGCTTTACAAATTAAAGATTCAGTTTCTTACAAAAATCATAAATATGGCATTGGTCGATTAATTGGTAAGAGTCAATCAACTCTACTTTTAAAAAACCTTATTAAGAAATATGCCCCCATGGAATCTAATATTTTAATTACAGGTGAAACAGGGGTGGGTAAAGATGTTGTTGCAAAAGTTTTGCATGAAGAGTCAAGTAGGAGAAAGGAACCATATATTGCCATTAATTGTGCATCAATTGCAGAGTCATTATTACAATCTGAATTATTTGGACATGAAGTAGGTGCCTTTACCGGTGCCGTTAGCAAGCGCAAGGGTGTTTTTGAAGCTGCCTGAGATGGCACAATTTTACTTGATGAAATTGGAGAAATATCATCTGCCACACAGGTTATTCTTTTAAGGGTTCTTGAATTGAATGAAATAAGACCGGTTGGAAACAGTAAGCCAAAAAAAATAAATTGCCGGATTTTATTTGCAACAAATGCTCCATTAGAATATTTAGTAGATAAAGGTTTATTAAGAACAGACCTCTTTTACCGATTAAAAAAATTAGAAATAAATGTGTCTCCATTGCGAGAGAGACCAAAAGATATCATTCCACTTGTAAATCATTATTTAACCTTAGATAGAACTGACAATCAAGTGCCTGAATTATCAACAGAATTACAAGCAGAGCTAATATCTTACAAATGGCCTGGCAATGTTAGAGAATTAATCAATGAAATTGAAAGAATGAGATTGATGAGCTCTGAAGGATTGGTCTTTGAGAAAAGTGATATTAATTTAGCTCAAAATTCTACTGAAGAAGATGATGTTCCAACCAAAAATAGTTCTAACCCTGAAAAGACTGTTGAACAGCCTGTAGATGTCAAAACAGATGATCAAAGCAAATTTTTAAAACTTGAAAAAACAGGCAAATCTTCTATTAGAAGGTTGCAGCGCATTCGTAATTTATTTATTGAGAACCGTAACTTAACACGTGCAGAAATTACACAGATAATGGAGGTTTCTTCTAAAACAATTGGTTCGGATTTAAATATATTATTAGCCGAGAATTTTATAGTAAAGATAAAGCCTAGCAAATCTTCTAGATCATTTTATTTTCAGTTCAATGAAAATGTCAGTTAAAAATTATAAACCCATATTATTTTTATCTCTGTCATACTTCCTGCATAACTCTTGAATAATTAAATGCTTTTTGATTTTTTTTATCACATAAAATTATTTTAAAACTCTAGTCACTTATTTATCAATAGTTTATGAATCTCAAGAAAGGTGGCCTTATGATTGCTTATTATTTCACAGAGTATTAACTCGTTTTTAAATTGATGATACAGAGTGTATCTTCAATTGGATGTCTTCGCGTTAATGAATAAAAAAATGAGAAGAAGCTTTATGAAGCTGAATTTAACTTATATGTCAATTTCAAAATTTGAGATTCTATTTCGTATTTACAGATATTTTTAAAAGACTCATTATTAATCAGAAGGGTGTATTTATGAAATCAAATTTAATCATTATTGGAATCATTGCAATATTGGTAGTTATTGGGATGGGGCTTTTTCTGATGGCATATGATACTAATTTTGATGAAATTTTACCAGTACTGGATCAGGAATCTCCTAATATAGAAATTGATCATCTAGAGAAAAGATCAAATTACAAAATTAAAAAAGATTCTACTATCATGCCTTCTAATCTAGTTTTGAAAGAAAATTCGGAACTAAGAAAAACTCTTACTAGAAAGAGACCTATTCAAAAAGAGTTTGATTTGGCGCTAAAAAAAGAAAAGACTTCTAAGATAAAACATTCAAAAAAAAATATAAAGATAAAAAAAGAAATATATTCTAAATTTGAAATCGAACTTTTTGATGTTGACAGTAATCAACTAATTAGAAATACAAAAGGTGTAATTGGCTTTATTCGAGAAAATATAATCACCAGATCTGAAGATTTCATAACTGATAAGAATGGAAGATTTATTTGCAATATGTACAAGCGGGGATACTTTGGCTTTTATGTGGATGTAGAGGGTTATGCTCTAAGTCGTGATATTAAACATTATATTCTGAGACCATCCGATTTTCATTTGTTTAATCTTTCTAAAGGAGGCTCTTTACACATAACCGTCACAGATCCAAAGGGTAAAAAAATAGAAAAAATTAATGCTGGAATTGCAAAAAGTTCATTTAGGGTAAGATCTAACCCTCTTCCGTATAATCATAGTTTCAATAATCAAACAGGAACACATGAGTTCTCTCAAATTACTTCTGGCCTAAATCATGTCATGATTAAATCTGAAGGTTATCAAAGTTCTAAAGCTTATAGTGTTGATATTAAACCCAATAGCATTGCAAAACTTAATATTCAATTGGCTGATAATTCTACTTTAATTTTTTCTTTACCTGGAATATCCAAATTACCCCCTTCTATTTTAGTGGTGGCTGAGGCAAAAGAAGCAGATGGTGATTCTATTTATCGTACTCGAGAGGGTCTATTAGAATTATTTTTAAATGAAAATAACCAATATGTGTATAGGAAAATTAATGAAAATTTAAGTAAATTATATTTTATTGCTTATGGATACTTGCCTGCCACAGTTTCTATTGTCAAAGGTAAATCAGCATATGATGTGAAGTTTGAAAAGGGGATTGAGTACAAATTAGTTCTTCTAAATGAAGACAAAGAGCCAATACCGGGGTTGGAAGTTACTTATTATTCATATGGGAGTATCAATGCAATTTCGAATTTGAAAGGAGAAGTCTTATTATGGGGTATCACACATAAAGATAGGCTTAGCTTAGAAATTGAACCCAAAGATTATTTTGCTATCAATGGTCTTAATATCAATTTAGAAAAAAATATAGATAAATATGTAAAAGAAATCATATTGAGGAAACCTTTAAAAATTGTTGGCACGGTTAAGTATAAGGATAAGCTGATTAAAGATGCTAGCATTACCTTTAAACTTACTAGCCGGAAAAAAAGATCATATATTCATGGTTTTCGTAAAGATGGTTCCGGACAAAAAGTTCAGACAGATGAAAAAGGTAATTTTTTAGTTAATTGGCTGATTAAAGGGACATATAAAATAACAGCATTTCATAAAGAATATGGGCAACAAATCATTAAAGACTTTGTTGTTAGTCAAAATAATGAAAAAGTTTTCATTGACCTTTCACCTGGAAAAAATTATAAAATTCATTTTATTCATGAAGACCTTTCACCTTATAAGCTGCAGGATGTACATATTTCAAGTAAAAATAGATCCGTTTCATACACAACAGATGAAGATGGTTTATTGTCATTAAAGAATATGATAGATGGGCGGCATACGGCCTGGGTCCCTGATCTCAATTATAGGGTAAAGAATCGTTCCTTTTCATTTCCTGAAGCTAACAATACTACTATTACGATAAGAAAGAAAAGTACTATAAAGCTTAAAATATTCGATCAATCAGGTCCATTAAAGATGAGGGGGATCGATATTAAAATATTTAGCTGTTCTAATAAGAATAAGCATAGAAGACAGAGTGAAATAAAAAATGTATTTAATATTATAGATGAATCTAACATAATATTATCCCCATATATTGCTCCAAGGACCATTAGTTCGACGTTCTACATAGTAAGGGTAAAAAATTATTTACCCTTTGTTTTTGGTCCATTCGATGAAGTGTGGTCGGGTGAAAAAGAAGTTCAAGTTGTATTAAAGAACAGTGAAAAAATATCTATACATGTAATTAATAAATATACAGGACAATCAATAAAAAACGCCAACATCACTTTCTATGATAAGAATAAATCCTTGTCGACATTCACAACAAATGTCAACGGCGAGTTGTCAGTATTCAAACCGAGCAAAGTATTTAAAATCCGGGCTACTCATCATAATCATTCTGCTTTAGAAGTTAATATTAATGATACGACACAGAAACATATTACGATGGAGCTAAATTATGGTGGGACATTAAAAGGAAAAGTAAAACCAATTGATAATGGTACAACGGTAAATGTCTATTTGCATAAGGTTGGTCAGAATCCTTACAGAGGAATTAGTAAAGAGATTACGAAAGACGGGTTGTTCAAGTTTGAACATGTTATCCCGGGAAAATATAAGTTAAGTACAATGAACTGGAACTTATATGGAAAGAAAGAGAAAAAGACGTTTCAAAAAACCATTATTATTGAAGAGGAAAAAATAACTGAATTTAATTTAGTAGATGAGAAAAAGACCACCCTTGATATTAAAATTATAGAAAATGGCGTTTTGGTGACAAAGCACATTTCTGCAGAATTATCTAACCGAGTCGGAAAAGTCATTTATAATTTAAATATTTCAAACGGCGTTTATCATCTTAGTACAATTTATCCGGGGGAATATTTTATAAACTTAATTCATAATAAAAAAAGAATTACGAAAAAAATTATCATAAAAAACTTAATTAAGAATAAAGTTAAACTTTCTCTTTCGGATTCAATCATCAATATTACTGTTAGGAATGAGGAGAATGAAATAATTCCAAAAGCTCTTGTGAATTTATATATTGGTCATCAATTTGAATCATTAGATTCTTATATTGGTCAACAGTCGGTTACTAAAAATGGTTCGATCAAACTACATTTAACGTCCAATCAATATCATTATTTAGTTATCGAAGAAGAGCTGAAATTTAATTATCTGCCATCAGTTATAGGGCCTTTTAGATTAGATTCAAATCAAACAAAAAATATTGAAGTTGTACTAATGAATGCTAGGAATCTACCAAAATTACTCATCACAGATAAAAAAAGTCATCCCCTTGAAGATGTAGCCTTCATATCGTCTAGTGAAAAAATCCCCTTTATGCAAAGGGCAAGTTGGAAAGCTGCTGGCTTGCATCCTTTTTCAGACAAGAATGGATATCTTCCAGAAAATGGATGGCCTCTTTCTGATTTCTACTTGAGTGTTACTAAAATGGGCTATGAAACTTTAACTGTTTTTATCCCTCAAGGATTTGATCCCGAAAAAATACTACAAATTAAATTAAAACCGGAAGCCACAATTACTTGTAAAATAAATTTAACTATATCGAGACCTATTTCAATAGGCCTTATGAATAAATCGGGGAAACTATTAAATAAGCCTATACCTATAGAAGATAGAAACATAAAAGAATTAAACTTGTATAAACTTTCAATTACAAACGGTGCTTTAACGTTTAGAAACCTTACAGCTGGAAATTATTACATAGGTTATTTCTGGAATGGCACTATTGAAGAAATTAGTCGCCAAGGACCCTTGAGGGTTTCTACTGGTCAAGCTTTGCAGGTAGACAGTAATTTAATTTTGGCAGAATAGGACCTCTGAAAAACTTTAAAACTATCTCGGCACAGGGATTCTTTTTTGACATGGATAAACAGGATAATAGAGAAAACATTACATCTATTTTACTCTGTTTATTCATGCAATTGAAGATAACTTTATTATTTAATTATATTTGGACAAAAGTTTGAATTATTAAAAGGCACTCAAATTTAAAGTGCTCGAGAGTTTCAAAACCCCAGCTATGAATAATTTTTTATTTTAATTCTTTTAAAATATTTTTGGCTTCTTTATGTTTCCAATTAGCTTTAATTGCTTTTGTAGCAAATGATTTTGCTTTGCTCTTCCAATTATTACCTTTGGTAAGATAGTAGCATTGTGCGATAGCAAAATTTATTTCTGGGTGTTGATATTTTTTGGATTGTAATTGAATTATAGTTTTCAAGTGATTAGCTTTTAAATCTCCCATTAAAATCGAAATCCAGGCCATATAGAAATTTGCTGTTTGACTAAGTGGATGTAATTGTTTCATTTTTTTTATGGACAGTAAAGCTATTTTATAATTTTTTTTCTTCATAGCTTCAATGGCGGGAACGACATAACGATGATGGGGGATTATTATAGATTCGATATGGAGATTAATTTTCTTTTCGATATTTTCAATTGCTTTAGTTGATAAAAGACTACTTTGTTTTTTTCCTGATTTATAGCAATTGATTAATTTGTTATAAATGTTTCGGCTGGACTTGGTATATAAAAAGTAGTGGATGCTGGCCCAAGCTGAACGGTAGCAATTATTGGATTGACTAGGTTGATAAAATGATTTTTGAGACATATGAATTAGCTTGCTGAATTTGACAAACCCTTTGTTTGGGTAAATATCAGGAATCCATAGGCCGCGTTGACTTCTATATAGACTATTTGCTAAATTGTTTTTGAGTGATCTTGTCATTTCCCAAGTTTCAAAGTTTTCTGCAGAACCTTCATCAAACCATGTCGGTATATCCCTTTTGATATAAGCATCCAATAATTGGTGCGTACCCTCGTGATAAAGTGTCGCCATCACATCTTCTTTTTTGCCTTCATTATTAGCGAAGAGTGCTTTTTTAGAGCCAAATGAAGCAAAGGTGCCAATAGAATTTTCTTTTTCGCGAGGTTGATTGAAAAATGTGGCAATAGCGATCTCGTAGCTATCATTATTTTTTAAGATAAATAAATCCGGTGATTTTCCAATGCGAAATTTACCATTGAATAAAGAAGAGAACTTACGGAAATATTCATCCATGATGATTCCTTTTTCAATGGCATTGGCAGGATTGACATCTGAATAAACGGTATAGGTTCCGATCTTAATTTTATGGTATTGGCCAGATCTTTTGACATATTTTTTTATAAGTTTTTGTTTTTTTTCTGGAGTAAATGAATTGTATTTTTCGTAGGTTATACTTTCAGCATAAAGAGAAGACGAAAGTAAAATGCAAAATATAAATAAAAGGGGCAGGTAAGTTTTCAAAATAATCTCCTATGCTACTGAAAGTTATTTATGAGTGGTACTGTATAAACCCTAGATTACATCATAAATCAATAATTCCAATTTTAATGTATTAATATTAATTGGTTGTTGAATTTGTCAAATTTTTGTTGGATGGTTCTTATGCAAGGATAGTCAATATTTAAAAAGATAAATATTTCTTGGCACAGTGATTTTTTTTGTGTTCTTGTCTTGATATATTAAAAAGATTATGGCAGATAACTTCCAAAAAAGAGAGTTCTTTGAAAAGGGAAAAATTGGTTATGACTGCTATCTAAGCATACTATTCTATTTAATCAAACGGCAAACCTTGGTATAATACTTTCTTTTAGTGAATGAAATCTTTCTTGAGTATTCTTATTTGGTGATTTTTCAAAAATGAAAATAATTTATTTAGTCATTATAGTTTTAATTTTTGTTTCAATTATTGGCATAACATTTTTTATTCAAAATGAGCCTAAAAGGTTCCAAATTAAAAATGAACATTTTTTACCTATTAAATTATTTGATGGCAAGCAAGTTAATGAAGTTGAAAAAGTAATAATTTCACTTATTAAATTAAAGAGGTATTCAATTAAAAAGTCTGAGTATAGTCTTAAAATTACTTTTATTGATAAATCAAAATGCTATAAATTTTGGAGAGAAATAGAAATTAAAAAAATTAATTTGAATGATAAAACTCATCCTATCGATAAGAATGGTAAATGGTGTTGGTTCTTATATGGTCATCATAAAAGAGAGATTACTTTTTATTTGCATCATTATTTTAGCTCTACTCCTCGTGAAACAGAAAAGCAGATTGAACTTATCAGAGAATCCCTTTTTAAGTAAGAATTAAAAGTCTGTCTTTTAAAGCGTCTTAAAATTATTTTATATTGCATGGTTATTTAAGAGATAAGAGATTTAAAAACTACATCTTTTTATCTTAGTGCGTTGTGACAAGTCTGTAAATTAATAAAATTAATTTATGTTAAATATTGTTTCTGTTGATATTTATTTATTTAAATGCTTGACAGACTACATTTGTGGTCTATATATGACTACAGATGTAGTCTTGTGTCGTTAATCAACTTTAATATAGGTAATATCAATGGAAGCTGATTTCTTTTACATTATTTTAATTCACTCGTTAAAAGTTTCTTTGCTAGGGTTGGTTCTTTTAATTTTCTTTAAATTTTTCAAATTGACCTATCGCTGGAAACTATTTGTATGGGGTCTCTTTCTATTGAAATTAACCATACCAATAGAAATACCAACTTATTTGAATCCATTCAATTTCTCTCAATTCAAAAATGCTAATGAGGAAGTCGTAACTCATAATGTTAGCTCAAGTGTTAAATCGATACCTCATACAATAGAAATTATAAAGAATTCTGAATCTTTAGAATTACCCACTGTCGTAAAAAACACTGAAGTAAGCCTTCCACAGTTAGAAGAAAATAGCTACTTTTCCTATTTGGATGTTATGTACTTCGTCTCAATTCTAGTGATAGTAATTTGTCTTTTATACTTAAAGAGATCACTGTGGAAAGACGTTACTGAAGAGGTGACGAATGCCCCGCATATTCAAAAAATATTAAAAAATAGTCATCTCGCGTCAAATTCAAAGAATACGAAAATATATGTTAGTGAGAAAATAGAGTCACCAATACTATTGGGCTTATTCAATCCAAGTATAATTTTACCAAAAAATATTGCGAACTCTTGGAGCTCTGATAAATTGAGTGCTATTTTGAATCATGAGTTCACGCATATTATAAGAAGAGATCAATGGTTAAATCTATTGCTTAATTTTTATCAAATATTGTTTTGGTTTAATCCTCTTATCATATTTTTCATTGGCAGAATTAAAAAAGATATTGAGTTGGCTTGTGATGAAACTCTTTCAAAGACCTTTACCAATGAAGAGCGATATCAGTATGGAAGTGCTATTCTAGAAATTATCAAGTTGGTGAAAAGTCAAAAGATATCAAATTATCACCTAACGTTTAATCTATCTAAAAATTTTACTAAAGAAAGAATTCTAATGCTAAATAATGGTTATACACAATCAGTAAAAAGAACAGCAATTATGCTAGTTGCAATATTCACTTTCGCCTTTTTTTCATTTACTAAAAATTATTCTGTAGTGCAAGCTGGGGAGCCAGATAAATCTGATAAGGCTGATGCCAATAAAAAAGTTGATGAACCTGATTGGGTTAAAAAAATTAGAGTTGTTTTAAATCAAAAAGGAACCTTTGATTGGCAGCATCAAACGTTTACTTCTGTACTCGATGAATTAGGTAAGAATTTCCCAAGTATTTCAATTGTATTGAATAAGAAAGATTTAATAAAATTAAAAGATAAGATTGTAAGTAATACTTTTAGTAACCAACCTCTCAAAAACATTTTATTGCTTTTGTTGGAACCACACGGTTTAAAAATAGTGATTTATAAAAAAAGATTGTGGGTTGCAGAGATTAATAGAAAAAAGTTTAAATACGCCTATGATGTTATTGGTTTTCATAATAAGAAAAAGATTCTCAAGGCAATGCAACAGCCCGTACATTTTAATTTTTCTCAGACACAATTTAAAGAGGGACTATGTGAGCTTTCTGAACTGACAGGTATAAATGTTTTCTTCGTAAATGATATATTGTCAGAAAACGATTTAATCAGATTAAGATGCAGTGGAAGTACCTACCTAAATGTGATAAGTAAATTTACTTCTAAACATAAATGTTCTTTTGAGATTAAAAATAACGCGATTTTGATTAAGTATTCTAAGGCTATTAAGACTCCACCAATTATCATATATTTGATCTCCATAAAAACACTTATGCAAAAAGAAAATAAACCAAAAGATATTATTAAGGAAATAAGATCAAAAATTCTTGACCGTGATTTGTTGAATTATGTAGGCACTCTTGTCTTTGATGAAGATTCCAGTTTAATCTTGAAGACAGATAATAAAAAGTTAAAGAAGGTTATTGAAGATTATCTCAAAAAAAAAGAAAATAAATTGAAAAAAAATAAATAGAAAAGGTGATAAATGTCTTTAGATAAAAAAATACAAATTTCTGATGCGGAATGGGAAGTCATGAAGGTCGTATGGGAGTTAAAAAGGCCAACTTCAGGAGAAATCATTTCTTGTCTTAACAGTAATGGTTTCGATTGGTCTCCGAAAACGATTCGAACTATGATTACACGTCTAGTCAAAAAGAATGAAATCAAGTGTAAAGAAGAAGATGGACTATTGAGATATTCTTCCATTAAAGAGAAAGATCGTCTTATTAAAGATGCTGGGAAAAGATTTCTCAAAAAAATATTTGATGGCGGTACGTCAAACTTGTTATTGCACTTTGTGAATAACACTGATTTGAGCAATGCAGAAATTGAAGAACTTCAGAAAAGCTTGGACCAAAAAAGAGATGAACAGAAAAAATAGTTCCCGTAAGGTTAGTTAACCTTTAAATATTTTTTTATTGTACTGTTTGATTAGTTTAAGTATTTCGTTATTAGAATTGATTCATTTCAATTTGAAAATATGTGTTTAGATTAAAAATATAATGGCGTTTTTAAGAATCCAGTTGTTTATTGAATAGAATGACAATAGACAAAAGGAGTTAAGATGCAGCCAACAGAAAATATTAACGATCTCTTCAAAAGCTATGTTAAAAGCCCAAAGAAGAAAACATTATTAAATTTGTTAAAGCAAAGTCAAAAGTATGCTTTCAAAATTTGCTATCAAATTCTAAAGAATACGCATGATGCTGAAGACGCGACTCAAGATATCTTAATTAAAATTTTACAAAACATCAATACGCTAGAAGATAATACAAAACTAACTTCATGGGTACATCGGATTAGTTTTAATCATGCCATTAATTTATATCATAAAAGAATAAAAAAAGAGCTAGCTGAAAACAGTTCTGATGAAGAGCAAGATAAAGATGAAAGTGAAATTTCGAATTTTATCTTAATGGATCAAATAGCTCATTTAGATGATAATGATCGTGACTTAATTACTTATCGGTTTTTTGACCAAAGAACTTATCCTGAAATTGCCAAGATCATGTCAAGTACAGCAACCACAGTGAGAAGACATTCCGAGCAAGCATTAGAGAACTTAAAATCATTATTAATTAAAGGTGGGTTTGCTTCAGTTGCATATGGCTATTTAGGGATGTTAAATGAAATACAAGCTACGAGTTTGACAAAAGATTTAACCGCTCAAATACCAAGTGAATATTTTCAAATCAGTCTTTCAGTCAAGACTTCTTCTTTAACGAAGATCTTGATTAATTCGAAGTTGATTCTCAGTACAGTTGCAATTCTTCTTACTGTTGGTGCTAGCTTTGTAATGATTCCTAAAGGGAGTAATAACTCCGAGGATTTTAAAACGAAAAAATCATTTTTGAATAATAGAACACTTGTTCATGCTAAGACAAATAAGAAATTAGTTATTCAAAAGCCCAGCTTAGTCAAAACGGAACCAAAGATTCCAAGTAAAATATTGAAAGAATCAACCAATAAAATTTTAAGTGATCACGACGAATATGAAAAGGCAAAGAGGTTCGTCCGTAAAAAGTTATTTTTAGAAATACGATTCCCTGAATTCAAATTAGAGGAATTGCCTTTAAGTATAGAATGTATATATTATTCAATTTCATCAAGTAACGTTGATGAAATTCCAATTGTGAGGATTCTCAATAGAAAAAACAGAGAGGATTCCTTTTACCTAGGTAACTTTATGATCGTTGGTAACGTTGTAAAACATAAGTACAAAAAGCGAGTAGATTTCAGAATACCTAATTTTGGTTATGCTAAAGGTGTCATGATTCCGAAAAATAGTGATTTTATTAATGTCTCTCTATTATCCGGCATCTCTGTTGATGGAATTGTGTCAGATGAGTCAGGCAATCCAATTGTTGGTGCAAAAGTAACCATTAACAAGAACTTATATAGTATTAATTCGAGCAATGATACGCCAACTACCAAGCCAGTCTTATCCAATGAGAAAGGGTTCTTCTCAATTAATC
The DNA here is from genome assembly GCA_002746535.1 of Planctomycetota bacterium. Classification (GTDB taxonomy): domain Bacteria; phylum Planctomycetota. The sequence goes on from NVWA01000088.1 coordinate 29,664, forward strand.
ATCTACCACCCGGAAACTTTATTTTGAATGTTACTTTTGACAAATATTTAGAACTTAAAAAGGCTATCACAATAAAGCATATTTCTTCAAAACAAATATTATTAAAAATGTATAAAGCATTAAGCATTACTGGATCAATAAAAAATAGTGAGAATGAATCTATTAAGGATGCAAACTTTACATTGCAAGGAATTAAGAAAATTGACCCTATGGAGTTAACAAAAGAAAAGCTACTAAAAATTAAAACAAATCAAGAGGGGAATTTTAAAGTATCCGCTGTCAGAACAGGTCAATATTTATTAAAACTTAACTTAAATAATTTAAAACATGAAGAAATGATAACGGTTAATTCTGAAACAATAAAAAAGTCCTTTGATATAAAAGTCAAAAATACTAGTCAAATTAAAGGGATTGCTCTTGATGTAAAAGGCCAACCCATTTCTGATTTAGAGTTGTATCTATTGCCCTGGAAATCTACTAAATCGAACACAAATCCTCAAGTTGTGAAAACAAGTAGCGATGGTAGTTTTAAAATTATTGTTTCTGCTGATAAAAAATATAAATTAAAACTTGATAATGATTCTCATTATTATTTCAAAAAAAGAATACAGGTAAAAGCAGGCTCAGAAACAGTTAAATTACTTCTTCTCAAGACACCACTTATAAGTGGTTCGATTCTTTCCCCTAGTGGCGAAAAATTAAAAAAGTGTTCTGTTTTTTTAAAATTAAGTAAGAAATTTTCAAGTCGTAAAATTAAGAATATTTATTTTAATGAGGGAATATTTTCATTTCAAATGAGCAATATTAGTTACCGTTTTTATAAATCAAAAAAAATTAGATTAAAGCTTATCTCCAAATCACCTGAATTTGGTATATGCGAGTCATTGCCATTTGATGTGAATGAAAATAAGGTCGATGGGTTACTTTTACAATTTACAAATCTTTTTTCGCGTAAATTTAAAATAACCTCTGGAGATAATAAAGATTTTTCATCTGTTGAAGTTTTGGCGTTAAAAAGTACAGAGGATAAGTATGATCACCGTTATGAAAAGGTTGTTTCTGTTCGCTTGGATAAAGAAAATTGTTTCAGAATTCAAAATTTAGAAAGTGCTGATTATGACTTTTACTTTTTTAAGAAGGATCAGGCTACAGTATACAAATCTATGGAAATTAAAAATGTAAATGGAGAAATCCCTATTCACTTTACAAAAGGTAGCACCCTTTCAGGTGTTATGCGTAGTCAAAAAGGGGATGTTTTAAAAAATCAGTACATTAGGTTGAATAAGGTAGATGTTAAGTATATTAGCGCCGTTCTGGGTAGAACTTCAATAAAGACAGTGATGACAGATGACAATGGAAAATTTAGTTTTAACAAAGTAGCCCCTGGAGAATACCGCTTGTATCCTGAAAAAGAAGCACCCGAGTCATTGATATCAGAAATGCTAAATTTTGACTTGGGATTACCTCTTATTATAAACGAAGATGGCGATTGGACACTTGATGATGTACTAATTTCTGAAAAAATTAAATATGAAACGACTGTTCAAGTATATTTAGATAATGAATTTTGTGAGAAAAAAGGTAAGGGCATACTCTATGAGCTAATAGACAATATCTATTACCGGATAAAAGTCTTAAATTCAATTGGCCACAAGGGGCGGTTCAATTTGCAACCTTTAAAGTCAGGTCGATATAAATTGACTATTCTCTTGGCAAGTAATTTAATTAAAACAACAACCCCTTTTGAATTTAATGTTAATAAAAATAGTAAAAAGGAATTTGATATACATTTATCTTCTGATGGATACCAGTCAAAAATCAACACTCATGATGGTACAAGCATAAATGGGAAAATATTAATTTTTAAAAAAGGAGTTATAGGTAAAAAATTTTCAAAAGTGACTCTTTTAAATTCATATATATCCAGTTCAATAGTTAAGAATAATTCCTTTATTGTTGATGATATCAAAGAAGAATTTGTTGATGTCTATTTTGTCAGTTATTCTGAAAATCACTGTTCCTTTTATTCCAAAAATATTTCTGTAGATGGTATTCAAAGTAATGAATGGCAATTAAAAGCGCCCAAAAGCATAAAGCACAAGATCACAATTATCAATTCAGATGGGGAGTTGCTGAATAAAGTTAATAGCCTAATTATTGATGACAATGGTGTGCCGTTTATTAGTAAAAAAGTAATCGATTCTGTTCTCTTACCATTAGATCGGAAATATACTCTTTATTTTTCGAAAAAAGGATACGCTGTTTCTAAGCTTATCATCAAGGAAATTTCCTCAAAGAGTTTTGAGGTCATATTAGAAAAGGGTTTTGAAATTAATCTTCAAATAACGGGAGAAAAAGGAGTTCCTTATTCCATTGATTTGTTAACCCGTGACCATCTAAAATATGTTAGGCCTATAACTAAAACAGAATTAAAAAGAAATCTTTATGGTAAAAATCCAGGCAAGATTTCATCTGCCGGAAACATAAAATTAAAGAATATTACAAAGGGAAGCTATTATTTAAAGGTCCTAAATTTAAATACAAATGATTCAAAAACTACTTCTTTGATTCATTTGATCAATGGGTCGGTTGATATAAAGATCAATATGAAGTAATAAGCAATAGAGGACAGGAAAAAAGGTATCGGTGTGGAAAATTATGCTCTATCCTCAGCAACAGCTACTCTTGATTTAAAGACAGTAACTTCAGAAGAAATTTTCTGCGAGATGAGTCCTATGCCAGCATCTCGTACTTATTACTTTTGTGTTAATGCAGAAGTGTTACTTTTTGGGGCAAAACAGGGGCACTTTTGGTTTTGGATTATATTTCTTTGTAATGCATAGGTCGTAAGGTCAGTTTACTGAGCTCTGCTCATTATTGTAAAGGAATAGTAATTTGAAATACTAAATACTATAACGAAGCCTTTCTGGGTAAGATACTGTGATAGAAGTTCCTTTGTCTACTCGACAAATCATCATCTGACTCGATTTCCATGTTATATCGCCTTAGAATGAGTCACATTTCCGTAAAACTAGAAAGGTTTTCTGAAAACTTGTTTGGTTAACTTGCCAAAATATTTTGAATAAGTTTTTCAAAACAGAGATAGAAAAATAGGACACTCATTCAAATTTACCATCCAACATAGAATTTCAAAATTAAATTAAATAGGTATACTGGGGTTTATTTTGGGGTGTGGGTTGGTAAAGAAATCATTGAGACCTATTGTTGTTTGTGGTCTTATTTTTATTTTGATGCTTGTTTGTGTTGGGCATTTGATGTATGGGCGTTGTCAGACAAGTAAATACCACTATTTGTGTCAGGCTTATTGGATGCCTAGATATTTACCTAAAGGGATGATTAAATATATTCCTGATTATTGGGAGATTGATAAGTATTTTTTAAATTATACGG
>NVWA01000089.1 GCA_002746535.1 Planctomycetota bacterium
AAGACAAGGGAAAATTGATGAAAAGTTTTTCTCCAATAGCATTGCGTTTGGCGATGATCAATTTATCAAAAAGTACAAAACGGAATTAAAAAGCAAAGGTCATTCGAGAAAAATAAATAATGAAGGTGACATCAACACATTAAACGAAACTAATGCCGCGTACGGAATGACTACAAACAGTCTACCATTCAAAAACCCTTAGAATCAGTTTTTATATAGTAAAAACACATCCTAACCCCCTTTTTAGACCCTTATTTACAGCTAAACTATTGGAAACAAATGACTTAACCGTGTCCGACCCCGAAGTACAGACCCCGAAGTACATTCCGAAGTACACGAAGTAATGCCCCGCAGTACATACAGGTTCATCTACTATATAAGCTTGGCACATATAATGATATTTGCTCGTCTGACAAGATCCGTAGAAAAGATGCCCAAGAATACCAAGCACTAACACAAGAACAAAAGCAGATACAACTAAGGGATTCAATAATTTCTTAACCAAGCCAACTCTCTAAAAAGATTAGGAGCATTATACCATGGTTTGGATTTGGGGTAAGGGGATTTGGTTGAGGAAGCCGGTATGTTGTTGTTATTACCTACCCCCCTCCAAAAACATTGTATTAGATTTCCTAACCCTTTTTTTATTACTAGTCAATTTTAATCTACGGGTTAAACCTTGAAATGAAGAATTACTGACACATGCAAATATAGACAATTCCTTAAAAGTATGTTCCTTATTCATCACAGCAATAGCCAAACGGAGCTTTTCATCATTTCCAGAATCAAATACTTGTTTGAATTCTTCTTTAGTCATTGGATTAGTCCTGTAGAGCTTTTTTACCTTATAGAATTAATCGGCTTCTTAGTTGTTTCATATTCTGTGTTAAACATATTAAATAAATTCATTCTCATATTTAAATACGCCAAAAAGGTCATTAATCACAATACTGTTATAAAGGAATACGAATGAATTTTTAATAAGTTCCCAAGAATCTATTAATTAAAAAAATTAATTTATTTATCAGTGTCAAACAACATCAGAAAGTGATCAACCAACACAATGATAAAGAATATTGCTTAATATGCTTTGGCAAGTTAACCAGACAAGATTTCAGAAATCAATTCTGCTTTTTCGGCAAAAATGGTACTATCTAAAGCGTTATAACGTGATTCGAGCTGGATTAATATTTTGACCTTAAGGGAGATTTTTAATTCAAATATCTAAATTTTTAGGGTGTTCTAGAATATTTCTATTAATAAGCCCACTTCAAAAGTAGGTGATTTTTTTCCTTGTTTTTCCATATGACAGCATCCATTGATTAAAACATACCATATATCATACCATTAATCGCCTAATTACAACTAATAATTAAAAATAACATACCAAGTTGAAAAAATGCCTTGACTAACAAAGGAATCAATAATATAACCTAATCATCAAGTTTCTCGAACTTGTGCCTTTCCTTTTTCCTTCCCACTACCACATCCTTCTTGGAGACTATTATGAAGAATATTCTACTGGCCATTCTTGGCTTCACCTTTTATCTATTATCCATATCGTTACACGCCCAAGACCATCCTTTCGGAGATCCTCTAACTTTTGGCAAGAAAAAATATAAGAGTTGTAGCCCAGGAAAACATTTCAAAGGAAACTCCTTATTTCCTAAACGCAGTGCCACAGGTAGAATCAATGCCCATAAATTCATCAAGCAATATGGCGAAAAAAAACTAGTCCTCCTAGACCAAGGAATTGTTCCCGAAAATAATTTTGGCACCTACAGTCCTGGTGATAACTTTGGCAATAGCTGGATTATTTCTGCTGAGGGAATTAAAGTTGGCATGAATCATAAGTCAGGCCCCTGGGCACAAGCTGTTATAGAATGCAAGGACCCCGATAATCCAGGTAAAACCATCAATATTAAGCCAGTTGCTGGTTGTGGATGTGGCGGTACTGCTGATTGGAGCTGGGTTATTCCCTTTTCAGCTCCTCCAGGAACACATAAAGTAATTGTTACCTGGGAGTGGCCAAAAAAAACCAAACAGAAATTTAGAAAAGAGTACACAGTAACTATTGTCAATAAACTATATAAGCAAAACACGGATCCAGAAATAACTAAACTACAAAAAAAATATGGCAAAGACAAAGTGCTGGTTTTTCAAAACGGTTTAGAAATTAATGGGAAAACATATGATGGCGTAGACGACATGGGTTTAACATATGGTGGGTATGAAGGAGACAGAACGGGGATTATTAACCCTGCCAACCAATTGGTTGAGATGGGATACTGGATAGTTAATGCAAAAGCATCTTATTATGCCCGTGGCCTTTTTCGTTTTAATTTAGAACAAGTAAAAGGAAAAAAAATTAAACTGGCCCTTTTCAAGCTTTCTATTAAACAAAATCAGCCGTATCTTCCTGCTGTGCTTAAGCAGTCATTTCCTATCTACGCCATGAAAAAAACATGGAAAGAAGGAAAACCCAGAATGTCTTGGGGCAAATTAAGTGGAAAGTTTTTTGTAGACTCAAGAGGCTTAGCCAAAGGACATCCCAATTATGCATACCAAGCCTGGCCAACAAGATGGGAAAAACATCTTGCTAGTGGCGATTCAGACAGAACTGAGAAAATATCTAACCTTGTCATTGACCCTTACCAACACATCACACCTGGAGCCAGGGCTGATCTAACAGAAACTGTAAATGCCTGGACAAGTGGAAAATTAGAAAACAACGGCATCCTAATTGGTAATGACCTCCCTAAATCGCTTAACAATATTCATCCAGGTAAAGGTGGTAAAACTGCTGAGTATAAAAAACTCTACAGTGGCGGCGCCGTACCTTTTATTTCAAGTGAAAATGGCGATAAGCCTTTTACGCCTAGACTGATTATAGTTTTAGAATAAACAGCATTTTTTATAAACCTTGAAGGAGATCGATATGACAAAGTTACTAAGCACTCTAATATGTTTCGCGTTGCTAGGTTTTACAAACCTAAGTCACGCAGAAGACAACCCTTTCGGAGATCCTCTAACTTTTGGCAAGAAAAAATACAAGAGTTGTAGGCCAGGGAAACAGTTCAAAGGGAACCCCTTATTCCCTAAACGTAGTGCCACTGGCAGAATCAATGCGTCTAATTTCATCAACAAATATGGTAAAATGAAACTAGTTCTCCTAGAGCAGGGAATTGTTCCCGAAAATAACTTTGGCACCTATAGTCCTGGTGATAACTTTGGCAATAGTTGGATCATTTCTGCTGAGGGAATAAAAGTTGGCATGAATCATAAGTTAGGCCCCTGGGCACAAGCTGTTATAGTATGCAAGGACCCCGATAACCCTGGTCAGACTATCAACATCAAGCCTGTTGCTGGTTGTGGATGTGGCGGTACTGCTGACTGGAGCTGGGTTATTCCTTTTTCAGCTCCTCCAGGAACACATAAAGTAATTGTTACCTGGGAGTGGCCAAAAAAAACCACGCAGAAATTCAGAAAAGAATACGAAGTAACCATCATTAATAAAATGTATAAAAAAAATACTGACCCAGAAATAACTAAACTACAAAAAGAATATGGTAAAGACAACGTACTGGTTTTTCAAAACAGCTTGAAAGTAAATGGGGAAATATACAAGGGCGTTGAAGATACGAACTTAACTTATGGTGGATATGAAGGTGATAGGTCAGGGGTTGTTAATTTCAATAGACCATTAGCTGAAATAGGTTATTGGCTAGTTAATAAAAAAGCATCCTATTATTCACGTGGGCTTTTTCGATTTAATTTGGATCAAATAAAAGGCAAAAAAGTTAAACTGGCAATATTCAAACTCTCTATTAAACAAAACCAGAAATATCTACCTCCTGTCCTCAAGCAATCTTTTCCTATCCACGCTATGAAAAAAGCATGGAATGAGGGTATAAAAACAAAATATATTAAAAGAAATAAAAGGACTCCAGAAAATAAAAAAGGTCTAGGAAAAGGACACACAAATTTCCGTAGTCAAGCATGGCCTAATTTATGGGAAAAACATCTAGCTAGTGGGGCAACAGATAGAACAGATAAAATTTCTGAACTGGTTATAGACCCTTACCAACATATCATGCCTGGGGCAAGAGCCGATCTAACCGAAACTGTCAATGACTGGACAAGTGGCAAATTAAAAAACCATGGTATTATCATCGGAAAAGACGTACCTGACACACTCAACAACATCCATCCTGGTAAAGGTGGAAAAACTGCTGAGTATAAAAAACTCTATAGTGGCGGCGCCGTACCTTTTATTTCAAGTGAAAGTGGCGATAAGCCTTTTAGGCCTAGACTGATTATAGTTCTAGAATAATTTTTACATACATTATAAAGCCTAGATACTTATAGAAGTATCTAGGCTTTTTTTTATGCCTTCATACTATTTAACAAATCATTTTCCCAAAGGAGTTCCTATGAAAATACTTATCAGCATCCTTATATTATTCCTTGGAACAATGCCAAGCTTCGCAGATGAAATGTGGAAAGCCAAGGCACCGAATACAGATCATGTTGCAGACTGGTCTAAAGCAGATAAGCGTGATCGTGAAGCCACTGACTATTTTCTCAAAAACATCTGGCCAAAACTAAGAAAAGTATCTGAAAAGCTACACGGTCAAATTTCTGATAAAACAGGTTTGTCTTATAATGGAAAAATGAGCGAGAGAGAAAAAAAAGCAGGCGTTGTTGTCTTTCCCCTCAAAATAGAAGCAACACTTCCCTGGTATGCTGTGCCCACAGAAAAGCAAATTGCCTCACGAAAGGTAATACTCTATGCGGCACAGGGACAAAGTGAAGCCTTTGCCATTGCTGTTCATTCCTTTACCAAAGAAGTTAAAGTCACAGTAGTTCCTGGTGATTTAAAAGGGCCTGGGACAATTTCAAGTAAGTCTATTAGCTCACGTTTTAGCCTCAGCTACTCAATGATTCCACGTTCTAGGAAAAAAGTGGCAACAAGGCAAATGATTTTACTAAATGTAGATTCCTGGAAAATTCCGAAAAATCGGACTTATGAATGGGTAATCGATGTTCACGTACCTGCAGACGCAAAGACTGGTCTTTATAAGGGTCCCGTAAAGGTTATGGCGGATGGGATTGAAGTGGCCAGCATTGAATTAACATTTGAAGTCCTCCCAATTAAGCTCTCTGATAATGGCTGTCGCTGGGGTTCTTTTATGACGCCGCAACCAGGTAATATAACAGAAGCCTGGTGTGATATCAACTCTCGCTACTGCGCGAATTCCTTAGCCTGGTGGAATTTAGATAATCCTAATCTTACCTGGAAATGGGATGGCATAAAACGTAAACCATTGGTTTTAGCAAAGCTGCGTTATGCCAATGGAAAGATTCTTTCAAAAAAAGACAAGGCCAAGCTTCCAACCTGGATACAAAAAAGAACGGATGGCCCTTATGTTGTCTTTACGGAAGAGGAAGTTACTGGACTACCTATTGGAGCTGAGGCAAGAAGAGCTTACTGTAAGAAGCAATTAAAAATGAAAGCCAGCTTGGGCAATATCACTCCTGAATTAGCTGCCTGGGTATGTTATGACAGACCTGGAAACTCAAGCAATTTTAATAAAGATTCTATCAAGAGTATAGCCTTTGAAGAAAATGACGATTTTAAAAGATTTGATAAAGGCATGAAGCTATTAAAGAAACATGGCTTTGCCGGCCCTATTACCTGGTTTGGCGCTGGTGGCCCAACAGTTCCCTGGGAAACGCGTGTTCTCTCTCAACGCTTTGGTGTAAAGTATTCAAGAGCTAAGTGGAAATGGGAAAGAGCTGTAACTCCCAAAAATTCAAACCACGTCTGGTATCTTGCCAATGCCGCCATTGCAAAATCATTGCATGAAGCCCGCAAAAAACATGATTGGCCTGAAATCGTCTGGTGTCCTTGTGATGAAAGCTTTCAGTATAAAGGCGTTACTGGACGGGCCGTTCCAAATATGATTGCTGAAATGATGCCCTACGTAAGAATGTATGCACCTGATACCAGAATTTACCAAGTTGTCTGGCACACAAAAAAAGACAACTGGAAAGGCATCTGGCAATGCGGTGTCATGCAGAAACTCAAAAAGACAAAAAAAGGGAAAACCTCACAAATCTATGGCCCTTATAATGTCATCTGCACAAACTGCCCAAATGATCTGGATAGAAAAACGACCTGGGAATCAGGTGGCGAATACTGGGTTTATACTTTTATTACTGCGACTGTAGGAAAATTTTATTCTAACCGTTTTGCCTTTGGCCTAAATGGCGCACGACATTCAGCTGCCCTTATTTATAATTTTGCAGATACAAGTCGTATCCACAATATCACCACTGAGACTGACATCTTAAAATCTCACTGGATCACAGGTCAGTATAACCTGAACTGGTATTTCGCCAAAGATCCAAAAAAAATAAGGCAAGCAGACCTCGCCCTTGCCAGCCACGCGATGCTAGCCTGTCGTTCAGGTATGGTAGATAGAAAATACATAGAAACTTTGAGACGTCTTGCTTATAAGAAAAAAAGCATAGATGACATTGCCTTTCTTGAAAAACTACCAACGGCCATAGACAAACTAGGCGGCGCAGGCAAAGGCGGCGTCGATGACTTTACTGCAGAAATCACGGATGAAAATGGAGTAGACAAACTTAGACGAGAAATAGCATTAAGAATAAAAAAATTACTTAGCCGCTAAGACTGGCCCAATCAGTTTATTATTAGGTTTAGACAATTTTTTATAAGGAAACAATATGAAAAAGAATTTATTATTATTAGTAAGTATTCTGATGTTCACAGGTTTAAATGGCATAAGTGACGAAGAAGTAGATTTAGAAGGTGCTGTGCCAGGAAAATGGACAATGGATCTTGATGCAGCTAAAAAAATTGCTAAAGAAAAAAAGTTACCGATCATCCTAAACTTTACTGGTTCAGATTGGTGTCGCTGGTGTAAACTGATGGACAAAAATATTTTTTCCAAAGTGAAATGGAAAAAATATTCAAAAGAAAATATCCTAATGGTTTATATAGATTTCCCAAGCGATAAAAAACGTGTTCCATCAAAATATGTTGAAAGAAATGATTCGCTCAAAGATAAATATTCCATTACAGATTTCCCTACTTTTATTATTCTTGATATAGACGGTGAAACTATTTTAGGTAGAACTGGTGCTGGTGAAGAAGATTCGCCTTCAACTTTCATTGGGGAATTATCCTCTTTTTGCAAATATACAGATGCAAATGTTCAGAAATATATAAAGAAATTGAAATCTAATGATCAAAAAGCGTATCTTGAAATCGTCAGCAAATTATCAAAAAGTAAAACTGAAAAAAATATTCATTCAAAAAAAATAGTAGCATTGGAGAAAAAGGTTTTAGATCTAGGCAATGAAAATGATACTCATTCAAAAGAGATAACAGCATTGGAGAAAAAGTTTTAGATCTAGGCAATAAAATTATCAAACTACAGCAAACGGCTCAGGAATTTCGTGCCGCACAATTAGGCCCTGTTGAACTTAAAAAATATCTAAAAATCAAAGCTGATTTTAATAAAAGCATAACAGCACTACAGATCTGGCTAAAAGCTAAACCTCAACAAACTGAAGAAAACTTTAAAAAATATGAAGAGATGAAATCAAAAGTCATGGCACTGAATAAACAATTGACTGACTATTAAGCAGAATTCCAAGAGAATTTCTAGGATACACACGAACTAAAATTTAGAGTTGGATATTATCATATCACAAGCCGTTGTGCACCTCAGGGATGGCTTTTAAATAATGAACATGAGCCAGACAACGATTTTAGTCATCGCAAAAGATGGATTTACGAATTGCTTGAAAAGTTTTCACAGGCTTACTGTATAGATACCGGATGTTATGCCATAATTGTTTGATTTTTACTGGGTAAAAACCCATCTTAACCCCTTATTTAGGGCTCTTTTTATCAATAAACTATTGAAAATAAAATAGTTAACCGTGTCCGACCCCAAAGATCTTAAAAAAGACTGAGCAAGAAATACTTAAAAAGGATAGACTAATTGTAGATAGACCTCTCTTTGAAGATTCTAGTTTGAGCAGCAAGCTAGCTAACTATCCTAATCCTTTAAAAAGAAGTAGTAATTTTTTTTGTTTAGCAAGTGTCACCTTTTAAACGCTGTTTGGCTATGCCACTAAAACTTACATTAATTTTACAATTTGATCAAAAAATAAAAGAGCAAACAGTAATCTCAATATTAAGATATCATTAAAATTAAATAATCATACGGTAACCAATTCATTACATTTTTAGGGAAACCAATGAAAAAAACAAAAGCAATTCTTTTTTTATCATTTATTCTTTTAGCTATAACAGCAATACCTTCATTACTAGCTGATAAAGGAAATAAGAATTTAACTGGAGAAATTATAGAAGTTTCTCAATATATTGCCTTAAAAGGAGATATTAAAGCTTATAAGAAAGATTGTATGTCTGAGTATAAAAAGAATTGTAATAAAAATTCTACATTCGGATTACTAATCAAAGACATCAAAAATGGTAATAATAAAATATATTTTATAAACTCTCTATGGAAAACCGACAATGTTCAATTACGTGATAATCTTGGGAAAAAAGTAAATGTAACAGGGGTTATAAGCTCATTAAATGGTCTGGAAGTAATAAATATTTCTAAGCTAAAAAGTCAACTATGAAATCTTGCAATTCTCAGATCAACTTAACCAAGCCATCTCTCTAAAAGCAAAGAAGCCATTATACCAACGTTTGGATTTGGGTTATTTCTTCAAATAATGAACCACTGTTGATAACAACAGATAATGTATCTTTTGAATTGATGCTAATGCTTACCGCTCCCAAATCGGCGACAACTTCCAGTCACCAGGCACATCCCATTTTATTTTTTTCATGCGTTCTGGTTGATCAGGCGCCATTGCTAGGCCCAATCGCTTCCAACCGTAATAATAATTCAAACCCCATTTGTTCTGGACCCACGCACCATGCATTTGCCCCAATTCCCGATGTATTCTTGCGGCCCGAACATGTTTAAAACGAAACTTGTCAACACAGTTTGTGGCCTTTAAAACACCTGGGGCCCAGTGACCTGCAAAGCGTGCTTCCTTCAGTATCCAGCACGGATCATAATGCCAGAGCGTGCCAAATAATTCCAAATCTCTAGGGGTCAACGTGTGACAAGCCACACCTGTCACCTTGCCCTCTTCTTCCCAGTAAGGGACCATGCAAGATTTCGAGGACCACTCAAACCATGTCATCAATATAGAATCTGGACGAATCACCAAGACACGCTGGGTCACACCGTTGCCGTCAAAAAACGGGAAGACCGTTGCCTTTTCAATCGTCTTCCCATTGAGGATCAATTTAAAACGGATCATCGATTTTGCAGGAATCGTTGGCCAGATACTCACGTGTCGCTCGCCTCACCAGCATGTTCTTCATCGCCTAGTTTGAAACCGGCAGCTGCCATACCGAAAACACCGCTGTCCAGACTTGCAGTCATACCAGTTGGAATGACCATCAATGCACCGCGTTCTTTGATGGATTCATACGTCATGTTCATCGCACGTAATCGCATTGCCTGTGGTGAATGCTCATAAACTTGCGCTGCTTTGGCCATCTCGCCCGCCACACGCACTTCACTCTGAGCCAAAATCTCACGTGCCTCCTGCTCGCGTTCCGCCTGAGCCGTACGACTCATGGCGTCTTCGAGTGCACCGGGAATACGTACATCGCGAATTTCTACAGATTGAACAGTAATACCCCACTCACTTGTCTTAGTATCGATCACGCTCAATAGTTCTTCATCCAGTCTATCGCGATCAGAGATCATCTGCAAGAGTTCCGTTTTGCCAATTACATCACGTAGCGTTGTCTGCGCTGCCAAATTGATCGTTTGTTCAAAGTGTTCGATTTCTAAAATGGCTTTCTTCGCATCGGTCACCACCCAGAACATCACGGCGTCGACATTCACCGGCACAGTATCAGCTGTCAGTGTTTTTTCAGCCGCAAAATCGGTTGAGCGGATACGCATGTCCACCAGAGACGTAATGATATCTAGTCCCGGCAAGACCCACGTCACGCCTGGCTTAAGCACGCGACGGAAACACCCCAGTCGCAACAACACACCACGATCCCACTCCTGTACCATTCGCGGCGAAAGAGCCACGATGATACCAACCACGCAAACAGCATTACTCACTTCACTGCTCAGCATTTCCGAAGCAGCCCACGTCAGTAAAAACGTCGCGCCCAATACCAATCCTGTTACAATATTAAAACTACCTTTTAACATCGTCGACCTCCTTTCAAAGTGTCTCGATAAATTGACTTGCTTCTGTCGAATCCAGCCAGTACCAGTTCTATTACAATATTAAAACTACCTTTTAACATCATCGACCTCCTTCCAAAGTGTCTCGATAAATTGACTTGTTTCTGTCGAACCCATTCCAGCCTCTTTGGCCAGATGAATAAATTCTTTCGCCTTCTTACTTAAAAGATTAAAATCACGTTTCGGCATCGCCCCACCGATGCCTGCACCCTCAAGCGCCACGAATGTACCGACGCCACGTTCAAGAACAAGCACCCCATCTGATTGCAATTGCCGATAGACTCGTGATACCGTGTTGGCATTTACTCCCAGCTCCACAGCCAATTCCCGCACAGTGGGCAACGCCGCCCCCGGCACCAACGCACCCTGCCGAACCAGCATCCGAATCCGTTCCTCCACTTGGAGATAAACCGGAATCCCACTGCCTCTGTCAATCTGTATCGATAATAGTGCCACGTTCATAACTCCTAAATACACATAAATATCTTTCTAACACTAGAATCATATTGAACTAGTTAACTAGGTCAATGGTATTTTGTGCCTTTTTTGAATTTTATTGACTTTCGATGTCTTAAATCGTTTTTTTACATCACCAATGCCATATCTTATGTAAAAGAATACAAAGATGTTAAGGATCGATTCGGGGCTTGTACTCTATTTCTCTTTTTTTTGGAATTTAAGGTGAAATCTAGGATGAAATCTAGGACACCCTAAAATTTATACTAATTTTAAACATAATTCAAAACGTGTATTGACTAATGTAGTGATTAGTTCGAACCTAGTTCAGAAGCCGAAACCTTGTAGATTCGGCTCCTTTCTCGTTTCGAGAAATATAAGTCCGAGAAAGAGATAACCCACCCCATCAACAGCTTCATAAACATTTGATTTGGGATAACCCTGAAACATTTTATTTTCGTAAAGATGCTCCATTGACTGTTCCGCTAATGCTTTGGCGTCGTCGAATAGAGATTCTACGTCTAACTCTAATCCCGCGCGGGTGAGGAAGTGAATACATCGGCCATAGCTTTCTGCGTATGCCCACCGCCCTGTTTTTTCTGGACTGCTTTCGACAACTATGCGAGACCAATGATGCACTGCATCAAAGAATATCTGTTGGCCAGTCAGCGCATGCAATGTGATGCAAGCTTCAGCCACCGCCATCGGATAGTCATGGTTCGGCCACTGATCCACATTCCAAGGGTCAGAGTGTATTTGCGGCCAATAGCCCTTTTCTGTAGGAATTAATGGTTCCCCGGTATGGACTGCAATTTGACCGAAGTACATATTGGTTTCTATGTCGTAACCGTACTTAAGGTAGGCTTCTATAGAATTCCGGGCCATCTCAATGAACTCGTCATTATCTGTATAGGTGCTTGCCCGAAGAAGGCATTGCGCCCAAACGCCAATTTCAGTGGTTGAAACTTTTGAATCCCACCGCTTCATATCAGGTTCGTTGACAACGAGTCCTGTTGACATGTCACGATTGCGATAGCTGTATCGCGCAACGCGGAGAGCTAGCTCCAGCAGTTCCTGATCACCATTTTTGCTAAAAAGCCAGGAAAGGGATTCCACAAGAATTCCACCGGCTTCGATAAAGGCATGTCCTTTTTTTCCATCGTCATGACGATTGAACCCTCCAGTGGAACGATCATAGATATGACGGTAAGCCATGAGGCTTATATACTTGGACGTTTGTTCTGGAGTGTGTGTCCAAAACATGTCCCAGGCTGGGGTGATCGGACGCAATTCATGATATCCATCTTGGAATTCAATCACTTTTTGCTCGTGTAGATCGTAATACATGTGGTTGCCCCACTGAAACATACCATTCGGTGCAACACAGTGATCAAGAAAGGATTGAATGTAAACGTCCGCTGACTGCGAGTATAAGGGAGAGTTCAACAGATCGGATAGCACGTAGGCCGTTACGAGTAAAGGTTGATCCCAGTAAAGCGTGCTCCCGCGCGGCGCACCTATTAGGCGATAGACTCGTTTGGGAACATGATCACCATCTAGATAGCGACCTGTTTGCACATCAACTACGCTGGGCCACATAGGCATATCAGCATTAACGATTGCTGATCTCAGCTGTTTAAAATGGCTTTGTATTTTTGGTAAGTAGGACAGTTCTTGTCTCCAATTGAACATTGGGTTTGCCAGTGGCAAATCCGTCTAGTGAAGTGAGTTGGTACGCCCAACCTGGGCATTAACTTCTGAGGTGAAAAGTCCTCTTTAGAAAAATTACCATTTTCGATGATTATACATTTATTATCTTAAAAAAATAAACATATCACTCATTCTAAGTATTCACATAAACATATTATAAAATAGAGACAGGCTCTGTATATTTTGTTTATAAGAACTACTTCTCAAAAAATAAGGACCTATCAAAACCAAAAGTCATCATTAATCAAAATGGGTGTATGTAACGTTAGACGAACTGCTCTTCATTTATAAACTACATGGTAGTGTCCAGTCTTATTGTACGGAGTCTAATCTTTCTGAAGTTTATTAGTGATAAATTTGTGAAGAGTTGATCACTGAAGGGCAAGAGAGTATGTGGGTAAAGTGGAGTCCTATGTTCGGATTTTTAGAATCTAAAGTTTGACTAAACTAAACGTATTTAACCAACCCTCGATGGTTTTGATGTACTTTTAAGAAGTCATCTTACTATATAAATTCAATTCATCAGCAATGAGCTCTACGCAACATTGTCTGTGTAAAACCCCACTTACCTTGGTCGTTCTAAAAAGACCTTAGAAGATTCTATGCGAGTAAAATTATTAATTCAAGTGTTGATAATATTCCCTGTCACTTCTCTTCATTTCACATCTAATATGAGAGCTAATGATTTACCTAAAAAAGGAGGCAAGCCCATTAAGAATTCTTGGGCACCCTAAAATTTATACTAAAATCTTTAGGGTATCCTAGATTTTGCCTACTTTTTATAACGATATATCCAGACGTTTTTTCCGGCATTTTCAAAAAGAACAAAAACATTTCTGGCTGGGTCAAAATAGCCGTTATATCCTCTTCTTACAGGAGTCAGATTAAAGCCTTTTGGACTTAACTTAGTCCATTTTTTCTTTCTTATGTTATAAACCCAAAATCCAAAGCTTTCTTTGGAGTTTGCAAATAAAATACAAACGCCATTTTTCGAGTCTGGGGAAATAACCATATCAACGTCTGTTCCCATGGGCATCTTTCCTGTCTTATAGGAAACACTTTTTGTCCATTCTTTTTTTCCTGCATCAAAATGATAGGTGCCAGACTTATCCAACCACTTGGAATGTACCGAGACCGCAATCACCTGCTTGCTTGTGGCTTCGTAACAGGAAATCATCTCATTTGGTGGGCCTCCTTTTTTAGGAAAGGCTGCGCTCCATTTATCTGTCTTAGCAGACCATAAATAAGTTTTAGAATCCCATTTTCCATAATAAATTGTTCCTTTTAATTCAGGAATATAGCAGAGCAGAGAGGCATTGCTAGCCCGTTTGGGATTTTGTCCCACACCCAGAGCTTTCCATTTATTCTTCCCAGGATAATAGGCCCAAAGGGGGACTTTGTGATTGTTTTTTTTATTATATTCATCCAGAAGACCAACACCTTTCAAATGACTTGTAATACCCCAGGATGTAAGCCAAATGAGTGCACCCATTTCAGGATCATATGTCAACTGATCCCAGCTATGTGAGGCCTGGGCAGTAGCACCGCGTTTCGATTGCAAAATCCCGTCTTTAATAATTGCATCTTGCCATCTACCATAAGGTTTTCTTGTGAAATCATCCGGAGCCCAAAGAAGATACCAGGTATTAGAAGGCAAATCGTATTCCCAAATATCATTCAATCCGTGTGGAACTCCATGGTTACCTCCACAGTACATAGCCCGTTTCCTGTCGGCAGCCCAGGGCATTTTCATGCAATAGTCCCTGATACCCGGACCATTTTTATCTAGCTTATACTTTTTAGCAATATCATTAAAACTACCTGCGACTGTAGCCAGGGATAATTTAATCAATTCATTTTCTTTGAGAGACTTTAGCTTAGCCAGGACATCAGCTTTGGCTTTTAAGACAGGCTTAACTTTCGTTTCTGCCCCGAGCAAGGAGAAGGAGATAGATAACAAAGACAACAAAGCAATTCCTGTTTTAATAAATTGTGATTTCATCATTTTTCCTTTCAAGATAGATAATTAGTTTTTCCGCTTATTCCAAAGAATAAAGGACAGACCATAAATAAGCAGACACCATTGTACCAAGGTTTGGATTTGGGGTAAGGGAGAATGTTTTTGGTAGCCAATAGAAAACAGCTTAGTGCTGGCTCCTTTACAATTATGAGCAGGATTTAAATGAACTGACTGCGGGTAACCCAAAACTAATTCAGCTCTTTTTCTTTACATGTAACCGAACAGCATCCACTTTGCTTTCATATGCCTTCTTGAACGAAGATGATTCAGGAAGCCCTTTCCAGAGAGAAAATGAAATATGATAAGCAAGATTGATAACTTGTTTTTGGCTTCCAAGCGTATCAACAGAAAAACCTTTTTGGTAGCCCAAAATGCTAAAAGGTTTTGGAACCAATTCTTGACTCCAACTTTCAACCTTCACCCCATCACAAATCAAGATATGGTTGACTTTTAAACTGTAATTCCTGAGGTTAAATTTCTTATCAGTGGTCATTGAAATCAGAGCTGGTATTTCTGACTTTGTGAATACAACATCCTTCGATTGAACCAATTCCAACTTAATTGACCTGGTAAACGCCTCTGCATTAAATATCAGCTTCTCATCATGAGATTCAGAAGACGGATCAATATCCTCAATTGAATTGAGTATCCCCAGATAAGTTATAATATTGTACGAGAAGTATACAAAAACTCCTACTATTAGAGTGGCAAGGAATGGTAGTAGAACTGCAAAATATTTTTTCGAGCTCATTTTATCTCCTTTCTGAGCTTGTAAGTATCAGTTGTATTGTTTAATGGCTAAACCTTCAAACTTACAAGTAAGGTATAAATTCATTGGAATCTGACATTTAATTTAAAAAAATCTTAAAATTCATAATTAACTTAATATTTTCCCTAACGGCATTATTTAAAACTAATGGATTCAATAATTTCTTAACCAAGCCATCTCTCATAAAGCAAAGCACACATTATATCAATATTTGCTAATATGTTTTGGCAAGTGAACCAGACAAGATTTCAGAAATTATTTCTGGTTTTTCGGAAATGTGGCACTATCTAAGACGATATAACATGAGAATCGAATCAGATTAATATTTTTACCTTACGGGTTACCATGAAATCAGAAAACCAAAATCTAGGTATAAAATCATTGATCATAATCAATTAAATAATTCTGGCGGACAACATACAACCATACCTATAATTAATAAAATTGATGAAGAAATTAAAACACAACTTGAAAGACAAGGAAAAATTGATGAAAAGTTTTTC
Organism: Planctomycetota bacterium; assembly: GCA_002746535.1. Classification (GTDB taxonomy): domain Bacteria; phylum Planctomycetota. Next base: position 15,802 of record NVWA01000089.1, read on the forward strand.
TCCAATAGCAATGCACTTGGCGATGATCAATTTATCAAAAAGTACAAAACGGAATTAAAAAACAAAGGTCATTCGAGAAAAATAAATAATGAAGGTGACATCAACACATTAAACGAAACTAAAGCAACGTACGGAATTACTACAATTCAAAAACCCTTAGAATCAGTTTTTATATTGTAAAAACACATCCTAACCCCCTTTTTAGACCTTTATTTACAGCTAAACTATTGGAAACAAATGACTTAACCGTGTCCGACCCCGAAGTTCTGTTTAGTCTTTCCTATAAACAAAAATAAAAAGTTATCACTTCAGTTCTGCATGCAGAATATTTAATCTGGTATCATAATCCTGTTCAATACTTCAAAGATGGAAAAAGTATCAAGGGAATTTTTTTATCCTATAATTTTGCTTCCGATGAAAAAGGGAAAGCTTTAGAAGTTTCTTTTGTGAGTTTTTTATTGAACCTATATAAACCAAGTGTTCAAATTTCATTGCCACTTAATGATCGCCTAAGTAATTTTGACAAAATGTCAGATTATTTTTTGTATGATCTCATAGTCAATTCGTAAAAATATCTATAGTTACACTTTTCTACAACCATTCTTCAATAGAAATCAGGATGATATTTAAATTTTTTCTAGGTAGTTTCCATAAAGTACATACTATTTATCAAATGAACATATTAATATTAATTCTTCTAATGAACATAATATACATAAAAGATTGATTTATTACAAATTAAGGTTATCTTGAGGAATAGATCAAAGATATTCAATTTAGGAGAATAGTTATGAATCCAAACAAAGAGTACTCAAATGAAGTCAATAACCATGATGAAAACTTCGACGAATACGATTCCAATGAATTTGAATATCAAGAACAGAATAGTAATCGCAATAAATTTTTCATATCTCCTATTTTTTTATTATCAGTATTAATACATGCTTTTTTAATTGGTATTTTAGTTTTATTTGTCATGCATAGTCCAGAACCTCAAAAAGATATCATCATTACAACTACACCCATACCAATTGTTGAAGAAGAAGAAGAAGAGGAAAAAGAAATTGATGTTGTAAAAGAAAAAATAACAGTAGAAACAGAAGTAGACATTGAAACGCCCCTAGTTATTACAGAAGAAGTTGTAGAAGATGTCAGTGAGACTGAAAATGAGATGGAATCTGAAACTGCTGAAGGTGTTTCTGAGGCAATTTCAGATATGCCTTTAGTTGGCTCTGGCGTCATGGGGAATATTGGTGGAGGTGGCGGAGGTGGTGGCATTTTTGGAAGTAGAACACGCGGCGGAAAAAGAAAAGCCGTTATGAAAGGAGGTGGCTCCAGAAAAACAGAATCAGCAGTAGATCTAGCCTTAAAGTGGCTTGCTACTCATCAAGAACCTCAAGGTCATTGGGATTGTGGGAAATATGAAGGTACTACAAGTGAAGATAATACTGCTGGGACTACTGGTGCAGGGTTACTAGCTTTTTTAGGAGCAGGCCATACGGACAAAGTTGGGAAATATAAAGAAACTGTAAAAAAATCAATCGCATGGATTCTGGATAATCAAAAACCAGATGGTTCATTTGCCCCTAAAAACTATGCAAATGCCATGTGCACAATGGCTCTAGCAGAAGCATTCGGAATGGGGTGTAGCGACAAACGAATAAAAGATGCGACTTTAAATGCCGTAGATTATATTTTAAAAGAACAAAATGCTTCAGGAGGTTTTAATTATAGAGGACCTACCACTAGAGATGATATGTCTGTTATTGGCTGGTGTATTATGGCATTAAAATCTGCATTGGTTTCTGGATTAAGAGAAAAAGAAATAAAAGAGGTCTTTAAAAATGTAGGCGACCTATTAGATAATTCTATTAATACCAAAGATAATTCATCTAGTTCAAAAGGAGAAGCTTGGTATGGAATTACAAATGGAAAACCTAGCGATAAAAATAGTCAAGCTGGTGGATCAATGCAAGCAATTGCAATGCTAATAAGACAATATTTAGGTTGGCATCGTTCAGAAAATTGGCTAGCTGCAGCTGCGGAAGGTCAAGTTGCTAATTTGCCAAATTCCAAAAAAAATATGCATGTATATCGCATTTATTATTCTTATTTAACATTATTTCAACAAGGTGGCGCCAAATGGAAAACATGGAATACTAAAGTAACCCCTACTGTTCTTAAAGCTCAAAGAACAGATGGTGATTTCAGAGGTAGTTGGAACCCATCAAAAGGTATGATGAGAGTTGGTGGTAGACCATTAACAACGGCATTTTTATGCTTAAGTTTAGAAATTTACTATCGATATAAATCGGTAATGAATTAATTTCGTTACTAAACATTATTCAGAAGCAGCAATTTTGAGCGACATTCTTTATGTCGCTCATCAACAACACTTTTGGCTCGCCATTTGAGGTCAATACCACTCAATCTATTTATTAAAATCTTTTAATTATGTTTAATATGTTTATAATTTAACAAATAAATTTAATTTACCATTTTTATGGGTAAAAAATGAAACTCGAGATAAATAAACTTACACTTTGTGATCAAATTGCCAACGCCTTGAGGTCTCAGATTGAGGATGATCAATTTCCAGATGGTAAGCTACCAAAAGAAGAAGCTTTAGCCAAAGAATTAGGTTTAAGCAGAGGAACCGTTAGAGCAGCCATGGCACTTTTGGAAGAAGAAGATTTAATTGTTCGTATTAAAAAAAAAGGTACCTTCATAAAAGGAGCCAACTATGCATTCCAACAGTTAAAAAAACTTAAAAAATTAAATTTATATTATTTCGGCACTTATAAATCTTTTAAAAACAGCAACAAACCTGGTTTTTTCGGTTATGTTTATAATGCAATCATAGCAGAAGCGAATCGAAATGATTTTAAAATAAATAATATCGTAATTGAAAATATAGATTCTTTAAATAAATACTTAGAAATAGAATCTGATGGGAACCTTATATTTGGAATTGGCAATAAAAAAATAATTCAAGCAATTGCCGATACAGGCAAACCATGTGTTCTAATTGACCACTTACATAAGAATTTGACGTGTGTAAATATTGATTCATACCAAGGATCTTCTGAGGCTATTAAATATCTTTATGGTAGAGGGCATCGAAAATTCATTTACATTGATTATAAGAACAATACGTTAAATATTGAAAGAAGTAATGGAGTTATGGATACATTGTCTGCACTTGGTGTGAACAATAAAGATATTATCAGAGTATTTTCTAAATCTGGATTCGAGGGTGGGTACAAATCTATTCAAGAACTTATTTCAGATGGCATCCTCAAAAAAAAATATACAGCAATTGTTACCTATAGTTCTGTTATGGCATCTGGAGCTTTAAAAGCATTTCAAGACAATCAAATAAATATACCGGAAAAATTCAGTTTAATAAGTAGCGGTAATATTAGTGATATTGACAAGCCAATATTATCCACTATTGATTTTGATTTAAACCACTTAGGGAAAATGGCCATTGACCAAATCTCTCATATCATAAGTGGCACGACTTCTACTCTTCCTAATACACCTGTAAGAGGCTTTGTCGTAGATAGAGGATCTATAAGAGATTTAAGATAAATCTTAAAACAAGGATATATAACAAGAGCAGGCAAATATTTTTTTAAAAAACTCATTAATGATTGCCTATCTTAAATTAAATATCATTACTTAATTTATCAGATTAGATGGCTACCTTGCTGTGCGGGTCGTAGTACATAAAGGAATGTCTATCGTGGCATCAGGCAGGTCTTTATTTTCCAAATTTTGTTATTTATAATATATCTTACATAAAGAATCCAGTGGCTCTTTATGGATGAATCAGAATTTTTTACTTGTCACTTCCTGACAATCTATACGGATAACCATAATTCTTCGGTTATTTAGATCTGTGACATAGATTTTATTTTTATAAATGATAGTTTTTAAAATCCAGTTAAAAGCAATTTGGGGTTTGTTTTTTTTGCTTGTCGGTCCTGCATTATCCATGTTGCCATAACTGCCGATTCTTAAAATTTCCTTTCCGTTAGAATCAAGAATTCTTACACAGTACTGGTGTAAATCCGGAACAATCAATCTATCATAAAAGTCAATATCAAAGCGGCTTGTTTCGCAGTGGCAATGCACGCCATCTTTACCACCTCTGATTGGAATCATGATGCTTTTACCAAGAGTTTTACCACCCTTAATGGAAACCTTTCCGCGGCGAGAACCATTTTTGACTCCGAGGTATTCCCCTTTGGGATCATCTATAAACCGTCCTCCTATCGGGCTAAATTTAACAATGTGGGCATACTGTTTGTAATTAAGACTCGGGAAGTGATGTTTTGAATCTTTGGGAAGTTTTCCTTTAAACCAATCAGGTATGCTATTCTCACTCTTGGAAATCCTGGCGCCTATATAAATATTTCCTTTTGAGTCGACAACAATCCCTGCCAGGTAAACGTTTTGTTGTGCATAAATTCGACTTGGAGAAAGCATTTTCCCCATGGCATCGAATTCCTTAACACGTAAACCCATGCCATCATTAGATCCCCGACCGCGATATGCCGCCATTCCAATCGAAAAAACTTTGCCGTACCTATCAACAAAAAAACCAGACTGTCCCCCATGTCCGTGCCAAATACCCATAATAGATTTTAAAGAGCCAAAAGAGCTTTGTTTAAATGTTAAATTATACTTTGTGACATGACCAGCTTTTTTTGGACTGCCACCGTTGTGCTGGTAGATAAGCCCATCTTTACCGCTCATATATTCTTTGCCACCTGCCGAACGATCCAATTTTGCATCTCCTTCATATAAACCTGTGACTGTGTTAAATATGGATGGTTGTGCTGCACGAAATTTTCCAAAATCAGAGCCCTGTGCCATGATCCATTTTTCGGTCACAGCAATATTTCGATTAAAGCCCAATGCCCTTTTGCTCTTTAATTTATTTTTTATTGGATTTCGTGTCTCTTTAAAACTATTCCCTTGCTCTTCATAAGTGGATAAATCATAGCGGTTAAACCCAATTGCCAAAATAGCAATTTTGGGATTTTTACCATACTTATTGATTTCAAAAATAGCCGTTTTGCTGAGTTTGAATTTTCTCCATTTTTTAATTTTAACAGAAAACTCAAAAGCAGGTTTGGCTTCCGAAAGTGATTTATACTTTACAATCTTTGTTCCATTAGCAGTAAGAAGATATATATGTCCTGTGGCATTGTGAACCTTGCAGTTGAATAAACCCGGACTGGAAATTGTTTCGATATATTTTCCGGAGGCATCAAAGATCTGAACTCTTTCATTTCCTGTGTCCGTAACATAAACATTTCCCTTTGCATCCACATCAACATACTCCGGATTATTAAAAAGATTATTGTCTGAACCAGCTTTTTTTAGCACACCAGCAAATATAACAACTTTCTGAGGTTTAGCAGAGCTCATTGAGACCTTGTATATCAACTGGGTCGATACACTTTTTTTGCCCCACCTGCCTTTTTGCGTCATACGGCGCAGCCCTGTAACAAGCATAAATTTTCCATCAGCGGATAAAGCGATACTTCCTTCACCAATACTGGCAAATCCATTTGCCTTCTCAGAAATCACCACAGGTCCTAAATAATCTTCGGGAACACTTCCATCTATATTCAATTTCAAAAGGCGCCTCCCTCCACGGATGTCCGGCTCCGTAACGCCTCCTAGACTACTCCCCAGTCCTGATAAGAAAAAAATACTTTTTCCATCCTTTGAAAGAACAAGGTTGGATCGGAAATCAAAGATGGCGGCTGGCAACATGGAGCGAGCTTCCATATGATAGATAACGGGAACATTATCACCCGTGGATAATTTCAAAGTAGGCATCCCCTGCCTGTCCTTTTCTTCTAACCCCCCCGCTGGAGGAAAAATCTGGTTCATATATTCACCAGAGGCCTTGTATCGTGTAATTGTTGTGGAGTTCCTGTGTGCCAGAAGTTGTTCTCCGCCTACGACAATAAGGCTCCCATCCCGGCCAAAACAAAAACCACGTGCTGTGGTTAAATAATTCCCATCCCATCCCAAAATTTTGTCAAACTCTGCCTTTAATTTGGCTCCAAGCTCAACCTCAATATCTTTCAACGAGACTGGTTTTTTGAAATCATCTAGGCCGTCCCAGAGGATGCTTTGTTTTAGCCCCTTCTGAAAAGGCTCTGAGCTATAGGTCCCGACCAGTCCAGCCGCTAAATGCCGAACGATTTTTCCATTTTGTTTAATTGTGACCTGAATATCACAAGCTTTCTGAACTGCGAAAGAAATTTTAAGGCCTGATTTTTCTTTAGCAAGATTAAGACTTCCCTTGACTAGATATTCATCTGCATTTGCAGTGGAGCAAATAAGAACGAAAAAGAACAAAAGGATTGAGGCCATCTTGATGAATTTATAGCATTTATTTTTTTTCATCCACTATCTCCTTCTCTTTGTCCTTTAAGATCAAAGGCTTTTTATCTGTCTTTTCAAGATCTGTGATTTTAATATTATCGTAAAAAGCTTCTGAGTCATAAACCTGTCTCAAGGCAATACGTCCACCCTCTCTAACTTTTCCATTTTCCTTTCCATCATCGGTATAGTCCATGAAAACTGTATCATCGACTTTTAAAATCATGTGCCCGCCTTTTTTATAGAGACTGACATGATAAGTTTTATCTTTGGGTAAAACTTTATCTAGCTTATGTTGTTTTAAAAGTGTCATGCCGGCATTTTTTCTGAAGTTACAAGTAGCAGAAGCTCCACGCCTAAAGGAAATATGATAGCCATTATATTTACCCTTTACATACTTTTTGAAAAGTGTCCGGTATTTTCTATCTTTCCAGGCTTTCTCTTCCAAGATATCTTTTCCATCTTTATCTTTATAACAAAAGAATATCAGGAAAAAACCTTTGCCTTCAGAGACTGGTGTAAAATCGAATTCAAAAAGAAAATCCTTAGGCAGTTCTTTTTTACACCAGAGCATACAACCATGCAAACGACTATTCGTTTTCATCCAAAGACGTTCTTTTTTAATTTCCAGCTCTACTTTTTTACCTTCTTCCCATTTTTCCAGTTTCCAATTTATTATTTTTTTTTCAGAAAAATCATCACTAAAATATTTTTTGCCTTTTTCAGACTTTTCTTTTTGTATCTCAGGCTCATTGTTATCTTTTTTTACTGATAGCTTTTTTTCATCCTTTTTAGTAGCGGTTAGACAGACATTTAAAGAAATGCAGATAAGTAAGATAAAAATTGTTGTTCTATTCATTTAAAATTTCTCCAGATTAAATTAATTCGATATTAGCTAAAATGTTTATTATTCATCTATTTGTTCCCATTTTATTACCAACTTCCATATTACCTTCTCCTAATACACGTTCCTTATTAATTTTCAGAAATTGAAGTAAGAGCAAAAGGCTTAAATAGAAATTTTTGATTCTTTGGTGCCGCTTTTTTATTTTTTTTGGAGGTCTTTTTCGTTTCCCATTGTTTTGCGCGACAGCAAAAACAAAAATTAAATTTAATATTAAAATAT
>NVWA01000090.1 GCA_002746535.1 Planctomycetota bacterium
GTTGGAGGTATTTTGCCCAATTTTAAAAAACAAAAAATTGTGAACAATAATTTTACGTCTTCAATTAATTATCTTGATTCCTTATAAGACTCTTTGTTAACCTAAACTTCGAATTCATTTTTATGTTTGATATATAACTTTTTTGCCTCTAGCCATTTCTTTTTTAAATTTGTGGCTAAAGCATCTAAAATCTCTTGGTCTAATTTTTTTGGTGGATCCGAAATATCAGTTTCGATTATATCGATTTCAATCTTATCATTTAAATTTAAAGGCTCAGAAGAGAGCCAATTAACGTGATTGTTTTGATCGTCATCGTCAGTTATGCCACCCAATGACATGCAGAATTTAGGACGATCATTATCAGCGACTTCTAAATTTTTTGAATCTAGCTCAGGCATATTCATTGTATGAATATTAGCAATTACTATCGACATATCATCTATACCAGCAGTAACTTTCTCTTCACCATTTATTTTAATTTTAAAAGCTTTCATCTGATTTTTTCTTTAGGTTAACTTGTTTATATGTAAAGGAATCGCTGGATAACCTACCAGAGAAAAAAGGAATGTCTAAACATTATATATGTAAGAAATTGTCGGGTATAATAATTCAGGAAACGAGAGAAGTTATCATTATGAAATAAGTGGGGATAATCTTCTTGGGCCAAGTATTTGATGACGCTCTATGGGTACTTATACCTATAAGGGCATTCTTTTTAATTTAAGACAAACTGAAGACTAAAGGTCATAGTAGTGTAAACTTCAGTGTAAAGATAGACTTATTATGCTTATTATCTGAATCATGCTTAATTTAAATAAATATCATAAGTATTTTAATATCAATAGTTTATGTGTAAGTATTTGGTTTCAAAGAATTTACAAAAAATATCAATAATTGTCTGGCAGGCAAAAGGTCAGCGGTTCCACTCCGCTTATATCCATGTTCTGTCGACCACTATTTAACTCAGTAAACTTTAACAGCAATATTTTTTATAGATGTCATCAACCTTTTTTACTAATTCTGTTTGCTGAAATGGTTTGCAAATATATGCTTTTGCTCCGTGTTTAATTGCTTTCACAACTTCATCTTTGCGACCTTCTGTTGTAATCATTATCACTGGGATAGATTTATAGTTTTCATCAGCTTCTATAATTTCTAAAAATTCGAACCCATCCATATTTGGCATAATCCAATCTAGCAAAATCATATCGATCTTTGAATTTTCCTTTAATACTTGCATAGCTTCAGCGCCATCCTTTGATTCGTATATTTCTTCAATTGAAAATGAAAATTTATCGAGGTTTTGATTCAAAGTGTTTTTAATTATTTTTCTCATGCTAACTGAATCGTCTACTATTAATAAATTCATCTGTTTTGCCTCAAGTTAATTATTCGAGCTTAAGTCTATGTTAATTATTAATGGATTCAAATTTTAAATTGAATAAGTTCTGAGATTACTTGTTACTAATCAACTACCGTGATAAGTACTTTCGTTATATGCGAAAAGTCAGTTGTTTAGGTGTGGAAAAATTAATAGGGGGGCATTTCTATTATTTTCCAATAAGCATCAATCATGGAAATACTATTTATGATACTTTCGCCTAGTTTACCCTTTATTATGTAACCAGCGATATTTAGATTGTAAGCCTCCATCTTATCTTTTTCGTCATCAGAAGTCGTCATTACAAATACAATAATTCTTTTGAGATTGGGATCATTCCTTAATTCAGACAAAAATTCTATCCCATTCATTTTAGGCATATTTAGATCTAATAAAATAATTACGGGATTTATAATGAAGTATTCTTTGTTTTTTGATTTTAAGTATTTAATTGCTTCTAAACCATTTTCGGCATCAATTATATGGTTGGCAATTTTATTTTTTTCAAATGCTCTTTTTATTGCTTGTCGATCAACTTCATCATCATCAATTACAAGAAAGTGTACATCCTTTCTTGGAAATGCGTTTGTCTCGGGATTGGTTAACAACCGATTAATTTTTTTAAATAATTCTGAGCTATCAAAAGGTTTTTTTATGATAGATGAAATATCTTTTTGAGTATTTATATTTGAATTATTTGTGATTCCTAGAATGCTTACTTTTGGATAATTGATGCGTACTTTGCTAAAAAATTCCATGCCATCAATTTTAGGCATTGATGCATTGGTCATGAGGATGTCTATTTTTTGTGTAGCAAGAGTATCTAATGCTTCCATACCATTGGTTGCTTCTACTATTGTATAAAATTCCATTGATAGGAGATACTTAATAGTTGCCCTGAAATTATCATTTTCATCGACGATTAATATGGATGGTACGTGCACTATTAAAAATATTCTCTTAATTTGTAAGCTGTTTTTTATACAGCAATGTGTTATGAAATGAACAAATAAAATATCAGTTTATTAATTTAACCAATTCATTATGAATATCCAGATTATAACAAAAAGACTTGTTTAATTAAATATGTTAAGAGCTAAAGATGTTCGATAGGTACTTTAGCCTTGATTATTTGAATCAATTGCTGGAAGATAGCATCGCCATATTTATTATTTTCAATAATATCTAAAACATAAACTAAATGTTGCCATTCTTTTTTATGAAGTAACCAGATGGCGTAAAGGACTCTTTCGAAATAACATTGATAAGGTATTCGTGGCCACTTATTGCTAAACTTAAAGGGTGTCCCCTTGAGCATGTTTTTGGCTAATTCCTTGGAGTAACCTGTTAGATAAAAATCAACTTTTTGATTTAGTTCAGTAATTTCAATTGGTATTTTATTCTTTAAGGAGGATAACAAGCACATAATAATTATTAGACGTTGATGAAGATGTAAGTATTTAATTTTATGAAATTTATTTTCAATTAATAATTCACTTGCTTTTAAAAAGTCAAAATTAAATAAATATTTAACCGTCAAGTAATAAATATTTAATATCTTTGGATCAAATCTTTTAAATATAGGGAATATTTGTTTTTTTAATTCTGGATAATAATCATGAGAAGATATGCTAAGAATCATTTCATAAATATGATAATCATTTTCTAAAGATTGAATACTCATATTGTATTTGTCATTTGTGCCTTTATTGGCGGTTTCAATGATAATTTGAAATTGTAAACTATTCTTATTAATTAAATTAAATATTATACAATAGGCTATTTTATGCCAAGGAAAGTAGGATCCTGCTTTGTATAATATTTCTAAATGTTTTTTATCGTAATAATATTCAAAAAATATTAATGGATGCACTTCATATATAAATGATTTATCCGTTATATTAAGAATATTTTTATATTCTATTTGATCATCCTTTGCATGAAATTGATACATTATATTACCTATAAATGAGTAATCATCACCCAAGAGTGTAAAATGAAGTTTAATTATTTCCTTTGCTTGGAGATAAGCTTGATTGAATTCTCCTAAAAATACATAATGCTTGATAACATGTAATATCATTTTCATTTGAGATTTGCATGGGATTTCTAAAGTTTTTGAACCTAAAATTAATAATTTAATTTTATCTTTTGTATTTTCCTCTAATGAGATATTCATGGCTTCAAAATTATTTTGGGTTACTCTTCCCATTTCAAATAATTTATCTAAGACGGTAAACTTTGCTTGGCTATTAGGGTACTTGTCAAAAATAATTGAGTAGTATTTATTTGCTTTCTTATAATCTCCAACATAATTGTTTATATTGCTTATATTGTCGAATAATTCTAAACAAGCTAATTCAGCTAAGGCTAGAGGTGCCGTGAATGTATTTTTCAATGATAGAAATATTTCTTCAGCTAACTTTCTATTTCCAATTTTTGAATGGCAAATTCCAAGTTTTAATTTTGCATCAATAGCTTCTAGTCTTTCCGGAAAATTTAGAATAATTTCGTTGTATTGATCTATCGCAGAATCATATCTGTTATAGGAAAAATGTTCATCTGCTAAGTTGATCGTTGGTATGGATAAACCCATCTTTTGATATTCAATTTTAATTGGTCTAAAGTGAACATCGTTTTTCCAAGAATATAGACCTATATGATATCCTTGGCTAGGGTGTATTTCTTTATAACTAAATACTAAGTTATTATCCACATAACAATATATCCAATTTTCAATATAACTTATGGTGACCATATATTTTTGGCCGAGATTTGGAATATAATCCCTTCTCGATTGCACATCAATCGAACGCCGAGCTAGTTTAGTGAACATTTGATTGTCACTGCCCAACTGAAAATAATATCCTTTGTAATTCAATTGATGACTATTACTCACATTTTCAGTATTGGGAGGGTTGCTGCAACATACTACTGATATCTCTCTTTCAGGGGTAGTTATCCATGCCTCACAAGTAAAACTGAGATCACTGGTGACAGGTTTTTTCCATAGCAGAATATTTTCTCTTTTGCCAATTGCTGTCCATACACCATCGTTCAAGGACCATTCGCCTGAGATATGTACTTTCCAATCATTTTCTTTGATTGGATTATCTTTTGTATGAAAATAATGGGTAATTAAATTTTTTTCTTGAAGTACATATCGATTTAAAAATGTTGTAAACTCCTCAGCAGAGATTCTTTGCAAGGGGTCTTTATTAATTGAAAGATGAATTAAATTTGATAATAATGGATCCGCAGAGTATTCGTTTTCAAGTTCTTCTGGAGTTACTGGAGCCTCATTAATAATAGCATCAATTGTTTTTTTAATGGTTGCTTTTTCAAAGGGCCTGAATTTGGTTAGAATTTCAAATAAAATTATACCTAGCGAATAGATATCAGAACTTGTACCTGAAAATCCATCAGATTTAAAAAATTCTGGTGCTTTGTAATTTGGAAGTCCTGAAACATAATTTTCAATTTTGTCACTAGAATTTTCAATCTTTTCATTTTTCGATTTCAGAAAAACTCCCTTTCCCCAATCGATTAATGTTATTTCACCAAAGTCACCTACGATGATATTACCAGGGTGAATATCGAAATGAACTACATTATTATTATGTGCATAGGCTATTGTTTCAGCTGTTTGCAAGAGAATATCGCATAATTTTTTTATTGAATATTCTGAATTTGAGGAATCGTCTTCACCCTTAATTTTTCTAAATATTTTTTCAAGAGATTTACCCTCTATAGCTTTCATTGTATAGTAAGCTCTTCCATCTATACCAGTACCTGAATTGTATAATGGAATTACACCGGGGTGATTGAGAGAGGCTGTAATAAGAGCTTCTTTATTGAAGGCCTTTAATTGATGATCGGATAAATTGGCTGTTAAAGGCTGTTTTAATGCTACCGTTCTATTTAAATCATTTTGATTGACTAATAAGACTTCACCATTGCTACTACTAGCGATGCGTCCAATAACTTCTTGTCCATCTATTTTATGAGCAATGTTTGAATCAAACTTTTGGAAATAACTGGTACTATTGTTCGGGATAATGGTTGTTAATCTTTCAGCTGATTCTGAATATTTTTTATCAGTAATATCTTTGATTTTATTGCTCGATAATATGGCACAAGCTTTGCCTTTTTCTTTGCCCTCATATAGAGCTTGATCGGCCATTAAAAATAGAGATTGTGCATCTTTTGCATTGTCTGGGTATACAGAAATACCTATGGTTGCTGATATTCTTAAAGGAAAATTTTGATTTTGAATTGCTTCAATTAACTTTTTTGCTACTTCTAATGCATCCATACTATTTGCATCAGGAAGAAGTATTTCGAATTCGTCTCCACCGAATCGGGCAATAATATCACTTGACCGAAAATGTTCTTTTAATATTTGACTAATCTTAATCAAACATATGTTTCCTTCTGGGTGTCCAAATTGATCATTTAGACTTTTAAAATTATCTAAATCAATGATCATTAGAGTTACTTTGGCTTGATCTCGTTGACACCTATTTATTTGTCGATCTATTTCAGTTTGAAAATGACGATGACTAAATAAGCCGGTTAGTGGGTCGGTAATGGCTGAATGATAAAGCATGGAATTCTCAATGTAAGATGCCGCTTGGACACCTAACATCTCAAGAGAAAGTTGTTCTTGTTTTGTGATTTCACTTTGTTTGTCATATATTTCTAAATAGATAACTCCTAAAACACCTCTATTGGCGGTTAATGGGATGCAGTAAGCTTGTGAACTATCTTCGTTGGAGTGTAATAAATTATGGGCATAAATGGCATTACCATGTCTAATAACTTCATCAGCTACGGATAATTGAAAATCTATATTTTGATAAATACCTTTTAAGGGCCATTTAGCTCTTTGTTTTAGCCCATCACTTTCTAGGAGAAGTATAGAGCCAAAATTAGCTTTGAATATTGTTGTCGTATCTTTGACTATTTCAAATAAAAGCGATTCAATATCCCATTGCAAGCTCCATGATCTTATAGAGTCTAAAATATTTGATAAATCTTTTTTATTATTCATTTTGAATTACTTAATTAGCTGTTTTTATTTTTATAAGTCTCAAGCTTTTTCCAAAGCTTTTTTACTATTGGCTGAAAATAAATATTTCCATATTTTTCGTTTTGGATTCCTCTCATAATTTCTTCAAACAATTTAATCTCCTTCATTTCAAATAACCAAATGCAATAAATAATTCTATCAAAGTAACATTCGGTAGGTCTTTTTGGCCAATTACTTTTTAATTGAAATGGTTTGCGAAGTATTAAATTATTTGCTAATTCTAAAGAAGAACCTGTTAAGTATTGTTGAATTATTTTTTCAAGTCTTTTTTTATTCATTGGGGTTGGAAGATTTAAAGAATTCATAAATGCGCATATAATAATGAAATTTTCCTGGCATGGTCGTGGTTTAATAGGATGAGTTTTTAATTCGACTAATGTGTCACTTGCTTTTTTAAAATCAAAATTGAAGATGTGTTTTGTTGCTTTTAAATAACAAAACAACTTATCTATTTCTTCTTGATATTCATTTGATAAGCTGGTATCTTTTGTCGTACAATTATACCAATATTCTAAATAATTTTTATTTTCTATTGTAGATAACATTTCTAAATAGTTAGACTTTTTGTTTGATTTAAATAATGTTCTTAGAAATCTATTTTGATCTTCTGTTGAGTATTTACTTAGCTCCTTTGTGTTAGGTGATTCACCTAATAATAGTTCATATATCTCACTATTATATTTAGTTATATTTAATTTTAAGTTATCAAATTTACAAAACTGCTCAATGGATTTAATGCTCTTCATCTGTCCAAGTAGTGCCGCAGGATAGATCATTTCCTCTGAGAAGAACATTGGGTGAATGTTTTGCAGGTATTCCGTTAAAAATAAATCTTCTTTCATCGCGAATAAAATATGATATGTAACCGTAATTAAGGAGGATTTGATAAAAAATATTTCAGGATATTTTTTATAATTCCATTTTATTGTTTTTAAAGCAAGTCCCCATTGTCCTGATTTAATATAGAGTTCTAATATATTGGCAAGAATGCTAATGTGTGAATCACTAGGGGGTATTAAGGATTTATATCCTAATTCAAAAAGTTTAATCTTGATTAATATACTATCATGAAATGTTGATTTCATGAGTAAATGGTTTGAATAATAGTTATTACTCAAATGTGTTAGTGGTGGGATGATGCTAAATTTTGCCTGACTTTCTGGGAATTTCTTGAATATTAAATTGAAGTATTCAAATGCTTTTTGGTAATCGCCTTTTTTTAGTTTCGCTTCGTAAGAATTAGCAGGTAATTCCAGCAAAGCAAGTTCTGCTAGTGCATGAGGTTCGAGTATAGTGCCAATTAAAGATTTTAAAAGATTTTCAGCTTGCGTAACTTTATATGTTTTAATAAGGCAAATGGCCATTTTTAGTTTTGCTTCTAGACCTTCAAGTCTATCAGAAAACTCTTCAACTAAACTGTTATAATGATTGATAGCGGGTGAATAAGATTTATGGGTAAAATGATCATCGCCTAATTTAATCGCAGGTGAAGTTAAACCTGAATTTTGAAATTCAATTTTTAATGGTTTGAAATGAGCGCCTTTACCATAAGTATAAAAACCAACATGATAGCCTTTGAATGGCAAAAACTCTTTATATTTAAATACTAAGTTATTATCTATAAAGCAGTAAAGCCATCTGTCTTTATAAGAAATAGTTAAGTGATATTTTTGATTCGGTTTTACGACATAATCATTTGTGGCTATGATGTCTGACCCATTTCTGGAAAGTTTAGTGAATCTATTATTTTCCGCACCAAATTGAAAATAGTAACCTCCATAAACTCTATGTTTATCAGAACTTTTAAAATTATCTTCTATTGAATTTCCAAAACATATTAAGGATAATTCCATGTTGTCAATCTCACTCCAGGCTTCGCATGAAAAGGTGAGGTCGCCTGTAATCGTTTTGTTCCAAAATAAAATATTTTCAACTTCATTTTCTGAGGTCCAAACATTTTCTTTTAACGACCATTTTCCATTTTTATAAACTTTCCAATCAACCTCTTTTATATCGTTTCCCTTATTGGAGAAATAGTGTTCATTGACATAACTTTCTTGAAATAAATATTTATTTAGTTGGATTGAAAAGTCAGCGATTTCAATTCTGTCATCAGGATTTTTACTTATGGCTTTATAGCATAAATTAGATAGTAGCGGTGCAATTTTTTGTAAATGAGAAATCTTTTCAGGTCTTTTTGGAGTTTCATTGATAATGGCTTCAATCGTTTTTTCGTCATTTTCTTCTTCAAAGGGTTTCTTGGCAGCAATTATTTCATATAAAATAATTCCTAATGAATATACATCAGCTTTATCATTGATGCCGATAAAATTTTTAACTAACTCCGGTGCTTTATAATAAGGTCGGCCAGATATATGATTCTGTTGATATTGATCAAATTCATTTCTATTATCAAGTCGAATGGCATGACCCCAATCGATCAAAGTAACATCACCGTATTTGCCGATAATAATGTTGCTTGGTTGTATGTCTAAATGAGCAATTCTTTTATGATGAGTATAGGCAATGGTCTGAATTGTTTTTAAGAGAATGCTTAGCATTTTTTGTTGCGTGTATTGTTTGACAAACTCTTTGTCATTTTTACTTAATTTATTTAAAATATATTCAAGAGATAATCCATCTAGTGAGCGCATGGTGTAATAGAGACGAGCATCTTTGCATACCCCCATAGAGTAAAGTGGTACAATGCCGGGATGAGATAAGGTGGCTGTTATGGATGCTTCTCTTTTAAAAGCATTAACTCGATCTTCAGTAGCATTGATGTTTAAATGTCTTTTTAAGGCAATGTTTCTATTTAAACTCTTTTGATGAACTAATAATACTTCACTGTTTTCGGTTGTGGCAATTGTGCTTAAAATCTTTAAGCCGTCGATGCTATTTTCATCAGATTTATAAGTAGATTCTGAGGTGCTGGCAGAGACCTCTGGCAAGTTATTTGTAATTTCTGTTTTTGGTTGTTGGGCTTGGTAATCTGATATGACGACACATGCTTTGCCATTGTCTTTACCGATATATAATGCTTTATCAGCTTGAATAAACAAGTTTTGGGAATCTAATGCATTTGTGGGGTAACAAGCAATTCCAATGGTAGCTGAAATTTTGTGAGGGAAATCTTGCTTTTCTATAATTTTAATAATTTCCGCTGCAATATCTTTGGCTGCATTTGCATCTGTTTTTACTAAAATAATTTCAAACTCATCCCCACCAAATCTTGCGATAAAATCGGTAGCTCTGGTCTCTTCTTTTAATATTTCGCTGACTCTTATCAAACATTTATTTCCTGCTTCATGACCAAAATTATCATTTAATTGTTTGAAGTTATCTAAATCAATTATCATCAGACTTAGTTCTTTTCCATCGCGATTAGATTGTCTTATTAATTGATCGCATTCTTGTTGAAAATGTCTATGACTATATAGACTCGTTAGTGGATCGGTAATAGCTGAGAGATACAAGAGAGCATTTTCTAGAAAAGATGCTGATTGAACACCAAGCATTTCAAAAATCATTTTATCATCATTGGATATATTTTGTTGGTGATTAAATAATTCAATATAGATGACGCCAAGCGTACCCCGATTTGCGATGAGAGGTGTGCAGTATGCATAGGTATTGTCATGATCACTATTTTCTTCGGTCAAAGCATAAATAGCTTTTCCTTCTTTGAGTACTTGTTCAGCAATTTTTTTGGAGTATACGATATCTTCATTAAGTTCATCTTTGGCAAATGAAGTTTTCTGTAAAAGCTCATCTGAATCCAATAAAAAGATACAACCACGATCTGCATTTAAATTTATTACGACACTTTTTATAATTTGCTGTAGCAGATCATTTGTGTTCCATAATAGTGACCACGAACGAATGGTTTCTAGAATTTCTGCTATATTTTTATCTTCTTGAATCTTCATTAATATTAATGCTCATATTTGATCAAATCTTATCACTTTAAGGATAGTGCAAAAATACAATTCAATCAAATTATTTGCCTAATTAGGAGGAAGAATAGGCCTAATTTGAAATGATAGTGCTTGCAATATGAATACTTATTTGATGGAAGTAATTTTAAGTATAAAGATGACTTCTGTTTTCTGTTTTACCTTTTTTTTGGATGAAAACAGTCTTCCTAATAGGGGTATTTTTCTTAAACCAGGAATTCCTCTATTTTCAATAACTTCCTTTTCTTTGAACAAACCACCAATCATTAGGTTTTCTCCGCTTTTAACGCGAACAGAGGTATTAATGGATCGACTCTGCACTATGGGCAAGCCTGTAATTTGATTCCAACCGGAAATACTGGATACGGTTGGGAGAATATCAAGAATTATTTCATCGCCTGATTTTATGGAAGGGGTTACCGTTAATCCAACTCCAACATCAATAAAACTTTGACTCCTATTGATATCAAATGTGTTTATGTCGGTAGAATTATCTTCTATCGAATCTATATTGGTGATTGTATGCGTTGTGTCTGTTTTAGTGTCGGTGAGATCATTTTGATCATAGCTTTTAATATTTTTATTGCCGGTATTTTTATAGTTATTTAATTTTAAAACTGGAATTTTTTGACCAGCTTGAAAGACAGCTTTTTTATTATTGAGAACTTTTAATTTTGGTGTTGCTAGAATATTTACTTTTCCATCTTTGGCTAAGAGCTCAATTTGAGCATTTAAAATCCGCATACTTTCAGAACCTAATTTACCAAAGACAACACTAGAAAGTGGATTTTGTCCGGCAAGTTTTGATTGATTTGTATTTAATGCTGAATTGACATATTTGCCTTTTTGATTGTCGGTAGAAAATCCCCAATTAAATCCGATTTGCTCCGATTTTGACCAACTAATTTCTAGTATTTTTACTTCAATCAAAACTTGCGGAATAGCTTTATCAATAGATCTAAGAATATTGATATGATTAATCATGTAATCTTTTCGATCAGTTATAATTAAAGAATTTGCATTGTTGTCGGATGCTGTTCGGCCTAAAATGGAAATATTTTTTTTAATTATGGCATCAGCTTCATTGGGCTTGATGTGTTCTAAGGGGTAATTCATTGTTACATAATCATTGTCTTTGAATGACTTTAATTGTTGTATTAATTTATCCGGTATTTTTTTTGAACTTATAAATTTACTGGCAACTGTATCGGCATCTGTCATATCGATGACGATAGTATCATTTGCAATTTGAGTTGTAGACGTATTGTCCTTTTGAAGAGCAAATTTAAAAATCACCACATCTTTTTTATCATTGTTGATTTCAATAAATTGATAATAAATATTTAAGTTTGTCCTAAAGGTAAATAACGCGGATTTAATTTGACGGTTGGTTTTAGTTTGTTGAATATTGGGACTATTGTAACTACCATTAGTTTCGGAAAGCTCGATAGAATCTAAATAAAAGGATTCAACGCTTTTTGGCATTTTGTAATTTAATTTTCCGATGGCGTCAAGGTGAATAATGAAGGCACCTTTTTTTGTTTCTGTAGCAATGCTAGATTCTACGAATGATGTAAGAATACTGTTTTGCACATTTTGATTGTCGCCAGGAAATGCTTGCTCAAGTGTTATGGAGAATAAAATTTTGTCTTTATTTCTTTTATCTAATTCTACGTTGATATCAGTTATTTTTCCAAATTCTAAATCTGCTCCGAAGAGAGATGTGGATACGCTTAAAAATATTGTCGCTATAAATAGTTTTAAATTGGTGGATTGTTTCATCTTACGGTAAAGATCCATTTTGTGATTTTTGTATTTCTATTGAATCGGTGGGATTGGATAATTTGTTCTTTGGATTGAAAAAAGATTAAATTATTTTTTTGGTATGCTAGCTGTCCATTAATATTATATCCAAAAATATAGACTCTCTTTCGAGTACTTTTTTTTGAAATATTTCTTAAAAGAATAGTGAAATGAACGTTTGTCCGATCAAACCTTTTTTCAACAAGCTTAATGGATATGATTTCTTTTTTATCTTTTCGTTCTTCTGAAATCGGTATTTTTACTTTCTGTGAAATAAATTGAGGGGCAGAAAAAATCATGGGCTCTATTCGTATAGGTTTAATGACAGTAACTGATGGATCTTGAAAAGGTTCCATCTCAATTCGAATTTTTTCTTTTAAAGGAGTGTCCTTACTTATTTGGCATCCAGTAATTAATATTGATATCCCCAAAAAAATAACTAATTGAATGTTCTTCTTTATATTCAATGAATATACCTATTAAAAAGGTTTAATGATTTTGATTAAGAAAGGCAGGAGATAAATACTTAGGGTATATTACTAGGTTAACTTATACTATAGAAAGATAGTATA
The DNA here is from genome assembly GCA_002746535.1 of Planctomycetota bacterium. Lineage (GTDB taxonomy): Bacteria > Planctomycetota. Next base: position 12,805 of record NVWA01000090.1, read on the forward strand.
TCAAGTTGAAAGACTCAATATGCTTAGGGATTTACTTTAAATTTATGTTGTTAGTGCTCAATAAAAATACATGACTAATGGGTAGGTTGTGCCTTAGTCTTTTCTTTTAATAGACAAAAAATAAACAGCAAATATTTTGATAGTATTTGCTTTAACTCTTTGAGCTTTAAGACGTCTCAAGTTGTTTTAAATTTTCTAAATAGCTATTGCGTGTCACGGTTAAAAGCTCTTTCGTTTCTAATAATTTAAAGTCAGGATAGGTAAAGCGGTGGTGATTCCATTGACCATTGTAATACAACAGCGTTACTTCAGAATATATCCCTTGATTAAGGTAGATTCTGTGCATACAGTTTTTGGTAGAAAATAAAGTGAATTTTCCAGCTTCTAATAAGCCGGGGTCAATATTTACGGGGCGATCCAAATGAGAAGATAGATTTTTCATCTTCGCTTCTAATTCGATTGTTTGGAGTTTTATTTGATGAGATTCCTCGGGAGAGAGTAATTTCTTAAATGATATTAATTGTTTAAAAAGAGGTTTACCCATCGTCTTTTCGTAATAATCAGTATTCGTGAATTCATAAATTGGTGATTGATGCTCTGTTTCTCCATAAATATTAATCAATTCTTTTATGGTTGCCTTTAAAATATTTAACTCTTTAGAGAACAGTGCCATTACTAAATTGACGGGATTGACTGATATATTCAAGAGGGCGTTTTTAACCAATTTAATAAATCAAGACTGTCTTTATTGCAAACTAGAAAATGAGGATTTAAAAGAGATTCTTTATTGTATTCGAGTTCCTGATCACTACCTGGTTGTAATATTACTAATCCAACTTCATTACAAATAATGTGAGCTGCTGCTGTATCCCATTCGCTTGTTGGTCCAAATCTTGGATAAAGATGAATTGAGCTTTCTGCTGCTAAGCAAAATTTATAAGAGCTTCCAAGTCTTTGAATCGTAATTTTAGAAAAATTACCGTTTAAACTTTCTATGTATGTGTTGAATGTTTGTGAGCTATATGACCTGCTACCCGCAACAATTAGAGGCATGTTGTTTGTTAAAGAATCTGTTTTGCTTAATTTTATCTTTTTAGAACCACTGATTTTATAGGCGCCCTGATTTTCTAATGCATAGTAAGTTAGTTTACGTATCGGATGATATATCAAGCCAAAATATATTTTATTGTTTTTAACAAGTGCTATGTTAACCGTGAATTCATCTGTTTGATTTATAAACTCTTTGGTGCCATCTAAAGGATCGATGAGCCAGTAGTATTCCCAGTTTTTTCTAGTTTCGTATTCAGGAATATTTTCCTCTTCAGAAATAAAGGGGATTTCTGGAAAAGCTTTTTGTAATGCAGTTGTAATTAATTTACTTGCCTCTTTATCGGCTATAGTAACGGGTGTTTTATCTTCTTTAATTTCTACGTTGATATCTTTTTTATAGTACTCGAGTATTTTTTCACCTGCTTGAATCGCAATAGTTATGATTTGTTCGATATTTTGTTCAGTAATGATCATTTATAGAAGTCGATAATTGTTTGATTTATATACTCTTGATCACTTGCATTCGTGTATGCAGACATGGGTAGGCTGATGATTCTTTTGCATACAGAGGTTGTGTTTTCATAATCAGTATCATCATCAATTAATTTTAAATACGGTGTTTGTTGATGAAGTGACGTTGGATAATAAATGGCTGTTGGAATATCATTTTTCGCTAAGTATTCTTTTAGCTGATCACGCTTCTCCACTAATAACGAATATTGAGCAAAAGCACTTTGATAACCGTTTGGAATAGTTGGGCAAATTACTTCTTTAATATTTGATAGAGCATCGGAATATCTTTTAGCCACTTGGTTTCTTAGTTTTAGTTCATTCTCAAACAAACTCAATTTTTCTAGTAAGATCGCGGCCTGTAAAGTATCCAGTCGGCCATTAATTCCAATGGATGAATAAATATATTGTTTGGACTGACCATGCACTCTAAGTTGTTTAATTTTTTCTGCTAAATCATCATCGTTGGTAAAAACGGCGCCACCATCACCATAGCAACCAAGTGGTTTAGCAGGAAAAAAACTTGTTGCTCCGGCATCACCAAACGAGCCACTTTTTTTATCATTTAACGATGCTCCAAAAGATTGACATCCATCTTCAAGGAGTTTTAAATTATGTTTATTGCAAATATCTTGAAGGGCGTTTAAATCTGGAGTAAGACCAAATAAACTAACAGGGATTATTAGTTTTGTTTTATTTGATATTTTATTTTCAATTTGATTGATATCTAAATTAAAAGTGTGTGGATCAATATCGACAAATACGGGTTTAGCTTTTAAGAGAGCAATGACTTCAATGGTGGCTATAAATGAAAAAGGAGTTGTGATGATTTCATCACCTGGCTGAATATCCCAAGCTAGCATTGGCAGTATTAAAGCATCTGTTCCACTTGAAGTCGTAATGCAGTGTTTAGTCTGTGTGAAAGCTGATAATTGATCTTCAAGCTCTTTAATTTCTGGCCCCATAATATAGCGACCATGAGCTAACACTTTTTGAATACGTTCATCAATTTTATTTTTAATTAGATTCTGTTGAGTTGCTAAATCGCAGAATGGGATCTTCATTATTTATTCTGCAGGATAGGATGAGCGTTATTTAAATTTATTTCAGTTTCAGCATCTCTTATGTCACGTACCAATGATACGGCTGGTTTAGCATCTTGTAAACCATATCCATTTCCTTTGAGGATTTCTTCATAAACTATAGTGTGAAGGTCTGTGAAGCCGCCAGAGAATTCTACTTCTTCACCATCTATGGTGATTGACCTAAATGTTGTGTTACCTTCTTTTTTTACTTTTTCGGGTAGGTCGTTATTGTTGATTGATAAAAACCATTTAACTTTCGCATTTTCTAGTTCAAAATACCCCGCCATTTTATCAAATTGGGCCACATGTACTTCGATTTTTTGAACTTTCCCAAACATCCACATTAGCATGTCAAAAAAATGAATGCCAATGTTTGAGGCAACCCCACCAGATTTTTCTAAATCACCTTTCCATGATGTTTGATACCAACGTCCTCTCGAAGTAATATAGCATAACTCAACTTCTTTTTTCTTGCCTTCGTTTTTAAGGCTATTCTTTAATGCCAAAATTTTTGGATGAACTCTTAATTGCAAAACGGTATTGACTTTTCCTTTAGATTCCTCTTCTACTTCTGCCAAAGCATCTATGTTCCATGGATTGAGTACTAAAGGTTTTTCGCAGATTGCATGTGCGCCAATTCTTAGGGCAAATCGTATATGGGCATCATGTAAAAAATTTGGACTGCAAATACTAACGTAATCAATCTTATTTTCTTCAACACCTCGTTTCAACTTTTCAGCATGACGATCAAACCTTTCGAACTCTGTGAAAAATCTAACATCATAATCAAATTGATCTAATAATCCGACACTGTCATTTGGGTCTAAAGCAGCAATCAATCTGTTGCCGGTTGCTTTAATTGCTTTCAAATGTCGAGGAGCGATATAACCTGCTACGCCTGTAATTGCAAAGTTTTTTATTTTTGACATTCTAAAGCTCTAAGTTGTAAAATAATAATTGATTAGATCTTAACTAATAAATTAATTTAGTGAATTCTTAAATTTCTGTATTAGCTCTGTGACTTCGCATGATAATTTAAAATAATTTGTTGTTCAGAACCTTATTATTTATTAATTATTTTATTTAAATGAAGTTGTATTTATAAATTTAGCATACTGAGTCTCAGAAGGATAAGAACAAATCTTCTCAGATTGTCAATTATGGCCTGTTTTGCTAACTAGTCTAAAAAATAATTTTAATTAGTCTGTATTTAAGCATTTGATATAATTCCGCGCTCAGAAATTTATCGAAAAAGAAACGTTTATTAAAGGAATTATTGTGGCCGCGTATAATTTTACTCCTACTGATGTTGCTCCCGTTGAAACAGAAAACCGAATCATTAAAACGCAATTACCAGTACCCGAATCTTTGGCAATTATTGAAAAACTTAGAGCATCAGAACCTCAATCGATGCAAGGTCAACCACCGATTATATGGGATAAAGCCCAAGGCTATAATGTTTACGACAAATGGGGAAATAAATGGTTAGACTTTTCCGCAGGTGTTTTGATTACTAATGTAGGTCATAATCATCCAAGAATTAAAAAAGCTCTTTTAGATAAAATTGAACAAGGTTTATTGAGTACCTATGTATTCATGCATGAAGACAGAGCGACCTTGACCCAAAAACTAGCAGATTTATCTCCGGAAGGTTTGGACAAAGTATTTCTTTTAACTACTGGTTCAGAAGCCATTGAAAACGTAATTAAACTTTGCAAAACATATGGTATTTCAAAAGGCGGTCCAAAGAAAAATGTATATGTAACTTTTTCAAATGCCTTTCATGGTAGAACAATGGGCTCTCAATTAGCAGGTGGTATCCCTGCTTTGAAAGAATGGATGCCTGAACTAGATCCATCATTTGTCCAAGTTCCATTTCCTGATGATTATATTGAAAAAGATATTTCCTTTGATTTATTTAAGAAGACTTTAGAAGAAAAAGGCATTAAACCTGAAAATGTATGTGGTGTAATGACGGAATCATATCAAGGCCGGGGACCTTTCTTTTTACCAAAAGATTATGCTCAAGAATTAAGAAAATGGTGTGATGAAAATGACGCAATGCTAGTCATGGATGAGGTTCAAGCGGGTTTTGGCCGATCGGGCAAATTTTATAGTTTTGAGCATTATGAGATAGTGCCAGATTTTATTGTATGTGGCAAAGGGATATCTTCTAGTTTGCCTATATCCGCTGTGATTGGTAGAAAAGCAGTAATGGATACTTATCCGCCTGGGTCAATGACATCTACTCACTCTGCAAGTCCGTTGCCAGTTGCTTCAGCAATTGCTAATCTTGAAGTTTTAGTTGAAGAAAATCTGACTGATAGAGCTGCAGAATTAGGGAAACTTTTAAAGGAAAGATTAGAAGCGATTGGTTCTAAGTACGGTTCTAAAATCGGTAAAGTTTTATCCTATGGCTTAGTAGCAGGCTTATTGATCGTAAAAGAAGGTACTTTAGAGCCTGATGCTGAAACAGCTTTAAGAATAAACGAAATTTGTTTTAGAAAAGGTTTGTTAATGTTTGCTCCAGTTGGTATTGGTGGCGGATGTATTAAATTGGCTCCACCTTTGAATATTGCTGAATCTGCTTTAATAGAAGGCCTTGATGTATTAGCTGAATCATTTGATGAAGTACTTGGATAAATAAAAGAGGAAACTATTATGCCATCATTACCAGGATTTATAGACATTCAAATTAACGGTTATGATGGTGTTGATTTTAGTTCTAAAGATTTAACAATAGAAGATGTGCAACGTGCTACTCAACGATTAGTTGAGGATGGTACTTGGGCATATTGTCCTACTCTTATAACTAATGATATTGAGCAAATTAAAAAAAATGTTTCTATCATTGTAGAAGCTTTATCCGAACCAAAGTACAGCACACATTTTCTTGGATTACACATTGAGGGTCCATTTATTTCTCCATTAGATGGATATAGAGGTGCTCATCCCTTGGAACATGTTTGTGCTCCATCCATTGAAAAATTAAAGGAAATTAATGTAGCCGCCAAAGGCCAAGTTGTCTTGATGACTTATGCCCCAGAAGTCGAAGGGTCTTCAGCATTTGAAGACGCTGTGCTAGAGTTGGGTATTAAATTATCTATGGGCCACACCAATGCTGATGAAGAATCATTTAACCGTGCAGTATCTAAAGGGACTTCTCTATTTACACATCTAGGTAATGGCATTAGAAATGAATTGGCTAGGCATCCAAATATTATTCAATCTGTTTTGGTAAATGATAACGTACGAGCTGGTCTTATTACGGATGGCCATCATTTGGGAGAAACATTTATTCATTTATGTCTCAAAGCTAAAGGGATTGAAGGAGTTTATATTACTTGTGATTGTGCTCCTATTGCTGGATATCCTCCTGGAAATTATAATACTTTGGGTCAAGATGTTGTCATCTCAGAAACAGGACGACTATCGAATCCAACGGGAGAATATTTAGTAGGATCGGCGAGTAATACATTGGATTGTATGAATCACTTGGCATCAATAACCGATTTAGATGAAATGCAAATGCAAGTCTTGGGAGTGTATAATTCATTGGATTCAATAGGGAAATCATTTCCAGAAGGTGAAGGGCTTGTTCAGCAAGAGTTGAAATTCGATGAAGAAAGTCGAAAGTATTCTATAATTAAAAAAAACATAATTTAAATAAGAAAGAATGAAGTATGTTTGATAATCAAAACTTATTTTTAAAGTATTTGAATAGTCACAAAAAAGAACCAATCAATATTTGTATCATTGGTATTCGTGGTGAAATGGGAGAAACTTCGGCCAGAACTCTCTTGACTCTGAAAGCCTCTGGGCATCCTGGTATTGGAAAACTTTATTTTATAGCAGGTAGGTCTCCTTATAGTTCTAAAATTGCACTTGAGCAATTGAAGCCATTTTTTACTGATGAAAAAGGTGAAGAGCAAATTGTAGAATTTGAAATTTATCCTGCA
>NVWA01000013.1 GCA_002746535.1 Planctomycetota bacterium
ATCGCTTGTATCATTTAAGTCGGCTGTACCTGGTATGGTTAATACCAAATTATTATTGGCTGTATCAGTTGCTGTGCCAGTTAAAATGACTGGGCTATTAGCTGTCAAGTCAGCACTAACATTTCCAGCAACAACCGTGTAAACGGCTTGAGCACTTGTGCCTGTAAAGGCGGTCAGAACAATCGAACCGCCACTATCTAAGTTCACACCTATAGTGCCATCTAAAGTTATTGATTCACTAAAGTGAACTCTTACATTAATAGTATCGCCAACACCATAAGTACTGTCTGGTGTATCTGAAGTTACTTTTGAAATGATTGGAGCATTACCATCGATCACTAAAGCACTTGTATCATTTAAGTCGGCTGTAGCTGGAACAGTTAAGACCAGGTTATTATTGGCAGTATCTGTGGCTGTACCTGTTAAGATGACTGGGCTACTAGCCGTTAGGTCAGAAGAATTTTCACCAGCACCAACTGTATAAATTGCTTGGGCACTTGTACCAGTAAAGGCGGTTAATACAATCGAACCACCACTATCTAAGTTAACACCAATTGTTCCTGTTAAGGTAATTGATTCACTAAAATGAACTCTTACATTAATTGTATCACCGACACCATAAATACTATCTGGCGTATCTGAAGTTACTTTTGAAATGATCGGAACAGTACCATCGATCACAAGTGCACTTGTATCATTTAAGTCAGCTGTAGCTGGTACCGTTAAGACTAAATTATTATTACCAGTATCTGTAGCCGTACCAGTTAATATCACCGGACTCAATGCTGTTAAGTCTGCACTATTTTCGCCGGCACCAACCGTGTAAACGGCTTGAGCACTTGTGCCGGTAAAAGCTGTTAAAACAATCGAACCACCACTATCCAAGTTAACACCTATAGTTCCTGTTAAGGTAATTGATTCACTAAAGTGAACTCTTACATTAATAGTATCACCAACACCATAAATACTATCTGGCGTATCTGAAGTTACTTTTGAAATAATCGGTATAGCCCCATCAATAACAATATCACTTGTATCATTTAAGTCAGCCCCACTTGGAACAGTTAAAACTAAATTATTGTTGGCAGTATCTGTGGCTGTGCCGGTTAAGATCACAGGACTATTGGCTGTCAAATCAGCACTATTTTGGCCGGCACCAACTGTGTAAACGGCTTGAGCACTTGTACCAGTAAACCCAGTTAAAACAATCGAACCACCACTATCTAGGTTAACACCGATAGTTCCTGTTAAGGTAATTGATTCACTAAAATGAACTCTTACATTAATTGTATCCCCGACACCATAAAGACTATCAGGGGTATCAGAAGTAACGCCTGTAATTGTTGGCACGATACCGTCAATGATAATATTACTACCAGCACCAATATTTATTGCCGGCAAAGCTATTACTAGTGGCTGAACATTACTATTTGTTGCCGTGCCGGTCAAAACAACACCAATTGAATCTAAGTCTAGACTAGACTCACCAGCAAGCACCGTATAAGTTCCTTGAGCATTTGTTGCATTGTTAAATGCAGTAAAGATAACTTCCGAACCCGTATCTAAAGTAACACCCATTGTGCCCACCATTGTTATGGCAACCGAGAAATGTAATGTAACGTTAACCGTGTCACCAACTTTATAATAGCCATCATTTGATGAAGAGGTGATCGAAGTAATTGTTGGCAATTGAATCAAACCAAACCAGTTTAGATTATTGCCAAAGTCTAATGAGCCAACGGCTGAAACAACCGTACCGCTACTAGCGTCACTATATTTCACACTGACATTATCAGTTAAGGCTGAAGTACCATCAAGAGTCAAATACCAATCCGAGGATGCATCTCCAACACTTCTCAAGATTGCCCGAGAACCTGCGGTACCACTGGCACTTAACGTACCACCAGTATTGATAGAAACAGTTCCGCCAACTGTGAATTCGTGGGTTTTGCTAGCACCAAAAGTAAGGTTATAAAAAGATTCCGACAAGTTGTTAACAACAGCCGTTACGGCAGAGTCATAATAAGTAACCGTCGAGTTGGTGGCACTTAATGTAAATGCACCTGATAAAGTTAAGGTCTCATTTCCTTTTAAAGATAAGCCATCGAATATTGTTAAATTATTACTTAATAAATCAAATCCAGCGAGGTCTAATATCCCATCAACTACAACCACATCTTGGCCGCCTGCATCCCAATCCGCCAATGAAGCAAGGGTTAAAGACCCAGAGGATTTATCAATTGTGATATCGCCAGTAGGTCCAGCACCTGTAATATCATTATAAACCTGATTATTGGTACCTGTAAACATAGTTGTAGCAGTTCCAGCATCACCACCATTAACAGTCATGTTGCCTTCTAATCGCCAATCGCCTTCTATGCCACCATTTGTCATTAGCAAATCACCTTTAACCGTCAAGGCATCACCAGAAAATACAGTCGCTTTATTACTACCTGTACCTATCACCACGGTCACGTTATTTAAAGATTGTGTACCCTTAATCGTCATCGTATCTCTGATACGAAACAAACTTGTACCGGCATCTAACGTTCCAGCAGTTAAGGTCCAATCATTGCCCGTTGAAATCGTCCCGACTAGCGTTAAGGTGCCACCACTCTTATTGATCTCTACTACTGGCAACGCATGATTAATAGTTCCTATCAGCGACTGGGCAAGCCCTCCATCAAAAACAATTAAAGCAGAGCCACCATCAAAGGATTGCGCTCCATCATCTGCAATCACATTACCTTGGGCTAAAACGGATCCTGAGCCAGGTATGGTTGTTTGATTAAGTATCCCATTGATCAATGATAATGTACCCACAACTGTTATGGTCTGACTATCGGCAATGACCAAGACATCACTACTATTGCCTAAAGTAATCCTAAAATTATTAAATATTGGGCTACCAGTAATGGTATTAGTCGTCTGCGTACTACCATATTGAACAGTTCCACTATTGGCAACAAATGTGCCGCCAGTTACGTTGAAGACATCTCTAGTCACGATAAACAAACCTGCCGTAGAAACAAAGGTACCGCCACTAATGGCAAATGTACCATTCACTGTGATAGCGCCATTGGTTCCTGATCCTTCAAACCAACCGCCATCTTGCAACCAACCGCTAGCCCTAACAGTAATTGTATTTGCATTTTGACTAATCGTACCGTTATAGCTAGATTGGATATCAATCCCTAATACATCAACACCGGCATTGATATTACAATCCAAAGATGAATTCACATTAAAGATCGCAACATCACCATTGCCAGGAACCGCACCACCTTGCCAGTTAGCACCGGTATTCCAATCGCCGGTGCCACCTAACCAAGTAAAGTCGACCAATAATCCAAACCAATTCGTATTATTGCCACCATCCAAAGATCCTACAGCAGAAACGATCGTGCCGCTACTAGCATTACTATATTTAACATCAACATTATCAGTTAATCCCGAAGTGCCATTTAATGTCAAGTTCCATTCAGCAGAAGCATCATCAACACTTCGTAAAATTGCCCGAGAGCCTGAAGTTCCACTGGCACTTAAAGTACCGCCCGTATTAATAGTAATTGTACCGCCAACCGTAAACTCATGTGTTTTACTGGCACCAAGAATTAAGTTATAATAAGTAGTCGCTAGGTTATTAACAACGGCTGTATTGCCACTATCGTAATATGTCACTGTTGAACTGGTTGAAGCTAAAGTAAAATTAGCATTCACATTAGCGCTAGTTGTGGCACTGTTGACTGTAATTGTTTCTGAGCCTTTTAATCTTAGACCATCAAAAATAGTAAATGTATCATCAACAGTCAAATCAAAACCCGCTAGATCTAAAGTACCAGAAAGAATTGTGGCATCTGCATTGGCCACATTCACCAAGAAATTACTGGCAAGACTTACTGTACCAGAAGATTTATTAACTAGAAGATGAGCATTAAAATTACCGCCTGTTCTCGTTAACGATTGAGAATTAGTACCTGCCATGGTCAAAGTCAATGAGTTATTACCAAAGTTAATAGTCCCATTAGTTTGTGCAATTGAATAATCACCCTCAAGGTAAATCGTTCTTGCACCCGAAGGTAAAATACTAGTAGCAGAGTTATCAGCATTATCAACCGTCAGGTTACCCGTGATCGTCATATCGTCGATTAATGTTATGACTCTTACACCCGACTCACCTAATCTATAAAAATCAACATCACCAAAAGAGGTGCCATTTGTGGTAATACTTGAGTCTGCATAATCTAATCTAAAAATGACTTTATTGCCATTATGATCGAATGCACCTGCATTTAAAGTAACATCACCACCAAAACTAAAATCGGTCAACAACTGTAGAGTCCCTGCTGTCGTCATTGTTAAATTAGCTTTAAACTGGCTATCAGCAACACCTCCCGTTCTCGAGAAGGTTTGAACACCACCACCATTGACCAAAACCGTCAAATTGGCATTACCAAATTTTAATGTAGCAGCATTACTTGTCTCAGCTATAGAGAGATTCCCTTTCAAGGTAATGACTCTTGAGCCAGAAGGGACTATCGTATAATTACTGGGATCAGTCTTATCAATTCTTACATTGCCTGAAATCGTAAAGTCATCTACAATCGTCAAGATACTAGAACTACCATCTACTTTTATAAAATCAACATCATCAAAAGTAATGCCATTTGTTGTGACAGAAGCATCAATGTTGGAAGCAAAATTAATGATGTTGCCATTTTGATCAAAAATCCCTGTAGTTCTAGTCCAAGAACCACCAAAATCAAAATCAGTTATAAGCTTAACTGTTCCAGTTGTATTAATATCCAGTGAGGCATTAAAAAAACCACCGGTATAACTAAGAGTTTGGGTACCCGTATCTGTCATTAGTATTGTTAAATTCGCATTACCAATAGTAAAAGGATTTGAACCATTAGTTTTTGCAACAGAAAGATTTCCATTAAGAGTGATCAACCTAGTACCAGAAGGTGTTATGGTAAAAGTAGAACCATCAGGTTTATCAAAAGCTAGATTCCCTAGAACAGTAAAATCATCCGCAAGGATTACCGTAGCAGTAGACCCAGTACCTTTAACGATCGCAACATGGTTAAAACTCGCACCATTAGTTGTAATTGTTTGACTGCCAACATTCCCCCAATGGACACCACCGCTATTATGATTGAAGGTACCACCTGTAATAATGAAGGTAGCATTGGCACTAAAAGTAGCACTTGTACTGGTAAAGATACCACCGGATAAACTGAAGGTTGCATTAGTGGTTATCGCAACAGAACCACCGGCAAAACCACCACCATCTTGTATCCAATGACTGGCACCTACGGTAATCGTATTGGCATTTTGACTAATGGTACCAACATAAGTTGCCCGAATATCAACCCCTGCTACATCAACAACTGCATCAATATTACAATCCATACCAGAAGTTTCACTAAAGATAGCGATATCACCATTACCAGGAACCGCACCACCTATCCAGTTCGCACCGGTATTCCAATCGCCGGTACCACCTAACCATGTGAAATCGACGCCTAGCCCAAACCAGTTTTGATTGTTGCCACTATCATAAGAACCTACCGCCGAGACAATTGTCCCGCTATTGGCATTACTATATTTCACATTCACATTATCAGTTAAGCCAGAAGTACCATTTAATGTTAAATACCAATCGGAAGAAGCATCACCGACACTTCTTAGAACGGCTCGAGAACCTGAAGTTCCACTGGCACTTAATGTACCGCCGGTGTTAATCGTGATCGTACCACCAACCGTAAACTCGTGATTTTTACTGGCCCCGAAAGTAAGGTTATAAAATGTTTCGGCTAAATTATTAACTATGGCTGTATTACCACCATCATAATAGGTAACGGTTGAACTTGTTGCCGCTAAAAAGAAATTTGAATTTAAATCCGCATTATCAGTTGTTCCATTAACTGTAATTGTTTCAGACCCTTTTAGAGTCAAACCATCGAATACAGTAAACAAATCAGCAACAGTAAAATCAAAACCGGCTAAATCCAACGTACCATCTAGGATAGTTAAATCTTGACCTGCCCCATCTAAGTTAAAGTTTGCTGCCAGTGAAACGGTCCCACTCGCTTTGTTTATTGTAAAGGCACCGTCCGAAACTTTCATCCCAGTACCACTGATTGTTTGCGCGCCGGCACCATTAAGAGTTATCTGTGTACTACCACCGACAGCAGCATCATTTAAGGTAAGATTGCCACCGATAAACAGTGTAAACCCATTTGCATTTCGAAGATCTGTGATTAATAAATCACCTGCAAAAGTAGCATTACTATTAAAAGTTATATCACTATTACTTGTTTTATTGGTCGTTAAGTCACCAAGGATCATGCCATCAATATCAAGAATGTGAGGGTAAGTTCCTGAAAGATTTATATTGAAGCTTGTCCCAACAACGGTTCCAGAAGTATACTTGATTTCTGAATTGTATCCTGATGATGATGCAACTGTAAAATCATCTTGAAGCGTAACTGTTCCACCAGTTGATTCAACAATCAGTGTTGAAAAGGAACCACCTCCTGTGGTTGACTGAAATAATTGATCTGCTGAGCCGATCAATTTTATTCCAGCTGAACCTTGAAAATCAGTTACTTGTATATCAACATCACCTTTGACCTCGACATCATTCGTAGAGAATGTTTTACAATCAAGAATAACAAGATCATTATCAACAGTACAAACATCTGTAAAATCAACACCCCCATTACTACCTCTATTGATAGTAAAATTGTAAAGGGTATTTGAACCCATTTTGAATGTTGAAACTACATTGGATTCTGGTCTGACTGTACTTGTCTGTGGAGTGAATGTCCCTTGGGAAACATCCCAGGCTCCCGTAATTATAATTGTTCCACTACCGGCAAGCCAAATACCACCACTTTGAGTTGCGTTACCTGTGATAGTCATTGTACTTCCCGAGCCAATAAAACCGCCTCCAGACTGTAACCAATTGCTTGCACCTACTGCAATGATATTAGCATTTTGGCTGATAGTACCATTATAGCTAGCTTGAATATCAATCCCTAATACATCAACGGCAGCATCAATATTACAATCCATAGATGAATTTACATTAAAGATCGCGACATCACCATTACCTGGCACAGCCCCACCTTGCCAGTTAGCACCGGTATTCCAATCGCCGGTACCACCTAACCATGTAAAATCAACCAATAAACCAAACCAGTTTTGGTTATTACCTCTATCGTAAGAACCAACCGCGGAAACAATTGTACCGCTATTGGCATTACTGTATTTCACATCCACATTACTCGTTAAAGCAGAAGTACCATTCAATGTTAAATACCAATCCGAAGCAACATCACCAACACTTCTCAAGACTGCCCGAGAACCTGAAGTTCCACTGGCACTTAATGTACCGCCGGTGTTAATGGTAATCGTACCACCAACCGTAAACTCATGGACTTTACTAGCACCGAATGTTAAGTTATAGAACGTTGTCGCTAAGTTATTAACGACGGCTGTATTGCCACTATCATAATAAGTCACTGTTGAGCTTGTTGAAGCTAACGTAAAGTTCGCATTCACATTAGCGCTCGTTGTTGCGCTGTTAACCGTAATCGTTTCAGAGCCTTTTAATCTTAAGCCATCAAATATAGTGAAGGTATCGTCAACTGTTAAATCAAAGCCAGCTAAATCAAGTGTACCAGAATAAACAGTTGCATCTGCATTGGTTTGATTCACCAAAAAGTTGCTGGCAAGAGTTATTGTACCTGAAGATTTATTTATAGTAAGGTGAGCATTAAAACTACCACCAGTACGAGTTAACGTTTGCGCATTTGACCCTGATGCATTCAAGGTCATAGAACCATTACCAAAAACCGGATTGCCACTACCTGTTTTAGCGATTAAAAAGTTACCTTCTACACTAATAACTCTAGTGCCTGAAGGCAATATGTCAAACGATGAGTTGTCGGTATTATCAACAGTAAGATTTCCCGCAACGGTAAAATCATCTGCTATAGTTAAATCTGTACCACCACCTACTACTTTTATAAAATCAACATCACCATTAAATGTAATGCCATTTGTTGTAAGAGTCGAGTTTATAAATGAAGAGAAAATGGCTGTATTACTATTGATGTCAAAAGTTCCTGCTGTTCTTGTCCAACTGCCACCAAAAGTGAAATCAGTTAATAATTGAACTGTGCCTGCTGTATTTATATTTACTGTCGCATTGAAAAAAGTTAACCCTGTTTCAGTGAGTGTTTGAGTTCCACCACCATTCATAAGTATGGTTAAATTTGTAGTACCAAATTCAATTGCTGCATTTGTTCGTGCAATGGAAAGGTTTCCTTTTAGCGTGATGATTCTCGTACCTGAAGGGAATACGTCGAATCCAGAGTTATCTTGGTTGTCTATAGAGATATTCCCCAATACGGTAAAATCATCTGCAAGCGTAACTGCTGCTCCACCACCTCCTATTTTTAAAAAGGAAATATCATTAAAGCTAACACCATTGGTTGTAATTGTTTGGGTTCCAATATAGCCCCAACTAACGCCTCCACTATTGTGATTAAAGGTACCACCTGAAATTGTAAAGGCTGCATTGGCACTAAAAGTTCCGCTTGTACTGGTGAATATTCCTGCTGACAATAAGAATGCCCCATCGGTAGTAATCGCAACTGAACCACCGGCAAAACCACCACCGGCTTGAATCCAATCACTAGCTCCGACTGTAATCGTATTCGCATTTTGACTAATCGTACCGGTATAAGATGGACGAATATCCATCCCTAAAACATCAACCACGGCATTGATATTACAATCTAAGACCGATTGATGAGAAAAGATAGCCACATCAGAATTACCAGGTACAGCTCCACCTTGCCAGTTGCCACCGGTATTCCAATCGCCGGTACCACCTAACCATGTGAAATCTGGAGGTGTCAAACCAAACCAGTTGGTATTATAGCCACTATCAAGGGAGCCCACTGCACCAACCGTAGTGCCAGAACTAGCATTACTATATTTAACATCAACTTTATCGACTAAGGCAGAAGTACCATTAAGAGTCAAATACCATTCAGTCGAAGCATCACCAACCGTTCTCAATATGGAGCGTGAACCACTCGTAGCATTAGAAGTTAAAACGCCATTGGCATTAACCGTTATCGTACCACCGGCAGTGAACTCGTGAGTTTTGCCAGCTCCAAAAGTTAAGTTATAAAATGTTTCGGCATAAGTATTAACAAGGGCAGTATTACCGGAATCATAAAAGACGACTGTTGAATTAGTACCACTCAAAGTAAAGCTCGCATTATTATCAGCATTATTGGTAGAACTATTAACCGTGAGAACTTCATTACCTTTAAGCATCAACGTATCATGAACATTCAGAGAAGTAGAAGCTGTCAAAGCAAAACCAGCCAGATCAAGAGCCCCAGTATGTACTTCTACATTACTGAAGCTAGTATCTTGTGCTAAGGATATAGTCGCACCAGCTGTTAATTTAATATTGGTTAAAACATTTGAAAAGTCATGAGCTGCAGCACCGGTTGTTATCGTTATGGCACCAGCACCATCAAATTGTAAGACACCTGTATTATCACCTTCGAAGAAATCTGTTGTATCACTGCCCGCCGAATAGTTTCCCGCCAAATGAATGGCTCCTCCATTTTGCAATCGAGCTGTTTTTGTACAAATGGTACTAATGATAAAATCACCAGCAAGATCCATGAGACCGGCATCGATATCAAGGGCATAAGAAGTCGTACCTTTAACATCACCCATTATTAAATCACCACCAACTGTAAAGGTCGAATTTCCAATGATGAATCCAAAACCACGATTGTTGTTATTTTGAACATCACCAGTTACATTCAAATCAAAATTATTGAATAAAAGTTCTCTTGTACCACTGTAGGATTGACCTTCGCCAAGTAACAATTTACCACTAACAGTGATATTACCTTGAAGTTCAATATTTCTGGTGCCACCAGATGTATTAGAGTAAAATTGAAACGTACCATTGGTGGCGGTTAAGATACATGGATTCCACTTAAAGGTCGTCGCATTATTAAAGAAACACGGTAAAAAGACCGCACCACCTAACAACTCAATCTCTGCCGTCGAATGTACATTAAAATTAGTGCCATTCACACCAGACATCACACCAAGATCGCCATTGCCAGTTAATGTTAACTTAGATCCACTGCCCATGAAAAATTGATCGTTGACATAAATTTCATTATTCGCCGTAATGCCGGTGATATTTAAAGTCGCATTGGTCGCAATAGAAAATCGATAAAAATCTTGGTCGGCACTATTGACACTAGCAAAGGTTGCATTGGTACCGGTAAAAATAAAATGAGATGTTTCATAATCAATTAGATCAGCTTTTGTGTGTGAAAATCCTTCCGTTATTGAAACAATACCAGCACCTGCTTTAAAGTCTAAAGCAGTCAATGATGAGGCGAGACTTAAAGTGGCTCCAATGGTTAGATCAAAATCATTACAATCAAAGATACCATTGATTTGATCAAAATTATTCGCGACTGTCAAACTATCTAAGAGATTAAAGGTACCACCAACTCCATCAATTTCAAAATCATAAAATGATTGAGCCGATGAAGTTACTGTGATTGTTCCACTGGTAGCTTTCAGTGTAATCTTACCACTATTGTGTGCAAAGGTTACGCCTGCGTCTATCAAGAAGGCTGAACCGTAAACAGTTAACGTATCAGAAGTATTGGTAAAAATACCGGCAGAAAGACTAAAGGATCCATTGATCGTCATGGCTACCGAGCCACCAACAAAGCCGCCACTAGCTTGTATCCAATTGCTAGCACCTACTGTAATCGTGTTGGCATTTTGACTAATAGTACCAGTATAGGTAGATTGAATGTCGATTCCCAAGACATCAACGGCGGCATCAATATTACAATTCATGACGGAAACAATACTGAAGATAGCCACATCGGCTGTGCCTGGTACAGTTCCCCCTACCCAGTTAGCACCGGTATTCCAATCGCCGGTACCTCCTAACCAAGTAAAGTCGACACCTAGTCCAAACCAGTTTTGGTTATTACCTCTATCATAAGAACCAACCGCCGAAACAATCGTACCGCTATTGGCATTACTATATTTGACATCGACATTATCAGTTAAACCAGACGTACCATTCAATGTTAAGTACCAATCAGAGGAAGCATCACCAACACTTCTTAAGACTGATCGTGATGCAGATGTACCATCAGAACTTAATGTACCGCCAGTATTAATCGTGATCGTACCACCAACAGTAAACTCATGAGTTTTGCTGGCTCCGAAAGTTAGGTTATAGAATAAATTTGAAAGGTTATTAACAAGGGCTGTATTGCCACTATCATAATAAGTCACTGTTGAACTGGTTGAAGCTAGAGTAAAGTTTGCATTAACATTGGCACTTGTTGTGGCGCTGTTAACCGTAATTATTTCAGAGCCTTTTAAAGTCAAACCATCAAATACGGTAAATGTATCAATTACCGTTATATTAAAACCAGCTAAATCTAAGGTACCATCTAGTATTATTAAATCCTGACCAGCGACATTCATGGCCAGCGTACTTGCTAGGGTTACAGTCCCGCTTGTTTTATTAATGGTGACATTTCCGCCATTAGTCTTATCTCCATTTTGTGTGATGGATTGATCACTGGTGCCTGTCAACATAAAGTTTGCTGTACCGCCATCAAAGGTTGATTCGAAAATAATATCGCCACGAACCTCCCATTCACCAACGATTTTTTCTTCTTGAAGTGTCAAATTATTTTCAATGATTAGCGAATCGCCACTAGCCACCGTTAACAAGTGTCGATTTCCACATTGATTACCAGCATGATCCACTAAAACGTCATACAGATTCAAGCTTGTTGGCAAATCAATTGTTATGGTCATAGGACTACATTGATTGCCTAATTTGGGATGAAAATTAACTAAGCCATTGTTGTGATTAAATGTAGTGCCCGGCGTAACCGTGAAAAGGGTAAAATCTGAAGTTATATTTCTCGTCCAAATTTTCAATGTTTGAGGAGCCGTGAAAACCCCTTGTGTTAATATAAAATTATCTATTGAAATCGTTGTTGTGCCGCCATTGGCGACAACAGAACCGCCCGTTTTATTAATGGTGAGACCTGCCGTTCGACCCGTATCACAAGTGATCGATTGCGTCGCATTGCCGGTTAAGATAATATTCGTATAGCCGCCAGCTGCGTCATTACCAACAATAAGGTCGCCTCTTAATTCTATCGTACCGGCACCAGCAATCACTTCATCTTCATGATTCAAGGTGCCTTCAATAACTAACACACCACCTGTATCAACACCAAAAATATGCCTACTATTACAACCGGTGGCAAGATCTAAGGTTAAATTATTAAGCGTTAAAGTTGCGCTTAAACTCATCAAATAAGTTTGGGCCGTACAAATATTGGTAACATTAAGATCAACATCAATGGTTCCATTGTTATGATTAAATGTACCACCCGTAGTAAAAAAGATTGTTTTGCCCGACGGTACGGTTCCACCTAAAGTAAATAGACCGGATGTACTAGTAAAAATCCCAGCACTTTGAGTAAAATCTCCATTCAAATCAAAGGTATTCGAACCACCGGAAAAAATACCACCAGAAAGACTAAAGGTTCCATTAATCGTAATCGCATCACCAGCAATAAATCCACCGCTGGCTTGCAACCAGCTACCAACACCTACAGTAATCGCATTTGCATTTTGACTTATTGTTCCGGTATAGGTTGATCGAATATCCAGCCCTAGCACATTAACCACAGCATCAACATTACAATCAAGCGCTGACTGATCGTTAAATATGGCAATATCGGTACCGCCTGGAACAGCACCACCAGCCCAGTTGGAGCCCGTATTCCAATCGCCAGTACCACCTAACCAAGTAAAGTCTTCGACCAAACCAAACCAGTTTTGATTATTAAGGGAATCTTTTGAACCAACCGCTGAAACAACTGTACCACTGTTGGCATTACTATATTTCACATCGACATTATCAGTTAAACCAGAGGTACCATTCAAAGTTAAGTACCAATCAGAAGAAGCATCACCAACGCTTCTTAAAATCGAACGAGTTCCTGATGTGCCGTCTGAACCAAGCGTACCACCAGTATTAATGGTAATCGTACCACCAACAGTAAACTCATGTGTTTTGCTAGCGCCGAAAGTCAGGTTATAAAAAGTTTCGGCTAAATTATTAACCACGGCTGTATTGCCACTATCATAATATGTCACGGTTGAACTTGTAGCCGCTAAAAAGAAATCGGCATTTAAATCGGCATTGTCTGTTGCGCCATTAACCGTAATCGTCTCTGAGCCTTTTAAAGTCAAGCCATCAAAGACTGTAAATGTATCATTCACGATAAGATTAAAACCAGCTAAATCAAGAGTACCATCTAAGATAGTTAAGCTTTGATTACTGGCGTTCCAAGTAGCGGTTGAAGCTAAGGTTAAAGTACCGGATGATTTATTAATCGTGATATCCCCATCAAGAACGTTACCACCTTGATCGGTATAGGTTTGATTATTAGTACCACTAAAAGTCAAATTAGCAGGACCCCCTTCAGCAGCGGCAGTAATCAAAACATTGCCTCTGGCCTCATAGGTACCTGCGCCACCCATACGTCCCAAATTGTGGGTCATGGACCCTAAGATAATCAAGGTATCACCAGCGGCAATATAAGTACCTGAACTTAAACTATTTTCTGAAAAAATCACATTATTTAATGATAAAGTTGTATTGATGTCAATCACATCATTTCCATATGGCTCAAACTCTACCGTACCACTATTATGAGTAAAGGTACCACCAGTGATCATAAAAAAGTCACTATCGGCACCACTAGAACCATAATTAATTGTTAATGTTCCACCTGGGGCAGTGAAAGCACCTGAGTCTAATCTGAATTTATTGACTAAGACATCACTACTAGTACCTGTAGGCATGCTAACTGTATCAGAAGGTTTGTTAATATGAATACCAGCCGTATCTCCACCATTTAATGTAATTGTCTGATCACCGGCCACAAGAAATTCTATGGTACCATTACCACCTTCAGCAGTGGATTCAATAATAACATTACCACGGGCTTCAACAGTACCAGGGCCATTAAGTTGACCCGTTTTATGTGTCAAAGTACCTAAAACAATAATCGTATCACCAGTAGCAATTGAAGATCCTGATATGGCACTTTGCTCAGAAAAAATTACATTGTTCAGCGTTAAGGAGACTTGAACATCAATGGTATCTATGGCATAAGGCTCAAATTCCATCGTACCACTATTATGATTAAATGTTCCACCTGATATTAAGAAGTAGTCTGCATCAGGGCTATTTGTACCTCTAATTACTTTCATTGTAGCCGAAGTCGTCGTAAATATCCCTCCAGATAAATTAAACTTACCGGACGTAATTGTAATGGCAGCATTGCCACCGGCAAAACCACCACCAGCTTGAACCCAATTACTGACACCGACATCTACGACATTAGCATTTTGACTGATAGTACCAGTATAAGTTAATCGAATGTCCATCCCTAAAATATCAACGGCAGCATCGATGTTACAATCTAGTACTGACTGATCAGTAAAGATTGCCACATCTCCATTACCTGGAACAGCACCACCTTGCCAGTTAGATCCAGTATTCCAATCGCCGGTACCACCTAACCAGGTGAAGTCTTCGATCAAGCCAAACCAGTTTTGGTTGTTGCCTAAGTCTTTTGAGCCAACGGCTGATACAACAGTACCGCTATTAGCATTACTATATTTCACGCTGACATTATCGGTTAATCCGGAGGTACCATTCAAGGTTAAGTACCAATCAGAAGAGGCATCGGCAACACTTCGTAAAACTGCTTGTGACCCAGATGTACCGCTGGCACTTAAAGTACCGCCCGTATTAATCGTAATCGTGCCGCCAACAGTAAACTCGTGTGTTTTGCCAGCACCGAAAGTTAGGTTATAAAATGTCTCCGCTAAGTTATTAACAAGGGCTGTATTACCACTATCATAATAAGTCACGGTTGAGCTTGTCGCAGCTAAAAAGAAACTAGCATTTAAATCGGCATTGTCGGTTGTACCATTTATTGTTAATGTTTCAGAGCCTTTTAATTTCAGGCCATCAAAAACAGTAAAGTTATTACTTAATAAGTTAAAACCACCCAGATCTAATGTACCACTCAAGACAATTACATCTTGGCTAGTCGCGTTCCAATCAGCTGTAGAAGCGAGGGTTAAGGTACCTGATGATTTATTGATCAGGATATCGCCATCTGGCTCATCACCACCATTATCCGTATAGGTTTGATCATTTGTTCCTGTGAAGGTGAGGGTAGCCAACCCTGCAGCAGCGGTAGTGGCAATGACGACATCACCTTGCACATCAAAGGCGCCATGTAAATCCCCATCGGTGTGGGTGAAAGTATTCGTAATTACAAGCTTATCACCTGAGGCAACAACTAATTCCCATTGATCGTCACCGTTACAACCCGTTTCTACAATGGCTGCTTCGAAATCATATAAAGAAAGGGATGAATCAACATCAATCGTAAAGGTATAGGAATTACAACTTCCTACAGACTGATTAAACTTCACCAAACCGTTATTGTGACTAAAGGTTGTACCTGCAGCAACATTAAATAGTGTTTGGCTACTACCTGAAGGAGAAAAAATTGAAAAGGTACCGCTCGGAGCTGTAAAATTACCTGCCAGTAGGCTAAAGCCAGTAACACTAAAATCTGTTGTGCCGCCCGCTGGGGCCACATTGCCTGAAGCCTTATTAATAACAATTTTTCCAGTGCGACCACTCGTGAATGTATAATTTTGATCTGTCGTTCCAGAAAGAGTTAGCGTGCCAAGCAATCCAAAATTAACTGTAGCGGCAGTACCAATAATTACATCACCATAGACTTCCCAATTGCCACTGATAACAGCAGAATTATGCGTAAAATCACCAGCCGCAATAATGGTATCACCAGAAGCTACCGCTAAGTCAACTTCATCTAGGCCATTACAACCACCATCAACAAGGCTAATAATAATATTATTCAAAGTCAATGTCGTATCAACATCTATTGTAAAGGTTTCGGAATCACAACCAGAGCCTAAGTTTCTTGAGTCAAACTCAAAGGTACCACCGTTATGGTCAAATGTCACTCCTGCACCTACGGTCAAGACAGTCTCGGTAGTCGTTTGACGTCCAATGGAAGTTGTACCTTGAGTGGCAATAAATGTACCACCACTAAGAGACACCGTACCATTAATTGTGACGTTTATTGTACTATTAGAACTACCAACAAAACTTCCCAATGCTTGCATCCAGCCACTAGCTCCAATCGTTAGAGCGTTTGCATTTTGACTGATGGTACCAGTATAAGTTGATCGTATATCCATACCCAATACATCGATGGCCGCATCGATATTACAATTAGCGGTTGAAACAAACGTATAGATAGCAACATCAGCTGTCCCAGGGACAGCACCACCTTGCCAGTTACCACCGGTATTCCAATCGCCGGTGCCACCTAACCAGGTAAAATTATCTGGCGTTGAAAATAACCATTTAATGGTGTTGCCAGAGTCAATACTGTTTTGACCCGTTAGATCGATAAAGGTTGCATTAATATTATTAGAGTCAATCACATCCACGTAATCAATGATTCGTGTCCCTTGAGGATCAATAGACCATTGCGAACTTGGCGTGCTAGAAACTAAACTAATTAAGTCATCAACATCAAGACCATCAAGTGTCCAAGTATTGGTGATAATTTGTGTCTTACCCGCTTCAAAAGTTAAAATAGAATTGGTACCATTATTGGTTGTTTCGACTTTCGATAAATTATAGAAAGTATTCGTGCCGAAGATTCCTTGGTGAACACCATCTAAGGCAACTGTACCATTTCTAGAAACAAATATGGCAGCATCATTTTTTGTCCATGTGCCAGCCAGTGTAATGCCATAATTAGAAACACTCACATCAACTGTACCGGCCGACATGGTAAAACTACCATTGATATCTAAAGCGCCGGTTAAGTTCCAAGTGGAACTCGATCCATTGACGATTAAGTTATTAAAGCTGGCACCATTCAGAAGACTGTTGCCGGTTTTACCAACCCCATCTAAGGTTACAGTACCAGCTCTTGGATTAAAAGTATCAGAATTCAAGAAGCTACCTTCTAAGGCGATAGCAAAGTCCGAAGCGGTTACGTCGAGGGTACCAGCTGTAATTGTCAAGTCACCATCTAAATCTAAAGCTGAACTCAATGAAAAAGTCGTGCCAGCATTATTAACGCCTAAACTAGAATAGAGATAACTTGGTATAGTAACCGCACTATCATCATCATTACCGGTATAAATAATTTCAGAGCCGGCATTGACCACAATCGTACCATTACCTGTTAGAGTAAAAGTATCGCCCCCTAATGCGAGAGTACCAGCTAAGGTAAGTGATGATAGATTATCAATACTTAAGCCTGTAGTGGTGCTGTTGGCTAAGGGACTATTAGCTCCTAAAATTGATCCTGTTTCGATAATCAAAACACCAAAGTTTTGTATAATAATAGCTCCCACACTTGTATCAGAGACACTTGAATTAATGATCGTTGCAACACCAGGTTTATTTTTACCATTGTTATCAATGATAAGATCACCTTCACCACTACTGTGATCAGCGTCTTCTAAATAAATCGTACCGGCGGCACCGACAGAACTGCCATCACCACCGTAAGCATGAATTGTAAAACCAAAGGTCAAGGCTTCTGAAGCTGAACTTCTCAAAGCAATACGACCACCACCGCCACCTTGAATACCTGAGTTACCATTGCCATCAGCGGCAAAGTCTCCGGATCCAATAAAGTCGCTTGCGGTAATATTAATGGAACCACCCGCACCATTTGTAGCACCATGATTAGCATTAGCACTGACAGTACCATTGTTAGTAAAAGTACCACTTGCTATAATATAAATGGAACCGCCTCCGTGGGAATCACCCGTCGCTCCACTACCTAAGCTAATAGGATTATTTACGGAGCCATAGGGGATTTCATCATCATTGCCAGGCTCACCACCATGTGAAGCGCCCTTAAGACTATTTGAAGGAGCACCTGGGCCGGCTTGATTGTGGAAACCTGTACCTTCTGCCAGTAATTTTCCGCCGGCCTGAACATCCATACTTGTAATATTTAATACTGATGAACTACCTTCTCCATTATTCGCATAAGGATTACCATCAATTTCTAAAATACCACCACTTTGAATAATGATCGCACCAAAGGTGTAGTCGCTGGTATCATCCGAACCAAGTCGATAAGATTGACCTGAAGCGATGGTCCATGTGGATCTTTTAGCAGCGTTCAAATAAATGGTGCCCGCATAACCAGAACCGCTACTGCCAACGGTAATACGACCACCGGCAACAATCAAAGCCCCTGTATAATTATCTGTGGTGACACCACCCAGACCAATTCGACCACCACCGCCCGCATGAAATTGAGAGCTCGTGCCCCCATTGGCCTCAATCGTACCTGAACCAGCCAAGATATTGGCCGTAATATTAATACTACCACCAGCAGTACCATAATTGCTATCTTCACCATTGGCTGAAATTGTACCGTTGATCGTAACGGTACCAGAGGCATTGATAATTACGGCACCACCACCATTATAACCATTATTATGCCCACTACCCAAGGCAATAGGATTAGCAAAAGAACCATAAGTAGCATCATTGTTTCCTGAGCCATGACCACCATGGGTTGAACCACTATTACCAGTAGCAGCACCTGGCCCTTCTCCCTTACCAAAGCCTAGTAAATTAGCACTCAAAATACCACCGGCTTGCACATCTAATGTTGTAACATTCAGCGTAAAAGCAGTGCCATCCGAACCATTTAGACCAGGGTTACTATCGATT
This sequence comes from Planctomycetota bacterium, assembly GCA_002746535.1. Lineage (GTDB taxonomy): Bacteria > Planctomycetota. Next base: position 18,956 of record NVWA01000013.1, read on the forward strand.
TCTAATACACCGCCACTTTGAATAGTGATGGTAACAAAGGTATAGTCATTACTATCATCCGAACCTAATCGGTAGCTTTGGCCACTTGCAATTGTCCATGTCGTTCTCTTGGCTGCATTCAAATACAATGTACCAGCATGGCCTCTTCTACCAGGACCTTCTTCCCCAAACACTTCCAACTTACCTGTAAAATTATCTGTCGTGACCCCATTTAAACTGATCCGACCGCCACCACCACCAGCATACTGAGTACTCGCACCAGCGCTAGCACTAATATGACCGGCACCAGCTAAAATATTGGCTGTGATATTAATCGAACCACCGGAACTACCATTGTTATCACCCAGACCATCTGCCGATACAGTACCATTGACTGTCATCGTATTTGTTATCACAAAGATAATAGCGCCACCACCAAAGGCATCAGCACCACTACTTCCCAAAGAAACCGGGTTTGAGATAGAACCATAGGTAGCATCCGCATTACTGCCCCCACGCCCCCCGTGGGTAGCGCCCTTATCACCATCAGATCCACCTGGCCCAGCCTTGGTATCAAAGCCTTCACCGTTGGCAGAGATAGTACCATTAACTGTTAAAGAATTGGCCGTAATTGTTTGACCAGCCCCATCGCCAGCGGTCGAAGATCTTCTCACAGTCAACAATCCATTACTGCCAACCGACAGATCACCTGTGGCTGTAATTGAACTGACGGCATCTAAATCGGTTAAGAATTCACCCGCATCTATCGTAAGATCCACGACATTTATACTATTGCCTAGGGTGACAGTACCTGCAAAACCTGAGTTCAGATTAATCACACCAACCGTTGCAATATCCCAAACAATATTATCGCTGGTTGAATCAATGATCGCACGGTCACCTACCCCTGGAGCAGAACCACCAATCCAGTTGGCATCCGTAGAAGCATTGTCATTGCCACCACCACTGTTCCAAATGATATCATTATAAAATAGCCAGTTAGTATTGTTGCCGGAATCGGTAGATCCAATCGCGGCAACAATTGTACCGCTACTAGCATTACTATATTTCACGTTGACACCATTCGCAATAGTAGATGTTCCATCCAATGTTAAATTCCACACAGATGAAGCATCACCAACACTTCTCAAAATTGCTTGTGAACTAGAAGTTCCATCTGAACTTAAAGTCCCGCCGGTATTAATCGTGATCGTGCCGCCCACAGTAAACTCGTGTGTTTTGCTGGCACCAAACGTTAGGTTATAAAAAGAGTTTGACAGATTATTAACAACGGCGGTATTGCCACTATCATAATACGTCACTGTTGAATTCGTCGCACTCAAAGTAAAGCTACCATTCACATCAGCACTAGTTGTGGCACCATTGACAGAAATTGTCTCAGAACCCTTCAATGTTAAACCAGCATAGACGGTAAATTTATCTTCAACCGTTAAATCAAAACCAGCCAAATCAAGAGTACCATCAAGGATCAACAAATCTTGGCCGGATGTATTAAAAGTCATGTTAGTTGTAGCAGTAACGACTCCAGCCGTTTTATTAATTGTGACGGTGCCTGAAGGAACAACACCAGCACTATGCGTAAAGGACTGGGCATTCGTACCACTCATTGTTACCTTAAGACTACCACCAAAGATTTTAGCAGAGTTGATTGTGTAGTCACCCTCCAGATTGATTGTTCCAGTATTAACTCTTATTTCTTCGATATTTGTAGTGCCAGTTAATGTTAAATCTCCTAACACAGTTAAGGCGCCTGTTGTTGTTAAATTGTAATTAAGGTGCTCATTCTGATCTCCAGATAAACCACCTAATCCGGTAAATTTTAAGTTATATAAAGACAACGCTGTGGATACAATAAAAGTTCTTGTGGAACTAGCCCAAGGAATCGTTGTATGCGTCATGCTTAAAGTACCATTATTGTGGGTATAGGTACCAGCTGTATATCGGAAGTTATCATCTACTTTAAATTCACCAACGGGAGCTCCAAAGACACCTGTGGTTAAAGTAAAATCACTACAATAGAAGTTTGATCCAGAACCTTCGGCTAAGGCACCGCCACCTGTTTTTGCTATCTCTAGGTTAGGTAATTTACCTTGGGTATAGTTATATAAAGCATTTGAAGAGCCTGTCGCTATTAAAGTACTTGAGCCACCTAGTAAACCTTCATAGTTTACTACTATATCCCCTGCAAACTCTACGACTCCTGATCCCTGTATTAATACATTCTGAAAATCATTACTAGTTGATTTCCCAACCGTAAGAGTTCCATTAACAGTTACGATACTACCTGCATTTACATTAAGTCTCAATACCTCACCATTGATTGATGATAGTTGAGCATGACCACGCATTTTGAAATTATATAATTCTACTGTACCCGTAAAATAGCGTTGTGTAGTTGTCCAAGTAGGGGAGCGTGGGTCCCAATCAATTGTAGATGTACTAGCATTGAATGTTGTTGAAATATTAATATCACCGTAAACCTTAATGGTACCTGACCCAGCATTGATTATCCCTGCACTGGCAATGAAATCATCAACATTACTATCGTTACCTATGGTCATGGTTCCAGTTGTGGAATTAAAAATCCCACCGCTAATATTAACATCACCTAAAGAAGTAATGGCTACAGTCCCACCATCAAAACCACCACCGGCTTGAAGCCATCCGCTAGTGCCAATGGTTAAAACATTGGCATTTTGGCTAATCGTACCAGCGTAAGTTGATCGTATATCAAAACCTGCCACATTAACGGCAGCATCTATATTACAATCTATCACTGATTGATCAGTAAATATGGCGACATCACTACCACCGGGCACAGCGCCACCTTGCCAGTTAGAACCAGTATTCCAATCTCCGGTGCCACCTAACCATGTGAAATCTTCTACCAAACCAAACCAGTTTTGGTTATTGCCGGAATCTTTTGAACCGACAGCTGAAACTACTGTGCCGCTGTTAGCATTACTATATTTCACATCAACATTATCAGTTAAAGCTGAAGTACCATCTAACGTTAAGTACCAATCAGATGAGGCATCAGCAACACTTCTTAGTACCGCTTGGGATCCCGAAGTGCCACTGGCACTTAAAGTTCCGCCGGTGTTAATCGTAATCGTGCCACCAACCGTAAACTCATGTGTCTTACTAGCACCAAAAGTAAGATTATAAAATAAATTTGAAAGATTATTAACTACGGCTGTATTACCACTGTCGTAATAAGTTACCGTTGAGCTTGTTGAAGCTAGTGTAAAGTTTGCATTCACGTTGGCACTTGTTGTAGTGCCGTTAACCGTAATGGTTTCAGAACCTTTCAAGGTTAATCCATCGTAAACAGCAAAGTTATTCAATACCGTTAAATTAAAACCGGCTAAATCCAAGGTACCATCTAACACAGTTAAATCTTCAGATGCTTGGCCTAAATAATTCCCTTGTAAAGTAACGGTGCCACTAGTTTTATCAATGATAAAATAACCTTTGGGCATGGTGTAACCATTCGTATAAATATTTTGAGCCTGCGTACCATTCATCGTTATGTCAAGAGTGTCTGCGGCTGTACAGTTAATATTAGCAATAGTAAAATCACCTGTAATTTCGACTATTCCCTTAAAGCTTCTATTACTAATTTCATCAAGAACCATGTTTTTACAGACGACCTTATTGGCAGCATTAATCGTTGTATGGCCATGCATTCTAAACTCATTGACAATTGTCCAATCGCCCTCTAAATTATGGGAAGCATTAGAATTACCCTGCTTGACGTTGATGCTGTAATAAATTATGCTAGCTCCACTACTGGAGCTTGATGTCGCATTACCTGACAATTCTATATATTTATTATTATGAGAAAAAGAATTAGCCGTCGTATAATTCCAAGTAACAACTCTAATATCATCCGACAAGCTAACATCACCCGTTGAATTAATGACAAAGGATGGGCTTTCATAACTGCCTGAATCACCCCCAATAGATTGAGCACTCGTACCATTTACCGTTATAACTGTAGTGCCTGTGCTACCTCCATTAACGTTAATATAATTTCCTTTTAAGTTAATAAAGGCACTTTTAAGCTGGCCACTATTATGAAATATATCGCCATTCACTGTGACAGTACCTAAACTAAAGTCAATATAGGAATTTGGATTTCCACAACTCAAATCTAAATGTTGTAAAGTAATATTATCTAAAATATGTATCAAGCTATTAGAGGAAATTTTTAAGGTACCACCATTATGAGTAAAGGTTCCGCCTGTGATAGTAACGATGTTTACATCTAATGTGCCGGCAGTAGAAATATAAATACCGCCAGTCAAATTAATCGTACCATTCATTAAAATAAGGGATCCAGCGGCTGAGCCAATAAAACCACCTCCGTCTTGTATCCAATTGCTAGCACCAATATCAATGATGTTAGCATTTTGACTTATCGTACCTGCATAAGTTGATCGAATATCCATTCCGAGAATATCTACGGCGACATTGATATTACAATCCGTTGCTGAAACTGTAGAGAAGATGGCAATATCACTTGAACCTGGTACGGCACCACCTTGCCAGTTGGCGCCCGTATTCCAATCACCATCGCCACCTAACCATGTGAAATCGGCTTCGACAAAAACCCAATTAATATTATTACCAGAATCAGTTGAGTCAGCTGCAGTGACAGCATTGCCGGCACTAGCATCACTGTAAATAACATCGATCAAATTAATCGTGCCGACAGAACCTTGCAAATTAAGCGCCCATTTTTCACCGGCGTTTGAAGAAAGTAAATTCACGCGATCATCAACCCCTAGCCCTGTCAAATTCAAAGTACCATCTATGCGCGTTACTGAAGTTGCCTCAATTGTTAAGGTAACATCCGTACTATCAGATACTAAATCAGCAAAAGTAAAATTAAAGAAAGTCGTTGAACCATTTAATAATTGAGTGGTACCATCAAAGGTTACGGTACCGGCTTGATCAATGAAACCAGCAACACCAGCATAGTTAGACCAATCTCCGGCTATCGTAATAGCGTGATTCGAACCACTCACATCAAGAATTCCTGAGAGTATATCTAAGTCGCCATTGATATCTAAGGTTTCACCAAGAGTAAATGTTGGAGCACTTGTAATACCATCGGCATATTTACCTGCGGCAAGTGAGGCTATTTCAGTAGCACTTAATACACGGCTATAAATACGAACATCGTCAACACCACCATCCAATTCTTTTGAACCAGTAGTTTTTGGTTTACCAATATACAGCGAATCTGAAGTAGGGCTTGCGCTGATACTTGTTGCCGTGACAGTACTCATTGGACTATTAGCGTCTTCAACACCATCAATGTACATCCTAAGTCCTGAACCATCATTGCCTTTATAAGTAAAGGCTATATGATGCCAGTTATTATCAGATGAAGAATTGCTAGCTGCTTCAAGCCTAACTTCTGATGCACCCGTTATCATAATACTAAAGGTATTCGTTCTCCCAGAATTATTGGCTGATTCGTCTCTCCAAAATAGTAATTTCGTCCCACCAGTAAAAGTTCCTTTAGACATCAAAGTACCATCATCAGTTAAATCATTCACTTTTACCCACATGGCTACCGTTAATTCTGTTGCTCCATCTATGGCGTCAATATCACCGAAATCGATATAATCATCGGCACCATCTAATTCAATACTATAAGGATTTGTGAATTTGATTGCAGATGGCACATCATCAACCCAGCTAGCACCACTTTTCAATGTACCATCATTACCGTTGCCACTAAGGTCTTTGACCGTATAGCCACCGTCAAATTTCCAATGAGCGATAAGACCATTTTCTGTGGGGTCTTCAATTTGTAGATTATTGACAGAACCACCAAGGGTAAGTGTTTGACTCGTTGCGCCATTGATAATAATGGTACCTTCATGAGTATCCAACGTGCCACCGGCAGCAGCATCAACGATTGTTCCGGCAAAGATAGTGAAATCAGCAGAAGTATCATTTACATCTTCTACATCTAACTCACCTGCCGTTATGGTTAAGGCCCCATCCACATTTAAGATATCTGCCAATGTCCAAACACCGCCTGATCCATTGACTACTAAATTATTAAAAGATTCCCCTCTAGATAAAATAGATTTACCAGAACTCGTACCCGTTAAATTAACGGTACCTGATTGTGGAATGAATATACCACTATAATTCAACCAGTTTCCTTTTAGATTAACGGCATAATTACTACTACTAACATCTAGAGTACCACCAAGCAATGATAAATCACCATCCACATTTAAACCCGAACCTGCTAAAGTAAATGTTGCTGAAGATGCCCCCGGTTGATTTCCAACACCTACGGCAATAATTTCTTCCAAGCTAAGGGCTCTACTATAAACGCGAACTTCATCTATTTGCCCATCGAACATTCCAGACAAAGTCGAAGATCCGTTTGTTGTTCCACTACCAATCTGAATGATATCATCTGTATTGGCATCACCTGGAGAATTATGTGTATCCTTCGATATATATTTACCATTTACATAAAAAGAAACATCATTAGTACTATCCATAATGGCTGCAACATGCATCCAACTTCCTGCCACAAATAAAGTGCCACTTGTATCGTAATCTTTTTCTCCATAAGTCGTAAATCTTAAACCAGAGTTTCTAATAGAAAAGGAGAAGCCATTACCTGTAATATCCCTCGAAGCACTAATGATATTAAAACTTCCCGATACATCGTTTGGTTTAATCCATGCCATTACGGAAAAATTACTAACAAGATTTCCCAATACTGGCGTTTTTCCAATTTCAATGTGATCATCTGTATTATCAAAATCCATAGAGAAGTTATTCGAATTTTTAGACGTCGTTGCACCAGCTGTCCAGTCACTAGAAGCGTCCATGGTTGTCATGGTACCTACTTGTCCATATCCTGAAAGATCACTAACTGTTAAATTGGTGCCGCCTTGATCTCCGATTTCAAAGTTCCAGTAACCAACTAAACCATCATTCAATTTTAAATCATAAAAACGTGTGCCGGCAGAACTAGTAATTGTGTGGGTGCCACTACCATTCATCATCACTAAACCATTTGTTTGGTTGAAGGTACCACCTGTATGAGTAAACGAATCACTTAACGTTAGCATTTTGCTATTTAAATCAAATGTACCACCACCCATTATGAATGCACCTGTCACTTCAAGATCATAATTCAACGTAATTATGCCTGGATACGTTGCACTAATCGACATACTTGCTAGGTCAATCCCAGCTACATCTAAATTAACATCTCTGGTACCGGGCATAGTAAAGTAAGCTGGATCACCATCACCTGGTGCTGCACCCCCTTGCCAGTTACTTCCTGTGGACCAGTTTGAATCGGTTGTACCAAGCCATGTAAAAGTACCTACAAAGACCCATTTAGTATTATTGCCATTATCAACCGAACCAAAAGCATTGACGGTATTTCCTGCATTAGCATCACTTCGTTTTACTTGGACTTTATCGGTAAGATTTGAAGTCCCCTGCAAATTTAATTCCCAATCAACCCCAGCATCAGCGACACTTCGTAAGACTGATGGGCTGGCAACTGTACCGACTGAATCAAGAACACCGTTGACTAAGATACCGTTACCACCTCCAGTGGCAAACTCATGGGTTTTCCCTATTCCAAAAGTTAAGTTGTAAAATGTTTGAGAAAGATCTGTCACAACCGCTGTGACTCCATTATCATTATAAATCACCGTTGAGCTCGTGCCACTTATGGTTGTGGTGGTAGTCGATAATGTTTCAGAGCCTTTTAATGTGAACTGGTCGTAAACAGTAAAGACATCAGCGACGGTTAAATCATAACCAGCCAAATCTAAGTTACCATTCACGACCGAAATATCTGCTCCGGCTTTTGTCGGTGCCCAGTTGGCACTTAAAATCACATTGCCACTTGCTTTATTAATTGTGATGTTACCAGGTAGTTTAGAACCTGATACCATTTGATCACCAGTTCCATTTATAATTGTATTCGCAGTACCACTAAGAGATGCATCAGCTGATAAAATATCACCTTGCAAGATTAGATCAGCTCCGCTTAAAGTATTTTGTGATGAAATATCACAAGTTCCAGTAACTGTAAGGTCTCCGACTAAAGTTGTTGTATTCGAAGAACCGCTATCCATTCTAAAGCTGCCAAATTTATAGGAGCCACTTGTGATTGTTTTATTGGTGCCAGAGCCATTTTGTCCGGCGGTATAATAATAGATACCCTGATCTATCGTACCCGTAATATATTCGAAATTTCGCCCAACCCTAACATCGCTCAAGAAGGTCAAGGTGCCACTAGCTTTATTTACTGTCATGGTAGTCATCATGGCATCTGAAACTGTGGCTGTGATTGATTGCGCCCCAGTACCATCAAATGTAATTCCTCCAGTACCCGTCAAGCTAGTATCTTGCAGATCAGTGTTGCCGCGAACGAATATAGTACTACCAGAAAGGGAGCTCGCACCTTTAAGGGTAAAGAGCCCTTCTATGATCAAATCACTAACCAGCGTTACCGTTGGGCTTGCGCCTTTATCAATTGTAAAAGCGTTAAAGGTATTCGTATTAAAGTCAAGGATGATACTGCCACCTGAATCAACTTGAAAGGTACCTCCATTGTGGGTAAAAGCTCCAGTAGCGAAAGTACCACTGCCACTAAGCTTTAAATTGTCGGATGTGCTTAAGAAGGTACCCGCAGAAACGTCTATTTTCCCATTGATATCAATTTCTAAAGTACCACCAACAAAAGCACCACCAGCTTGTATCCAATCGGATGAACCAACATCAATGACAAAAGCATTTTGAGTGATGGTTCCTGTATAACTAGAATTAATAACAAACCCTTGCACATTGACCGTTGCATTTATATTACAACTAGTCGCTGTTATAGAAGAAAAAATTGCCACGTTACCACTGCCGGGTACAGATCCACCTTGCCAGTTCCCAGTAGTACTCCAATTACCATCACCACCTAACCAAGTAAAGTTTGGAACTGCTACTAGACCGACCCAATTAGTATTGTTGCCATTGTCTATAGAACCCGTAGCTAAAACGGCAAAAGCTCCACTACTAGCATCACTTCTTTTAACTTCAACCTTATCAGCTAAGGTCGAACTACCATTTAATGTTAATTCCCAATCAACGCCTGCATCAGCAATACTTCTTAATGAAGATGGGGAAAGCGAAGAGCCATCGGAGCTCAATGTACCATTGACGGTAATGCCATTGCCTCCGCCAGTTGCAAACTCATGAACTTTTCCAGCACCTAAAGTAAGGCTATAAAATACTTGCGCTAAGTCTGTCACAACCGCCGTATTGCCACTATCATAATAAGTCACGATTGAGCTTGTGCCGCTAATTGTTGTGGTGCTTGTCGTAATTGTTTCAGAACCTTTTAATTTTAACCCATCAAAAACGGTGAAATCATTAACAACAGTAAAGTTATAACCTGCTAGATCTAAGGTTCCGTTAAGTGTGATAAAATCTTGACCCGATTTATTTAAAATACAATTAGCTGCTAAGGTAACTGTTCCGCCGGTTTTATCTATCGTGAAGACACTACCAGGAACATCGCCAGTTGTGGCTGTGATATTTTGATCACTCGTGCCAACTAATGTGATTAAAGTAGAACCACTTGACAACCCGCTGCCGGTCACAATTAAATCACCATATAATTCTATGGCGCCATCATTACATTGGGCCCCGGTATAATCTCGCATCCATCTATTAAGATTTCCTCCAATTTTTAAGGTATCGGTGATACTAATATGCCCATTAGCACTATGGCTAATCTCAATATTATTATAAGTAACGTTACCAGCAACCACCGTTGTTTTCGTCACACTTGGAGAAGAATAAGCCACCAAGAAATAAAGGGTTGAGGTACCAGCATTTAAAGAACCGGCTGTTGTCCATGTCCAGTTTCTACTAAGTATAATTTCATCAACTAGATTAACAGCACCCGAGGCTTTGTTGATAGTGATTGTTGGGAATCTACCATCATCACTCCCTGAATTCCCTGTAATGGTTTGATCAGCCGTTCCATCTAAAGTTATATTTGTTGACCCTCCGCCTAAAGGACCATAAGTTGCATCCGGAGCCATTATCAAATTTCCTTTGAGGGAAATCCAACCACCATCAATACTAATCCCATTGTACCCCCAACAACCAACCGTTAAATCACCATTGACACTCATTGTTCCTGCAATTGTCGTATCTCCGGCAGCACCACTTCCTTTTATGATCACATGATTAAAAATAAAGGAGCCAGTTGTCACATTCAATGCGACATTAAAGGCTGTTTGAAAATATACGGTTCCGCTATTGTGAATAAATGTAGGCGAGCCAGAATTACTTGTCCAATCACCTCTATAGGAAGTAAGTGTATTTGTGGTTGAGGTAAAAGACCCCCCCGTAAAAGTCGCGCCATAATTAAATTTGATAGTGGCACTACCGCCAACAAAAGTTCCGCCAGCTTGCACCCAATCACTTGAACCAACCGTTATCGTATTAGCATTTTGGGTAATGGTTCCGGTATATCCGGCTTGAATATCTATACCTTGAACATTTACGGTTGCATTAATATTACAACTAGTTGCTGAGTATGTTGTAAACATGGCTACATCACTACTCCCTGGAACGGCTCCACCTTGCCAGTTGGCACCGGTATTCCAATTACCATCTCCACCTAACCAAGTGAAATTTGGAATCGATACTAAACCAACCCAGTTTGTATTGTTGCCATAGTCAGCAGATCCTGTTGCCAAAACAGCGTAAGTACCTCCACTGGCATCACTATGTTTTACTGTAACTTTATCAGCGAGGGTCGAAGTTCCTTCTAAAGATAATTCCCAATCGATGGCTGCATCACCCACACTTCGTAAAGCAGATGGGCTAGCCAAAGAGCCATCAGAAGCCATCGTACCATTGACGGTAATACCATTGCCTCCGCCGGTTGCAAATTCGTGAACTTTGCCAGCACCAAAGGTTAGACTGTAAAACGTTTGCGATAAGTTTGTTACCACCCCTGTGACAGCACTATCATAATAAGTGACTGTTGAACTGGTGGCACTAATTGTTGTTGTACCTATTGTAATTGTTTCAGAACCTTTTAAGTTTAACCCATCATAAACCGTAAAGACATCATTAACCGTTAAATCGAAACCGGCTAAATCGAGAGTACCTGATGCAACAGTTGCATCCGCATTGGCAAAGTTCACCAAGAAGGCACTGGCAAGGGTAACTGTTCCTGAAGGTTTATTGATTGAAAGATGAGGTTGAAAATTACCCGCCGCCATTGTTAACGTTTGCGCGTTGGTTCCGATCATAGTCAATGTCAAAGAGTTATTTCCAAAATCTAGTGAGCCACTTGTTTGTTCAATCGAGAAATTTCCTTTTACGGTAATAATTCTTGTTCCAGAAGGAGTAATGTTACAATCGTTGACTGCGTAACTCCCAACATTTAAGTTACCATTAATTGTAAGATCATCTATAAGTTGTATCGATCTGTTACCTGATATATTTTTTACAAAATCAACATCATCAAATTCAAGCCCGTTGGATGTTATTGTATTAGATGTGCCAATAAGCCCAAACATAACTTTGTTTCCATTTTGATCAAAAGTACCTGCGATATACTCAAAACTTCCTCCAAATTCGAAATCTGTTAAAAGCTGAACCGTTCCCGATGAATTAATATTTACACCTGAGTTAACTCTTTCACCTGTTTGAGAATGCGTAAGAGTTTGGGTACCACTACCATTCATTAATAATGTCAAATTCGAATCACCAAAGGTAAGAGAACCGCCACCTGTATTTGCAATAGAATAATTTCCTTTGAGGGTAATAATTCTTGTTCCAGAAGAACTAATCGTGAAGTTATTGATGTTGGGGTTATCCACAAATAGATTACCTAGAATGGTAAAGTCATCTGCAATCGTTAGCGTTCGATTAGAAAGTGTTGAATTTACAAAATCAACCTCATCAAAGTCAAGCCCATTAGCTGTTATAGAGCTACTAACAAAAGCTCCAAATATAACTTTTTTTCCATTTTGATCAAAAGTACCTGCGGTATATGTAAAACCTCCATCAAATATAAAATCTGTTAAAAGCTGAACTGTACCCGATGAATTAATGTCTATCGTTGCAACAAGTCTACCAGTTGTTTGAGTCTGCGTAAGAGCTTGTGTACCACTACCAGTCATTAAAACTGTTAAACTATTCGTACCAAATGACAAAGCGCCACTGCCTGAGTTTGCAATAAAAAGATTTCCTTTGAGGGTAATAATTCTTGTTCCGGAAGGGTAAATATAGAATTGGTGAATGTTGGGGTTATCAATGACTAAATTACCATTAATAGTAAAGTCATCTATCAAAGTTAAAACTCTATTCCCACTATTTGTTTTAAGAAAGGCAATATCGTTAAAGGTAACACCATTGGTTGTAATTGAATGAGCAATGGAAACCCCCCAGGCAATACCACCACTGTTATGATTGAAGGTACCGCCGGTAATTGTGAAAGCTGCACTGGCACTAAGTGTGCCGCTGGTACTGGTAAAGATACCTCCCGATAAAATAAAATCACCATCGGCTGTTATCGCAGCAGAACCCCCGGCAAAACCGCCACCAGCTTGTATCCAGTCGCTCGCGCCTACCGTAATAGCAAAAGCATTTTGACTGATCGTACCTGTATAAGTTGATTGGATATCCAATCCTTGAACATTGACGGCGGCATCAATATTACAACTAGTCGCTGTAATGGAAGAAAAAATTGCCACGTCGCCACTGCCAGGAACCCCACCACCTTGCCAGTTACCGCCGGTATTCCAATTACCCGTACCACCTAACCAGGTGAAATTTGGAATCGCTATTAAACCGACCCAATTTGTATTGTTGCCATAATCATAAGACCCTGTTGCTAAAACTGCGAAAGTACCACCACTGGCATCACTTCGTTTTACGTTAACTTTATCTGCTAGTGTCGAAGTACCTTCTAGTGATAATTCCCAATCAGCTCCTGCATCACCCACACTTCGTAAAGCAGATGGACTTGCCAAAGAGCCATTGGAACCAAAAGTGCCATTGACCGTAATACCATTACCACCACCAGATGCAATTTCATGAAGCTTGTCAGCACCAAGAATTAGACTGTAAAATATTTGCGATAGATTTGTTATGACAGCTGTAGTGCCACTTTCATAATAGGTCACCGTGGAACTTGTTGAAGCAATTGTTGTGGTGCCTGTTGTTATTGATTCAGAACCTTTTAATGCTAGATTATCAAATACGGTGAAGACATCATTAACTGTTAAATTAAAACCATTTAAATCTAGAGTTCCTGCTAAGGTTGTTAGATCTGCACCAGAAAAGGAAACATTTAGATCATCTAACAACTCAAGTTCTCCACCCGTTTTATTGACGACCATAAAACCTAGCAATGTTCCAGAAGCAACATCAACCGTTTGATTGCCTGTACCTGTAAATTCCATAGTAGTTGTTTGTCCTGCAGTACCACCACTCCCTGTTTGTGCCCATGTCCCTTGAACTTCAATAGTACCACCTTTAAATTCTGTACCCGAACCGGCATTAATGGTACCTGCCGAAGTCAGGATCATTCGAGTCGCACTATCAAAACTACCGGTCTCATCATAAAGTATGAAATCAAAATTGGTGGCATTACGATTCCAGTATTTTAGAGTTAGTGTATTTTGCAACCAATATTCAGCATGAATACCAGAATGCCCCACAGAAACTCTAATATTATCTATATTGGTTAAAGTACCAGCCAACCATTTGAAATGACAAAAATTAAACCAATTTTCGCTTGTACCTTCGGTGAAAGTTAAAGAAGTACAATTCACCAATAAATTCGGGAAATACCCATTTCCACTAACAACAATGTTTGATGTCCAAATGTGATTGGTTCCTTCAAAGGCAATCCAAGCCAAATCACCTGTTGAAATATTCCAAGACCCATTCTGAACAACTGTACTTGCACTTAACATGTGTATGGTACCACCCGCAAGCTGTGGCGAGGTCGATATGTTATTATTTATGATAAGTTGATTGCTAACATTAAAATCTTGACTAGTGATGGTTAAATCCCAAACAGACATAGCAACATCAACGGTATAAAAAGTATCTAGAGCACTATTAATGTAATTAATACTCCCATTTGTTTTTCCAAATTCCCAGATTCCATTGTTATGATTAAATGTACCGCCGGATTTATCAAACCCACCTTTTAAATCAAATCGCCCGCTGGTTGAAGTGAAGATACCGCCGGATAAAGAAAAGGTTCCACTCAAGGTGATGGTTGCATTACCGCCAGCAAAGCCACCACCGGATTGTATCCAAGCACTTGAGCCAACGTCAATGGTAAAAGCATTTTGACTGATAGTGCCTGTATAAGTCGGCTCAATATTCAAACCTTGCACATCCACAGTTGCATCGATATTACAACTAGTCGCTGCTATGGAGTTAAAAAAAGCAATATTACCACTGCCGGGTACTGCACCACCTTGCCAGTTAGCACCGGTATTCCAATCACCCGTACCCCCTAACCATGTAAAATCTTGCGGCACAATCCAATTAGTATTATTACCACTATCAATGGAACCTAGTGCATAAACAAAGTAGCCACTACTGGCATTACCGTATTTAACATTGACATTATCTGTCAAAGAGGAGACACCGTTCAACGTAAAATACCATTCCGTAGAAGCATCACCAACCGTTCTCAATATGGAACGAGAACCACTTGTAGCATTGGAGGTTAACACACCGCTAGTATTAATCGTCGTTGTGCCACCGGCAGTGAACTCGTGGGTTTTACCGGCACCAAAAGTTAGGTTATAAAATGTATTGGCATAAGTATTAACAACGGCGGTAATACCAGAATCATAAAAGACGACCGTCGAGTTAGTGCCACTCAAAGTAAAGCTGGCATTACTATCAGCATTTGCAGTAGTGCCATTCACCGTAATAACCTCATCACCTTTAAGCATTAAAGTATCATGGATATTAAGAGAGGTTGAAGCTGTCAATGCAAAACCAGCAAGATCAAGAGCACCCGAATGTACGGCCACATCACTAAAACTGGTATCTTGGGCTAATGATAATGTCGCACCTGCCGTCAACTTAATATTTGTCAAAACATTTGAAAAATCTTGGGCCGCAGCACCCGTCGTAACGGCTATAGCCCCGGAACCATCAAATTGCAAGACACCTGTATTATCTCCTTCAAAGAAATCAGTTGTCTTACTACTCGCTGCCCAATTACCTCCTACATGAATTGCTCCAGAATTTTGTAAGCGACACATTTTTGTAAACTCAGTATTAAACGTAAAATTACCAGCAATATCCATTAGCCCTCCATCAATATCAATTGCATAACTAGTTGTACCTCGTATGCTTCCCGTAGAAAAATCGCCACCAATAGTTATAGTAGAACTACCAATGATAATGCCATAACCACGAGATCCGGCATTAACAAAATTTCCAGTCACATTTAAATCAAAACCATTAAGTAATAATTCTCTCGTACCGGCATAGTTCTGAGTCTCACCTATTAGAAAATTACCATTTACCGTAATACTTGCTTGCAACTCAATTGGTCTAGACCCTCCACTAGTGTTCGAACCTGTTTTGAACGTACCACTAGTTCCCGTTAATATACAGGGTTTCCATTTGAATGTGGTTGCATTGTCAAATGTACATATCGAAAAGGTACAATTACTCAACAATTCAATCTCTGCTGTTGAATGCACATTAAAGTTAGTACCTGATGCCCCAGAAATAACAGAAAGCCTACCATTACCGGTACATGTCAGTTTAGACCCACTACCTAGGAAAAACTCGCTGTTGACCGTGTGATCGTTATTACTTGTATGTCCTGTAAAGTTTAAGGTCGCATTGGTCGCCAATGAAAAGCGATAAAATCCTTGGTCTAAGCCATTCGCAGTTACCCATGATTCACCAGTACCTGTAAATTCAAAATGTGATGTCTCATAAGCAATCACATTATTTTGGTCTTGATCGACACTACCGGCAATTGTAATATGCCCAGTTCCCGCTTTAAAATCTGAAACGTTTAAAGTCGATGCAAAATAAAGATCATTGGCGATGGTGAGATCAAAATCATTGCAATCAAAGATACCATTGACATGATCAAAATTATTATTCACGGTTAAAGTATTACCTCCTAAAGTAAATGTGCCACCCAAACCATCAACTTTAAAATTATAGAAAACTGTACTAGCAGCACATGTGATAGAATGGCTGCCCGTACCATCCATTGTTACCATACCATCTGATTGACTAAACGTACCGCCCGAATGAGTAAAGGAACCTATGGCCAATGTTTTGGCATTTAAGTCGAAGGTGCCATCGACAACAGAAAAATTATTAGTTAAGGTAACATCATCCGCTAGACTCACAGTACCCCCTGACCCATTAATTTCAATATCATAAAAAGTTTTACCAGCAGAAGTTATAGTAGTTGTAGAACCATAGGCAAATTTGACTTTACCCACTCCAGGTGTAAAAGTCATTCCCGCAACAAATGTAAGAGTGTCATTATTAATTTGTAAAATTTTACCATTTAAATTGAAGGTACCGGTGTAACCTGTCATTATTAATCTACCACATTCCGCAGTGGCAATCTCAATTGTTATATTGGCACTGCCTGCATCAAAATATACCCCATCACCAGTTCCAGGAACACCGGCATCGTCCCCACCAGCAGAAGAAGATGAAGACCAATTATTCGAAACGTTCCAATTCCCGTCGGCACCACTCTTGTAGTAAAAGTCACCAGCAAAGATGGAAACATGACCCAATACAAAAATAGCCAATAGTAGGCAGTATTTAGGCATGTTCTTTATTTTGAAATTAGAAAACAATTAAAAGTCACCAAAAAAGTAGTTTGCGTAAAAAGTAAGCATATTACTAAGTAATAATAGTGTCGCTTAGCTTTTTGACTCATTCAATTTTTATTAAACTTCTTTACATTATATATGATTAAAAATTACCCCTAATCGACAGTTAGACATCTTGCTTTATGCTGTTTTGTAATTTACGTAGCAATTTAATCAATATTATTTATTTTCGAGAATTTCAGCTATTAATTTAAGTTAGATATTTTAACAATATAGAAGTCTTTTAATAAATTATACAAGGAAGAAAACCTAGAAAAGAGCCTAATATAAAACTATATTTTACGTTTTGTAAAGTATATTATTTAGGCAACTAGAATTATGGGTATTAGGAAAGTAAATCTCTTAAAAATTCACCTTTTTGGTAAATTATTAGGGCGTTTCGAAATCTCATTTTTGCTTAAAAATGGCTATAAATCGATCTTTTTTCGACCAAATATTTGCGACAATTCGTTTAGCGGATATGGATTCCGTCCCTACCAATATATCGCATCTCAAAAGTATAGATAATAAACTAGGCGTCAGCCGTAGGTTGGGCTGAGTAATGCGAAGCCCAACATTTTTCCGTCGCCAGAAATTTGACGATTAGAGTGCAATCTATGAATATTTGTGATGTTGCGTTTTAATAAAAAATATTGATTCGTTATTAACTTTATAAGAATGTTGGGCTTCGCATTACTCAGCCCAACCTACGGCTAGCGCCCATCTTTAAGGGTTTTTAGGGACTGATTTTTAAAAATATATAGTCAGAACTATTTGTTATTTAGACCGTTAGTTTAATTAGAGTAAAGACTCTTGACATTATTTTCACAAATCATTAAAAGTCTTTTTTATCCTTTTTAAAAAGATGATTAAATGAACGTCCATTCGTATAATATTGCTATTTAATGCAATGCTTTTAGAATACGGCTCAATTTTTGGACACCCTATAAGCCTATAGAAAAGATATAGTTATGGCAAAAAAAAGTTTCGAATCTTCACTGGAAGAGCTAGAAAGCTTAGTTGAAAAACTAGAAGAAAATTCAGTCTCCTTGGAAGAAACCTTAAAGATGTATGAAAAAGGAATCGCCTTATTTGGCACCTGCGAATCGTTTCTAAAAAAAGCCGAGGGTAAATTCAAAGTTTTAGTTGGTGAAGAAGAGAAGATTCTCAATTTAAAAGAAACAACCGTAGCAACTTTAGAAGATCTTGAAAGCTCAGACTGAACAAACAAATGAATGAATTAGAATTAAATATTAAAGCGCAGGATTTTAAAAGCGAACTTACTTCACTAGCTTCAACAGTTGAAGATAAATTAAAATCTTTACTGCCTACCTCGGATTCATCACCCAATAAAATTCATGAAGCCATGCTATATTCTGTTCTGGCAGGTGGCAAAAGAATTCGTCCTATATTATGTATTCAAACAGCAAAACTTTTTTCAGATACTTTATCTGAAGATCTGTTGATCGTAGCTTGTGCACTAGAAATGGTACATACATACAGTTTAATACATGATGACCTACCTAGTATGGACGATGATAATTTAAGAAGAGGCAAACCAACAAATCATAAAAAATTCGGAGAAGCATTAGCCATTTTATCTGGAGATGCCCTACTAACTTTCAGTTTTGAATGTTTATCATCAAAATTAAAAGATGATTCAAAAGCATTAAAATGCATTAAACTATTATCCCACGCATTAGGCACAAATGGCATGATTGGCGGTCAAGTTCTCGATATAGAGGGTGAAAGACAATCATCACCTACCATTAAAAATGTTGAACAAATTCATAATTGGAAAACCGGCGCATTACTTCAAGCAAGTATGGCCTTGGGTGCGATCATGTCTGATGCACCTGAAAATGATGTAGAAAATATCAAAGAAATTGGATTATTATTTGGAAGACTTTTCCAAATTACCGATGACATTCTTGATATCGAATCAACGTCTCAAGCACTTGGAAAAACAACTAAAAAAGATCTAGATAAAAACAAAATCACTTATCCAAGAGTAATTGGTCTAGAGAAATCAAAAGTTTTAGCATCCGAATTAGCAGAACAAATAAAAGCTGAAATAGCCGTATATGGTGTTAAAAGCCAGTTTTTAAGCAATTTAGTAGACTTTATCGTAATTAGAAAACATTAAAGAAAGTATTTTTTTTCAATGAAATTCAAACAACTGGACAAGATTCAATCACCGGCAGATCTTAAAAAATTAAATCGCGAAGAGCTTGTAGAATTAGCCGAAGACATAAGAAATCGAATCACGTCAGTCATCAACAAAGGTCACCTAGCTACCAACTTAGGTGTCACTGAAATTACGATTGCTATTCATTATGTTTTTGATTTCTTAAAAGATAAAGTTATTTTTGATGTAGGTCACAATGTATACCCTCATAAATTAATCACGGGTCGAAATAAAGACTTCGAAAGCATTCGAAAAAAAGATGGATTAAGTGGCTATCCAAATCGAAATGAAAGTCCTTACGATTTATTTAATACAGCTCATGCTAGTGCCTCCATCTCAACCATGCTTGGGATTCGAGCCGGCTTTGACATCGATAAAAATAATTCTAAAACGGTTGCTATCATTGGCGATGGATCTATGCCCGGCGGCATGTCAATGGAAGCATTGAACCAAGCAGGTCACCTAGGTAAAAATATCTTAATTATTTTAAATGATAACGAAATGGCCATTTCACCAACTGTTGGCGCCGTCACAAATTCATTGAACCGTTGTCGATCAACAGGCTTTTATCACAAATCACACTCGGCATTGTCAAGTATATCAAGAGCATCCCCCGACTGGATGGGAAAGTCAGTTCATAAAGTAATTGATTCTCTTAAAAACATGATTGTTCCCGGTCAACTATTCACTGAATTGGGAATCAGATATAGAGGCCCGATTGATGGCCATGATATCGACCTATTAATCAAAACTCTTGAAGATTTAAAAGATCTAGGTGGTCCTATTCTATTACACGTATTAACGAAAAAAGGTAAAGGTCTCGATAAAGCCCAAGCTGATCCATTAAAGTATCATGATGGCTTCCCAAGCAAGACACCTTCAACCAGTTTGAAATATCAAGATGTATTTGCAGAAGAATTAATCAATATTGCCAACAAACATCCTGAAGTAGTTGCTCTTACGGCAGCCATGGCCACCGGAACAGGGCTTGTGAAATTTCAAGCAGTGCATCCGGATAGATGTTTTGATGTTGGTATAGCAGAACAACATGGGGTTGGTTTCGCCGCAGGTTTAGCCGAAACAAAAAAAATTCCGTTCATCGCCATTTACTCTACATTTTTACAAAGAGCCCTCGACCAAATTTTTCAAGAATGGGCTTTGCAAGAAGTTTTACACGGCGTCTTTTGTTTAGATAGGTCAGGATTAGTAGGTAGTGATGGTGCTACTCACGGTGGCGTTTTTGATATTGCTTACTTAAGATCTTTCCCGGGGATGATATTGATGGCTCCGAAAGATGGCGAAGAATTAAGACGCTTAATGTGGTTCGCAACTAACAACAAAGGTCTATATGCCATTCGTTATCCGCGGGGTGAAGAAGCTATCATTGAATCCACAGATAATTCACCGATCCAACTGGGTAAAGGTGAATTGTTGCAAGCAGGTGAAAAGATTGCCTTTTTAGTTTATGGAGCCATGAATACAGAAGCAGCCATTGCTGCAAAAATACTTGAAAAAGAAATTGGCATAAAACCCACTATATTTAACATGCGATTCGCTAAACCTGTTGATCATCAAATCATTAAAGATGCCTTTGATCATCACGATGTACTGATCACTCTAGAAGATCATCAGCTAATCGGAGGTTTCGGAACAGCTGTTGCTGAATCTATGTTGGAACAAAATCTCGACACAAGGAAATTACATCGAATTGGAATACCTGACAAATTCATTGCCCACGCCGAGAGGTCAGAGCAATTTATCATGGCGGGTCTTGATGGAAGCAGCATAGCTAAAACAGTCTCTAAAATAATTGATAGCCCAATACTTACATAGCAGAACATTATGACACAAAATTCATCCTCAAAAGATCCTGATAGAAAAGCGGCACTTGATGCTGCTTTGCAACAAGTCGACAAACAATTTGGCAAGGGTTCTATAATGAAATTAGGATCCAAAGAAAAAGTAGACGTGCCCAGCATTTCTTCGGGATGTTTATCGCTTGATTTAGCCATTGGCATGGGAGGGTTCCCTAGAGGTAGAATCATTGAAATATTTGGACAGGAAAGTTCTGGCAA
Organism: Planctomycetota bacterium; assembly: GCA_002746535.1. Taxonomy (GTDB): domain Bacteria; phylum Planctomycetota. Next base: position 40,141 of record NVWA01000013.1, read on the forward strand.
AACAACAGTTGCTTTACATGCCGCAGCAGAAGCTCAACGCAAAGGCGGGGTTGCTGCATTTGTAGATGCTGAACATGCCTTAGATCCTATTTATGCCAAACGTCTTGGTGTTGATATAAATGAATTACTAATTTCACAGCCGGATTATGGCGAGCAAGCCATGGAAATTGTGGAGCTATTAGTCAAGTCAAATGCGGTAGATATAATTGTTGTTGATTCCGTGGCGGCCTTAGTGCCTAAAGCAGAAATAGAAGGAGACTTTGGTGATAATCATGTAGGTTTACATGCACGTTTAATGTCTCAAGCATTGAGAAAACTTGCTGGCCATGTTTCTAAATCTCGCACATGTCTTATATTCATCAATCAAATTAGAATGAACCTGAATAACCTTTATGGTAATCCAGAAACAACGACAGGTGGTATCTCTTTAAAATTTTATGCCTCGGTTAGAATTGAAATTAGAAGGATCACCACTATTAAAGATGGTGATTTAACAATCGGCAATGTGGTCAAAGCAAAAATAGTCAAAAATAAGATCTCACCTCCATTTAAAACGGCAGATTTTGAGATCATGTTCAACAGAGGTATTTCGAATGAAAGCTCGATCATAAACCTTGGCTCAGAAATGAATATCATCGAAAAATCGGGCACATGGTATACGTATAATGGGCAACAAATTGGTCATGGTAGAGAAGAAGCTAAAGAGTTCTTGCGAGAAAACCCTGAAATAAAAAATAAATTAATTGAAATAATCAGCAAAACATATCAGGAAGTAGAAGCCATTGATTTTGACATGGAAACCGATGATGATAATGAATGGAAAGAAAATTGGGATGAATAAATTATTTTTAAATACTGGAGAAAACCTTTGATAGAAAAACTGGATCTAACTTATAGCCAAGATTTTCCCGAATTCAGGAAGATTGATTTATATATCCCAGAAAAAGATAAAAAAGGGGTTTTATTTTTCATACATGGCGGTGGTTGGCGCGGTGGCAATAAAGAGCAATGGCGAACTACGGCTCAACGATTTGCTGAAAAAGGATATCTTTGTAGTTCAATGAACTATCGCTTTGCCCCTGATTGGAACTTCCCAGCACAAATACAGGATGTTCGTTTAGCTATCGCTTATGTAAAAAGTAAAGCGGGTGAGTTAGGGTTTCCTGTTAAAAAGATTACGGCAATTGGTTCTTCATCTGGAGGTCACTTAGCTTTATTAGCAGCGACTATTTCCCCGGGTGATTATCTAGGTAGATCAGATGATTTAAAAGATGAATACACACAGCCCAAAGCGATTGTTGCCTATTGCCCTGTTGTTTCTATTCGTAGAGATCATTTAAAAGCTGATTTTAATGAATGTTTAGAAGATTTATTAGGGATAGAAGATGGCGAAGGTGATTTATTGATTCGAGATGGTTCTCCGGTTGAGAGAGTTAAAGACATTGACTGTCCCGTTTTAATCTTGCAAGGCACGTCCGATGACTTGACAACATTAGAAATCAATCAAGCCTTTCATGATGAATTAATTGGTGCCAAAGTTGATTCTACTTTTATACCAATTGCTGGAGCTAAACATGGCTTTGGATATGGTGTTGAAACGCCAGAACAACGTGAATCCCTCAGACATATTGATGAATTCTTATTAAAGCATGAGAGCCAATAATACTTTTTTGCCGGGAGAGCGAACGGTTCGACGCTCGACTGCTAGCTCGTCTTTTCTTTTGATATATTTAGCATTGTGCAAAAGAGGTTGAATTATATTGTATCATGCGAGCGGCAACTGTGAACACTACATTTTTTGAAATTGGCTTTGATTAGGTAAAGACGAGCTGGCAGTCGAGCGTCGAACCGTTCGCCCTCCCGGGAAAAGCTCGCCAAGAAGTCATCAATAATCTAACTAGGGTAATTTGAATTCTTGGTCCCAGTAATTTCGGCCTCTTAGTATAGTCAGCTTAATGTTTTTAGAGGTTAATTTTGATGCCGCATGCAAGAAGCTTTTTTGGCTATCAATGCGATTGCCATTAATGGCTAAAATAATATCACCTTTACCTATGCTCGAAAATCCTTTACCATCAATCTTTCTAACGTACAAACCAAAGTCGACTAAAAGAGCATGCTGCTGTTGTCTTAATCGATTGATCACAAAAAACTTAAGGCCAATGGTTTTAATTAATTGTTCAGCTTGTTTTATTTGCCATTTCTCACTATCAATAATCTCAACTACAGTATCCATCTTTAACGTCCCTCTTTGCAAATGATAGGCACCTTTTTCACCGGCATTTAATTCTGCCATTAAAGCCTTTAATTGACTAGCAGATGTTACTTTAACATTATTAAACTTTAAGACGATATCCCCCGGCAAAAATCGCCCTGACTTCGCTGGTGAATTTAAATAAATATTTTTTAGCACACATTTATTTTTTACATTATGAAAGTCAGCACCAATAGTACCTACTTTAATACGTCCATATTTAATAATGTCTTTATAAGCTTTTTGAGCAATGTTTATTGGAATCGCAAACCCAATACCAATATTGGCTCCGGTCGTGGTTTTTATGCTACTATTGACACCAATGACTTGACCATTTAAATCTACCAACGGTCCGCCACTATTGCCTGGATTTATGGCAGCCGAAGTTTGCAGGCGATTGCCTTCTCTATATTTTGCGCTGATGATCCCCTGAGTAACTGTATTTGAAAAACCATAGGGATTGCCAACCGCCAATACCCAATCACCGACCTGTACCTTAGTGGAATTCCCAAAGGTTAGTGGTTTCAATCTTGCCGCTGATATTTTTAAAATTGCAATATCAAGCTTTTGATCACCCCCAATAAATTTCGCTAAAAGTTGTCTACCATCCTGCAATGTAATCTTAGCCTCTTCGCTATTGGCAACCACGTGGTAATTCGTAATAATATGTCCGTCGGTATCAACAATAAAACCCGTACCATCACCGGTCTTAACTTTCTTTTTAATTCTTCTAAATCGTTTTCTTCTTAAATTTAAAAATCCTGCTAATCCATAAGGGTCCTCAATATATTCTTTCGTTTCGAACACTTCAATAGACACAACACCGGAAGATACTTGCTTGGCAATTTTTCTAAATACCTGTGAAAATTCACGCAACTCTTTAATTTTACTTTTGTCTTCAGAAGCTAATGAGACAAATAAAAACAGAAATGAAAGACAATAAATTATCTTCATACTTTACTCCAAATTAAATTAAGAATTTGATAACTATACTTTTACAATAAAAAACGGTAGTTACTACGAAAGACTTCAATAATGGTTAAATCAAAAATGGAAATTTAACATTGTTCTAATATTTTTTCAGCAATACATTTGAAATTATTAGACTCAAAATCTTCATCATACTCCATTTGACCTAACACTTCTAAGCCACTGACTCTTTCAATTTCATGAGCATTGGATTTAACGGCACAAGAAAAAAGTTCGCGATCACCCTGATTGGGTTGATTTAAAACGACTCCAAGAATTGGAATATCTTTCTCTTGTAATTTATCTAGGGTTAACAAAGTGTGATTGACTGTACCTAAATCAAAATGGGCAACGACTATAACAGGTAATTTTAAATCACTCATAAGATCGATCATCATTTTATTCTCGGTGATGGGCACCATCAAACCTCCAGCCCCTTCAATGACGGATAAATCATTTTGGCTGATCAAGGAATTAGTCTCTTTTAGAATTTGTGAATAATCAATGACTTTATTTTCTGCTAAAGCAGATATATAAGGAGAGGCGGGTTCTATATATTCAAGTATTGAAGAACAATGAAAATTATTTAAGGATGCCAATTCTTTTTTAATAAATTCGAAATCTTCATTTAAGGTATCTACGCCGGTGGCAATTGGTTTGATATATGATAATTTTTTATCTAAGAGCCTACTAGCTAACTGAAAACAAATACCCGCAGCAATATAGGTCTTCCCAACATCAGTGCCGGTACCGGTTATAAAAATTGATTTATGCAATATCAATCAACCTCAATTGTATCCATCATAAAGACACCATCACGACTAACCGTATTTGGAACCGTTACATTAATACTTTTTTCTTTTGCATATAGTTTGTTAACAAGCGTGCCATACTTAATTTTTACAATATGATCGCCAGGAATAACATTAGGAAATTCGAAAAAGCCATCTTGATTAATATATTTTTTCATAGGTCTATTATTGTAAATGTCAAAATCCAAATAAACTTCGCCAGATTTTACGGGTCTATTATCATCACTATAAATCAATCGACCTTTTAAAATAAATCCTTTGATCATTTGAACTACTTCATTAAGAGGCTCATTAGGGGTCACAATTAATTCTCCGTTGTAATTGGCATAACCCTTAATATTTCTAATTCTATAATAGTAGTGCCCAGGCATTAAACCCTTGAAATTAGCTATGCCCTGTTGATTCGTCAAGACCGTTTTTCGATCTTTATCGCTATCGACATCTTTCATTTTAGAAAGGACTATTCTCTTCATTGATGCTAGAGTATCTTTTAATTTTACCGTAAAATAAATACTACCACCACGCATCAAAAAATATTCATCATTTAAATTATTTAGCGTTCTGTTTTTGAGGACTATGTCGGCATACCCCGTGGATGTTAATATAACGGTGAAGCTTTCAGCGGATACAGGCATAGAAAATTGACCATTGGCTACATTAAACTTTTGTGATGAATCTTGAATTAAACCTCTACCAAAAGGTCCTAATAATTTAATTTGGAAATGCTGAATGGGCGATTTAGTTGAAGCATCATAGACGATACCTGTAAAAAACTTTTTCTTTTCTAAGATTAGATCTAATTCATTTGTTTCAGGTGTTACCTCAAGACTCGTCTCGGTCATTACATAACCACTAGCCTGTGCAAACACATTATATTTTTTACCTGACTCTAGACTTTCAAGTAAATAAAAGCCATTGCTATCAGTTTTAGTCTTATGCTGAAACTTATCTTTTTTTTCTTTTCTGGTGAACCATACCGAGGTATCGACTAAACCAACACCCTTTTTATTTCTAATAATACCTGTGACTGTTAATCCATCTTTTAAAATAAACTCATCCGTTTTTTGATCGGGCTTTATTAAATAATTACTCAAAATCAAGGCTTTATACTTTCGAGCAGTAATACTAACTTTATAGGAACCCTCAACTACACCACTCATTTTAAAATGACCTAACTTTAAGCTACCTTCAAATCTTGGTCGATTTCTAGTAGGGTCAAACTTACCATTTGCATTGACAGGAGTAAACCTTACTTGATGAACATCTATGGCTTCCCCTTTTGAATTTTTGACACTACCATCAAAGAAGCTATCAGCTGTTAAAATCAATTCTATTGGGGGCATGCTTATGGAATCAATCAGTACTTTCTTATTCACGCGTTTATACACAGTCGATTCGACAACAAGCTCTACCTGCCCCTTGCTAATACCACTCACCTCGAAAGCACCGTTTTCATCACTAACAAATGTCCCTTTTAATATATTTTCTCTACGCGATCTTCCGATACCCATGAATTCAAATACTTTTACATTAACATCAGGCAAAACCTTGCCTTTATCATCCAACACCACACAGTTTATTTTCCATCCACTTGTCAAATTAAATATAATTTTTCCCTTTTCACCCGGGATCAACTTCAATGACTTTGGATCTGGGAAAATAAAACCCGTCGCGTGTATACGGATAAGATTAAAATTTCCTTCAATACCATGAATCAGGTAAATATTTTTATTGTTATGCTGACTTAATACAGATCTTTCGTATTGCTTTGCTTTAAAAGAATTATCATAATACACGCTAATACTAGGGATCTCTTTATATTCAACGTCTGTCAAAACTTCGATTTCCAAGGTAGATGACTGCTCTAATCTCGCCGTAAGATCTAATACGTCTTCTTGGTTTAGCTCTAAATGAATGGCACCACTTGAATATCCTGATTTACTGAAGATAAGTTCTAACTTACCTTTTGGCAAACCTTTGATTTCAAAATTTCCTTGTTGGTCGGTTTTGATGCCTGTCTTAACAATCGAGCGACCTTTATAAACTTGTATGTTGGCATTGATTAATTTTATTTCACTCTTCTTTGATATGACGGTTCCTTTAACAAAAATCCCCGGATCAAGTTTTTCAAGCAAATGAAGCTTGAACTTTTCTGCGTTATAGTGTTTTATTTTTAACTTAACAAAATCTTTTTTGCTGATCATCAAATGAACACCTTTGATAGGCACATTCTTTAATTCAAATCGACCACTATTATTAGTTCGAACTCTTTGAATAAATTGACCTACTTCAGTATATAGACTAACTTTAACTAAACTCAGAGGATTATTTGTTTTTAGATTCAAGACATGGCCGGCAATTGTATGCTCCCCTTTTATATCTGAAGTTTCAATCAATAAATGTTCAGGAGTTAATTTTAATCTATTTAATTTATCATTTTGTAGTTTGGCTTTATTTTTATTTGCCAAAGAAATCGCATATTGCTTGGCTGCTTGGTTAGCTTTTTTTGTAGCCATTTGAGATTTTTTTTTATTTGATTTGCTGGACTTGTTTAAAATCGGTGATTTAGAACTAGACAATTTTGAACGAGCACCAGAACTGGTTTCTCTGGTAGCAGGCTTTTCAACATCTTCTAATAGATTAAGCTCTGAATTATCGTTGGAAATAAAAACACTACCACCAACAACTAAACCAACTAATATGACAAGTGCTATCACACTAATAATAATAAAATCTTTCAATACAAACTACCCTAATTCAATTATGTGATGCTGACCAAATTCATATTCTATTTGCTTAATATGATCAATGATACTTTCGCCATGTTTTGAAATCATCTGCATCAATCCAATTGACCTTTCCTGCAATCCATTTAATGGAAACACAAAATCTTTAAACTCATCTAATTGTTTATTTCCAATTCCTTCCTCTTTAAGACGAATGTTTTCCATAGTTCTGTAGAACCTATTATTCAAATCTAGTAGTTTTTTCCTAAATTTTTCGAGCTCATCTTTACCCGCAGAAAATTTTACACGTTCAGACCAGCTTTTTAGGATTTCTGACACATTCTGCTCAGGATACGCCCCACTTGTGGGAACATTTCCCCAATCATATAAAGAGGCATAATTTACAATTTCGATCTGATTTTTCTTCAAAAACTTAAGTTGAGTGTTCTCTAAAAAGGTTGCTGATATTCGGGGAAGAATTACGGGCATATTCAAATCAAGGCATTCATAAGCCTTTTTTAGTTGGTGATAATAAGCAATTTCACCAGGGCCACCAATATAGGCAACAGCCGGGAAGAGCAAATCCTGCCACAAAGGTCGCCCTAAAGCATCCGGTGTTAGATCAAGTTCGCCCTTAAAATTGAGCTCAATAAGCTCCTCAATTACATAGGATTTATCGTTGGCAATCCATTTATTGTCTTTATGGGTTAATCGAATACGATCATTTGACTTTTGAAACATCATAAAGCGCGAAGTAACATCATTATCTACCTGAGGCGAAAGATTCAATTTACGTAATTTTTTGTTTTGAACTTCAATAGCGTTAATAATTTTAGATTCATTTTCTAATAATATTTTGAAGGCATTTTTAGAAACTGATCTTAATTCATTTGGTTCAATAACTAATAAACCATCTTCAGAAAAAGTTTTTAATAATATTCGACTTTGCCAAGTACCAAAATGATCAACCTTATCTGGCTCTAAAAAATTAATGGCTTGGTCAAAATAATCAGTTCGTCCTATACTATTTTTTAATGAAGCAATATCCTTTTCAAAACCTTCTCCAACATCTAATAAATTAAGGGGTATCTGATCCTTAAAATTAAATGTGATTTTACTTAATCGTTTATTCTTATCTAAATAGTAATTTCGATTTGCTTCAGCAACGTCATGGTCATTTGAGCCTACCCAAAACAAAGGAATATACGGCTTGCCAGTTTTGCTTTCTAATTCTTTAGCAATTTGAATAATTGATTGGGCCTTATAAAAATTATAGAGCGGGCCACCTAACAATGCTGGTTGCTGACCTGTAATAATAAAACAGGTTTCGGGATCCTTTATTTTTTCAATATTTTTTTTAACGGCTGGTGAAATGAAACTACTAGAGAGTTTATTAATATAATTTTTAATGATTATGGAGATCTCATCTCTAAAATAGTTTTTTTTCCTTTTTTCTTTTGCGACCTTTTCCACATCATCAAGAGAATTTATTTGATATCCTAAATATTCTTCTCTCCAAGATGGATCAGATAAATAATTTTGATAAATCTGAGATTGGTCAGGCAGTTGAGACCATGGTAGAGAAATCGACATTAAAAAACATCTTTCTCAGGCACAAAGGAATTATTAATTTTCTCAAAAGATATTTCAGTTGTTGGTCCATGACCTGGTATCACTAAAGTATCTTCTGGTAAGCAATATAATTTTTCTCTAATGGAAGATTTCAATTGTTCGAGATCACCACCCCATAAATCGGTACGTCCAATACTTTGTTGAAACAGTGTGTCGCCGGATGATAATAATTTAGCTTCTTTAAACATAAAACAACAAGAACCTGGTGAATGGCCAGGCGTATGAATTGTTTGACAGCTACAATTACCAAATGATATTTCCTGTTGATCTTGCAAAAATTCCTCAACTTCACCAGGATCTTCAACCGTAATTCCAAAAAGAGAACCTTGCATGGCTACATTTTGATACATGAATAAATCTGATTCATGCAAATACCGAATTGCATTTGTAGCCTCGTGGATAGCTTTGGTTGCCCCAATGTGATCAAAATGAGCATGGGTATGTAGTATTTTTTTTATTTGAACATCAAGTGATTTTGCTATGTCTAATATTTTTTCGGCGTCATCACCTGGATCAATAACAATTGCTTCGTTGGTTTCATCACAAGCAATTAAAATGCAATTACATTGCAATGGTCCAACCGGGAAAAATTCTTTCAAGATCACAAATATTCTCCTGACTATTAAAATATTAATCACCAGAGCGATTAAACAAACTATTTTAGCATAAGCATTCGTAATCACAATGTGTATAATTCAACTTTGCAGAATCACAACTAAAGGGTACTTATGAAATTAAAATTAGTCTTACTTTTTGATATTGACGGCACATTAATAAAAACCGGCGGCGTTGGTATGAAAGCTATGGAAAAAAGCTTTCAAAAAGTATTTCATCAAAAAGATGGCATGAAAGAAATTTCTTTTGCGGGCTCAACCGATTTAGGTATTTTTCAGGAATCATTAAAAAATTTGGATTTATATGACCAATATAAAAATCAAGAAAGTGAATTCCGAAAGAATTATTTAAACGAATTAAAAGGCACCATCAAAGACCCCAACATCCCCCAAGAGGTATTGCCAGGGGTTTTCCCTTTTTTAGAAAAAATCAAAGAACACGAAGATATCTACACCGGCTTGGTAACTGGAAATTATAAAGAAGGGGCTAAAATAAAATTAGAGCATTTTAAGTTATGGGATTACTTCGGGGAAGGAGCTTTTGGTTGTGACCATGAAGACCGAAATATTTTACCCGCAATAGCTTTAGAACGCATTCAAGAAAAAGGCTATCAACTTCCTGATAAAGAAAATATTTGGATTATTGGTGATACACAAAAAGATACTTACTGCGCCCATCACAATGATTTAAAATCATTAATCCTTTTTACAGGGTTTAACACAAGGGAAGAAATATTAAATTCAAAGCCAACGCTAACATTAGAGAATTTGGAAGCCTACCAAGAATTTCTTGATATAGCCTACTCGGAATAACTTTATGTATTTTAAAAGAGAGTCATATGAAAACTGTTTATCTAGCCAGTAGTTATGGATTTTCAAAACAACAAAAGGAAATCCTTTTACCAAAATTTATCCAACAAATTGAAACACTTGGCCTAACCGTCTGGGAACCATTTCAACGAAATGACCAAATAGATTTTTCACAAAAAGGCTGGGCTTATAAAGTTGGACAAGCTGATTTAAAAGATGTAAAAAATTGTGACGCACTATTTGCTATTATTAATGGAACACCACCTGACGAAGGTGTCATGATCGAATTAGGATATGCCATGGCCCTTGGAAAAAAAATCTTTTTGTTTCGAGATGATTTCAGAAAATGTACCGACAGCGAGGAATATCCTTTGAATCTAATGGTTTTCTCAGGGCTAACAGAGAAAAACTGGCAATCTTATTATTACACAACAATTGAATCAATTACAGATCCAAACAAAGCATTGCACAAATGGGCTAAGGATTAAAACGTGGCGAGAACCACAATTAAATCCTATCAATTAATTTCAACCAATAACGGCTTGGATAGTGTATATTTATCTCACTTTATGTATAATGCGCCTTTTAAATTCAACTATATAAGACTTAATGATTACTCAAAACCAGAACTTTTATTTAACCAATATTACTTTTGCATTAATCATGCTAGTGATTGGCCCTATCCTAGGTGTGTTTCACCAAGAAACAAGTCGAAGTGTTCCCAATTATTTCTTTCAATCTTCTGATATCGATGGAAAAGATTCAAGAGATGTCTTAACAAAGGCAGAACCATTTCTGCAAAAATACAAAAAAGAGTTATCGGATTTATCTTTCAAAGACCAGTTAAACTTCATCATCAAAAATAAAAAGCTAAACACCACCATTTCTACTCAAATGGATCACATTTACAAACCACTAAATTTAACTGTTGAAGCCATCAAACCTTTTAAAAAGAAAAGAGAATTAATTACGAGACTTTGGTTAAGTGAAAAGTTTCAACTGGCAGCACCTAAAATTATTTCTGTGGGGGATTTTCAGGCCTATCGTAGTTCCTTAGCTCGAGTGCATGGACATTTTATTTTAATCGGTACCGTTTTGCCAATTTTAATGTGTGTATTATTATGGTTTACGCAACAACTAGGTGGAGGCCCTATCACCAATAGGAGTCTAAAGTTTATTTCTACCTGTTATATTGTTGGAGCTACTTCAACTTTAGCATTAATGTTTATCAAAGGTTTCTCATTTCATTTAGCATTGAAATCGTCTATTTATGACTGGGATCTAATGAATAATTATCTGATAAGTGGTCATTTATTTAGGGCTGTTGTCTTTGGATTAACACATACCATTACATTTATTAGCCTAAACTATTTTATTTTTAAAATATTTCAAAGTCTAAACGCTCGAGAATCAATAACAGAAGAACAGATTCAACGCAAAAAGAACAGAATGATAAAGTTCAATGGTATGGTTTGGATTGTTGTCGGGGGCACGTTATTCTATCGAGGTATTCGTTTATTTCCGGAAACAAGTTCTGCTTCTTTTTATATTGCAATTGTCATTGCTATCATCATTGGTGCAGCAAAAGGCTTTTTCGTATTATCGAAAACAAGCACTAAAAATGTAAATAGAATCGTTGGCCTAGAAAAACCTGTTCAATACTCACAAACAATATCATTCAAATTAATACTTCTTATCCCATTAATGATTACCTTTGGTATCTTACTACGTAAATACGTGGAATCTATACCGGGCAATGGTTATACAGTAGGTGCCATATATGTTGGCATCAGCTTTGCATTGCTAACATCTTCCATCAAATACTGGAAATTCGACAACCGTAAAAAAAAAACTGTAGCGATTTAACCAACAGAAAAACTGGTTATTTATTTATCAATTTAGGCACTCCGCAGTCAGCCTCTATTGATGATATTCATATTTTTCTAAAAGAATTTTTATCAGATCAGCGAGTCATACAACTTTCACGTTTTGATTGGTTGCCAATTCTATATGGAATTATTCTTCCCTTTCGAGGCCCCAAAAGCGCTAAGCTTTACCAGCGAATTTGGACACCCCAAGGCTCTCCACTTTTAGTGACCAGCCAAAAGATTGAAGCTCAACTATCAGTTCATTATAAAAACGATCCTATGATATTATCTTGTATGCGCTATGGCTCGCCTTCTATCGAAATGAAATTAGAAGAATTAACAGATGCCAATTGTAATGAAATAATTTGCCTTCCTATGTTTCCGCAGTTTTCAAAAACGACAACGGGCTCCATTATGGCGAAACTAAAAAAAATAAAAAATGAATATGGAACCGCGCCTGAAATAAAAGTCCTTAAAGATTTTTCATCGGATAGTCGCTACATTGATGCCTTATTTACTCATCTGTCAAAATATTATGAGAAAGATTCAAATGAGCATTTAGTATTAAGTTTTCATGGAATACCTGTCAGTTATGTTGGCAGAGGCGATAAATATCAACTGTACTGCCAAGAAACGATTGCACTCCTTATTCAGCGTTTTCAATTAAATAATGACCAATATACGATTACATTCCAATCTAGGTTTGGTCCTGATCCTTGGTTAAAACCATACACTGATAAAAAGATTGAAGAGCTATCAAAGTCTAATATTAAAGTTGCTGTTTTTTGTCCTGGATTTTTAGTCGATTGTTTAGAAACATTAGATGAAATGGGCAACGAGGCAAGAATGATTTATGAAAAATCCAGGGGACCCTCTTTTAGGGTTATCCCTTGCTTAAATGATTCACCTGAATTAATCAATGCCATGATTGAGATTTTCGAAGATAAAGATAAATTCGAAACTATTTAGACTACTAAATGTACATTTTAGACAGACGATTAAACTTAAGCCCAAGTTTGTTTTGCAAAACTTTGGCAACATCCTGAAACGGTATACTGAATAAATTCTGCTACTTTTTTATCAATCAAATATGTTATACCGCTAGAATGAGTGAACTGATTTGTTAATCCCATGGGAGACTCATTAAACACGGTTGCATAAAATGTACATGCAATAGCATAAGAAGCTAATAAAGTTGGATGATGCCCATCATCTGTAAAAAGTTCAATCTGTTTTTCATTTTTCAAAAACTCTTGCCAAACCAAACCTACAGGCGCGATCTGAGCATCTAATAATTTTGCTAAATCAAAATAAGATTCACTGATCAAGCTTTGCATTTCAGGCGCATATTGTCTAGCCCACGTTAAATATAGAATGGTTCTAATATTACCAATTTTATTATGGAGTCTTGTTGCAGAACGAATCATTTTATCGGGATCTTCTACTGGCCGTGTGCTTTGTTCTTGCAGGACAGCTAAATCCCATTGACCATCACTGATAGCTCCAAGGGTTTCACGACTATAATAATGTCCTTCAAATGTTTCACCGCCTCGAGCAATCACGGTAACATCAACCGAATGACCTTTACTTTCGGCAAGCTCTTTAAAAATAAAAGGCATATTATTATTTTGGGTATAACTATTCCCAATAAACAAAATCTTCATAAATCTTCCTTACTAATTAAAACCACCCAATTTTACAAAACCATTTATCTAACAATAAGAAGATAGGTCTAAATTCGAATTAAAAATGATTACTTTTTTGATTTCTTATAGATAACTATTTTACCTGCTGGATTTTTCACCAACTTCGGAAATAAAACATTTATTACCTGATCATAGTGACTAGTAAAATAAACATGTAAACCCGATTTAATATAATCTTTTAATTCTTCAAACGAACCTTTATTCTCGATGGGAAATATCAATGTTGTTATGCCGACTCTTTTGGCCGCAATGACTTTTTCTTGAATACCACCAATGGGCAAAACTCTACCATTCAAGGTAAGCTCCCCTGTCATTCCTATTTTTGTACTAACCGCTTTATTTAAACACAAACTTAGTAAACTGGAGGCCATGGTAATTCCGGCAGAAGGACCATCTTTTGGAGTACCACCTGCGGGCACATGTAAGTGAACCGATCTTGTATCAAAATATTTAGCATCGCCTCCATAACGTCCAATATTTGCTTTAATATATGAGTAAGCAATTTGTGAAGACTCTTTCATAACGTCACCTAATTGGCCCGTTTGTTTGAAGATACCCGATTTCTGATCATCACTAGTCACAATTGATTCAACTAATAAATTGGTACCCCCATAATTGGTCCAAGCCAATCCATTAATCTCACCAGGTTGGACATCTGGATTTACTAGATCATCCACATAAAAAGGTTCGCCTAATATTTTTTTTACTTTTGCTTCATTAATTTTTGTCAACCTTCGACCATTTTCAGCACATCTTGCCGCAGCATGTCGACATAGTGAAGCTAAACGTTTTTCAAGATTTCTAACCCCAGCTTCACGGGCATAACCATTAATAATTAATTTCAAGGCTGAGTTTTCAATTTTAAAATCTTTCTTACGCAATCCATTTCGTTTTATTAATCTTGGAATCAAATGGTTCTTACTAATTTTAATTTTATCATTCATTATGTAACCATTCATTCGAATAATTTCCATTCGATCCAACAATGGTTCAGGGATAGTATCCAAGGCATTCGCCGTACAAATAAATAAGACGTGGCTTAAATCAATGCGAACATCTAAATAATGATCGTGAAATTCAGAATTTTGCTCCGGATCCAAGGCTTCCAATAATGCCGAGGCAGGATCGCCATGAATACTTGATGAAATTTTATCGATTTCATCAAGTAAAATGACAGGGTTTTGTTTTTCGGTTCTTTTTAAAGCCTGTACAAACTTACCTGGCATGGCACCTACATATGTTCTTCTATGACCTTTGATTTCAGCTTCATCTCTAAGCCCGCCAACTGAAAATCGATATAATGGTCGTCCTAAAGCTTTAGCGACTGATTTGCCAAAACTAGTCTTACCGACACCTGGAGGCCCCGTTAGACAAATTATCGCTCCTTTGGTAGAACCTAATAATTTGCTGGCGCCAATAAATTCAAGAATTCGTTTTTTAGCATCATCGATACCATCATGATCGGAATTTAAAATGTTACGTGCTTTTTTTATGGATAGGTTTTCTTCGACAACGGCACCCCAAGGTAATTTTAATAACCAATCCAAATAGTTTACAGTGATCCCATATTCAGGAGAACTTGTCTCAAGCATGCTCATTTTATCAATTTCTTCTTGAGCAGTTACTTTGGCTTCCTCGGACATGTCTTTATTCTTTAATAATAACCTGAAATTTTCAAGCTTTACACTTTTCTCATCTTTTTCTAAACCGAGCTCTTCTTTAATTTGCTTTAATTGTTCACGCAAAAAAAATGTTCGCTGACTATCACCAATTTTTTCATCGACTTGATTCTGAATTTTTTCTTTTAAAATAGATACCTCTAATTCTTTGGAAACAATATACAATGTCTTTTTTAATCGATCTTTAACATTTAGCTCTTCTAACAATCGTTGAAGTTCTAAACCATCATTACTTGATAATACGGAAACTAAATCCGCTAGTTGGCCTGGTTCATCTGGTAAACCACCCGATAAAATATTATTTAATTCTTCTCTAAATGACGGATTCAATTTCACTAAGTTTTTTAATTTACCGGTGATGGCCAAGCGCATGGCTTTAAACCTTTTACCCTTACTTACGCCAACATCATCAAGATATTTCACACTAGCAATGGGCAATTTGTTATCAGATTTATAATTGGTAATCCGAAATCTTTTCAAACAATTAACCAAGAAGAATTCATCACCATTAGCATTTTTAACGCTATTAACAATTTTACCGGCAACACCTACTTTCATTAATTTTGGTGCTTCAAAATCAGTCGTTTTGTCTTCATCGACAAGTACCAAGCCGATGCATTTACTTTTGCTTTTTGAACCGATAGTTATGGCTTTATGAAACTTTCCTGGAGGGAAAGAAACAGGCACTAACATACCCGGGAAAAAAGGCTTTGGATGTACAGGTAATACGATTAATTTATTGGGTAAATTAGCTAAATCCAATTCTATAGTTGAATCTAAATTTTCGATATTGATTTCAAATTCAAATTCATCGGATTTGATTTTTGCCATTCAGTTCTCAATATGTAAATAGTGTGCTTTCAGAAGCCTGAATTCTACTAAATTTGGTGTTCAAAGTCAAAGATTTAGTTTTTCAAAAATTCAGGTCACCTTTGCGGATTGATCTCTAGGTATTTCCAAAAAATATAGACTAAAAGAATCAACTTTGTAGTATTTCGGTCTTATAAATTATTTTATTCAACATTGTTTTAATTAGGATTTTGATGAGAAAAAATCTGTCCATTATTTTAATTTTAATTCTATCATCTATTTTTTGTCATGCCGAAGACACTGTTTTGGATACCGCCTTAGAGGTTGATCTGCGTTGGAATGCAAAAGCAGTTTATATTCCATTGTTTAGCATTCTAGTAAGTGATGATGACGGAATCGTTGATGATAAAGAAATAGAAGATGATTTAAAAAATGGCAATGGATATGGACTCTATATAGGTTTAGATATTTTTGATAGTTATGATATTGAAACGATGCAAATGGGATTTGGATTTATTTACCAAACGACAAAACATAAAACATCATCAGGTTCATATACACTCGATGCCGACACCTTATTATTTGAAGTAAATTCCTATTTAGTTTTTTTTGATTCTGACAACTTTAAGATTTTCCAACAAGTAGGATTGAGTGCTGGTTTTGTTGATTTGAATTTTGATGATGTTAGAGAAGATTTCACTACCGGAATGATTGCGAATCGCTATTTGCTAAATTTTGATTGTTTCAACCATATCTTATTCAATATTGGTGGTGGAATATACGCATGGGGTCAGCCAGGCAAAACACATGCTTACGGCGGCTACTTTATTTTAGAAATAGGATTTCGATTTTAAAATTAATAAATCAACGAAAAGGTGAAATTCAAAATTTTTGTAATGAATTCTGAAAACAACCTACTTATAAAAGATTCCTGAAAGCGATTAAAACTATGAAAAATATCTACCTATTATGTTGCCTAATATTTTTTTTCTCAACCTCATATTCATCAGAAGAAAAATTAAAATGGAAAACAAATTTCGAAGTTGCAAAAAAAGAAAGCAAAGAAAGCAAAAAGAAAATTCTTATCTTCTTTTCAGGGTCTGACTGGTGCATCAATTGCATGAAGCTAAAGAAAAGGGTTTTGAGTACTGATAAATTCATTGCGTTTGCAAAGAAAAACTTCATTTTACTTAATGCTGACTTCCCAATTAAAAAGAAAAACAAACTATCAAAAGAGCAAACAAAAATCAATGAAACTTTAGCAGAGAAATTCAACCCTAAAGGGACATCACCCGCTTTGGCCATTGTGGACCAAAATGGGAAACAACTAGGCGCGCTGAATGGTTATAAGAATGAGTCAATCCAAGAGGTTCTTGATTATTTAAAAAAAATAATCGATAAAAAGAAATGAAGAAATCATTGGTCAAGACTATCGTATTATTAAGCACTCTATTACTACTATACTCCTATGAAGTAAATTCTGACGAAATAAAAATAATTCACACAAACAATACTTACAAAGCAACCCAATCATTAATGGGGTCTCGATTTGAAATTATTGTTGTTCACAAAGAAAAATCGATTGCTCATAAATCAATTGCCAGCGCCTTTCAAAAAATAAATGAAATTGAAAAAAATATCTCTAGTTGGGATCCCAATTCCATCACAAGCAAAATCAATAAAATGTCTGGCATTGAACCTGTTAAAGTCGACAAAGAATATTTAAACTTTATTGGTAGATGCAAAAAAATATCGTCCTTAACAAATGGAATTTTTGATATTTCTTTTGCTAGTGTAGACAAACACTGGAGTTTCAAGACATCTATGACCAAATTGCCCAACGTAGACGAATTAAAAAAATCAGTTAGGTTAATTAATTTTAAAAATATTATTATTAATCAAAAAAACACTACCATTTTTCTAAAAGAAAAAGGTATGAAAATAGGATTCGGTGCTATTGGAAAAGGGTATGCGGCAAATCATGCAAAAAAGGTGTTAGTTTCAATGGGTATTAAAAGCGGTATCGTCAATGCCGGTGGTGATTTAATTGCCTGGGGTCTTCAGGAAAACGGTAAACCATGGAAAATAAAAATCGCTCATCCCGATAATCCTGACAAAGCCATCACCTGGTTAGGCATTAGTGATACGGCTATTGTAACCTCAGGAAATTATGAGCATTATGTGACCATCAATGGCAAGCAATATTGCCATATTATTAACCCAAAAACGGGTTATCCAGTTTCAGGCATTAAAAGTGTAACAATAATTTCTCCAGATACCGAATTAGCGGATGCAATAGCCACATCTGTTTTTATACTGGGCAAAGAAAAAGGAATGAAATTAATCAACAAGCTTAATCATGTAGAAGGTTTCATCATTGATGACCAATTAACAATATTAAAAAGCAAAAATATGAAAATTAACGACAAGGAAATAAAACAATGAAATGGATATTAATCATTCTTTGCACTTTACTCATATGTAGTTGTGAAAAAGTTAAACCTTTTCAAAAAGCCTATATAAATCAAGAATCTATGAAATTGAGCGACTTCAAAGCCAAAGCTTTTGAAACAAATTTTTTGAGTTATCGCGAAGGTGGCTCTGGAGGTAATGGTGGCAAGGCTGGCGGTGGATGCGGATGCAATTAAGATTTACCTTCTTTATACTTTTAATTTCCTGTAATTTAATTTTCTCCCAAGAAAAAGAGCCGGAATACAAAAGAGATAAAATCAAAACGGACTTCTTTATCAATTATTACAATCAAGATGGCGATCATTCACCAGTTACCGGCGGCAAAGGTACTGAAGAACAAACAATTATCGCTCCGACTTTATTATTAAATATTCCTACCAGTAAAAATACTATATTGGATATGAATATTGGGATTGACAATATCTCTTCAGCCTCAACCGATAATATTGATGGCTCCGTTTCATCAGCATCTAAAGACGACAATCGATTTCACAGTAATGCCTGGTTTACTTATAAACTTAAAAATTCAAATCAAACCATTGGAGTCATGACGGGATTATCCCTTGAGTATGACGTTGATTCGATTCATATTGGCGGGAAATGGACTATCAACTCAAATGATGACAATAAATCTTTTGATGTAACCGCAAAATATTTTCATGATCAATGGGATCTTTATTATCCGATTGAATTAAGACCTTTTGCCGACACACTATTGAAGGATGATGTTCGTAGATCTTCCTATTTATCTTTTACATATTCCCAAGTACTTACTAAAAAACTACAAGCTTCTGTATCTACTGATTTCATTTTCCAATCAGGATTATTATCAACGCCCTTTCACAGAGTTTATTTCGATGATGGCAACGTGGACATTGAACGTCTACCGGATAGTCGATTTAAAATTGCCTCAGGATTTCGTTTTCACTATTTTATAAACAGTACTGTTTCATCTCGCTTATTTTATCGATTTTATTGGGACGATTTCGGAATCATCGCCAATACCATAGAATTGGAAGTGCCTATAAAAATCGGGAGTTTATGGACTGTCATCCCTTCATTCAGATTCAATCAACAATCGGAGTCAGATTATTTTGGTGCCTTTCAAACTCATGCACCCGGATCAGAATTTCATACTAGTGATTATGATTTGGCAAAGACTAATAGTAGCTTGCTTGGGATTCACATTAGATTCACACCTATATGGAATAATTTCTTGAAGTTTTTTAACTCAGATTCTTTTGATTTAAGAACTTCTTATTATGATAGAGATGATGGGCTCACTGGTTTCACCATAAGCGCCGGCACATCAATATCCTTTTAAGAGAAGTTTATGAAAAAACACGTCATTCAATATTTAATATTTCTGTTATTTTTTTTCAACACCCCCAATATCTATTCTCAGGATTTTTTTGAAAAGAAACCTTCATGGGGGAAAAAAATAAGCAAGATTAAAGTTACTGCTAAATGGGAAAAAGAATATGTCATTAAGGATGAAACAATACATTTAGCCCTAGTGGTAGACCTTCTTGCTAAACATCATGTCAACTCACCAACCTATTTACAATTCAAAGAAGCTACAAAATTAGGCATTATACCTATCGATATTAAAATTAAGGATGTCGCAAAAGGGGTCATCACTCTACCTCCTATTTATCCTAAACCCCATATAATTAAAATGAACATTAATGGTCCAAATAAGCCCTTAGTTGATATTAATGTATATGAAAATAAGTTTATTATTTTTATTCCAATAAAGTTCACCGCTGAAATATCGAAAGAGGATCTTGAGATTAATCTTGAATTCAAATATCAGATTTGCGATGATGCGGGTAAATGTTATCTTCCTTCTTCAAAAAAGTTTGTCCAAAAAATAAAATTCAAAGCCAAAGGGACAAAACCGGCTCCGCAAAAAGACAAGCTCTTTAATAATCTACCCAAAAAAGCAGTCATTAAAAAAAAGCCGTTGGATAAGAAACTATTCAATGACATTAATTTTGACAAAAAACCTTTATTTGATTTCAATGATTCAAAGAAAAAAATCGAGAGAATTAAGTTTTCTACGAAATGGGAAAAAGACTATGCTGTTAAAGATGAGGTTCTTCACCTTGCAGTCATATTGGAAATGGCTGACAATCATCATGTTAATCCCCCAACGATGTTTAGAACTAAAACAGATGATCAATTTTTAATTCCGACAGAGATTAAAGCCATTAATGTGCCAAAAGGAGTCATTGCCCAGACACCTCTATATCCAAAGCCTCATATTATTCAGGTTTCTTATGATCCTACAAAACCGAAATATGATATTAAAGTGTATGAAGGAAAAACAATATTTTTCATTCCATTCAAATTCACATCGGCCATCGATTCAGAATCTGTTAAAGTAAGTTTTGACCTAGGTTATCAAATATGTGATGACCGAGCATGTTATCAGCCTAAAACAGCATCCTTAAAAGCTAGTCTTAATTATAAAGCCAATGAATCGAAATCAGGGCAAATCACAGACGATATTTTTAAAAACATACCTTTAGTTGCTAATATTTCAACAAACCCCCTTAGCCCTAAGAATGAAGAAGTCAACCTTCCCCTATCGACCATCGGAGTTATTGTTTTAATTTTGATGGCAATCGTTGGTGGTTTAATACTAAATTTCACTCCATGTGTATTACCTGTAATTCCACTAAAAATCATGAGCTTGACCAATCACTCGGACAGTAAAAAAAGAAATTTCGTCTTAGGCATATCAATGGTTGCTGGCATCATTTTATTTTGGCTTGTTATGGGTGGTATGATAATTGGTCTAAAAAGCTTTAATTCCATTAGCGAACTTTTTCAGCACGGAGAATTCTCTTTAGGTATCGGTGTATTCATTGCGATTATGGCAATTGGCATGTGCGGTCTATTTACCATAAATGTACCCCAATCAGTCGCAAGGTTAAATCCTTCTTTTGATTCTATCGCGGGATCATTTGGTATTGGTATTATGACAGCTGTACTTTCAACACCTTGCACCGCCCCATTTATGGGATCAGCTGTTGCTAGTGCTATGACACAATCTCCATTTTTAATTCTAATTGTTTTCTTTTTTGTTGGTTTTGGAATGGCTCTGCCCTATTTGATACTGTCAATATTTCCCGGCTTAGTGAGTTGGTTACCAAAATCTGGCCCATCAAGTGTTGCGATCAAACAAACAATGGGAATCTTCATGCTAGCTGCTGCTTGTTTCTTTATTGGCACAGGTCTTTTAACTTTGGATATTCCAGAAAATAGAAGAGAATATTTTTGGTGGCCAACTATGCTAACTTGTTCGGCTGGTGGGTTAGCCATATTTATATTTACACAAAAAATAAAACCGCTGCCAGTTCCAAGATTCATTTTTACCATTATGGGCATCGTCATTTTTTCAACAAGCATATATCTCGCTTACGACCTTTCAAAATCAGAAGACCTAAATAAAACCAACGTATGGCAAGACTATACGCCAGCATTATTAGAAAAGGTAAAATCAAAGAATAAGATTATCATTATTGATTTTACAGCTGTTTGGTGTTTGAATTGTAAGTTTCTTAAAAAAACGGTTTTGCAATCAAAAGTAGTAGCCGATGCCATTCAAAAAAATAATGTACAGTTAATACGAGTTGATATCACTAAAAAAGAAGATACGAAAATTGCCTTCTTAAAAGAATCTGGCAGTATCACCATTCCGTATTTGGTGATTCTAGATGAACAGGGCAATAAAGTATTTAATAGTAACTTTTACACAATCAACGATATCCTCAAACATATTAATAATGAATGATCACCGAATAACCACATTATCATGCAATATATTGGAATTCGACTATATACCCAAATTTGATAGATTTTAGCAATAGATAAACCATAGGAATAAATCGCAATTACACAAATTCTTGATAAATCGATTTATATTACAAGCAAATTATCAATTCAAAGATTCCCATAGGTATAAATACCTAGATTTTATTACTAATCTGTTACATTTTCATCAAATTAGGCTTTCTAAGGCCACATTTATTAAGGATTCAAAAAAATATAATAAAAATTTTAATTTCATTGTGAAACTATTAGTGGCAGTAATGATTATCCATTTCTGACTTCAAAATTCTTTCTAATTCAAATTGCCGTTATTTCAAGTGAATGTCTAAAGGCATTAAATATAAACTACTATCTATAATAAAGATATAGTTTCTGATATGAATATTAATCGTTGATATAAGCGGTTTTAGTGTATTTATCCTAGCGAATTCCAGCATTGATCAACTCTCAAGGAAGTATTAATGATAAAACAAGAAGGGCATATCTTTCTATTTAATTAAAATATAACTTTCAATAAAATGTATTTTTATGAATCTAATTGATTTTTTTTGGAAAGTAAAAATATGCGTCTTATTTTATCAAAAATAAATTTCACTGAGCAAAAAAAATGGATGAATATATAGCTATCGAAAGAATGGTAAACGGCTTTTGTATGAAAACGCCGTAGAGAGTTAGGCCAAATAAATTTGAAAGGTGTCTAGATGAAAAAACCTAAAAAGAAATGTAAAATTTGCCAGGATTCATTTCAGAATATCAGAACGCACATCACACGCGGTCATAAGCTTTCACTTAAATCCTATGAAAAAAAATATGGGTTAGTCGAAAAGCCGTATAAAAATATCACCAATAAAAAAGAGTTTGATGTTTACTTTATTAAGTTAGCAAAGAAAGCAGAACCAAGGTCATTAACCATATCAATGGTAGATCCTGAAATGTTAAAATTAGCTGTTCTTTATCATGGGTCATGGGATAAAGTTAAAGCAAAATTAAATTTAAAGAAATCATCCTCTACAAATGCTCAAATATTAAAAACTTTTAAAGATTCCTATGCCAATAGAATAAAAGAGCCAAAAAAATGGAGAACCCAATGTAAATACGCTATTGACCGATATGGTACTATGGTCAATGCTTATAAAAAAGCAGGCATTAAACGGGAACATTTGGACGAGATCACTTTTTTGAAAAATTTTAAGTTAGCCTTTAATAATCGCAATAATGGCAAAGAAGAATATGCCAGCTGGAGACTTTATAGTCAAAAAGCATTTACAAAATATAAAAGTCTTTCAAAAGCTTATAAAAAAGCCGGTATAAATAATAAAAAGGACTTATAGTCTTCGATCGACCAAAGACTTGACTGGAAAAATGTATTTATTGAAATAGATTCAGGTCTAATGCTTTAACCGTAGCATTCTCAATTTCTTTAAACTGAACACCATCTATCTTCACCACTTCACCTATTTTTGTGGGCAAAATAAAATTGATACTGTTATTTGTATTCTTTTTATCTAATGTGATCGCATCAAGGTATTCACTCATATTAAAGGCTGGTACTTTGAATCCTAAATTTAATTTTTCAATCAATCTATTTTGAATTTCAAAATCTTCTTTTGAAAAGAGGCCTCTATGCATTGCCATTATGCCTTCTACAACCATTCCAAAAATAACGCCTTCACCATGCAATATTTTTTCATAGTGAAAAACATTTTCCAAACCATGGCCAGCCGTATGTCCGTAATTCAAAACTGCTCGAATACCACATTCAAATTCATCTTGTTTAACAATATCAGCTTTTATCTCACAACACCGACCTATTATGGTAGATATGACACCTGCATCCATACTTAATATTTCTTCAGCATTGTCTTCCATAAATTCAAAAAAATCTTTATCCCAAATAACGCCATATTTAACTACTTCACCTAATCCAGATTTAAACTCTCTTTCTGGCAAAGTCTTTAGCACATTCAAATCTATAAATACTGCTTGCGGTTGATGAAAAGCTCCAAGAATATTTTTACCACCAGGATGATTAATACCGACCTTACCACCAACGGAACTATCTACTTGAGCCAATAAAGTTGTTGGCACTTGAACGAAGTCAATACCTCGCATATAACTCGCCGCAGCAAAACCACCAATATCACCAATAACACCGCCGCCAATTACAATAATAAGACTTGCTCGATCAAGCTTCAATTCAACTAATTGATTCCAGATTTCTTCTAAATATTGAATTTGTTTGGTCGTTTCACCCGCTGGTAAAACAATTACTTTTTTATAATGTCCGGAATTGATTGTTTTCTCATAGAGCCCATAAACATTCTCATCAGTAATGACCACAATATTTGAATATTTTTCAAATATGGAAGATTCATGGAAGGACTCAAAGATGCCTTCTTCAATGATGATATCATAACTACGATCATCTAAATCTACGCGAACACTCATTTGACTTCCTACTTATTTATCAATAATAATAATAGAATTATATATAGACTTATAAAGGAATAAAGAAATTAGCGTAAAGAGAAAACCTTAAAATCATCCTATTTAAAATAATAAATAAATATGGATATTCAATTTGATAATTCAAGACTACTTAGTAGCAGCACGTCTAATTAAATCTCGATGATAAGTTTCGAACAGATCAAGCCCACTTTTATCTATCAATTTATTTTTACAAAGTGACTCTGCGTTTTTACCTGTATTGCCATTTTCATTATCTGAGTACCTAACAACATTAAACTGGTAAGTTCCAAAAGTTTTACATTTTGGACATAATTTAAAATCCACTGAAATATGATCTGCATACATGCCTTTTTCTCTATCAGGAAATTCTTTGATGAATTCTAAATTGCCCTCTAAAACTGCATCTAATATTTTCTGATCATCAGGAAAACCAAATACTAGCGCATAAATCAAAATCAATGCTGGTATAATAAAATGACCCGAACCCATTTGCCCGGATAATTCGAAATCTTTATTTTCCATTTTAAGTTCCTTTTAAATTTTACTCTTGATGGACAAATATAAGGTTTATAGCCAATGCAATAAAGATTATGGTAGAAACTCGATTCATAATTTTTTGCTGTGATTCTGATTGTATTAAATAAACTTTCATAAGATTAGATAATAGCACCACAATACTAAATATAACCAAAGTAGACAATATGAACAAGGTTCCTAGCAAAACCAGTTGCAAGGCAATATTTTCTTTCTCTGTTACAACAAACTGAGGTAAATAGGCCATAAAGAATAATCCGACTTTAGGGTTAGTCATATTCATAATGATTCCTCTTTGGTAAAAAGAAAAAAGATTCGAAACTTTTTTGTCAGAAGAATCGAGTTCATGCTTATGCTGATTAAAGGCCAACCAAGCCAAATATAATAAATAACCAGCACCAATTAGTTTTAATAATGTGAAGGCAAAAAAACTTGCCTTAAATACGTATGAAATTCCAAGAACAACAAGACCAGTATGAACTAATAATCCTGTACATAAACCAACCGTAATACAAAAGCCTTCTTTTCGCCCATGTAGTATTGTTTGCATTAAAACAAAAATATTATCTGGGCCAGGAACAAGAGCCAACACAACAGAAGCTAAAATAAACGTGATTACAGTATCGATTGGTAATATCAAATTTGATTTTGTACTCTTTGGAATTAGACCATCATCAAAGGCTCATTCTAAGAATTTACGATCAAGATCATACCTTTATTAAAAGTTGATAATCAACGCGAAATAATATTTAAAGTCATCTTTTTCCAATAATATTTTAAATCATCTTCTTTAGACCAGTTTTCATAATATTTTTCCCATTCATCTGAGTTAACCAGATGAGGTGTGAGAGAGTCTTCTCTTATAGGATGACTTATTGGTTGATAGCGAAAATCCATTGATAATCTAATTCTGTCCGCAGTATTATTATCTCTACCTTGATGAATCGTCATACTATTCATCAATAAGACATCACCGCATTCAACTTCATTTGTACACCACAAATCATTTTCCATGACATCCACCTGATGACCTCCAGCACCCATTGCACTACGCGTATCTAGCAATCCTCTTTTATGTGAACCGGGAATAATCGCTAATCCACCTAATTCTTCAGGACAATCGCCACAAGGTATCCAAGAAGTCCATGTGTCAACAGTACCTCCAATGTAAAAATAATCCTGATGAGGTGGGGTTGTATGTTTTGTAATTCCAGGGAAAATGGTTCTTAAGATATTACGGCTGTGTACTAAAACAGATTCACCAAACAACTTTTCAAATAATGCAATAATGGTTGGGTCGTGAGATAGAGCATGAAAAGATCTTAAGGAAAGAATATCATTATAATAATGTCGATAGTCATTATCAGAACCTTCAACAACATTTATGCCAGGTTTTGAAATTCCATCCATCAATGTACGACAAGGTTCTAACCAACCATGCTTCTTTATTATTTCCAAAATACTTTTTCTAAGGTCTAAAATTTTTTCTTTATTTAACAATCCCTTAAAATAAAGATATCCTTGATCATGCGCTCTATCTTGCAAAGCTTGACGGTCATTTAACAGATGTGTCGATTCTTGAAATGCTTCTAATTGATTGATTGTTGACATGGCCATTCTTTCTCCTCAATGAATTTCAATTTTAGTAATATTATTCATTTTCAATGCCGTTAGGAAATGGACATATTGCATATTTTTTGTATTATTTTTATATATATCGACTTATAATTAGTATTTTTGTACTATTTTCTAGGACAGTATGAAACAAAATTTTTCAAGTGCCATGATTGTTTATGCCAACAACTACCAATTTGCTAAAAATGAAATCCTTACACATGAACACGTGCAATCACGTATGCTACTATGGTGCAAGTCTGGCAATGGAAATGTTGAAATAGATAAAAGACGGTTTCAATTGAGCAAAGGAGAATTTTTATTTTTACCTTGGAACCGTAAAATCAAATATATCCCTTCCACCAAAGATCCATTTTTAGTCGCTGGTATTCATGTCATCCCTGAATATGTAAAAAAACAGCCTATCCATTTTAATGTAGCCCATTCAAAACAAGAAAGCAAAGTTAGAGCCGCTTACGTCATTGATAAGCTGATACCTGAGCTAGATGGTATACCCGTCGGAAATTTTAATCTCTCTAAAAAGCTTGAATATCTTTCTGAGTATATAATTCTTACATTTCAAAAATCATCGCCGGTTGAAACAGAAATGAGACTACTTGGGAATTTAATTTTAAATGATTTAATTCAGTATTTTTCAGAGCCGGATAAAAAATCAAGTTTAGTATCAATTGAACTTGGCAGAATCCTGCAATTCATTCATGACCATTTCAAGCAGCCGATTTCGTTAATAGACCTAGAAGAGTTTTCCAATTTAAGCAGTGGAGGGATCTGTGGTTTATTCAAACGACATCTTAATACAACCCCTTGTCAGAAAATCGCAGAGATTAAAATGGAAAAAGCAAAAGAGTTTTTAACAGCAGGACGGTTTTCTGTTGCAGAGATTGGTCAAAAAGTAGGTATAGACGACCCTTATTATTTTTCAAAAAAGTTTAAAAAGGTATGTGGCGTTTCTCCTTTAGAGTACCGCAGACAATCTTCTTTTCTATAATTTGGATATGATATTTAATTCAAATACTTAAGTCTGCCTCTATCGTAAGGTCTTCTTGTTTGATTATCAACGCCATTAAAAAATTCATGTCCGTGGGCACATGCTTTTTCCCAAACGCGTGCTTGCAATTCCATACTGCCACAAATTTCTTGTAAGGTTGCCAGACGAGTATTATCTAAAGTATGGTAAGTGATACCCAACATTGGATCGATCAACACCTCACCAATAGGAGTATCGATCATGCCGGTAACATGACCGCGCAAGCCCATCCCATAACCTGTAAATGGCACATTGTATTTTTCGCTTAAAATATCACAAACATGAGAAGCTACTCTAGCAGTATCACAACAAAAACATCCTCGCAATCTTAATACTGTTTCGGTGGTTGAGCTACTCGAGATTTTTGACCAACTACCGGAATGGGTTGTTAAACAGGGGTGATGCAAAATCAAACTACAAGCTGATAAGCCATCTTGCCAATCATCAAACTCATTATGTATGAGTGTAGCAATTTGCGAAATTACATCTTCATCCATTAAGTTGAGGCAGTGTTCTTTTCTTTCAGAATGCAAAAAGAAATCAGAAGGTGCGCCATCTTTAGTCGTTTGAGGTTTCCAATTTGGTAATTTTGAAAACAGCCAACATCTATAATTATCCACAAATTTAGGATCCGATGGTAAAGGTCTTTCAATTGTTTTATCTGAAAACAATCCGAAGGGATCCCTAACAATAATACCCAAATCAAATCCAAATGGATAAAGAGTTGACCATAATATATTATCGCCATCACATATCTGAATTTCTACCGTTGCAATATCAGCAGCATCAGGCACCCATTTAGAAGCAAAAGGAAAATGAACAGGAATCGAATGTTTAAAAGAACCAGCACTAAATTCTAAATCATTTTGATCGGTTAAATACCTACCGCCAGTCGTTTTGATAACTGTTTTAATATTAGTAGGAATTAAATCACTTTTAACATTTCCACTCACTACTACAGAAGAAGTTATAGTGCCCGTTTCCCACAATGGTTTTCCAAAATCCAACTCATCAACATCAACTAAAGCCTTTTCATCGACTAGTAACCCAAATGAAAATAAATGATTAAAATCTGAGTTTGGGTTTTCCGGCCACGCGATAGAATCATAAACTATATCTGAAGTAGCCGTAAATGAAATTCTTGTACCGATGGGGTTATTTATCGTATCATAAGATTTACCATCACCTCGAATTGAATCTAATTTAATTGTAATCTTAAAAGCCCAACCATTATCAATCTCTTTAACTTCTTTTTCAATATCTAAAGGAGTCAAATCTAATGGGGAAGCATGCCCGTCTGAAATTTCTTCACCATCCAAACAACGTTGGTTATCTAGTTTTAATTCACCATCTCTCATCAAGGCAATAGTTCTTTTAAATTGATGGTTATTTTGTGGATCAAATTGAAATACGACATGATCATAAAAGTACCATTCAGGATGATTCTGATTCAATTTTACTTCCCAACCATTTGGGTCGACAATTTGACCTACAAAAAACAAATGATCTTCATCTTTATAAAAATTAAATTTACCAATATGACCCGTGTGATGAACAAGCTCATAATAAGATTCATTTACGATTAATTCTGGATTATGATTTAAACTTTTAATGAAAAGTTTTTCAGGATTAAATTGATAGTTTTTATTGTAATTAAAATTCATTACTGACCCTTTAGAAAAGATACCTTGATGATTAATACCAAATCAAATCCCACTAAAAACCCTTTAGATCTCTCATTGAGTTTGAATAAGGCACAAAGTTTAGCACGATTTATTTTGAGGAATGATAATTCTAGAGCATCAAACTGTATGTCAAATAGATTGATATGGTTTTAAGAGTGTTTTCAAATCGCAATAATATGCTTGATTTTGAGACATATTGACTTGATTTTCAATTAATTTCACGAACTAAAATTGATCCAAAAACAATGACTTATAAGGGCATTCGAATTAACTTGACTAAGCAAACAACAATATAACATGAACCGCTTTTTAATGTTGAATTGCACCTATAATAATGTAATAAGAATCTTTTCTTACGACCCCAATGGAGATATTAATGCCCTTATTGAAAGATAAATTTGAGTCTATTGAGAGCAAATTTAAAGCTGAGAAATTAAAATATTTTATCGAAAACATTTATGAACGAGATCACAAACCCTCTTATTATGTTTTTCATAAAACGGTAGACTGGATTGTTGAAGAGTTAAAAAGCTATGGCATTCAAGCGAAGAAAGTTGAAGTACCAGCTGATGGCAAAACAATTATAGGAGACTGGAAAAGTCCTTTAGCATGGGATGCATTTGATCTAAAATTAAAAGATTTACAAAGCGATGAAGTCATTGCTGACTATCAAAAAGTTTCAACACACATGGTGATGGGCGCAGGCCCTACACCAAAAGAAGGCTTAAAAGGATCTGCCGTCTATTTAAAATCTCCGAATGATTTTGATAAAATTGATGTCAGAGATAAATTTATTATCACAGAATTTATTCCATCGACTATAAAAAAAGCGGCCTCTGAGCAAGGGGCACTGGGATTTCTTTTTTATGGCCCACTGGAAGATTTCCAAGGAGATCTAGTAAGATGGGTCAATTCCTGGGCAGATGATTCAGGACTATGGTCAATGACTGAAGATGATACTGTTATTCCTGCCGTTTCACTTTCACCCAACACAATCAAAGGTTATATTAAAAAATTAAAAAACAATGAGGATGTAAGTTTTGAATTAAAACTGGACACAAAATTTTATGAAGGCACCTTGCCTCTAGTTGAAGCATTCATTCCGGGCAAAGAAAAAGATGAAGTTTTTTTTACGGGCCACTTATTTGAACAAGGTGCAAATGACAATGCCTCAGGCTGTGCAACAATGATGGAGATCGCCAGAATATTTAGTGAAAGCCAGCCAAAAAGAGGAATGAGGTTTTTATTCACATCAGAGCTTTATGGCACTGTTCCATACTCATTTTTAAATTTAGATATTATGAACCGTTCAAAAATTGGTTTAAATATCGATAGTACTTGTGAAGTCGGGAGACAAACTGGTAAGATGGATTTGATTTTAAATCCAGACACTAACCCTTCCTATGTAAATTTATTATTAAAAGAGATTCTTATCGATATTGGCAAAGAAGATGAGTTCAGCTTTAATAAATTTCTTCTTGATGATAACATGATAACAGATACTCAAATCAATATTCCATGCGCACTTGTCGGTGTTTGTAGTTTTAACTGGCACACAAGTGCCGACACATTAGATATCATTGATTGGGATCTATTTAACAAAACAACAATTTTGTGTGCCACGTGGGCTGAAGTTGCTGTCAATGGTGGTGAAGAAGAAGCACTTAGAATGCAATCAAGTGTTGATAAACATTTAACTCATTTAAAAGAAAAATTTGATCAAAAAGAAATCCCTCTTCATTTTAGTAATTTCAAAGAAGAATATTTCCATGAGCTTTCTCAGCAATATAGAGAATCCGTCAATCAACTTTACCCCGTCAATAAAACTGAAAAATTAACTTATGAAGAAAAAGGACCACTAAGAAATCATTTTGGACCACCTTCGTTTGGATTAATACGCCCGTCTGAGAGATGTGGTTCAGGCATGTGGGGAGGGCCAGGGTTGCAAGTATTGTGGAATACAAATGGCAAGAGAAGTAAAGACAGAATCATGGCTTATACTTTCTTTACCACTAATCATAATAAAGCTCAAACTCAACCGACGATCAATAATCTATACAAACAAAACTATTTATCAGATTCATTAACGAACAGCAGTTTGCTCATTGAGTTAAAAAGAATTGGCATAAAGCCAAATGACATGATCATTGTTCACGGATCAATGAAGCAATTAGGTCGGCCAGTTCATGGCGGACCCGAAACAATCATTACAGCTTTATTAGAAGCTGTAGGCCCTGAAGGAACATTAATAATTCCAACATTTGTCCATCATGAAAAACCTACTGATCTAAGAACAAAACCTTCAAGACTTGGTTTAATTTCTGAAACATTTAGAAAATGGCCTGGGGTCATCAGAAGTAACAATCCTACCCATTGCGTTTCGGCAATTGGTAAAAGAGCAGTAGAAGTTATTGAAGGGCATGAAAAAACCACACAACTAGGAATTGATAGCCCATTGCATAAGGCCGCGAAATTAGGCGCAAAAATTTTACATTTAGGCACCAACTTTTCATCTTGTTCTTTAATTCATGTGGCAGAAGTTATTGCAGAGGTTCCTTTTCTCCATATTGGTTATCCTGGTTATGAAGGTGATGCCGATTATATTGACTCAACTGGAACTCAACGAAGCTTTACGAGCAAACAACAACCTGCAGACAGTCAAGGGTTTAAAAAACTAATGAACATAGAAGAAGTAAAAAATATTATCACTGAATGCAATATTGCTGATGCCTCATCGATATTAATTGACGCAAAAGAGTTACTAGATCAAGCTGTTAAATTTATAAAAAATAACCCGTTCGATATTTTATGCGAAAACCCAAAATGTCCTGTTTGCACTAAATCAAGAGAAGTAAAACAAAATTAATCGGAGTTCATGTATTGGATACCAAAACAAATACTTTACCGCAACCACCCGCCTCAATTGGTTATGAGCTATCTGCTATCACAGAAGCATCAGCCGGAGTTGTTGGCAATAAAATTAATCCAATGGAAACCTATCAGGACTTTACTGATAAAGGAACCGCTGTTGTCGGAGGCACTTCCGGCAACCGTATTTGGACAGATAAAAGCTATGTACCCATAACACTGAAATCTCAATGTATCGATTGTTTGCATTGCGTTGTGGCTTGCCCTCACCATGCCATTGGATATCAAAGCGAAGCAAGAGAAGCATCCGGCCTTATTCAAACCACTAAGAACATATTGAAGAATTTACCCGGCTTTCATTTTGAAGATGTAACAAATCATAGTGTAGTTCATAAATCAGATACCAATTATAACTTTTGTAAAGGCTGTTTTGTCTGCGCTTCTGCATGCCCCGTTGACGCTATACATTTTGTCCCAAAAGATTTTATCAACTATGATGAATTTCATGGTAGCCCAGTAGAAGTAGAAGATTTAAAAAATATATTCTTAGCACCAAAGCAAGAGAATCTTGAAGATGTTGATACGTTAATCGCAAAAGGTAAAAAATTAAGCGATCATAAATTCACTGATCAACCTTCAAAAGATGCCATGCCATTATCAAATGGTTCGACTATGCTAGGTGAATTTACTATTCAAGCAAAAATCGACATGGTAACGATGTTTCCTATCACGCCCAACACTTCTCTACTAAAGATCCTAGAAGATAAAGTTAAATTCCAATCCAATGAATTGGAATACCCATTACACTTAAGGACATGTCTTTCAGAGGAAAGTGGTTATGCATGGCTAACAGGTGGTGCTGTAAAAGGCAAAAGATGCATGATGGCTCAGGGCTCACAAAGTATGGCACAACTTTACGAGTTCATGAATATAAACCCTGGCTTACACTTACCTGTTCTAATGCTGGAAATGACTCGAGCTATTGCCCCAGGATGTTCCATCAAGCCAGACCACACCACAACCATGCGTACTTCTGATACGGGTGAAATAATAATATTTGGCCGAAGTATCAAAGATAATTATTACAAAGCTCTATTACTTTTAAAATTAATGGAAACCAAAAATGTTTGGACCTCAGGCCGACTTGTTATTAAAGGGTTTGTTGAAACCCATGCCTTAGTCACCAACAAACAAATTAAAATGGATCTTTTATCGAATGAGGCTGTCGATAAATTTTTAGGAAGACCAAAAAATCCATTTATTTTTGATGATGCAGAACCACGTTCTATTGGAACATTAGATTTCGATGCACGTTATGGTGAACAAAGGCAAGCTATCGACCAAGTTCTAATTAATGCAGGAGAAAATTTTAATGCGATTGCTGATGAATTGGCAGAAATTACTAATTCAGCACCTCTCCAAAAAGTTGACCGTTTTCCAATTGATCAAAATTCAAATGTTTACATCATTAGTCTCAATGATCCCGATATGCATACAGCCGAATTAGTAGCTGAAGAGCTAAATAATCAAGAAGGTTTGTCTTGCGGAGTTATTTCGATAAATCTTTACCGACCTTTCCCCGCAGTAGAACTTCGTGAAAAAGTTAAAGGCGCAAAAGCCGTGGCTATATTGGAATACAATAACAGATCTGGCCGCGCTGGTGGTGCACAGTTTGCCGATGAAGTTCGTTCGGCATTATACTTACTAGAAAATCCCCCCGAAATTATGGCTATTCAAGTAGGTTTAGGCGGACGTGCGGTGACAGTACCATACATATTGAAGATCAATCAAATGTTACACGATTTAATTTCTGAAGATAAAAATACCATTACGCATCAATGGCTAGAAAAGAATTCTACGGATAATGTTTTATCTTTTGGTATGCGAGGCAATCTAACACCAGAAACTACGGCCGATTTCGATGTACCTATTTCTCAAAATAATATTAGCCAAATGGTTATCGTTGGTAAAGGTGGTCAAGGCGTACTCTTATTAAATGGAATCCTAGCTGGTTTTGCCAGCGTAAAAGAAATGTGTGCTTTAACCATGGTTGGTTATGGCGCATTACAACGAGGCGGTGGTATCACATTAAGCTTTAAATACTCAAATGAAAAAATTAGAGACTATAGCGATATTATTCTTACAGATACACTTGTTTCATTCGAAGATGATATCCATTTAGAAGCAATGTTACCTCAGTTAAAAGTTGGCGGCACATTAATCATTGATGGAAAAGCTGATCGACTCCAAGAACTTAAAAATATGTTGCCCGAAGAAACAAAAATCATCATCATACCCGCAAAAGAAATTGCCATCAAACTTTATAATAATGCCACACGAACAAATGTGATTTTACTTGGTGCCATTCTTGCCCATATGGGTTTCAAAAATGAAGAAGAAATATTTGAGAGCATTGAATCACTAAGCACCATCGCACAAGTTTCAAAAGAAGCGGGGATCTTAAAAAAACCAGACAGCATCACAGCAATTTTATCTGGGTATTATGCTTACAAAGCCGGCATTGGAGAAATTGATTTAACAAGCGAAAAAGTTAATAATCCATCTACAGTAGAAAATTTTGAATCTTTTCAAAAAAGAATTCTTCCACCTGATTTACTTGCTGTTGCCAATAATCCAAAAGCGCTAAGAAGGAAAAAAAGAATCTATCAGTTCAAGAAAAAAATGTATCAACTAATGTTTCAGCTACATCCTATGGTAAGCCAAATTCAAAGTATGTACTTGGCATTAAATGGAAAAACTCCCATTAGCGGAGGTGACATGGCATGTGGTGGCTGTGGCCAAATAAATATTTTCAGAAATCTTTTTAATTTTTTATATTATCTTCAAAAAGAAAAAGGACAGATCTTCATAAGCGAACAAGATGGTTGTGGTACCGTATTTTCAGGTATGAACAGAACTTCTATCTGGAACATGCCCTACATCAGAATTGCATTTGAAACCGCCCATGGTGTCGCATCTGGATTAGCAGATGACCTTACCAAAGATGATATCGTGGTTTCCATCTCAGGTGATGGAGGCATGATGCAAGGTATCAGATCAGTAGAAGATGCTCTTCATCATCAAGATCCAATTCTACATCTAGTTGTTGTAAACCAAACGCTAGGAAATACGGGTGGTCAATCAACAGCAACAACAATGGTTGGCACAAAAACGAGAGATGGGCATATAGCTCAACAACACTCAATTAACTTCTTAAAATTGGCCGAAAAACACCACGTGCAAGGAGCGTTTGCCTCAACAACTAATTTGAGTGATTTTTATAAAAAGATTAGATGGGGTCATAAAGTCGTAAAAGAAGAAAGAAAACCATTCTTACTGATCATGAATTTTTCTTGTCTTGAGCAAGGAATCAATTTAGCGAAAAGTTTAATCTTACAAAAAATGGCATTAGACTGCCATTACTTCAATCTATATTCTTTAAAATACAAAGAAATAAAAAATAGTGAAGGTGCAACTTTGTACTATAAAAAAGACTTGGCCATTGATTACTACCCATGGACTTTTGGCAAAAAGGCTTGGAAGACTACCTTGCTGAAATATGCTAAAGAACAAGTAATGATGAAAGAGCTAGTAGATAATCCTGACTATCTCGAGCAAGCTTACGGACAACTACTAGGGCAGTGGCAAGAATTAAAGAACGATATGGGCCCAATAAAATATTATTGGGGAATGTTTAAAAATGCATTCTCATTATCAAGAGTCACTATGATGCGAATTATTAAAAAAACTATTCCTAGAGAAGCTGAATAGATTTTCAAGAAAGAATTATTTAAATGGAAGCAAAAGAAGAATTCAGTTTAAAAAATAAAATTCGATTTATCACAGCCACATCCCTCTTTGATGGTCATGATGCCTCAATTCATATTATGCGAAGAATCCTACAACAAGAAGGTGCAGAAGTTATTCATCTTGGGCACAACAGGTCTGTCAAAGAAATTGTTGATGCCGCTATTCAAGAAGATGTCCAGGGGATCGCAGTATCCTCCTATCAAGGCGGCCACAATGAATTTTTCACTTACATGATTGACTTACTGAAGGAACAAAATGCTGACCATATAAGAGTTTATGCAGGTGGTGGTGGCGTAATCGTTTCTGAGGAAATTAAAGAACTCCAAAATAAAGGCGTATCAAAAATCTTTACGCCAGAAGATGGTCAAAAGCTTGGTCTCGTTGGGATGATTCGCTACATGCTTAAAGAATGCGATGAACTACCAAGAGCGACATTAGTTAACGTCCCTGATAAATATTCTGTTGAGAATATAAGTGATATAGGAAAAGTAATTTCCAGTCTAGAAAATGATGATGAAGACTATTCAGACAATCGGTTGGAACTTATTCAATCAATAGAAGATCGAGTAAAAGCATTAACATCAAATCCTTTGATACTTGGATTCACAGGAACAGGTGGTGCCGGGAAAAGCTCACTCGTAGATGAATTCCTATTACGCTATCTAGAGAAATTTCCAACTAAAAATATTGCTGTATTAAGTGTTGACCCCACTAGAAGAAAAACGGGAGGTGCTTTATTAGGTGATCGTATCAGGATGAATTCTGCTTCAAATGATAGAGTCTATGTACGATCTATGGCAACTAGAAGATCTAATCTAGCCACAAGTAAATTTGTTACCGATAGTTTAAATGCTATCAAAGCAGCTAATTTTGATCTAATCATTCTAGAAACAGCTGGTATTGGACAAAGCGATAGCGAAGTAACAGAAATTTCAGATGTTTCCATCTATGTCATGACACCGGAATTTGGCGCCCCTTCCCAACTCGAAAAAATAGATATGCTCGATTTTGCCGACATAGTTGTCATTAACAAATTTGATAAAAATGGAGCCTTGGATGGCTTGCGAGAAGTAAGAAAAACCTTTCAACGCAATAGAAATTTATTTGATCAGCAACCTGAAGACATGCCGGTCTTTGGCACCTGTGCTCATCGATTTAATGACTTAGGCACAAACCGATTTTTTAATCATTTATTTAGTGAAATAAATAGGAGATTCGAATCACAAAATTGGGAATTCACACCTTTACCAGAAGGTGAACCCAATGTCACTACTCTAATCCCTTTTCAAAGGGGTCGTTATTTAAGTGAAATTGTTAGTTCAATTCATAAATATCATCAAACAACCACGGATGACATGTCTAAATCAAAAAAGGCCGAATCAGTTCTACGAGCATTGGATGCTCTTGGTATAGATCCAGAGAATTATTCCGGCGATAACGAAACTATCAATGAACTATTAGATTTGTATGAAGCCACCTACAAAGGTATTTCGGATTATTCAAAATCTATCCTAAAAACATATCCTGATCAGTACGACAAATATCAAAAAGAAACTATTTCTTATACGGTAAGAAATAAAGAAATAAAGGTTGACAATTATACAGAATCTCTGAGCCACTTGAAAATTCCTAAAGTAGTGATTCCAAATCTTTCTACTTGGGATCAACAAATTAAATTCACTAGAAAAGAAAATACCCCCGGGAAATTTCCATACACAGCAGGTGTCTTCGAATTCAAAAGAAAAGGTGAAGATCCAACCAGAATGTTTGCGGGTGAAGGAAATGCTGAACAAACTAATCAACGTTTCCACTATGTTAGCAAAGGTCAAAAAGCGGCAAGATTATCAACAGCTTTTGATTCAGTGACTCTCTATGGTAGTGATCCAGCCAAGCGCATGGATATCTATGGGAAAATTGGTAACTCAGGAGTATCAATTTGTTCTCTTGATGATGCCAAAAGATTATATTCTGGATTTGATTTATGTGCCCCGACTACTTCTGTCTCAATGACAATCAATGGTCCGGCATCAACAATACTTGCTTTCTTTCTCAATACAGCCATTGATGCTGAATGTGAAAAACGTCTAAAAGAAAATAGCAAATGGGAAGAAACTCAAACTAAAATAGACAATTGGTTTAAAGATAAGAATCTTCAAAAGCCCACCTATCGTGATAACCTACCTGAAAATCATAATGGTGCGGGTCTTGGCTTTTTGGGTTTATCAGCCGATAAAGTAATGGAATTAGAAGAATACAATCAAATCAAAGCTGAAGTCCTTTCTTCAGTAAGAGGAACTGTTCAAGCCGATATCTTAAAAGAAGATCAAGCACAAAACACCTGTATATTTAGCACTGAATTCGCGATGCGTTTGATGGGTGATGTTCAGGAATTTTTTATTGATCACAATATTAGAAACTTTTATAGCGTCAGCATTAGTGGTTATCATATAGCTGAGGCAGGTGCTACGCCAGTTTCTCAATTAGCATTTACATTAGCAAATGGGTTTACATTATTAGAGTATTACCGTTCTCGAGGAATGGATATCAATAAATTTGCTCCAAACTTCTCCTTCTTTTTTTCAAATGGATTAGATCCTGAATATGCTGTTATTGGCAGAGTGGCAAGAAGAATATGGGCGATTGCTTTAAAAGAGCTATATGGCGCTGATGATAGAAGTCAGAAATTAAAATATCACATACAAACATCTGGCCGATCTTTGCATGCCCAAGAAATTAACTTTAATGATATACGTACTACCCTTCAAGCTTTTTATGCCATAGCGGACAACTGCAATTCTCTGCATACAAATGCCTATGATGAAGCTATCACGACACCTACTGAAGAATCTGTTAGACGAGCCATTGCCATTCAACTAATTATTAATAATGAAATGGGTCTCATAAAAAATGAAAATCCAACTCAAGGAAGTTATTTCTTAGAAAATTTAACTGACACTGTTGAAGAAGCAATTTTAAATGAGTTTATGGCAATTGATTCTAGAGGTGGTGTTCTAGGTGCCATGGAAACAATGTATCAAAGAAGTAAAATCCAAGAAGAATCTATGCACTATGAGCACTTAAAGCACAGTGGTGATTTAACAATAATCGGTGTCAATTCATTTATAAATCCAAAGGGGTCAGAAATTCAAGAAGTTGAGCTTATACGTTCGACCGACGAATCTAAAGATTCACAAATTGAACAAGTCGAACATTTGCATCAATCATTCAAATCTGAACAAGATGAAGCCATTT
Source organism: Planctomycetota bacterium (assembly GCA_002746535.1). Taxonomy (GTDB): domain Bacteria; phylum Planctomycetota. The sequence goes on from NVWA01000013.1 coordinate 79,610, forward strand.
GTAAAATAAAAGATGTTTCAAGAAGTGACGGAAATATTTTCAATGAATTAATGGAAGCTGTTAAAGTTTGCTCCCTGGGACAAATCACAACGGCCTTATATGAAGTCGGTGGTCAATACAGAAGAAATATGTAATAAGTCATTGTTAGTAAATTGGAATAATTTATGAGTGAAAAAATAGATTTAACAGATTATGAAATAGCGACCCGCAAGATTATCATGTACCCGAATTTAAGTGTCACGGGCAGATTATTTGGCGGACAAATGCTAAGCTGGATCGATGAGGCTGTAGCAATGATTGCTATGCAAAAAACTAAAACAAAAAATATTGTTACCAAAAAAATCAGTGAAGTTGTTTTTGATTCGCCTGGTTTAATTGGAGATGTACTGGAAATATGGTGTAAACCTGCTCACTTAGGTAAGACAAGCATTGCCATGGATTGCACCGTAACAGTCTGGCGATCAAATGACGAAACACAATTAAAAATATGCTCCTGCTCAATCATCTTTGTAGTGATCGATGAAAACGGCAAACCAAAAATCTGGAATAAATAATTTTTTATTCGATATTTGAACAGACAACATTGGCTCATAAGGACAATATTTTCACTTGTAAATCATCTAGGCTTTATAAATCGTAAAAAAATATTAAATGGATGAACAGGATAAAAGGGATTCCTTTTTATCTTATATATCTTGTAAATGCTCGATGTGAAAATATTTGATAAATATGGTAGTTTTATTAAAATTAAATTTTTAAGTTAAAAATAGTAAATTACTGAGGCCATCAAAAATGCTAGATATGAATAATATTCAAAAAGGTTTAACAATTGTTTTTAACGGTGATCCATGTGAAGTCATTGAATTCCTACATGCAAGAACCGGCATGAAAAAACCTACCGTCTCAACTAAATTAAAAAATTATAGAACAGGTCAAATGCTAGATCACCAATTTCGTCCAAATGATAAGATTGAACAAGCATTTCTGGAAAAAAAGACAATGACATTTTCTTATAAAGATAAAAAGTCACTTGTTTTTATGGATCAAGAAACTTACGAAGAAGTAATTGTTGACCCAGAAGTATTCGGGAAAAGTGTTGCTTTATTATTAGAAGGTACTGACTGTAATTTTAAATATTTTGAAGATGCTATTTTACATGCTTCACTACCAGATAATGTAATCTTAGTAGTCACAGAAGCACCACCCTATGCCAAAGGTAACACTGTATCAAAAGATATGCACAACGTTATTGTTGAAACAGGCGCGACAGTAAAAGCCCCACCATTTATTCAGACCGGTGAAAAAATTAAAATTAAAGTAGAAACATTTACCTATATGGAACGAGCAAAAGAATAATCTTTCCGACAAGAATGCCGGCAAATTTGCCGGCCCCTCACATTTAATCCCGTAAACTCAATTTATACACAAACAGCACTTAGCCATTCTTTTTGTTTCGATTTAACATGTTTAATTAAAAATGTTTTCATGTCTTGGCAAGTTGACTTTTGGTCTCCATTTGAAACTTGCATCTCTAAAATAAACTTAAAAGATTGTGTGTCTATTTCTCCTAGAATACAATCTAAGATACTCTCTCTAACATCCTCATGTTTCTCAGCAATTTTAAGCAATGCCATAACTGACTGAGATACATCCTGAAAATCGTTTAAATGATTAACCAGGAATTTCTTAATTGTTTCAACAGATTCTTTAACGTGCAAAACACCCAATCCAAAAAGAGCACCATGGACTCTTTTTTGAGGAAAATGAGTACGGATTTCCTTACTAGTAGCAAGGCCTTGGTCATTTTCTTCAACCATTCCAATAAGAATGTCTTTACCTGAATCATCTCCCACAATGGTTAATGCAAAGGCCACATGTTTTAAAAATAAGTCATCACCGTCTTCATCTAACCACTCCACTAAATTTGGAATAAATGAAGAGCCTTTTCTTTTAATAGACCAAATAGCTATTCCTGGATAAGTAGAAGCCAAGCCCTCTTTAATGGCACTTACGTCAGTAATCCAATCTCCCCACTTTTTTTCTTTTTCAGGTAGAGGTTTACAACCATTTGTTTGAAGCTCTTTTGATAATTCATTATATGGGAGGTCTTTTGCCATACAATTTGCTTTAATCGATAAACCAGCCATCACACCCGTAATTTCACCAAGCTTTTGCATATCCCTTTGCATTCTAAAAGTTTGAGCCGTATCATGGTCAATGGATACACATCTTCCTGCTACCAATAAACCATCGATTCCTTTTGGAATAACAATCCCAGGTTTCACATAGGCCATAGTCATTCGTGACCAGAAGCTACAAATGGTAACCCACTCTTGAGCTAAATCACTTTCAAATGCCCAGTCTCTTGAGTGGTTGTCATGATGCGCATATGTCTGCATAGTCCACTCTGCTGGTTTTTCTTCGAGCAACATTTGTTCAAAATTTAAAGTATCTTCACCAACAATAAATCGTCCTTCACGTAAACCTAAATGTGGTGACACATATAATAATTTAGAGTCTTCAACAAATTTGTCTTTTAAATGTAGGGTTTGAGCATTACAAATTGAAGCTGAAATTTCATCCGCATCAGTGGGATTAACATAACCAGCATCAAAATTTGCTGAACTTACTTTGCCATTATGCATTCCCCTAGGGGCAGAATATGGCTGAGGCATGCCATCAATTTCTCTACCAATCGTAAAATCCCCTCCGGCCAGTACACATGCTTGGGCGTCACCAGATGCGTCAATAACAAACTTTGTCTGAATTGTTTTAATTCCTTCAGGTGTAATTACCTGAACACCTACAACCTTATTTTCATCTAAAATAATCCCAATTACACTTGAGCGATAATAAATTTGAGAATTATTCTTTAAAGCTTCTTCTTCTAAGACCTTTTTCTTAACATCTGGATGAAAGCCTTGCACACCAGATGGGGAATAAACCTTATTAAACACTTGAACTTTCTCATCGATTTCCATCTGAATACCACCTAAAGTACCATAGTAATACATGTGAATAGCACCACCTGTACCGACACCACCCATAAATGAATTTTGTTCAATTCCAATTGTTGATAGACCCTGTCTTCCTGCAGAAATTAAGGCAATGGCTCCAGCTGTCCCTAGACCAACAACTGCGGCATCAACAGATTCATCAAATGATCCAGTCCATTCTTCTTTATGTACAGTTTTATTTTTTAAATAAGAAAAGATCATGCTACTACCTCCGCGAAAAATTCCATCATTTCACCCTTAGACATTGCTAAAAGTGGGTTCTCAAAAGAAACCCCTGGCAACCAAGTGAAATTATCTTTTGACCAACCTTTAGAATTTACAGGTAATACATCTAATCTTGTAGCGACTGACGCAAGCTCCCATTCTTTCAATGCAGCTGGTCTATCAATCCAAAAATCATGAATCTTTTTTCGGGCCACATCCCATGCAGCGCTAACATCTATCTCTATTTGTAAAAAAGCTTCGGATAATAAGTTACCCTTAATGATTTTAAAGTCACTACCACTTAGACTGAAATTATGATCAGTATTGCTGCCAGAATGTAACGTAGCCGATATATACTGGTTAGATTTTTTTTCTGTTTGACGATAACCTAAATTTGTTGTATCTAAAATCTGCTCAGCATAGATAGTTGAGAAACCATTTTGATTATATAGTTTAATCTCAAAATTATTTTCAACTTTATTTACACTCACAATATGAGTTAAAAAGTGATATTTTAATTTCGAATCTTTTAAAAACTGAAACAACAAAGGAGCCATTGCAGGTAAATGCACCTTATCATTAGTTAAAATATTTCTCTCTTTCATTTGTGTAAAATAATCACTTGATAACTTAGGCAATGATTCCATCGCACTCCAACTACTTCTAGCATTCATGGCATCAATGAATTCCCATCCTAAACTGCCTGAGCTTTCGATTAAAACAGAGTCCTCAGTATGACTCAATCCATAACCCAAACCTAAAAACGTACCACCAATGATGGCTGTTTTATAATGCATCTGTTTCTCCTCTATAATATTTAGATGTATTCAATTTAATAAAAGATAGTATCCAGTAGTCATAATGAATTATAATAGTAAAATAGGCTATAATACTTATACTTTAAAGCTGTTTATTATAATGACAGATATAAAAATCATCGATTTTAAAAAAAATGAACAAAAATACGCTGAGCAGAAGGTTCTAGATATTGAGGATCTTTTTGGAATAAATATCACAATTCACGATCCAAAAGGGATACTTCGTAACTCAAAGGATGTCCCAATTTTTGATCACAGGTCGAGTCACCAACATCCTTATTGTGTCATTGGCCGATATGAAAAATCGTCCTACGACTATCAATGTTTACAACATTGCCAAATCAAATTAGGTCGAGAAGTTTTAAAAACGAATATTCCCTTTACAAGTTTATGCTGGAAAGGTGTGCGGGAAATAGTATTTCCAGTATATAAGAATGAAATCCATTTTTTCACATTATTCGGAGGGGCATTTAAAGATGCTGAAACAGACTTTCCTAATGAACAGATACACATTACAAGAAAAGTTAAAAATCTTCATCACGAGCTTGAAAACTTTAGTGATAAAAAATCTGAAGAAATTTCAAGAGCACTTGAATCTTTAGGTATATTTTTAATCGACTATATAGAGGATACCAAATATAAAACGGATAATATCAACCGCAAACAATTTATAAAAAACTTCTTCTTATACCATTCACATGAGAATATTAAATTGGAAGATTTAGCAAAAGTATTGTTTCTATCATCTTCAAGAACATCTCATCTTATAAAAGAGCTGTATCAAAAATCTTTTCAAGAATTATTAATTGAAGAAAGAATCAATCGTGCGAAAGTTTTATTGATAAGCTCAAGAAGAACGATTGCCCAAATTGCCTTAAATATCGGTATAAAAAATGAATTCTACCTTGGCAGATTATTTAAAAAAAAAGTGGGTATATCCCCAGGAAATTATAGAAAAAAATTAAAAAATAAAGCAACTCAATAAATAATCTGATGGATTATAATAATATAAAATGGAAAATACTTTTTTAACTAAATTAAGAATTAATGCCAAATATATCCAGAATTAAAAAACTAGAAGAATTGAAAAATGGCTCTTTTGATGCAACTATTATCGGAGGTGGCATCAATGGTGCGGTCTCAGCAGCCGTATTATCCTCTCATGGATTAAAAGTCGCCTTAATTGAAATGAACGATTTCGCTTCCGGTACTTCTCAAGAATCATCCAACCTTGTTTGGGGTGGAATTAAATATTTAGAATCTTATGAGTTTAAATTAGTCTGGAATTTATGTAAATCTAGGAATCAACTCATCAAACAATATCCAGCAAACATCAAAGAAATTCGATTTTTGACTTCTATTCAAAAAAACTTCAGGAAATCTTCATTTACCATTTATCTTGGATCTCTTTTATATTGGGGAATGGGTAGATTTTTCACTAAACACCCTATCAAATTATCCAATAATAAAATTGAGTTGATTGAACCAATCATAAATACAGAAATAACTAACGGTGGTTTAGAATACTCTGATGCTTATTTAATTGAAAATGATGCTAGATTTACTTTTCAATTTATTAAAACAGCCTGGGATAATAAAACCTGTGGCGTCAATTATACGGAATTAAAAGATTCCGTTTATGAAGATGGTAAATGGAAATTAAAAATACATGACAAAATTGGTGAACAATTTTTTGATTTTGAATCAAAGGTACTCATCAATGCAACGGGTCCATTCCTTGATGCCATCAATAATGTTTCTGACATTAAAACTGATAAAAAAATTACGCTATCAAAAGGTATTCATTTAATTGTTCCGCAAATAACCAAAGCTCGCCGAGTCATTACATTTTTTTCAGACGATGGACGATTATTTTTTATTATTCCCATGGGAAATAAAACCTGTATCGGCACAACTGATACTGCAGTTGACGATCCTGACCCTTCCATAACTAAAGAAGATATACAATTTGTTTTAGAAAATATTAACAAACGTCTTGATCTTAATAAACCCATTGAAGAATCTGATGTGATCAGCACTCGCTGTGGTGTCAGACCACTTGTTATTGATGCGAGCCAAGAAACAGATGATGATTGGCTTCAATTATCCAGAAAACATGTACTAGAAGTCAACAAAGAAAAAAAACATATATCTATCTTTGGGGGCAAGTTAACCGATTGCATCAATATTGGTGAAGAAATACATCATGAAGTTAAACAACTAGGCTTAAATCCGAATCCATATCATGAAAATTGGTATGGAGAACCAACCCAATCTTCAAAACATGACTTTGAAGAAAAAGCCAAACAATTAACCGGACTCATGAAAGCTAGCAATGACGAACTAGGCACCGTTGCCGATAGGATTTGGCGAAGATACTATAATAATGCTGATGAAATTCTAAATATGATAAAAGAAGATGAGACTCTTTTAGAAGATGCCTTTGAAGCCACTGGTCTATTAAAAGCTGAAATAGAATTCATGAAAAATGCTGAAATGGTAACTTGCACAGAAGATATTCTCAGAAGAAGATCCAATATTGGGCTACTTTATAAATTGAATCAAACTATTTTAGAAATTTAAAATATAATCTTTCAAATTTCTGCATTTATGAGAAATCCCATTAGATATTAAATTATTTAGATTTCTTACGATTTTGTTGTTTTCGAGAAACTTGTGTGCGCGTGGCAATTTCGCGAGTTTTATATTTCTTTTTACTACCACCCGTTTTAGGACTTATCAATATCTTTTTACCTTTAATTTTTTTAATAATTTCAAAAGCTTTATTAGCGTACTTCGCAGGTAATTCTATTTCAGTACGGTCATCATAAACATTTATATTTCCTATTTCTTCAGAAGGAATATCAATTTCATTTACGAGAAGACCAACAAAATTACCCGGACTCAACTTATCATTTTTGCCTCTATTAAAAACTATCGTCTTATAGTACACATCTCCTTTTTGACTACTATCAACATTCGTGTCTTCAATGGCTTTAGACTTGTATAAATTAATTTTGACTGGTAAATGTTTCTTATGATAATCTATTAATTCTTTTATTTCTTTGTCATTAACAGTAAACGTATAAGCGGATCCTTTTTCGAAGGCACGCCCTGTTCTACCAGTTCTATGCAAATATAATTCTTTAGAATTTGGCAAATCATAATTTATAACTGTTTTAACTCCTTCGATATCTAGTCCTCTAGCTGCCAAATCGCTGCAAACCATTACTTGAATTATTTTTTCTTTGAATCGCCTCAAAGCACTGTCTCTTTCTACTGCATCCAAATTTGCATGAAAACTTTCTGATTTAATACCTTTAGCTTTTACTTGCTTTCCAACTTCAATGACAGATGATCGCCCATTAACAAAAATTATTGTCTGGCCAGCCCATTTTTTATGTAATATTTGCATTAAGTATAAAAATTTAGTTTCAGCTTCCGTTGGTAAATAATAATAAGTAATAGGATAATCTTTTTCACCCTCTAATTCACTCATAAAAAGATGCTTTGCATTGATGATATATTGATTAGCCATAGCAACTAATTCTTTTGAAAAAGTAGCACTAAACATTAATCTCTGGGCATTGATGGGCACATGATTTAAAAGATATTCCAAATCATCATCAAAGCCCAATTCGAGAAGTCGATCGCCTTCATCAACAACTAAGTATTGAATTTTACTTAAATCGATGGCCCCTCTATTAGCAAAATCAATCAACCGTCCAGGTGCACAATTTAAAATATCAATTCGCTTATCTAATAAGTTTTCTTGTTCTTTTAAACTTTGACCACCATGTAATGTAATTATATTTAACTTTGATCCTGCAGAAAATGTTTCAATTACTTTTGCAGTCTGTTTGGTTAACTCCCTTGTTGGGGAAAGTATAAGGGCAATTTTTCTATTTTGACCAATTCTTTTTTTAAGAAACTGCTGTAACATAGGCAGAATAAAAGCAAGCGTTTTGCCCGATCCGGTTCTAGCTTGACCAATAACATTTTCTCCATTTAATAAAAGAGGAATAGCATGTTGCTGAATAGGTGTTGGGGACTTAATCAATTCACTCTTAAGGATTTTTAAAAGTTTATCGTCAAGACCCAATTCTCTGAAATTGTTCATCTTTATAAAAGCTTCCCTATATGGTTAGAAACAGAATTTAAGGCAACAGTGTCTATGGTATGATTTCCACTATAATTAATTAATTCAACATTAAAATTATTTTCTTTTAACCAATTAGTATCTTCTTTAATTTTCTCAGCAGTCATTACATTATCTTCATCCCCATGAACTAAAATAAATTTAGTTTCTATTTCATGAGTTTCACTATGATTTAAACTTTTAATTTCAGGCGGTATATCACCGGCATAAATAATTGCCAGTTTTATTTTCAATTTACTTAGGAAAACCATTCGATACAAAGATGAGGCACCTTGAGAAAATCCAAAACCAATTTTTAGTGTTTTATCATATGCATTTTGACAAAGCTGATCATTAAAATTATTAAAATATTCTATTTGATAATCTACATGCAAATCTCGATTTTTTCGATTCATCCAAGTGGAAACATACGAATTATTTGGCGTAGTAAATAAATGTGGCGCTTGCAAGGAACAATAATCAAAAGAATTTCCTGCTAAAGATTTTAGTGGCGCATCCATGCTTTCAGCCATTTGGGCATATCCATGTAATCCCAAAATAATTCCATTCATAGATTCTTCAGACTTAAAGATCTGAAGTGGAATCACATGATTGAACGATACATTAATGTTTAAAGTTTTATTCATTATTATTTTCAAAAGATTTCATAAAAGCAACTAACTTCTCACATGCTTCGTAGGTACAGGCATTATATATTGACGCTCGAATTCCACCAACGGAACGATAACCTTTTAAGTTTACCAAGTCTTCCTTTTCTGCTTCAACAATAAACTTTTCGGTTAATGACTTATTTTCAAGATCAAAAATTACATTCATTAAAGAACGGTCTTCCTTAGATACATTTGTCACATAAAATTCTGACTGATCAATTGTATCATAAATCAACTGAGCCTTTTTATGATTTAACTGGTCAAAATATTCAACACCACCTTTTTTCTCAATCCATTTCAAAACCAAATCGAGCATAAAAAAAGAAAAGGTTGGTGGTGTATTATACAATGAATTATATTCAACATACTTTTTAAATTGAAATAAATCTGGAATTGATGCATCAACTCTTTCAAGTAACTCTTTTTTAATAATCACTATTACCACACCACTTGGCCCTAGGTTTTTTTGCGCTCCAGCATATATCATATCAAATTGATTAACATCAATTTTTCTGGAAAGGATGTCTGAAGACATATCACAAATCAATGTTACATTCTGATTAACCGTATAATCATGTAATTGGGTTCCATAAACCGTATTATTTGAAGTCAAATGCAAATAGGACGTGTCCTCTCGAATATTCCATTCTTTAGGTATGTGGCAATAACCTTCACTCTTGGAACTTGCCACGATGTGCACATCTCCCAATTTTTTTGCATGTTCCGCAGCTTTGTTGGACCAAATTCCAGTTTCTAAATAATCACATTTTTTATTCTTTAAAAGTAGATTCATAGGGATCAACGAAAATTGCATTGTTGCCCCACCAGGGCACAAAAACACTTCATAAGATTCAGATACATTTAGTAACTGTTTAAGTCTTAAAATCACAGAATCTCGAATTTCAATAAATTCCGGTGATCTATGACTGATCTCCTGAACACCTACACCTTTGGTAAACTCCAACAACCCTTTTGAAGCTTGCTCTAAAACTTCTGTAGGAATAGCGGCGGGGCCTGCGCTAAAATTATAACTTCGCTTCATATTTCATTTCTTCCAATTCATTAAAGCTTCATGGAAAGCTTGACCTCGTTCAATAAAATTTTTATACATTCCAAAACTAGGCGCACCAGGACTAAACACACATTTTTTTATATTATTTTGCTTATCTATATGATGAAAGACCTCTTTGATATCTTCCAAAAATATGATTCCTTTTCTCTTTTTCTCTTTTAAGGTGTCATGAATCAATTTGCCTGTATCACCCAAACACAAAATATGTTTAAGTGTATCTCTATCCAACAATTCTTCTAATAATTTCTTCTGATCTATACCCCTATCAAACCCACCAATAATTAAACAGTCTACATCCTTTACACTTTTAATTGCATTTATAGTTGATTCAGGGATTGTTGAAATCGAATCGTTAAAAAATTCAATCGCATTAATTTTGCCGGAAAATTCCAATCTAAATTCTAATCCACTAAGGCTATCTAATGAATTTTCAATATCATTAATATTCATTCCCAGCTCTAATAAAACGGCTACGACGGCACATAAATTTAATTTGTCAGATATTTTCCAAAATAGTTTCTCATTTATTTCAATTTCTTGATTATTCTCTAAATAAATTTTCGAATCTAAAGCATTTATATCTGCTTCATTTTTACCAGCAGTAAAACTAACTTTCTTTCCATTCCCAATTATATAATTAGATGAAATATCTTTATTATAGATCAGGACATTTGAATTATTTTGGAATTTTCCGATTAAACTTTTAGATTCAAAGTAATCATTACAGCTTAGATGGAAATCTAAGTGATCAGGAAACATATTAAGCAAGACGGCTATATCTGGACTACTAGAAATATTTTTTAATTGATAGCTTGATAATTCCATGACAATAACATCATCATCGCATACATAATCAACAAAATTAAATAAAGGTTGACCAATATTCCCACCTAAAAACCCTTGTTTGTTAGAAAATTTTAAGGCATCATAAATATATTGAGACGTTGTGCTTTTCCCTAAACTACCCGTAATACCAATTTTTTTACCGGGCACATATTTTAAAAATAATTCTGATTGTGAAGTCATCTTTTCTTTATTCGCTTCCATCAATTCTGACCAAGGAATTCCAGGACTCTTGATCCACAAGTCTACTTCTCCAATTGACTTGACCCAATCCTTTAAAAGATGTTTTTGAGCATTATCCTTTTCAGGTAATTTCTCATCGGAATCATCAAAAACAATTATTTTTAATTCATTAAAATACTTGCGTATATATCGATAAGAAGATTTACCCTCAACGCCATAACCCAATAAACCAATAGAACAAAATTGACTAAGATATTGATTCAGATGATTCATCACTTCACATAATCTAAAAAAGGTTCTGGAATATTATGACCATAATTATTTTCAATTTCAGGTATATTCTTAATTGAAGAAGCTTTTTCTGAGAACCGCCTTAATAATAAGGGCATGTCGCTATTGTCTCGATTTTTAATCACTTGCTTAATAGCCATATTCACTTCACTCACTGTTCCAACACATTCAAAAGGCTTCACATCTTCTAACCCTATTAAAGCATCAAATGTTGGTATAAGTTCGTGAGAATCCCATATATTATTTTTAAATATTTCCATCAATTTATCATGTGATAAAAAAGGAGAAAGAATAATCCAGACAAACAAACATTTCGGACATTCAGAGCACCAACAATCGATTTTACGACCAGCATTGCAGCTTCGAAAATGTGGGAAAAATCGATTCAATGCTGAAAACCTTTGGGCAATATTTAATTCGCTCAATGTTCTTAATAAACTAAAATAAATAATATTTTTGGAAAGAAATGAATTATTAAAATTTGCGAAATCCAATTCAAACTCCAAAGATTTACTGTATTGATGGTTAATTTCCTCATCAATGATTTTAGCATTACCTTCATTAGCACTTGACTCGTTACTTAAGATTAAATATTTTCTTTGTTTGGCAACGGCACATATATTCAACAAAAAAGCTAACATTGCTGAAAAGGGCGTGTGCCCATTTAAGAAACCTTCCGAATTTAATTTTAATAAATTTTTATCAATAGATCTTTGAACAGTTATAATATTTTGCGGATTAATCTCTTCATTTGCAATTAATTGCAAAGTACTTTTTTGCGGGTTTACCAAGAATACATCAAACTTTATCTTCTGCTTCTGGAGTATATCTAAGCTAACTAACGAATCTTTTCCTCCGCCGATTGGTAAAATCGCATCGCTAAATTTTTCATGATTTGGAATACTATTGGTAATTTTATTTTTTGAAGGTTCAAATATGAAATTAATAAAATCAATTTCAGAACATTGAATTCCATTAATATATCTAAACTCACCAAGTCCTTTATGGAATAGTTTTTTCCAAAATGGAATCATTCCTTTTTCAAAGGTGCCACAATCAATCTGATAATTCTTTGAGCAAGTCGCTTTCCAATAACTTATCGACTCAACCAAACCATATTGAAAAACAAAACGGTCTAAATCATCTAAATTTAAATCCAGAGCCAACTCATTAAATAATATTTCAATATGAGGCTGAAAAATGGCAAGATTTTCAATTTCAAATTTCAAATCAATTATTAATTTATTTCCAATCAACTGATATTCATATTTAGTATATTTAAAGATTAAATATTTTTTTCTGTAGGATTCAAACATAGAAATAATTAATTAAATAATAATAAATGAAGGAATTATACTAATAGGATAGAAAAGCGTTATATAGAAATATAACGCTAATAAAATAGTGGTAAGTGGATTTGAACCACTGACCTGCGGCTTATGAATCCGCCGCTCTAACCGACTGAGCTATACCACCATGAGGGGTGGAGATTTTAATGAAGGATCTTAGATTTTCAAGAAATAAACTTAAAGAGGCAATTCAAAAAACATACTTGTACCCACTTTTACCTCACTTTGAAGGTACATTTTGCCACCGTGCCCCTGTTCGACAATGTTCTTACAAATTGGCATACCAAGACCTGTACCAGAGCTATGTGACTCCACAGATTCTACTTGTTCGAACTTATTAAAAACTCTATCAAAATCAGAAGAGGCAATACCGCAACCATTATCTTTTACTTCGATTTGAATCCAATCTTTGTTTTCTTTATTAATTTTACGAGAATAAATAATAATTAATCCGCCATCCGGAGTAAATTTGATCGCATTAGATAGAATATTTAAATAAACTTGAATTATTCTATCCATATCACAAGAGACTTCAGGAAGATCAGTCGCAAACTCTTCTCGCAATTCGATACTTTTTTTCTCCGACAGTGACTTGCTACTTTTTATACACTGACTGGCAATTGGGTTTATATCTTGCTCAGCAAAAATATATTCCATTTTACCACTTTCAGATTTAGATAAATCTAGGATATCATTAATTAATCGAGCAAGTCTCTTGCCTTCATCGTGAATAATATTTAAAAATTCATCTGATTCTTCTTTGCTGTCTATCATTCCAGGGGTCAACATGACTTCAGAATAAGAAATAATCGATGCCAGAGGTGTTCGTAATTCGTGAGAGACCAAAGACACAAAATCATTTTTCATAGAATCTAGCTCTCTTAATTTTGCTACTTCTCGGCCTAACGATAAATCTCTAAATATAATTACAAACCCTAATTTTTTACCTGCTTCATTTACAATAACGGAACTGGTAATACCTAAATAAAATTTATTTGTTTCGCTTAATTCATATTCGAATTCCGTTTCAGCGACGCCACCTTCATTTTCTGCTGCTATGTTTAAAGATTTAATAATATTGGTGATTGTATCAGGGAAAGAATTGAATAAATCTTGCCCAATAGCTTCTTCATTTTTAACATTAAATAAAATGGCAGCATTACTATTAATATTGGTAATTTTGTTCTTAAGGTCAATAGCAATCAAGCTATTAGGAACACTAGTAATAATACTTTCGACTACATTTTTTTGCTCTTTAATTTCTTGGGTTAATTCCATTACGGATAAACAAGAAGAGACTTCTTTGCCAACTAATTTTAAAGCAAGGGAGCGAAATATATTAAACTCATCCCCTTCGTAATCGACCCAAAGGCAAATAACTCCGAATGGATTGTTGTTACTTATAATTGGAATTAATATATAAGATTGAATTGTGTCATCAGACTCAATATTGGCAGGAATTAAAGAAGGTTCATTATGCGAAATTGACCAATTATACATATCCCTATCAATGGATAGCTCATCTGGTCCTAATTCCCCAATGACCTCAAGTTCACTCTGATCCTCAACTTGTCGAAAAAATTTATAATAAACAAAAGATGATATTTCGTCCAACACCAACTCAAGCTCGGAAATGAAATCAGACAGCTCCTGAATGTTTGTTAGAGATTGTAAATTATTTGTGAGATGAACGAGTTGATCAAAATACTCTTTATAAGAATTATTTTCTGGAGAATCTGAGTCATTACTCATTTATAATTCCAATCTAATTTTGATCGTGAATTAAATCAAAGAAATCTTTGGCTTTATCTAACTCTGCTAAAACGCTTATCATTAATTTATCTAAATTTTCAGTTGTTAAATCTAATTCTTCAGCAACCTTTGGATCCATTAATGGGATTTTATTATCTCCCCCATTACCAACATCTAATGCTCTGGCAATAATATCACCGGCATGCAGAATATAAGCCATCAACTTATCTCCTCTAGCTTTTTGAGGTTGATGGTGACATTTAATACCCTCAATCATGTCGGGGTTTAAGTTCCATTTTTCGGCAAGCCATACTCCAATTTTATCATGTCCAAAATCAAATAATTCTTTTTCAGCTTCGTAGAAAAGACAGTCTTTTTCTCTTACAATAGCAGAGACTTGCTCACAAATATCTTCTAAATTACAGATCAAGATTACTTTTCCTAAATCATGCAATAATCCTGCGACAAATGCTTCTTCAATATCTAACTTAGAATTTCTTAATTTTGCAAGTTGGCGACAAACAATTCCGGTTGTTAAAGCATGTTCCCATAAAGAACAAATATCTACAGTACTGTTCTTTGGTCCTTTTGTCATTCCAAATACCGATGCAGCTAACACTATATTTTTAACTTTAGCAAAACCTAAAATTACAATTGCATGTGTAATTGTTTTTATTTTTTGAGGAAATCCATAAAAAGGAGAATTCACTAATTTCAAGACTTTCACGGTTAAAGACTGATCATCAGAAATTAATTTACCCACATCATTTGCATTTGTTGATAAACTTTTTGTTGCTTGCAAAATCTGGGTTACTACCACTGGTAAAGTCGGTAAATCGTCAATACTTTCAATTCGATTTCGTAAATTTAATGAATCCATTAGGGTCTTTTAACTTTCAGGTTTCGCATGGGCAGACAGATGCTTAATAGTAAGTTTCATCAATTTATCCATGAAGGGATCTTCACGAACTCTTGAAAACTTCTTTGCAATTCTTATGACTAATTCTTTATTAATATTTTGTGGCTTCTTTTCAGCTACCTTTTCCACCTTTTTTGCTTCAACTTTAGGTTCTTGACCTTCAATTTCCACATTTTTCACACCCCACTTTGCTAATCGCTTTAAAAGTAAAGGTGTAACTTTACTGCCTATTTTTACAACAACACGACCAGTACCATCTTTAATTTCTGACTTGATGACATCACCCGTTTTTAAATCTTCAATTAATTTTATCATGGAATAGTGCACTTTATAGGTTGAATTCTCTAAGCATTCTACTCTAAGAACTCATCATTTACAAATTATTACTTTAACGAATTTTGAATAATCAAAGATTAATCCGAATAATCGATTAAGTATTGTGAAGTTAAATTGAACAAAGGAAAAGGGTCTCCACGAATTTGAAAACCCTATCGATAAACAAACTATTAATTGCTAATAGCAGATTTACTTTTTTCTACTAGTTTATTGAATGTAGCAATATCTTCAAATGCTATTTGAGACAAAACTTTCGAGTTTAAGTTGACACCCGCTTTTTTAAGACCATTAACGAAAGTAGAATATTTCATTCCACCAGTTCTTGCCGCTGCATTAATTCTTAAAACCCAAAGGTTTTTCATAGTACGCTTTTTTTCTTTACGGTGCTTATATGCATAAGCTTCTGATCTTAAAACTAATTCCGCTGCAGCGCGATGTCTTTTTCTACCAAACTTAAAGCCTTTTGCTTTTTTTAATATTTTTTTGACTCGTCTGTGACGAGGAACCGCTGAATTCGATCTCATAATTTTTCTCCTTTATCTACCTAACGCTCGAAGCACTCTTTTTGTTGAAGCTGACGAACCTTCGATCACTTCTTTAATTCTAAATTGTCTTACTCTTTTACCACTTTTATTAGATTTTAAATGTCTCGCTCCAGCTTTTTTATATTTCAATTTGCCGGTCTTAGTTACTTTAAATCTTTTTGCCATGGCTTTATTAGTTTTCATCTTAGGCATAATATTCTTTTAACCCCTATCTATTTTTTTCTTTGATTTCGCTAATATCATAACAAGTCGATTTCCTTCACGTGCTGGAGGTGATTCAACTTTTCCTATATCAACTAAATCTTCTTCAATTTTTTCCAATACTTTCAAACCTAATTCTGTGTGGGCTAGCTCTCTTCCTCTAAACATCATCGTAAACTGTACTTTGTGTCCCACTTCTAAAAATTCACGTGCTTTTCTAACTTTAATATCAACATCGTGTTTATCAATTTTTGGTTTCAACCTGAGCTCTTTTAATTGCATTTGTTTTGTTCTTGTTTGCTTTTGTTTTTTAGTATGGAAACGTTTCTTTCCATAATTTTCAAGCTTGCAAACAGGTGGTTTACCCTCGGGGGCAACCAGAACTAAATCCAATGTTGATTCACGTGCAACAGATAAAGCCGATGCTAAATCCATTACTCCAAGTTGTTCACCTTTTTCTGAAATTACCAGCATCTCATCTAAGCTGATATCTTCATTAATTTGATGTTCTTTTATAATAAACCTCCAAAACTTTTCGAATCTTACATGGGCCACATAGGACTCGAACCTATGACCTCTTGCGTGTCGAGCAAGCGCTCTAGCCAACTGAGCTAGTAGCCCCAAAAAGAGGCCGGATTATAGATATAACGCTATTTCTGTCAAATTGAATCTCATCCTTTTTAACAATTATCACCTTTTAAAGAAGATACTATCACTTTTCAATTTGGTGAATAAATAATATAATGAAATATATGTAATTAAATGTCCATATCTTGCCGAAATATAGTGTGACTTTATAATTTTAAAATTTCATATAGAAAATAATTATGATCCGTAAAATGTTAAGCCCCCTTCCTTTGTTTCTGACAATATTGGTAACTTTCGGAGCACTTTATTATTTCAAAACATATTTACCACAATTTCAAGTCACTCAAGGATACGTTATTTCTTATAGTGATGAAAAATTAGCGCCTGCGGATAATTTCGCCATTTACGAACTCAATGATGCTATCTCTGAATCACTTGAAAAATTACACGCAGAACAAAATCTTATCCTTAAATATTTCTTAGAAAATGAATACCCACCACATTTTTATCACTCTAAAAGTGTACTGGAGAGAGATAAAGAAAAAAAAGAACTCATTGGTGCAATTACATATCCATCCACAAGCATAAAATCTTCAAAAGTTATCCGAGCTATGGTAAACACATTAAATAAAGATTTTCAAAATAAGATTGTCGAAAATTTGAATGAGAAAAAAATATTGGAAGAAAAGGACATTAAGGATTTAAAAAGAAAAATTGCAAATGCCAATGCCGTTATAGAAATGCAACCTGAAATCAAAGATACAAAAGAAGCCGAACCAAAAGAGAAAAAACCAAAAGAAACAGAATCAAAAGAAAAACAAACAAAGTCCAAAATCACTATTTCACAATTACCTTTAGAAGCAACAAGTAGCTTGAAAAAGTTTAAAGTATATAAAGATAAAAAGATGACTCGACTTAAAGAAATAGAGGAGTTGTTAAAAAATATTCCAGAACCTGGCCATGCAAAATTAAACCTATTAACATCTAATTTGCAAAAGTCTTATATGCTTGAAGAACATAGATTAAACTTAAATATTAAATTTGGACCACAGAAGGACAAAAAAGTCATCAGCAATTATATCACACAGAAAAAAAATGTTTTGACTAAACTAAGATTTGAAAATATGAGACTTAGAGATGAATCTCATTTCTTAAAGGGTCAACAAGATCAAGCTTTAAGAGCTCAAAAGTTCTCACTACTTCAAGAACAAAAAAATCTGAAAGACACTATAAGTGCCTTAAATGAGCTTCAACAATCTATATTTAAAAGAAATCAGCAAACGTATACAACAACAGATATTGAAGATCAAAATCAAGGTACAAAAAAACCATCTGATTCTAAAATAACCTCATCAAATCAGGCTAACAGGATCAATAAGACAAGTGTACACGATATGATGAAAACTATGGAAAAACATAACAAATCTCTAATTACAATAAATGCTGCTATCAAATATTTAAAAAAACCTCCATTAAAGGTAACTTATAAAAAACCCATCGTCGTTAATAATCCTTTCTATAATAATTGGTATATCCTCGCTCATTTATTATTGACGGTAATGAGCATCTCAGTTGTCACCGGTTTATTTCTTGGAAAGAAACTAAATATATCAAAAGGTGAAGTTGCTGCAGATATTTTAGATACTCAACTATTAGGGGTCATTCCTGACATTCCAAATAATGGACTGGAAAATGCAAAACATAAAAGATTCACAGATGCCATCGATAAAATCACTAGTGAATTAAGTACATTGATAAATGAAAAAAATCTTAAAACAATAAGTATTATAAGCCCCAAAGATCATGAAGGTAAAACTCAACTAACAGGAATGATTTCTTTGAGTTATAACTTAAATCAAAAAATGAAAGTCATTGCATTAGATATGACAATGAAGGGCACTAAAATAGCCGATTTTTTACAATTAAAAACGAAGATGTTACCAACAGATGATGGAGTCATTAGCTATTTCAAAGAGCTAAATGAAAAGAAAGAAATTAACGAAACTGAGAATAATCAATGGCTTGCCAAACTTGTCAAACCATGTATTAAAAATGGAATATTTGCGATATCTCCCGGTAAAGGACCTTTTGATGATGAAGGTATCGTAAATACAAAATCAATAAACACTATGTACAATGGTTTAAGTAAATACGTAGATTTAATTCTGGTAAATACGCCATCCATAAATTCCAATAATCAGAAAATCACTCTGAACGTTGCGGAAAATTCAGATGGAAATATCCTTTTACTGAAAAAAGGTTCATACACTAAAAATGATCTCCTGGAACTTAAGAATACCATTTCTGCTATTCCTATACTTGGCATCGTTTTTAAATAAAGCTTTCAATTTCCTCCAATTGTTGCTTCAAAGAAGTATTTGATTCTATTCGCCTAAATAATTCATTTTAATTAAATAAATCGAATAAATCTGGAATTTTAATCACATTATTGCAGCCATCTTCATTATCTTTATGTAATTTATCAACAAAACATAAGCTTCTCATTTTTTCACCTAAGAAGTAAAAATGAGCAAAATTCATAACATTTTCGATTATTTAGACATTAAAAGAGTAAATCTAAATTTAAAATCAAATGACAAAATAGAAATAATAAAAGAACTAGCTCAACCTATTATTGCTTCTGGAAAAATAAAAGATCATGAAGCATTCTTAAATGATGTTTTTACGCGGGAAGAACAAGGGTCCACAGGTATAGGAGAAGGAATAGCAATACCACATTGTCGCTCGGAACATGTTGACCAAATCATGATTTCAATTGGTAAAAAAAATGAAGGCATTGATTTTGATTCTATTGATGATGAGATTGTCAAAGTTTTCTTTTTATTAGCTATTCCAAAAACTAATATGCAAACTTATTTAGAAATAATCAGTAAATTATCGCGCGTACTAAATTCAGAAGGATTCAAAGAAAACTTCTTAAATGCAGAATCAGAAATGAACCTCTTAGATATTTTTAAAGAAGCTGAAGAAAACCTTAATGTAGATTATTAAAATCTTGCAATAATGAATACATTTATTAACCTATCCCCCCCTTTTAAGAACAACTGCATAGGCTAAGAAAAGAATATTAGAATGAAAGAATCAGTACAAGCATTTTTAGATCTACAAACAATTGACCAGAAAATTCTTTCTATCAATAAAACGATAAATGATAAATCTGGCGATATTCAAAATAAAAAAACTGCTTATAAAAAACTTGATGAACAAATTAATAATACTCAAGAAGTCCTTAAAAAAAGTAAAATTGAATTTGATATACGATCTTCAGATTTACTCGCCTTAAATGACAAAAAAGATAACTTATCCGCAAAACTTCAAAATGTAAAAAGTAATAAAGAATACAAAGCACTTGAAATCGAATCTAGAAATTACAAAGAAGAGGCCGAGTCCCAAACAAAATATTTAAATGCCGCTGAAGAAAATATTAAAAAAATGGAAGAATCCATGGAAGTTGGTGTTGTAGATTTGGCTGATTTAAAAAAATCTATAAAAGATATGATTCTAACTCATAAAAAAGAACATGAAGATTCTGCAGGTGCCATTGAAGATTTTAAACTTGAAAGAGAAAAACAAGTATCAGCTATAAACACTTTGGAAGATGGCTTGCCAGCAGACCAGTGTTTTCTTGAAAAATACAACAAATTGAAGAGGCTTCCAAATGGTGACGCCATGGCTTTAATGGAAGAAGATACATGCCAAGGGTGTTACATGAGAGTAAACACTCAATTAGCAAGTAAAATTAAAAGTTTAAAACGTATGGCAACTTGCACTAGTTGTCACAGAATATTATACGTAGAAGATTGATCTTATAAAAATAGTCAACTGATGGTGGCAATCGCTTCAATTGAAGAGGAAAGTCCGGTCTCCACAGGGTAGAATGGTTTTTAACAGAAACCGAGGGTGACCTCAGGGAAAGTGCAACAGAAAATAAACCGCCTGCTTGCAGGTAAGGGTGAAATGGCGGGGTAAAAGCCCACCGCTTTTATGGCGACATAAAAGGCAGTGTAAACCCCATTCGGAGCAAGACCAAGCAGGAACAAGGAACGACCCGTTCCATTTGAGTTTCGGGTAGGTTGCTCGAGCTTTTTGGCAACAAAAAGCCTAGATTAATGATTGCCTACATTCTTTATGGATGTAAACAGAAACCGGCTTACAAATCAGTTGACTTTTTTTATGCCAAAGACAAAACTCATCATATGCATTTTAGCCGGCGAAACTTCAGGCGATAAACACGCTTCCAAATTAGTTCAAAGTTTAAAATCTAGACTTGGAAATTTAGAATTCTATGGTCTTGGCGGCCCTGAATTAATAAGAGAGAACGTTAGGATCATCACGCATATTTCAAAATTGGCTATGATTGGCCTATCAGGAGCAACAAAAGTATTTCCTGAGGCCTATAGAACCTACAAAAAACTTAAAAAGGAATTTACAGAAAATAAACCCGATTTGATAATTCCCGTGGATTATGGAGGTTTCAATTTAAGAGTATGCAAACTAGCTCATAAATTCAACATCCCCGTTTACTATTATATCCCACCAAAAATTTGGGCATGGAATCAAAAGAGGGTTCATAAGTTAAGGAGATTCACAAAAAAAGTATTTGTTATAAATCAATTCGAATTGGATTTTTATCAACATCATGGCATAGATGCTATTTATGTTGGAAATCCATCTGCACAAGAAATAAAGAACTATAAGTTTGAATCAGATTTTAAATTAAAAAATGGATTAAATCCAAATGATCCTTTGATAACGATATTTCCAGGTAGTCGAAAAAAAGAAGTATCATTTATGTTTTCTATATTTCTAAAAGCAGCAATTATTATTGCAAAGGAAAAACCGAATATGCAGTTTATGGTCGCTCGGCCAGAGCAAATTTCGGAAGAATTTTTAAACTCGTTTTGTAAAACGCTACCGTTCAAAATCATATTTAAAGAAAATGATTCTTTCAACCTAATGAAAAATTCAGATTTTTTAATTTTAAAATCTGGGACAACAACATTGGAAGCAGGGATTATTGGAACACCTATGGTAGTATCCTATATTGTCGATTCATTATCCTACTTCCTTGGGAAAATCCTAATAAAAGCAAAATACATGTCTCTAGTTAATCTATACTTAAACAAACCGTCTGTAAAAGAATTGCTCCAAAAAGAAGTCACCCCAGACAATATAAGCAGGGAAGCTCTAAAAACATTAAATGATCCCGAATATTTAGCCGATAAAAATAATGACTTATCTGTATTAACTCAACTACTAGGTGATGATATTCCATCTGAAAAAGTTGCCGATATTATTATAAAAGAACTTAAAGCAACCACAGTCAACTAATGAATACCCCCGTAATCATAGTCGGAAATACAATATAATATGAATTATTAGGCATTTAAGATCAATATAAAATTAGCCTTACTATTTGTATACTTTTTTTTATAATTCATTTTTTACAATCAATAAAGGTAATAGATATGTCCACCCCTAAAGTAAATGCTTTATTAATATGCGATCAAGTAATCGTCGATAAATATTCTGGGAAAAAATCCCTCATAGGAATCTTTGAAAATATTAATGCTAAAAAGTTTCCTGTTCAACACCCGAGTTTAGCCATCTATGCAAGTCTGACAGATGCCTTGGGCACCTTTTCAATCAAAGTGACTATCAATGAATTAACTCTAAATTCAGAAATCGGTGAAGCCACCATTCCTGAAATTAAATTCCCAGATCGTCTAGGTACAAATGAAATTATCATGAACCTGCAAGGTTTGAGATTTAATCAAGAAGGCAAATATGCTTTAAATCTATTTGCTAATGACGAGATCATTGCCACAAAAACTTTTCTTCTTCAAACAGTACAAAATGACTGACAGCCACAGCCAAGATGAATTAGCAAAAGAGATCTCAGCAATTCTTACTGACAAAAATTTAAAATCAAATGAACGTGTAAAAAAGATGAAAGAGTTATTAAAAAATAATTCGAGCAAAAAAACACAAGCACCAGTGTCACAAGAGGCAACATATAGCAACAGCGATATCAAAAAAGCCGCTCTAAGAAACCAAATGCTTAATAAGAAGAATATTTAGATCAACATCCTTATCTAGCCATTTAATACTTAAACTTCTTTATATCGAAACCAATCAAAATCTGCATACTTCTGGTGACGAATAAAGTCCTGATCAACTCTTAAGATCGACGGATCAGGATTAAAACCTGGCAATATGGGATTTATTATCTTAGTTTCGTTCATTTCAAATCTTTCTATAATTAAACTTATAAAAACTGATTAATTATGTTTTCATACAATTCTTGTTTACCAGAAATTTGATTTGGTTCACCATTTTCTTTGGCTAAATCAGCTAAGGCAGCTAAGTCTAAATTTCCGTTTTCAAAATTAGAACCGTGATCACTTTTAAAAGATTCATATCGCTTTTCTTTTAAAAGACAAAAATCTGAATTTGTTCGAATTTTATCGGCAACTTCTAAGGCCCTTGCGAAAGTATCCATTCCTCCAATATGTCCAATAAACACATCATCCACATCACTTGAATTTCTTCGAACTTTTGCATCAAAGTTTAATCCACCACTTCCTAGTCCACCATTATCCAAAACCACTAACATGGCTTGTGTCGCATCCAATAAATCCGTAGGAAATTGATCCGTATCCCAACCATTTTGAGGATCTCCTCGATTTGCATCAACACTACCTAACAATCCAGCATCTGAGCAAATTTGCAATTCGTGAGCAAATGAATGATTAGCTAGCGTTGCATGGTTTGCCTCAATATTTAATTTGAAATCTTCAGCTAATCCATATTCCCGCAAAAATCCAATGACTGTAGCAGCATCAAAATCATATTGATGTTTACAAGGCTCCATTGGCTTAGGCTCAATTAAAAATGTTCCCTGGAAGCCTTTTGACCTAGCATAGTCACGAGCCTTTTGTAAAAAAGTGCCCATATGATGCAGTTCTTTCTTCATGTCTGTATTGAATAAATAAGAATAACCTTCTCGTCCACCCCAGAAAACATAATTTTCACCACCTAATGCAATAGTCGCATCAAGTGCTGCCTTTACTTGAGCACCGGCGAAAGCGATCACCTTAAAATCTGGATTAGTCATAGCCCCATTCATATATCTTGGATTTGAAAATAAATTTGCTGTCCCCCATAAAAGTTTAACCCCGGAAAGCTCTTGTTTCGCTTTGGCAAGGTCAACTATATAATTTAAATTTTCTTCGCTCTCTTGAATTGATGAACCTTCTGGCGATATATCTCGATCATGAAAACACCAATAAGGAACACCTAATTTTGTAAATAGCTCAAAGGCTGCATCCAGCTTATCTTTTGCCGCTTGCAATGGATCAGAATTTTCATCCCAAGGAAACTTCAATGTACCTGGACCAAAAGGATCTGCACCAGTACCACAAAAGGTGTGCCAATAACAAACTGAAAATCTCAAATGCTCTTTCATTGTTTTTCCAGCAACGATCTTATTCTCATCATAGAATTTATAAGCAAGAGGGTTAGCTGATTCTTTTCCTTCAAATACTATTTTTGGAATTCCGTTAAAATATTCTCTTTCACCTGTAACGATTGACTGATCTGTCATGATTAATCTCCTTGAAGTAATTAAGTTATGGTCATACTATAAATTATTTTAAAATTATTTCCTGTATATTCTCATCATAAACTTGTATATTTTCAGCATATGATAAAATAGAAAAATAAAATATAGATGATAATATGAATCCTCAATTATTCAAAAAGAAGCATATTGATAGGCTAGGAGTGCAATATAAGAATTTTGAAAATATATTTCACCCACTTAAAGACATTTATTTTTTTTGTAAAAATTTAGAAAGTCAGATCTTCTTAGGCAATCCTGCTTTTATTCAAATGTGTGGCAAAAAAGACGAACTAGATGTCATTGGCAAATCAGACTATGATTTTTTTCCACAGCATCTTGTGCAAGGTTACATCTTAGATGATCAAAAAGTAATAAGCACAAATAAAACAATGCAAAATAAAATTGAATTAGTTTCTGACCTCAAAGAATCATTGAAATGGTTCATTACAACTAAAGCACCTTTATATGATAAAAGAGGCAAAATCATGGGTACCATGGGTACCACAAGAGATATGCAAATAACTGCCGAACAAATTAGACCCTTCGAAAAAATGTCAAAAGCCATCGAACACATCCATGACAATTATGCCAATCCTATTGAAATAAAAAATATTGCGAAAGAAGTACACCTTTCAGTTAGTCAGTTTGAAAGAAATTTCAAAAAGGTTTTTAAAACATCCCCATTAAAATACATTCAAAAAGTCAGATTGGATATCGCCATTCAAAAAATAATTGACACAAACCGAAGCATTTCAGAAATAGCATTAGAATCAGGGTTTTATGATCATTCACATTTTTGTCATTATTTCAAAAAACAAACAGAGTTAAGTCCTTTGAACTACCGAAAAAAACTACATAAGATTCATCGATTTAATAAATAATTATAGAACTCGATAATTTTTAAGAAAATTCTTTAGTTGGCCTATTTGCTCTTTTTTTAATTCATCATTAATAATTTTTGTATTTAGTTCCAGCAAATGAGCATCGAAACAATTATTTACTTTTTCAATGCATCTAGAAAGCGCATTAAACTCACTAGGGAGATAAATGCGATCTGACAGATCAGAAGTACTGGATGAGTCGGAAGACCTCTTGGTCAAAAATATTCCCTTTATATATCCAAAGATTTTATGTCAGAAAATTTTTAAGTATTAGACCATAACAGACCAAATAGTCACTAAAATATAAATAAAATCAATAAAAGGAGAATATTATTATGAAATAATAATGAAAATGGGATTAGGTACTAATTACCTATTATTTTCTTTGCGGGATCAAGTTATGTTGAGAGATAAAGATGTTCTATAATCTAATAGCTTGCATCAATTTGACGGCAAAAATCTTTTTTAAGTTCTTTGCCCAATTTAAACTCAGCTTTGAAATAAGCCGCTACAGAAGAAAATATTTCTTTTAACGATTTACGCTCTCTTTTAAGAATAAGTTTAGTGCGATTTTTTAATATTTCAATTTCCCTAAACTCTTCAACTACATAATTTCTGGCATCTGGTACTAATTCTGATGCCATTTTCCATTCTAGCTTTAAATGTGATTTAGTTTCTTCAAAAACTTTTTTACCTAATTTCAATTCTGCACTCAAATAAAATTTTACATCATTAGGTAATTTTTTTACAAGTACGACTTCTTGTCTCAAATGTCGCATGCCTTCTTTATAAATTGCAGGGAAAAGCTTCGCTTCATCTTTGACATAAACGATGATATTATTTTTCAATTCAGGGATTTGTTTTAATTCCAATTTGATTTGATACTTGATTTCATTTTTAACCAATTCAAAACTATTTATTTCCTCAACTACATATTTCAATGTATCTTTTCCAACGGCTTTAAACCCTTGCAATTCCATCATTAAATTTTTTCTTACCCACTTAACAAGTTCGGGAATGTCTTGAAATTCCATTTTAATATATGAAGTAATATCCCCCGTTAATTCTTTGGCTAAAGTAAATTCCTTTATTAACTGCAGACGTATCCATGCATTAAGGACAGGTATCTCGCTTAACTCTTCTTTGATGTATTTTGTGATGTCACGAGGGATTTCTTTTAAATTTTCAAGCTCTACTTTAATTTCTCTTTTAATAAAACTAATCAATGCTTTGCGTTCTTCAATTTCTTCTAGAAGGTATTTAGAAATATCTTTTGGTACTTTAAGCGCATTGGCAATCTCTAATCTAATAGCAGAAATAATCCATTTCTTCAATGGATCTAATTCTGTAATTTCACCTTTTAAATAAAAAGCAATATCTCCAGGTACATCTTTTGCTGTCTTTATTTCTTGTAAAATATAAATTCTAATTTGTTTTAAAAACTCTGCACTCAAAGCTATTTCAGCTTTTGTATATCGAGTAATATCTCTTAATCCATCAGCCGTTCTGGATTCAGAAGGCTTCTGGCTACAAGAACTTAATAAAATAAAAAATAGGGTGAAAAATATTATCTCTAATTTAATTATTAATTTTCTCACAGGATAAATCATATTTTTTTCATTTTTAAATTAAACTTCATCTTTATCTTTATCACTATCATCAGTGACTTCATCATCTTCAGCATAATCAGCGAATAATTCTTTGTCAGGATCATCATCATTTAATTTTTCTTCATCGTCAAAAATGCCACCTCGACCATCATAAGTCTTATCATCGTCTTCAACTTCATCTTCTTCAAAATTAATATCATTGTATCCTTCCATATCTTCATAATCATTCTGGTCATCATACATACATGTTGGTGAAAACGCAGGATCCACAATCCCTGCTACCACTTCAATTTTTTCACATTTTAAAGAATCCAAAATGTTATTTTCTAATGCATACATTTAATATTAAGCCTTTCGTATCTGTAATTCTGCACATCAATAGATGTAAATAAAAGTGAATATTTAGCGTAATAATGCCAAAATCAATCCTGAATTGGGTTTTCAAACACATAAAGTATTAAAATATTTTCATTTTTACAATAAACGTCAATTTAATCGATAAATATTACCATTTTCGATTATTTTGAATATATTTTTAACACTAATTATCTTCTATTTCAAAGAAAAATTCTTGGTTTTACGAGCATTTAAGTTATTTATTTGCGCTCTTTTTATCAAAACATCATTTAAAATAAAATCTGAAGAATTTTGATTTCAATCACAACAAAAAACTTACATAAAAGATTTGGACTAAAGAAATCCGATTTGAAGAAATCACTGAATATTGCCGCTCTAGAAATTAAATACGAGGAAGATGCAGTAATTAATATTTTATTCTCAAATGATCGACTGATTAGTGAATACCATCAAAAATATTTTGATGATCCTACTGCTACTGATGTCATTACATTTCCTATGGAAGAATTTGACCCTGGAACAAAACAGTTCATCTTAGGTGATCTCATTATCTCTTGGGAAACAGCCGAAAGAGAATCGCAAAAAAGAAATATTTCTACTCAAAATGAATTAACATTGTATGCTATACACGGCTTCTTGCACTTAAACGGATATGATGACCAAAAAATAAAAGATAGAAAACAAATGACACAACTACAAAATAAAATATTAAAAAAGACCCACCAATGAAACTTTTATACATCGCATTATTTTTATTTATCTCATTTGGCCCATGTAAAGGCGATGTTATTTTTGGCAAATGGAACTTATCTACTCCAAAAGTAAAAGCTACTTCCAAAAAACAAATGGAATATTGTCTGCAACTAGAAAAACAAAATGATTATTTAAAAGCAATTTCAGCACATAAACAATTATTAAAATATTTTAAAGAAAATACCGAAGCTGAGGAATCATATATCCGCATAGGTGAATTAGAAATGCTTCTTGGAAAAACAAAAAAAGCTGAAAGTTACTTTTTTAAATTAATTAAGAAACAATTTAACGCTACCGCCAAAATATTTGGAACTCTTAAGAAAGATAGAACTAAAAAGAGATATTTAGGTAGAAGAATCGATAATGATAAATCTGGAAAGCTAATTTATCAAATACTTCTAAAAAACCTACAAGACAGAAGAGATAAAACCAGCTCACCTTTAGTTAACATGGAGTTCAATAGAATTCTAAAAAATTTATATTTAATCGGAAGATCTTATCAGGGTTTAACTTCACCCCAAATTACAAAGGTTAAAAAATATAAAGACAATAATAAGTTCGAGAAAATATATAAATATATTCTTGAGAGAGCACCTGGATTTAATGGTGCCGCTTTCATGCAAAATGAACTTGCTAAATTAAAATTAAAAAAAAAGAAATACATAGAAGCAATAATTGAATTTAGAAAATTAACCTATGACTACAGTCTTTCAGATGAAGCCCAAGAGGCTTCATTTTATATTGGCATGTGTCATTTAAAATTATCTAGAGGCCCTGGCTATAACGAACAAAACCTAAAAAATGCTAGTGTACATTTCAACGATCATCTTTTAAGTCACCCTAGCAGCAAACACGCTAAACTAGTTCAAGAAAAATTAAACATTATTAAAAATATAAAAGCTGATTCAGAACTATTAAGAATAAAGTTATTTATGCGCAGAAAACAATGGAAAGCAGCTGGGATTTATTTAAGCGATTTATTTAAACACTATCCAAAATCAAATGCGACGGTAAAAGGAAAAGCACTTGTAAAGAAAAATAAAAAAATTCAAATGCCTGCTTCTGAATAATATAAATCAAGAATCATATTTATGAAAAAGCTTCTTTTATCTATCTGTCTATTGAGTTTAACCTCTTGTTACACTCTTAAAAATCATACGATAAAAGATCCCCTTTATTGCGCAATTTTTGAAAATAAGACCAATATATATGGGTTGGAAAACGAATTCGCTCTATATTTACCTATTGCCTTGAGAAAAGAATACATCTATTTGACATCAAGTAATCAGAAAAAGAGTAAGTACAAAATAAAGGGTATCATTGAGAAATATCGAAAAAAAACTATACGAAGAGATTCTAATGGCATACCTACCCATCAACAAGTAGAAATTACGATTACTTATCAAATCCTGAGTGATAATAAGAAAGATAAAAAAATAATAAAAAAGATAAATAATATTGATTATCGGCTAAACTCTGGCTACTATAGTATTACGAACAATGAGTCCGAATCTACCGCAAGAATCAAAGCATTGAAGGACCTTGCAGGATTAATAGCAACTGAGACATCTATTTATTTTTCAGGTGAATAATTAAATGATATGCCCAGTATGTAAAATCAGAACTGCCACAATTCACATAATCGATATTGACTCATCCCAAAAGCCATTGCGCATTTGCAAAGAATGCCAAGAAGATATTAATCATGTCGAATTGTTTTGTGAAGACCTAGAAGTATTAAAAGAAAAATTCACATCGAATAAATCAAATCATCAAAACAATTTAAAGTATCTTAGCATTTTTAAAAATGACGATTCTATTAAAAAACTTTTACTAAATGAAGAAACAAAATGCTCAAATTGCGGCTCATCACCAAATGATTTCTTTTCTAAAGGATATCTAGGTTGTGAAGAAGACTACGATTTATTTCGTTCTGTCATTAACCAAATCTTAATGACGTTAAATGGAACTGCGCAACATATTGGTAAAAAATATTATAAGAATCCAAAAGAAAAAGTAATTTCAAGAATTAACACCCTAGAATATAATCTTCAAAAAGCTATTGAAGAAGAGCGGTATGAGTTAGCAGGTGAAATGACTAAAGAAATTCAGTCATTAAAAGATTCAAATGAAAATTAATAAACTATATAAGCAACTACCACCTTGGCTAATGCCAATGGATGGAGATGGAAATATCATACTAAGCTCTTTTCTTGGTCTATCTAGAAATATTGAGGGGTTTTTATTCACTACAAAATTATCAAAAGAGGAAAAAGCGAGATTAACCAAATTCATTAAAGAAAAGATCCTGCATGAATTATCAACATATCAATACAAGGCAATAAGCCTAGAAGATCTAACAGATGATGAGAAAAGTGTTTTAGAAGAAAGACAATTAATCCCTTCAAAAATAAAAAATTGCACCAATTTAGATTTATTAATAAACCAAAACGAAACTTCGTCTATTCTAATAAATCACCACGATCATATAAGAATGAAAACGGTTAAGAGCGGTTTAGGTCTCACACAACTCTGGGAAACCTTAAATCATCTTGACGACGAGCTATCACAATTCTTCCCTTTTAGTTATGATAAAGAATTTGGGTTTTTAACTTCACATACAAGCAATGTCGGTACGGGTCTGTTTTGCGAAGTTCTAATGCATTTACCCGCCTTTGTTTTTACGGGGAAAATCAATAATAAAATAAATGAATTGCTTGATGATAATATTTTAATTAAACATTTTTTCACTTATTCTGAATTACCTTTAGGAAATCTATACTTGATCTCCAATCGACAATCAATAGGAATGACAGAAATTGAACTCATTGATCAAGTAGAAAATTGTGTCAAAAAACTTTCTTTAGAAGAAAAATCTCTCAGAGAAAAAGTCCTCGAGTCAAACAAATCTGACATTACTGATAAAACATATCGTTCATTAGGAATATTAACCAATTCATATTCTATGCCTCTACTAGAGGCCTTAGCCCTACTCTCTATCTTAAAATTTGGCTTTGATCAAAAAATCATACAACATATTCCTAGTAACTTGTGGAATGAACTGCTCATCTATTGCCTACCAGGACACCTTCAATTAAAAAATGATGTAGCCGAAAACAAGCTGGATATCATTCGCTCACAATACTTAAAGTCCGCAATCAATAAATTTGATAATAAGAATTAATGGCCAGCTACAAATTAAAAGAAAAAATTCTAAGCTCTAATTTCTTAGACCAATTAACACAATTAAAAATACTTCAAAAAAGAAAAAGCTCTGTTAATGATATTGGGCGCCTTCAATCTTTCCATTCTGGAGGTCATGCGGACTTTCTAGAACATCGCTCCTATCAAAAAGGGGATGAGCCAAGATTAATTGACTGGAATATTTATAGTCGTTTAAATCAATTTGCTGTAAAGGTTTTCAGCCAACAAGAATCTAGCGAGAATCATATTTTAATAGATAGCACATCATCAATGGAATTTCAAAATGGCAGTAAAGCTTTGATGGCATGCCAATTGGCATCAGCAATTGCATATTTAAGTTTAGCAAATGATGATGCCGTCAAAGTATCTTGGGCAAATGTATCTTTACATACGGGGACATTTTTCAAAGGTAAATCCGCCATTATGAAATTGTTATTAGCTATTTCTGAAATATCTTTTGGCGGAACTTGCAAACTAGAAAAAGGACTACAGCAAATTTCTTCAACTACAAAAAAAGGAAATATTTTCATATTCTCAGACTTTTATCAATATGATTCACTATTCCCTCTGATAAGTAAGATGCAAAATGGACGTTATAATTTCTTTTTATTTCAAATCTTATCCAATGAAGAATTAGACTTTCCAAACAGAGGGTTCTTCACCCTTCAGGATAGCGAAACAGTTGAACAAGAAAAAATTAGAATTAACAAATCCGTACAAGTTGAATACAAGGCTAAAGTTAAAAAATTTACAGATGACATTAGACTTTCTGCTGCAAAAGAAAACTGTCGTTTTTACCAGCTATGCGCCGACAATTCTTTTCAAGAAATAATTCAAATATTACGCAACCATCACTTTTTCAGGTAAGCCGACCTTACTTGCCAATTGATTCATGTAATTTTTGCCTACCACTTAATCTTTCGAGTTTATTCTTCTTTTTCAAGTTATTGACATAGTATGAACAAAAGCAGTCACTTTTAATTCCATATATGTTAAATGACCAATTCACTAATCAATTGAGTTTTAATGCCGATCGTTTATGATTTCTGATCAAGTGAGGTCTCCAGAAATAGTCTGACTTGAATGAGTATTTCAAATAAAAGTTCATGTTAACTAACTATTTTTTTTTAACACACTTTCGAATGAATGCAATTTAAATAAATATGGATCAATTAAAGAAAATATTAGATCAACTAGATCTAGATATAAACTCAATCGGCGTACAGGTTCTTGCTGGTCTTGTCATAGTCTTTTTCATCAATGCAATCTACTTATTTATTTCACGTAAGAAATTAATTAAACAAAAAGAATCCTTTGAGATTGCTCTCGCAACAGAGGAAGATGAAAAAAGACTTTTATTAAATGACAAAAATGAATTAATGGCAGAAATTGAAACCAAAGCCCAAAGAATTCAAGAATTTCAGCAATCGAAACAAAAAGATGACAAACTACAAGAAAGTCTAAAAACTGAAGTATTCCAAATAAATAAAGAAATCAAAGGATTAAATAATCTTCATCAAAATCAAAAAGAAAAACTTATAAGTGATCTCGAAACATCAAAAGTAATCATTAAAAATAAAGAATCTGATATATCTAAAACTAATAAAGATTTAGAAATTTTGCAAAACCAACTCAGAAGAGATACCAAAGAATCTATCAACCTCCAGGATAAAAATAAAGAGCTAAGTACTGAATTGATTTCACTCCAACAGGAAAATAAGTCCCAACAAGAATACAATTCTGAAAACTTAAATGTCATAAAAAGCAATAAAGCTAAAATAGCTAAACTCGAAAGTAAGATCAATCACAGCATCCAATTAAACAAGGATGAAGAAAAAAGGAACGACCATCTTCAATACATTGAACAAATCAAAAACAAGGTATATGAATGCTTCCAATCCATTGATCACCCAATTTTTCAATGTTACCAGCAAGATGAAACAAAAGGTACCTATTTACACGTCAATCAAGTTAGTAATTTATCTTACGAAGCAACAAAAGCCATAAATGGTAATCCAGAATATGCCAAGGCTAGTGCCTTATTTCATGACCTAGGAAAAACATCCATTTATAAATATTTTAAAGAAAATTGGCCCCACAATAAAAGTCAAAAACTAGAGTCTGAAAATATTAGTTATAGTTATTCCCACAGAGGATACATGATATGCTCTCATGTCGAACGTGGGGTTCAAATATTTAATCAGTTAACCGAAAAAATCCCCACAGATGTTAGCTTATCTCTTGATGCTTTTGAATTATCAGAAGATGAAAAAATGTTTATTTATGAAGAAGCTAAAGAGCAAATTCAAAAATCAATCGTTGAACATCAAGCCAAATCGCAAATCCGAATGTTATATCAAGAAGCCATAAAAAATGGTGAGATCTGTACTCCCAATGACTTTGAATATGATATTGGTCAAATTCCTTCAGATAAAGAACAAGGTATTATATGCTTAGCAGATTCTTGCGAAGCAGCCTTTTCAAGCTCCATTTATGAAAGCGAAGAAGCTGTTTCCAAACTCATTACAAATGTAATTACAGGACGAGTCAATAGTGGCCATATGGACAATTCAGGACTAACAACTCATGATATTCAAAAAGTTAGAAAAGCCTTCACCGATTACTTAATTGAAATCTGGAAGACAAAGAGACCTGATCGCTTGGAAGAAAAGGTCGTTGAAAATCTAGAGGGATATAATCAACATGAATCAGGTGCTGACATTATTACCAAAATGAACCAAAGATTTCATCAAGGTGATAATGTTAAAAAACGCACCGTATTAAGATATTTCGTGGAACTTGAAAAAAAGACATTCAGTGCCGTCAATGTTGAAGAGATGGTCAAAACAATTGAATCAAGCCTTGAAGAAGATTCTAGTGACAATTTACTGATCACGAACTATCTAGTTAGCCTTTGTAAGTATTACCGCTTTCTTGCATGCATCATTGTTGATGATATTAACAAAAACCATCCTATTAATTTTGGTTTGACCGACGAAACCGTAGACCTAGAACTACTTCAAAGCTCTGATATTGTTGCTTATATCGAAGCAAAACCTAATTTGGATAAAATCCTTGGTCGACTACAGGAATTAAGAGAAGTTATCACATCAAATATTAGAAAATATCGCTTGTACGAAAGTCAAGATACCTACATCACAAGCTGGGCTACACAGATTGATAATTATTTAAGTAATCAATCAAACATACCCTTAAAGCTAACTGAAGAAGATCGTAACAAAGGAGATGGTCAGCTGCAAAATGTTGTGACACTTCCAGATGACTTTTCTCAATTCATATCTTTGAAGCATGATAAATTATATATATCAGTAAAACTAGATATCTTCAGATGCGATTGCAAATTCATTCGATACGTGGTCTACTTCTATGATAATGCAAACAATCCATTAATTGATACGTCTGGACTCTTCTGTACCAAAGACACTAAGCAGGTCGCTATATCTCAATCATTTTCAATAAAAAATTCCAAGTTTTTCTCCATTGATGAGCCACCCATAATATTACCTGTTTCAGAACTACATCTTCCTGAGCTGTACCAAGAGAATGTAATTGCAAAAATTCAGATACATGGAATAAAAGTTGATGAGAACCCCATTTTAATGCATGAAACTGATGAACAGTTTTCAATTCAAGAAGATAATTAATCAATGATTAAAATTTATACAGATGGCGGTTGTCGAGGAAACCCAGGAATTGGAGGATGGGCTGCCTGCATTTATTTACCAAACAATGAAAAACACATCATTGCCCAAGGGACACAACAAACAACAAATAATATCATGGAATTAACCGGAGCCATCAAAGGTATACAGTACTACCAAAAACATTTAAAAATCGAAGGCCAACCTATCGGAGTGTATACCGACAGCATGTATGTCATTAACTGCGTAACAACCTGGATCATTAATTGGAAAAAAAACAACTGGAGAAATGCCGCTAAAAAACCAGTTAAAAATGTAGAGCTTATCAAAGAATTAGACGAACTCGTACAAGAATTCAAGGTTTCTATGAATTGGGTTAAAGGCCATTCTGGTGATGAAGGCAACGAGACCTGCGATGAAACATTAAACATCATTATGGATCGAATTACAAATGGTGAAGACGACCCTTGCATCATCGACCCTGAATTATAATTCTACCTAGGTGATCTATTGATCATCAAAATATTTATAAGACAAACTGAATATTCTTCTTCTCTTTGATTTATTCTATTTAATCCTTAGTATCGCAATTCCAAACTAGTATAGGGGAGCAAACAGATGTTCGATTACGAAACTTTTACACTAAGAAATAATGGCTACATTGATAAAGCACTACAAGCAAAAATCAAAGAGACAAAAGTCTTAATCGCAGGTTGCGGCATGGGAAGCACGATTGCCGAAGTCATGTTAAGAAGCGGTTTTGTGAATTTAGTATTAGCAGACGCCGATGAAGTTGCCGAGCATAACCTTAACCGTCAATGTTTTATCAATGATGATATCAATACACCCAAAACCACGGCCTTATCAAAAAGATTAAAATCTATTTATCCAAATGCAAACATAACCGAGTTTAACGAATTTATCGGGCCAGACAATGCCGCGGAATTGATCAGCAACGTTGATTTTATTATCGACACAATTGATTTCATTGACTTGCCAGGGGTTACTAGCTTATATGATAATGCGAGCCAACAATCCAAGCCAGTTGTTAGCGCCATTAATGCGGGTTATGGTGCCATTGCACTTTATTATCCCCATATAAACTCATGTACTTTTAGACAGCTATTTGGATTACCCGAAAGTGGATCAGTAGAAGGCATCTCTTATGCAGAAAAATATATGTCGATTATAAAACATTTAGCAAAATATTTAAATCCACAAATTGTCACTGAAATGTCCAAAGCCCTCGGCTTCATGGAAGATGGCAAGCCATGTCCGGCCTCACAAATATCACCAGGATCATATACTGCCGGAACACTAGCAACAACAATTGTCATTAAACATTTAGCCGGCGAAACCATTGCCGCTGTGCCTAAGATTATTATGCTAGACCTCGCAACCACTATAAAAGAATCTGTCATAGATCTTCAACAGTAATCCATGTTAATTGACGGTATAGACTATAAAATCGCTTCAAAAGCAGATGATATCAAGAAAGCCTATGAGCTCGTATATGAGAATTATATTGAAAAAGAATTCTGTAAATTAAATATTCATAAAATGAGAATTTTTTTATTTGATTCTTTACCAACCACAAGAACTTTTATTGCCAAAGATAATGATGAAGTTCTAGCAACAGCGACACTTGTATTTGATTCTCCAATAGGTTTACCTTCAGAAGGAATTTTCAAAGATAGGCTAGATCAGCTTCGAAAAGAAAAAAATAAACTTTGCGAAATATCAAAATTATCAACACGAAGAGATTTAGGAATTAAAGCCATCAACATATTAGCTAATCTATTTAGATCGTGCTGGCTATATGCTAGAGATATTAATCCCCACTCACACTTTTGTATAATGGTAGAACCACAAAATGAAAAGTTCTATTTAAAAACCTTCTTCTTTGAAAATAACACACCCCTAAGATTAGATCCCAAAGCCAATGAAGCCCCTAGCATGTTACTTGAAATGGAATTAAATATAACGAAGCGTGCATCGATAAATTTAAACAATAAAAGGAATTTAAAAAGATACAAAATGCACTTTGAAGATCCTATGATTCTAAAAATACTCAAACAACAGAAAATTACTGAAGAAAATCACACAAAAATAAATATATCACTAAATACACCTAGAAACAGAAGCACACTTGCTCTATCTAGCGCCGAAAAAGACTTCTTACGGTTCAAGTTTTTCATCATTCGATATAACCTCGAACAGATCAATATTTTTGCTACTAATCAATCTTCCAGAGGCTCACTACACGAAGCAACTGAATCCTATGAAAATTTAATGAAGACATTACCGACTTGGGCTTTTCGAAAAGAAAAAGATGACATCTATGAGAAACTTACGGTACTTTTTTTTCACATGAGCGATTATAAAAAAGTATATCAAATAAGCGAAAAACTTAGAACATCAACCAACAATAGCATTTCCATTCAAGGTCGAAATCGTCAAGGGTTGGCACAATTTTTTTTAAAGGGTAAGCAACCTGCTATCAAGATTCTTGACGAAGCAAATATTTTAGCCAGAGAACATAATGATAAAATAGTCATATCAAGAAATTTACATTTTTCAGCCATGATTTTAAACAATACCGGAGATCATGAAAAAGCTTTAAAGCACATCAACGAATCAATTGAGTTAATAAAAGACACAAGTAACATAAGTGAATTATTAGATTTATACCTCATTGAATTTAGAATTAATCTTCATCTTGGAAAAATAAACGGTTGCAAATCCACGATACAAATTTTACAAGAAGAAGTGAGATCATCCAATAAACAAAATAAAATTAAACAGATATTTACTTACAATGCATGTATGGCAAATTATTACCAACTTGCACTTCAGAATAAAAAAGCAATCTATTATTTTGAAAACATATTAAACAACATCTTAAAAATTGATGAAGAAGCATTAAATTACTCCGTATCTTTATCAATGGCATCGCAAAGTTATCTATTTCTAGGCAACCCAAAATATGCCCTCCAAATAATTCACAAAAGACTTGATATGAAAAGCATTGAACTAATAGAAGATAATACAGGGCCTAAAATTTGTAAACTTCAAATATTACTTTTTCTTGATCATCAACCCAGCATCACTGAACTTAAAAGAGAAATCAGAAATAACCTAAAAATTAATAATAAAAGCCAACCTTTCTTTCAACAAACATTAATGCTTGAAAAACTCTTAAATGGCGAGTTCTCTCAATTATTAAAAATGGTTAAACAATCAAATATAAATGAAATAAAAAATAAACCTCAATTATCAAACGTTATTGATAAGGCTACAGCACACCTTCTAAACAATAAAAACAAAAAGGCAAAAAGTCTTCTCGAAATGAAATCTAGCCTTGAAGAAATTGAACTTATTAACTCAGATATTGACAATCAATTTCTAATTAAAATTTATACAGATTTGTCAGATCGATCTTTAAAAAACTTAATAAATGATATTGAAGATTTTGTTCTAAATCAAATTGATGAAAACGAAATATTAGTGAAAGCTTTTATATTAAAAAATATTATTCACATCATTGACATTCAAAATAGTAAAAAATCCGATAAAAGTTATCTGGAAATTAATCATGAATTAATGAATATCTTTTCAAAAGTAATTAATGGTAAAGACATACCCATTTTTAATAAATTTCTATCAGATAAAAGCTCATGTTAATTGACGGTACAGACTACAAGATTGCTTCAAGCACGGAGGAAATAAAGAAAGCCTATGAGCTCGTCTATGAAAATTATATTGAAAAAGAATTCTGTAAATTAAATATTCATAAAATGAGAATCTTTCTATTTGATTCTCTTTCAAGCACTAGAACTTTTATTGCTAAAGAGGGCGATAATGTATTAGCCACAGTCACTCTTGTTTTTGATTCCTCTATTGGCCTTCCTGCAGAGGGTATATTCAAAGACCGCTTGGATCAACTTAGAAATAAGGGAGAAAATATTTGTGAAATATCAAAGCTATCAACTCAAAGAGATTTAGGTGTAAAATCACTTAAAATCTTAAACATCTTATTTCGCTCATGCTGGTTGTATGCCAAACACATAAATCCACATTCACTATTCTGTATAATGGTAGAACCTCAAAACGAAAATTTTTATTTAAAATCTTTCTTCTTTGAGAAAAATACAGAACTCCGAATAGACCCAAAAGCAAATGAAGCGTCTAGTATCTTGCTAGAAATGCCACTTGACCTAAAAGAAAAAGCTTCTCTTAATCTCAATAATAAAAGAAATTTAAAGAGGTATCGATTTCATTTTGAAGATCCTACTATAAATAAAATTATGGAATTTCAAAAAATGACGGAAGAAAATATTTTAAAAATCAATCTATCATTAAAAGAACCTAGAAGTAATGCCACACTTGCATTAACAGGTCAGGAAAAGAAATTTCTTGAATTTAAATTTTTTATCATTCAGTATAATCTTAATCAAATTTCAAAAATGGCTTTAAGCCATTCGTCAAAAGGCTGGCATCGCGAAGCAACTGAGTCTTATGAAAATCTAATGAAGACTCTCCCTACCTGGGCTTTTCGAAAAGAAAAAGATGAAATATATGAAAAACTAGGCGATATGTTTTTCTTATTAGGAGAATACAAAAAGACTTTTGAAATGGGTGGCAAGATGAAAAATTCTTCTGTCCAAAGAACATCAATAATCGGTCGGAATCTTCAAGGACTTGCACAATATTTTTTAACAGGTAAAAAACCTGCTCTAGAGATTCTTGATAAATCTGAAAAGCTAGCACACGACTCTGAAGATAATATAGTCTTGTATAAATGCCTCCATATTAAGGCGATGATTCATAACCATTTAGGAGAATATGAAGTTGCACTTGAATATATAAAAGCTTCTATTACGGCCTGCGAAAAAGTCATGCCTTTCAATGAGTCTACTTGGTTATACACAACTGCATATGGCATCAATGAACATTTGGGGAAAATCAAAAGTTGTAAAGAAATTATAAACCTCTTCTTAAAAAATATTTCTATACCAGAAACAGATCTTGATTTAAAAAATCGCATTAATTTCTACACATGCATGGCTAGGTATTATTCCATCAGCTTACAACATATTAAAAGTTTACCTGCTTATGAAACGATTCTATATCAACTAATTAAAAGAGATGAATCACCTCTAAACTATTCAGTACATTTAAGTAATTATGCTAAATCATTGCTGGCTATCGGTGATTTAAAAAAATCATATCAAGTCATTCAAGAAGCATTAGATTTTAAAGACCACATTCCTTTAAATAGTCAAATATCATATTTAATAACAAAATATGAAATCGCTCTTTTTATGGATTATAAAGAAGATGAACAATTAATTCAAAAAATAATTACTGAGAAATTAAAGGGATTAAACGAAACAACAAAAGAAAATAAACAAATCTACGCTGGATATCAATTATCTTTTCTACAGATACAAATTAGTAGCTTACAGTTAAAAGGTAATTCAAAAGAAAGCACAAATTTGTTAAAAAACTTTGTAGAGACTTCTTCTATAACCCGACCTCAATTAAGTGGGAATATGGATCAAACAACTGCACTCCTATTACTTAATAAAACAGCAAAAGCAAAAAAGATGATACACAAGAACCTAACTTC
The DNA here is from genome assembly GCA_002746535.1 of Planctomycetota bacterium. Lineage (GTDB taxonomy): Bacteria > Planctomycetota. The sequence continues at coordinate 120,281 of NVWA01000013.1, forward strand.
TCTTGAAACCGAAATCATTCAATCAGATATTAATAATCAGCCATTAATTTCAATATATGAAAATTTAGTCAAACAATCTTATGATTGCCTTATCGAAAACATTAAATCAATTTTTGAAAATGACATCGATCAGAATCAATTAATCTCAAAAGTCCTAATATTGATGAACATCTTTCTTATCCTCCAACAACAAAACTTGAAAAAAGAAATATCGAACTACACGACCGTTAAAGAGGAGCTAAGACATCTCTTCTCACAACTTATTGTCCATAAGGATATTCCTGCTATTAAAAAATTTCTTCATACAATACAATGAGCAATATTATTTACTAGCCGAATATTTTACTACTAATTAAAAAAATCAAACAGAATTTCCGGAACCCTAAGTCAAAAATAGCATCTAATATAAAAGGGACTAAGAAAGATTTGTAATGAATAAACCAGCTGAATCAATTAATGAAGAGGATTTATTTGATGTGAATAAAGCATGTGAGGGGGATTTTAAGGCTTTTGAAAAACTTGTTTTTCGTTATCAACAAATTGTTCATAGTTTTGTTACGAGAATACTAAACGACCATCATCAAACGGAAGATATTTGCCAAACTATTTTTTTTAAAGCTTATTTGAAAATAAATGATCTACGGGAAAAACACAAGTTTGCAGGATGGTTAAAACAAATCTCTCTAAATGAATGCCGCTTATTTATTAGAAAATTAAAAAAGGACAAAGAACAAAATATTGGAGAAAAAACATGGGGAATAATTGACCCATTTTACGAAGAAGAAGAGTTTGAAGATGACGAATATTTATGGATCAAACAAATGGATAAAACTCTTGAGGCACTTTCTATTGATCAATGTGATTTATTAGAAATGTTCTATATACGAAATTTATCATATGAACAAATATCAAACTTTTTAGAAATACCTCTAGGTACTGTTAAACGAAGATTATTTAACACAAGGAAAACTTTGCAAAGCAATATGGGTTTTGAAGAAAATCTTCACTTTAGTAAAAAAGGGGCCGAACACTTTTTAAATATGTTTAAAAAATTAATTAAAGAAAAGTCACATAAGGAGAAATAAAATGAAATTAGCCATATTGGGAGATATACACTCCAACTTAGAAGCATTAGAAACTGTATTAAAAGAAATCGACCAAAAGGATGTCGATAAAATAGTAAGTGTCGGAGATATAATTGGCTATGGGGCAGATCCTACAGCTTGTATCAACATAATCCGAGATCGTAAAATTGAAGCTGTTACCGGAAATTGGGAAGATGCACTTAGAGACAATGATTATGCCGATTTATTTAATGCATATGCTCGCGATAGTATCTACTGGACTCGAGGGGCCTTAAGCTATGAAGATAAACAGTTTCTTCACGAATCAAAAACTTCCATCATTATTGGTAATGTAGAGATAACCCATTCATTAATCGATGGTGCCAATCATCATATGTATATCATGAACACTGCTGATGCTTTAATGTTTGCAAATTCCACTGATTCAAAAGTTGTCTTTTTTGGTCATACTCACGTACCTATTAGTTACATGAGAAATGGCGATAAAATTGAAATATCCAATGAGTATTCTTTTAATGTAAAAGATGAGCAACAAACCCTTATCAATGTTGGTGCTGTCGGCCAACCAAGAGATGGTGACCCGCGAACTATCTATTGCATATACGATACCGATTCGATGGATGTAAATTTTTTCAGGTGCGAATATGATGTTCAAAAAACTCATGATAAAATAATTAAAGCTGGCCTTCGAGATAAATTAGCTGCAAGACTTCTAGTAGGAAAATAAAGTTGTAGAATAATTTAATACTTAATTTCTAATCTATTATTAGATAAAATTAAGTCTGAAAATGCTAGAAACTTACTAACACAAATCATATGAAAATATGCTTAATTTGATTTTTCAGGATCAATCAATCACCATCAAATTGCGGTAAAATTAGTATCATTATTTAGGCAATTTCAATTGCGCTCTTTAAAATAAACTGATAAAATGCCCGTTCAAAAATCAATCGGGAATATCTAAATGAGCAAACAAGCATTCGAAGTTTTTAAAAATGAAATCCATATTGGAACTCACTACTGGCGTTATCCAACTCCCAATGAAGATCGATGGGAAGTTGATATGCCTCTACTTGAAAAAGTAGGTGTAGACACCGTCCAACTCAGAGTCCAGTGGTACTGGCATGAAAGAGTTGAAGGGAAAATTATCTGGGAAGATATGGATAAATTATTTGAAATTACCAAAAAAGCGGGTATTCGAGTAATCGTAAAATTCTTTTTAGAAACGGCACCGGAGTGGATCTATGATAAATATAATGCCTATCGCATAAATCCAGATGGAACAAAAATAATCCCAAAATCCCATGGTGCTTTTTATGTTGGAGGATGGCTCCCTTGTTTTGATAATCCAGATCTACAAAAAGCATGTAAAAAATATATTACGAAAGTTGTCAATCGCTACAAAGATCAGGATCATTTAATTCTTTGGCATGCCTGGAATGAAGTACGCTCTAGACCCTATGGGGAATGTTGTTGCAAACACTCTAAAAAACTACATGCTAAATTTTTGAAGGATCAATTTAAAACTATCGATAATCTAAATAAATTTGGCGGGAAATGTTATGTAAATTTTGATTCTGTTAAAATCCCCGTCGAACCAAATGATGATTATCTTGAAACATTGTGGTTTCGGAAATTTCGGGCAAAAGCTATTGCTGATAATCTACAATGGGTTTACGATACAATACATAAAGCTGATAAAAGCCGACCAACTATGGCACATGTTGGTATGGGCTCACCAGTTCAAAATATTTTAGAGGATTGCTCAGATGACCTTGATTGTGCTACGCGAGTAGACTTTTATGGAACTAGCATGGTCACTTGGACAGCAGCCATGCAAACATTTTTTAAAGCCGACCGAGAAGCATTAATGCGTAACAAAAATGCTGCTCAAGAAATGTTTTTATATTCTATGGTCAATCGAAGATTAAAAGATGTCTCGCCCTATTATTGGGTCTATGAAATTTATTGTCGCTCTTGGTATTATCAAAGAGAAGCTATCAAACCTCAAGACATTGAATTCCAAACTATGACCAGTATTGCCGAAGGTGCTAAAGGCATTGTCTACTGGCAATTTCATAACGAAAAAATGTCCTGTGAATCGGGCAATAGCGGTTTACTTTCAAGCAATTTTGAAATTCAAGAGAATGCCAAATACACAAAATCATTTTATGATTTTATAAAAAAGGATGAACAGATATTTGTTGACTACGAACCTAACAAAGCAAAAGTAGCTGTTCTCTACGATTTTGATTCTGATGTTTTGAGTGCAAGTGAAGATCTTGGATGTCACCAAATAAAAGATGAGACTTATCGCTACAAAGAATCAATGCGTGGGTTTGTAAGTTTGTTATTTCAAAATGGTGTTAGTTATGAATTGATTGATACTAAAAAACTACCTGATTTAAATCGTTTTGATTTAGTTATAGCGCCTTGTTTAATTTCGTTCACTCAAGAAAAAGCTAATTGGTTATATGATTTTGTGGCCAAAGGTGGCCGATTATGGACAGAAAATGATTTCGCCTTACGTGAAGAAAACACCTACATGTCGGCCTTGTGTCCAGGTTTTGGTTTAACTGAAAAGTTTGGTTACCGACAAATGGAAAATCATCACATTGAAAAAGAATATTCTTTATCGGGTAAATTTGCTGGCATTAAAGCGGTTGACTATAAAGCAACCATCAAAGGAACTAAAGCAGCATACTTTGAAAAGAAAATCAAAAAAGGAGTTCTATGCAACTTCACTTTTATGCCTGGGTATTCTTATCGAAAAACGGGTCAAGAAAAAATGATTTCCACTTTTGGTAAACTACTTAAAGCAATATCATTAGTCCCTAAAGAGCATAAAAAGAATCTATATATTCGAGAAGGTAAATCAGGAAAGCAAGCAGTTACATTCATTGCCAATTATTCGTTCAAAGCCCAGAAATTCAAATTACCAAAAAATACAAATAAAATTCTAATGGGTAAAAAAACAGGCGACTCTATCAACCTCAAACCCTGGGCCTGGGCAGTTATTACTGAATAGCATGTCTTAATCCACCCTCCTTTAAAAGGAGGGGGATTAAAATTGAATAGAGCCAAGGTCTGTGATATATTCATTTGCTTGAAAAGAAATCACCTTATCAGGCATATTATGATCTTTAGAATTGGACCATAAAAACAATGTGTACTTTTTACCTAGCTTCAATATCGGTGAAGTAATCACAAGATACCCTCTAGCATCTGAAAGACCTTTTACATGGGTGTTATACCATGAGCCATTCTTAATCAAATACTTGAGTACATCTTTATTTTTAATCGCGCTATTGATAACTTTTTTAGTTTCGTCTATAATTTCATTGTTCTCAGGATCAGTTAGCTCAAAATAATCTAATCCATCTAGCTCATTCAATTCTTTTTTATTGGGCGCGGTCATCAAAGCCTTTCTAACAGCCAAAGCATTGTCTATCTCATCATGACAAATGAGCGAAGCTTCTACCCAAGGCAACCCTGCATCGTAATTAATCAACATTCTTAATATGACGGTATTGTTTATCGCAGGCACTTCAAGAATTTTACTGGATATTTGGTTGGTTTTTAAAAACTGAAATGAAATATTTTGCTTAACACTAATATCATTTTTATAATTACTTAACAAATATTTTTTTTCTGATGAAGAATTACTCCACCTATTACGACCAACTTTATAAAAGCCCTGAATCCTTAAAGATAAAGAAAGAAGATCTGTTTTGTAATCAACATAGGTGGAAATTTCCCCCTCATCGTTCAACAAAACTTCGTTTTTATCTGCAAGTTTTAATGTTGTGTTATTTTGAGCAAAAGCTTGCATTGTCGGAGTAGAATTAAATTTTAATGTAATATTTTTTAAATTAAGGTAATCACTTTTACTAGCTATTGAGTTCTTGGTTATATCAATTTTTCTCCACTTAGAATAATACAATCTCTTATCTGTCCACTGATAACGCTCAAGATGATTCTCTTTTAAAGCATAATTTCTTATGTTCTTAAGAAATACATTTTGACTCCCACGAATATCAAACGAATAGTATTTTTTCGTTTTTAGGTGTAACTTAAGATCTAGTGTAGTAGATTGCAATTCTATTCTCAATCCTGTCTGTCCATATCTAATTTCATCTTGCTTCCATTCAATATTTGCAACTGGTTTTAATATAATCTCTTTATTTAAATAATTATTTCCAGGCGAAGATTCGCTTATAATGTAAACTTTTTTATCCAAAACAATTGAGTAATAATGCCCTTCTCTTTTCTCAACTTTTAATGGATTCGTAATAATATAAATATCTGAATCTTTCTTTTCATCAAACAATCCGGAATATTGATAACTATCAGACGTATTTTTAGATGAATAATGATGGAAAATAATTTTGGCTTCTTTCCCAGAAAACACCCGAATCAAATATCGACCTTTATCTGTTTTATAAGCGAAAACTTTAACTCCCCCACAACCATAACTGCGCCTACTTCCACCCATACAATTTCCAAATCTAATATTTGATGGAGGTTCATGTAAAAATATTCTTTTTTTACTTTTAAAAACTCCAAATGGAGCTTTCGATTTTTCTAATTTGTAAAATGGAACGTTTTTTATATAGTTAATAGGATTTCCCTCCATATCAGAAAAATGTACGTTGATAATTCGTCGATAATTTGGCATAAAATAAGTATCTCTAAAGACTTCATTTTTAATAATCTCAAAGGTGATTTCTAAAAATCCGTATCCACCACCATCTATTTCCAACAAATACTCCCCCGGCTCAAGACCCAAATACTTTAACCCATCACAAATTAAATTTCCTGTTTTATGATTATAAGAAGCTTGATCTTCTATCCACAAATCGTCCTTTATTTTCCGATGCAATCGAACTTCTTTTAAAATTCCGGATTCTAAAAAATATCCTTTCGAATCCTTTAATTGAAAAATGGCTCTCGAAGTACTTCTTTTAACTGAATCGCCATAGGTCGCTACCCACTGATCATTCAATGAATAATCAGTATTACGAGTTGAAAAATTTCTATCCACTTCTTTTTCTTTAACTATATTATTTTGGACCAATTTTTGACCATTTGATACATTAGATAATAATAATTCAGCCTTGTTAATTATTTTTGGTGAATTCGGGATATTCAATTGTGAGGCTTGTATTTGCTTATCAATAAATTCCTTCTCCTGATTCGATTCATGCTTTGAATCATTGATAATATTATTTTTGTGTTTGAAAGTATAATGTGAGGAATAACCAATTATATTTGAGCTTGCCCATTCTTTTTTAAAAATATGATAGGAAAATGAAAAAATAATAATGACAATAGCTATGAGGCAAAATAATAAAAATCCACTTGTTTTTAACATGCAATATAACCAAATAAGTCTAAGGAAGATATACGTATAAAATATATTTAGGTTCAACTGTTTTAAAAATATTGAGCCTTTTATAGAGATAATTTAATAATTTTAAAATAATGTGTCCGCGGGGCCGAAGTAGGCTGAATCTTTTCAATAAAGCCTTCTTTAATCAATAACTTCAAATCATTCGTAGCTGTTGCAGCTGATATTTCTAAAATACCAATCACTTCTTGGCGGGTTAAGTCATCACATTTTCGAAATGCTTCTTTGAGTAATTCTTTTCTGCTACGTGAATTCCTGGATTTACTTTTTACAGATTTGATTTTCTCATCCAAGTTTCGCAGATCGTTTTCACCAATTTGAATTTTGTCAATTTTCTCATTAATGATCACTTCCTTTTTTTCTAACTTTTCTTTTAATACGTAAAGATCATCAATGGTATAGATTTCTTTATCTAAATGCATCAAGCACATCTTGTCTGTTTCATTCTTAAGCTCCCTTACATTTCCTGGCCACTGATACTCTTTAATGGCACTCAATAGCTTATCAGATACATTTTTCTTAACTGACTTGCCATGTTTCTCTAGAAAGAATTCAAATAAAAGAGGGATATCTTCCGGCCGTTCTCTTAATGATGGTATCTTAATAATGAATGCGTTGATCCTATAATACAAATCTTCCCGAAATTTTTTCTGAGCAACTAAATCTTCTAGATTTTTATTTGTCGCTGCAACAACTCGACAATGAAATGGAATCGTTTTGGCACTACCAACAGGCCTAACAGTACCCGACTCAAGCGTCCGTAATAAGGCCACTTGAACAAGTTCAGGCATTTCACCAAATTCATCTAAAAAAACAGTGCCCATTCCAGATGCTTCAAAAATTCCTTTTTTATCTTGAACAGCACCTGTAAAAGCACCTGCCTCATGTCCATTTAATTCAGACAATAAAAGAGTCTCCAAAAGAGCCCCACAATTAATAGGCAAAAAAGGTTCTTTTGCATTCTTAGACGTTTCATGTAATACTGTTGCAACAATATCTTTTCCAACACCGGTTTCTCCCATAATTAATATGGGCATATTAATATCAGCCATTTTTTTTATTTGTTCTTTAATTTGTTTTATCGCCTGACTTTTTCCAATTATTTTCTCAATGCCCTTTAACTCCTTATCAATCTTTTTTTTACTTTCTTGGACTATCACAGTGGATTTATCTTGATGAAAAGTGCTGCTCATTAATTGTCTAATCTGACCATGTTCAAGCTCTAAAGACATTTCAAGTTCAATATCAAGCAAGCCTAAAGCATTATATTTTTGACAATCAAAATATACCTTTCTAAAAAAATGTTCGGCCCTCTCTTTATCATTATTTAATAGAGCAATTCGTACTTTGTAAAAATTATCAAAAAAATGATCGCCATATTTTTTAATTTTTAAGTTCAAAATAGATTCAGCAGATTTAGGCTCACTATTAGATAATTTTAACCGAATTGAAGTGCTAAATAAAAATAAAGAATCAATCCCAATCGCAATTGAAAAATCATCTAAATTATATGAACCTAGGGCTCCAATTAGATCTCCATTAATTAAGTTCATATTTGTCATCAACAGAACCTTATAATTGCTAGATAATTGGCACTCACTTATCTCGATAGCAGATAAATCCCCTCTAAGCAATTTATATTGTAGCTTTAAACTCCCAAAAGATCTTTTAATTGACATCTTTCCAGAATCAAGAATTGCCTGTAATTCACAAATTAACCTTGAACACTCATCAAGAGATCCTAACTCTATGTCATCACTAAGTCTGAAAATTAAATAATGCCATTGATATTCATAATTTTTTTTTGAGGGAACTAATCTATTTACATAAGCACTAATTCGACTACCAAGTCCTTCAGAAGAAAATTTAGAAATCCATATTAAAAAAAATAAAAGAAAGCGAGGAGATGAACTGAAATGCTTAACTATAAAGTCAAACTTTAGGTCTCTCCATTTTGCTTCGTTATAATTTAAATGGTTACTCTTAATAAATTTTAGTGAAAGGATAGGTGGTGGATCACAATTAATTTCCTGACTACGCTCATAAATTATCTGGCAATCCTCCAAACGATTCAATTCTTTAGCATAAGCAAACCAAATGAAATAGAATAAATATAAAAGATAATGATCCTCTTCATTGTTTGAATTGGAAAAGGCTTCTGCTCTTAAATATACTTGCATCATCTTCTGATTGCCTTCAGAAGTCGTCCGTAATTCAATTAACTCACCAATGATTTCACGCATTTCTCTAATCATTTTTACTGTTAAATTATTTGAATTATCCTTATTTAGAATATCCATAAGGCTCATCTCGGTATTAATAAACTGATCAACGACAAAATGCATTAAGAACCTATCTCTATTAGTTGATAATAATGAGTTCTTCTGGCTGCTGTTGGCATTACTTTTTCAATAAAATGTCTCTTCAACAAAATTTTCAAATCTTTATCAGCTGTACTAGATGAGACTTCCAACAATGAGACTACATCTCTTCTTGACAATTTCGGACACTTTTTAAAAGCTTTTTTTAATCTTGTTATTCTATTTTTACTAAAATTTGAATTAACAATTACTTCTTCTATTTTTTGATCAAAGCTGTTTTTATTAGTCTCTTTTTTTATTTCGTTTTTTTCAGAGCCTTCAAAAGGGTCGTGCTCAACATAATTCTGCAGAAGCTCACAATCCTTTAATGTAAAATATTCCTTATCATGATTTAATAGACAAAGTTTTTCTACCTCACTTTTTAATTGTCTAATATTTCCCGGCCAATTATATTTCAATATTTTACTAGTTAACTCATCATTAAAATTATTCTCAACCGTCTTATCATACTTGAGAAGGAAATGATTTATCAAGGGAATAATATCATCACTTCTACTTCTTAATGAGGGAACTTTAATTTCAATCAATCGTATTCTGTAAAAAAGATCTTCTCTAAATGTTTTTTCTTGGACCATTTCTTCAAGTGATTTATTTGTTGCTGAAATGATACGGCATAAATAAGGTTTATCCCTTGCAGAACCTACAGGTCTTATTCGGCTAGATTCAAGAGAACGTAATAATGCTACCTGAATCGAAGCCGAAATCTCACCAATTTCATCCAGAAACACAACTCCTTTTTTAGCCATTTCAAAAATACCTTTTTTAGATTTAATGGCACCAGTGAAAGCTCCTTTTTCGTGCCCATACAATTCTGATAAAAGCAATGAATCTAGAATAGCACCGCAATTAATAGGCAAAAATGGTTGCGCAGAATTAGTCGACTCTTCATGAATGGCATTGGCCACAAGGTCTTTGCCTACTCCTGTTTCCCCAGAAATTAGAATTGGCATATTAATATTAGCGATACTTTTTATTTGACTTCTTAAAGCTTTTATCGACTGACTCTCACCAATAATTTTATCTACCCCCATTTTCACTTCAGCCTTTTCATCAGAAGCAAATATAATCTCTTCCTTTTCAGTTGATAAATCTTTGATTGAACTCATTAATATCCTGATTTGCTTGGCCCCTATTTCAAGTGAAGCATTTAGCTCTAAATCTAACAATCCTAAAGAGTCATAATACAAACAATTTTTATATAACTTTTTAAAGAAGAAAATGGCTTTTGCCATATCACCTTCCAATAAAAATATTCTGACTCTATAAAAGTCACCAAAGTAGTTTTTATGGTGAATCTCGATATTCAACAATATATTTCTGGCGGACTTATACTCCCCATTCGATAATTTTAATCGAAGTTCTGTAACGTTAAAAAAAGATGTGATAAACGGGTTATCAGGTGAAAGTTTATTCTTTTCATAAACAATTATCGCTTCCTCAAGCTTATTATTAATTAAATAATTATTAATTTTTAGGTGTACTTTAAGCTGCTCATGAATAGAGAATGAGTCAAGCTCATCAATATTCAACTTACCTGTAAAGAGATCTTTTAATAATTTAATCTCATCAAGGCCATAATCTGATAATAGATTTAGCTTCTTATTTTCACGCTCAATATAATCTGTTCGATCATCAGGTAATATTAATTTTCCTGTGCATATATCATTTACATAATAACTATATTCTAGATACCATTGATTGTTCCCACTTAATTTATTTGCCAATAACCTTTTGACCATATCTTCAAAGTACTTCATCTCTCCCATTGCCGAAAAGGAAATTATGGCTCGCAAGAAAAAAAATTCGAATCTAGGGCATGTATCGTAATGATGATTAATAATATTTTTCGTGTATTCACGAACCTGGTCAGGTTTAAAAAGTGCATAATAAAGTTGAGCGCATGTAAACTCAATAACCGACGGAGGTTTAGCACAAACATTTTTACTTCTTTCATAAATTACCTTTAAATCATCATACCGACCTAAAGATTCTGCTATACTCACCCAAATGGCATAAAATGCATATAACAAAAAAGGATCACTTTCCATATTTGTTTCTGCGTATTTTTCTGCTTCTAAATAAGTTGTTTCGATCAATTTAGAATCATTTAATCCCATTTGCATTTGACGCATCTGCTCAATAGTCTGATTACTATCGCAATATTGTTGCAATAATTTATTTATTGGAGTATTAGTATTAATAAAGTCTTTAATATATGGGTGCATAATTCAATCTATACTTATTGTATTTTTATAGAATAGTTATTAAATAATTAAAATCTACTTTATTCCTATGAATACGTATCTTCTTTAAAATCAACTAGTTATGATTTATCATGACAATGGCATAAGACATGCTTTGTTTACCTATATAAAAATTCAATAAAGGAGTCAAAATGGGAATCAACAACCAAAATCACCTCGTTTTCTTTGTAAAACATCGATTGACACACGAACGAGTCGGCCAAATGTTATCAGGCATCTCTTTGCTGATTACCACTATTGCGGGCTTATTCCTTTCACCTCTATTCTTTATTGGAACAGCTATGATTTGTCTGAATTTAATCCTTGCTGGAATCACGGGCAAATGTGTCTTCAAAAACATGATGATCAAAATGGGTATTCCAGGTGAACAAGATCTTGGAAGGTTTTATCCTACCTCAAAATTTAATCAGGAGGTAAATGCATGAGCACTGGCAGAATAACCCAAGTATTACAAGCTATGACAGCTGAAGATGTTTTTATCAATAAATTAAAACATCAAATTATGTGTTTTGGCAATGCAGATGAATATACGGTAAAACTAGCAACGACTCAAGATCACCTTAAACAAGCCTATCATTTAACCTATCAAACTTACCTTGAAAAAGGTTATGTCGCCAAGAACACTTCAAAAATGTGGGTTCCGGAATGGTCCAAAAATAATGACTCTGCCGTCATCATTGTTTTGAAAAATGAAAAAGTGGTAGGAACTTTGACCGCTGGATTTGGCTCTAATACTATTTTACCTGCAGATACTATTTTCAATGATGAATTAAATATATTTAGAAATCAAAATGAAAACATTGCCGAAGTAATGTCCTTAAGCCTATTACCAAACATGAAGGACTCGAAACTTATTATAAACAACTTGATTAATACATTATTTATTTTATGTCAAAACATTAAAAAAGTAGACCGCTTAGTAATCACAGTAAACCCTAGACACAAAACCTTTTATATTAAAAAAGTTCTTTTTAAATTATTAGGAAAATGCAAGTCGTACGATAAAGTTAAAGGAGCACCAGCTGAATTATTAACTTTAGACTTTAAAGACTATAACCATTCAATCAATGAACACAGAATTGGAAACAAACCTGACAGAACAATTTATAAATATTTTGCTGATAAATCTAAGGAAAGACTAATTCAAAAAATCCTGGCCAAACAACTTTATCAAACTTGCCTAGCTTAATCAAATCTAGCTCATAAATGTAGACTTCACCTAACTTATTTTCGGGAATACCGAAAGAATAAGTTCATCAATAACAACAAAAGTAGAAAAGCAAGATATAAAGGTTGTTCATTTGAATCAGATGCATAGGTACACCCTCCACCCCCTCCACTAGTACTACCAACGCTACTGCCCGGTGTCGTAATCTCATTCCCAGTATTATTGCTGGCTGAATCAATATCATCTGAATTGTTAACAACCGGATCAGGTATGTTTTCAATTTCTTTAAAAACAGCAAAATCAGTAAGGTGATTAACATCAAAGCTAATCTTATTACCTACATGCTGAACATTCGAAATACCATTCTCTTTCCATGTCCCAGTAACTTCATCAAAGTATTTAACAACTAACACTTCATTCTCACCTAACAAAACAGTTGGCAAATCAATCTCAATTGATATTAGGTTGATCAGATCTGAAACATGAATCTCTTTATTCAATGAATCAAATATCCGAAGAGATAATAAATCCGAAACTATTTTTTCACTATCAACTACATTAAATTCTTTTGACCTAACTTCTTCACTAAACACAAGTTGATTTGTTGTTTTAATAATTAACTCAATAAATAGAGCTTGGCTAATGACTACTTTTGGCAACCCAAAATCAAAACCTTTAGTGCCACCCGCCGTCAACTTTTGCATTAAAATTTTTGTGTTATCAATATTAAAAAAGTCAGGAATATCGTCATCCTTATTTTTTGCTTCTAATAATTTACCCATAAATGATTCTAACAATACTTTAACATTTTCACTGCCACTTTCTGAAGAGGTCTTAATATTTTTTATCGCAGCAGCAATTAAAACAAAATGCTCTACAGGAATATCCTGTTTATTTAGTATTTTTGAAAGAAGCTTATTTTCAATCTCTATTGATTCAGATGAATTATTTGATCTATGTAAGTTTAATAAACTAAGAAGGACAACATCTTTGTCCGCCGGATCAAAGTTCTGATTATCATCTAATAATTTATCCAATTGAATTAAGAGTCCTGATGATTGAATATCATCCAGTTTTAATTCACTTAAAGCTTTTATATCATCTAAAACGACATTTTTTTCACTACCTGATAATGTTTCAATATCCTTAATGATCAAGTCATGAGCTTGCTCTATTTCTTCTAAACTAGCACCTGGCCTTGATGCTATATTTTTAATTTTAAAATCTTCTTTTATAAAAAAGACTTTTATTTGTGTGTCTAGATTAGCAGAAAATGAATAGTTACTAATATTTCCTTGGGAAACGCCATTTATCAACACATCCTCAATTACAAAACCCGCATTTCCAGCGATCACATAAGAAATCAATTTGCCTTTTGCGACAACTTGCTCGCCAGCAGGAGTTATTGTCCCCCCATTGCTAGCAATGGCATTTACTTTAACTACGGAGGCATTATCAGAAAAATACTGTACTTTTAGTATTTGATTTTTAGCATCTTTGAACTGCTGATCACTAATATTATGAATAATTTCAAACACGATGTCTTTACTTACACTAATTTTTGATTGACTTGARATTTTAACTTCTTGTTCAATATTCCAATTACTTTGGTCAAAGTTTAATTCCGTCGGTAAGGAATTAATAAATCCAGATGATTCAGAAACTTTAATCAACACCTCATTAAACGGCTTAGCTGTTAAAGCAATCAGAACTGTATTATCCAAGGAATTACTAATAATCATTTCAGTTTTACTAATCTTAAAATCTGCGACATCATCTTCAACTATCGCAATTACAATATTTTTATCTACCGAAACATTTTCACCAAGAAACAAATCTTTACCTGACCCACCCACCACAGCTAATTTAAAGGTAATTATATTGTTTTCAACCGTATCGTTATCTATAGCTGACAATTTAAATTTTTGGGCATCCTTCCAATTATCTTCAGTAAATTCTACTGAAGAAGGTTCGATAGAAATTAAATTAGTATTTAGATCTTGATAACCCACCACAATTGATCCACTTGGTTTTGTGGTCAAGACTACAGAAATCTCTTCTTTACTTCCATTTTCATTTATACTGATCAAGCCCGGCGAAACCGCTATATCATTTACGTCATCATCTATTACTGAAACTACAACCTTTGAAGCAGGAAGCCCAACATAGTTAGCTTCTGAAGCTGCATCAACCCAAATTGATATTTCCCCTGATTGAGAAGCAATAACAGAGTCATCAACTCCAGTTAGGATAATGGTTTGATTCACGGTTGAATTTCCAGGGGTAAAGAGCAATTGAGACCTATCAACTAGAAATCCGGCTCCAGTAGAAAAAAGATTCACCTGAACATTCGTAGTTGGCACATCAGCTAATGAAATTGAAAAAGAGGCGTAATCTTCTTCTCCTACCAAAATAGATGAAACACTTACGACAATTCCTGCCGTATTAACCACATTCACTGTACGAGTATGCATATTAGCACTATTACCATGAGCATCTGAAACAGAATAGGTAATAATATAAGTACCAACTACACTGGCATTAACCGTACCGGCAACAATAATAGATGATGTTAAATTTCCGTCAAAATTATCTGTGGCACTATAACCAGCTTCAACATAGGTTGCATTTAAACGAAGTGAAACAACAGCATTTCCAAACATTGTTAAAATTGGTTTTGTAAAATCATCATCATCAACATTAACAAGATTAAAAGAAGGTCCTGGTAAATTATGATAAGCATTATCAGTACTAGATCCAGGTCCTGTCAACAATTGAAATGTAATATTCCCATCTTCTAAACTATCGTTTACAGCAGTTATGTTTACCGATTGTTGCACATTCCAATTTAGAGTTGTAAATGTAAGGGACGTCTTACTGAGACTTGCTTCACTAGCATCACTAACCGAAAGTGGCACAATCACTTCAGCAGTTGGCTCTATTTTCAAACTTACACTTACTGCAAGCACTCCATTATTTTCAAAAATTTGAGCACCATTAACACTAGCCAATATAGTAGGTATTTCGTCATCCTTTGTTTCAATATTCACCGAAGTAAAAGCCAAATTATTATAATTAGCATCTCCCGATGATAAAGTTGCTGCTACCGTGAAACTAACATCGCCATCAGTAACGGTATCATCTAAAGGACTAATTGTTATTGAATGCACTTGATTCCAATTTTCCGGCAAAATGGTATACACACTATTTGACATAGTTCCCTCAGTCGAATCGCTAATAGTGAAATTAAACACAACACTTGTCGATGGTTGCGTTAATAAAGTTATTGTGAAAAAAGAACTTGTTCCATTTTCGTTAAGCGAAGACATCATATTTGATAAAGATAGCCCAGCCGTATCATTATCAGTAACATCAACAGTTCTTGTGTTATTAATACCAACATAAAAATTGTCTGAACTTGTTGCGTTTCCAAAGGTTACCAATACAGCTTCATTGTTTTCATCAAAATTATCATCTATAACACTAATTGATACGTCTTGTTCAATGTTCCAATTACTAGAAGTGAATGTCAATAGATTTGATCCAAGACTAATATCACTTGTTGCCGCCAAACTCAAAGGAACTTGAACATTAAATAATGGCTTAGATGATAACTTCACCTTATAAATAACTGAAGTTCCACTTTCAGAAAGTGTAAGATTACCTACGGGACTTACCTCAATGCCAACCGTATCATTTTCTACAGAATAAACAATGACATCATTTGCGTCATACCCGCTATATTTTGAATCATTGCTAGTAATCAAACCTGTATTCACCAACATAGAAGTTGAGCCGTAATAAGTTAACTCATTAATTACAGACACGGTAACCGGCTGAAATATATTATAATTTTGATCTGTAAATATCAGACTCGACTTATTCAAACTAATGCGGTCACTGATGCTTACACTCAGTGGAAGCGTAACATCATCCGTAGGTTTTGTCTCAAGTCTAAACGAAACAACTCCGCTCGACAAGGTACCTCCTTCTATCAATTGAATGCTTGTCACCGAAAGCTCTACACCTCTAGTATCATTATCAACATTCGTTACATCAATAGGTGTCGTGGACATCCCATTATATTTCCCGTCGACGCTCAAAATATTATTGATACTGATTTGCGACACAATATCACCATCATCATATAAATCATCAACACCACTGACTGTGATAGTCACAGCAGAATTCCAATTACCAGCATTGAAACTACCCGTCGCAATATCAGTAATTAGCTCTGTACTATCTGCAATACTAATGTCATAGGTTACTTCGTTCAAAGGCTCAGAATTTAATTGAATAGTAAATTGAGCTGTTGTTCCCGATTCAGAAACATTTAAACTGGATTGCGAGATCACAAAATTAGCACTATCATTATCAATGTTCGTTAAAATAACATCATCAGGATCATAATTATGATAATTACTATCACCGCTTACAATCGATGACAACACAACGGTAAATGCAACATCATCATCATCGACAGCATCATTTACTCCTGTAATAACAGCATCCTGAACAACAAACCAATTAGAATCAGTAAATACTAAAACGCCTTTTGATAACGTTCCTTCGCTCGTGTCGCTCAAAGAAAAATAAATTGAAATATTTTCAGTTGGTTTTTTATCTAATTTAACTGACAGAGTACTTGCACCACCACCTTCTGATATTGTTCCACTTGATGTTACTACCGTCACACCTGCCGCAATATTATCAATAGTAACATTAGATACTGCATGTAAAACAAATTGATCGACAACTCCTGTGATTGCTTTAGACTGAACCGTATGACTAATTGTCCCTGCCTCTGTTGGTAAAGACCATGAATAACTCCAAGTCGAAAAAGCTGTTCCGGTGTTAGAAGCATCAAACTCTTGCGAATCTATGATTACTTTTATGCCTGTGATAGTATCACTTCCTGTTGTGGATGTACCCGTTATGGTAAAACTACTACCCGTTAAAATTTGATTGTTTGATAAATTAGTTATAGCGGAATCAGCAATATTCAAACTATACCCAGATTGATTATCAGGGTTTGTGATTTTGACTCCCCAAATACCGGAAGAGAGTGCCCCTGTTGTAACATACCCAATAATTTTTTCAGGAGTTACTTGCTCACCCGACATCACAACATCTGATTGTCCATTTTGATAAAAGGTTACATCTGCACCTAATAAAAACTCAGAACCTGAAATGGTCACTTCATCGAGGCCACCAGAAGATGCTCCTATGGCAAACGTATTGGGAATTGGCTTCGCGGCACTGACTACTTTTTTAGCCCCCGAAACGATTAAAGAATAATGCTGCTTACTATTTGTTAAAGAACCACTAAAGTTTATCACCACAGTATAACTCCCCACAGCCGGTGAAGGGACACTAATCACTTCCACATTATCAACATTATTCACGCCAGTTGTTGCCAAATTAGAGGGGTTACTAGCATCTAATGTATACGGATTTAAAGTACTAGTAGCAGGGGTTGTCACCGTTAAATTTAAATTATTTATCAAACGGGCTGCAGTATTATCATTCAAAGAAGTCGAGACTCCTTTTGGATCCGTCCAGCAAATGGCAAACGTCAAAGGACTTACCCCATCCCATTCGTAGATATAGGAATCACTTGTATTGGTAGCAGTTTCTAAAAGCCCTTCCACTAAAAATTTATTACCTGGGCTAGCATCATAATCTTTTATCAAATCCACAGCAGCTTTTATATCCATTAGGCCCCAACCATTTTGGTAATCTGGTCCTGCCGGTCCAATGTCATCTGCAGTTGCAATAATAAGACCTTTTAAAGTGCTGGCACGCATAACATGACCAGGGAACACCTTATCAAAATAATCAACCGCTAAAATTGCAGAGCCGGCAGCATTAGGAGACGACATACTGGTACCACTTGAACTAACATAATTACTATTCGAACTATTACCAGCCGAAGTTAAAGAAACTCCATTAGCTACAATATCAGGTTTTATCCTACCATCATCCGTTGGACCCCATCCACTAAACGAAGATATTGTTGACTTACTTACATCGCGTAACCCAGAGCTTACGGCATCATAGGCAGCACCTATCGTGAGAATATTCTTTGCATTTCCACTAGTCGGTATAGAATCATAACCACTTTTATAGGCACCATCTCCTAAAGGATGAGTCGCATTATTGTAAGCAATACTCTGCCAACCTGAATTCCAATAATAAATTGTATTCCCATTATTAGGGACATTAGTCCGATCATTCCCTGCTGATTTAAATATTAAATAATAAGGAGCATCAAAGGCAATGTCATCAATAGTTGAGGCCGTGCTATTGTATTGCCCAAATTTAGAATCTTGCATAACGGAAATATTAGTAAACCAATGCCAACCTGTATTGCCTGAATAATCACCATAGGCCCATCCAGTAACTGTTCCATAAGAATGATTTGAAATATAAATACGCCCAGCTTGACCCGGATATGTTGATCCACGTGCGGCCATCTCAACCGTATCGCTATTCCAATCATAAGTATCAAGAGTAACTTGAGGAGCCATACCCAAGGCACTTACATTGCTACCATTCCCACCTACTGTACCACCTACATGTGTTGAATGCCAATTTGAAGAAGAGCCATCCATTACATTTACTCTCGAACCAAATTCTTGATGGGTGGATAATACACTACCGGCATCCCAAATGCCTACCGTGAAATTATTCCCATTAACTAAATAGGGGCTAGTGTTTCTAATTAAATTAGCACCTGTTGAAATAGCAGCATTACTATTATGAATTGAATAATAAATTAATTGATTCCCTTGGAGCTTTCTTAAAAAACGATCTTTACTATCCAAAGGCCAACCCCATTTTTTAGCATATTTTATTGCATCGGCTCTTTCTCTTTTGTATTGATCTAAGGCATTCTGCAATTTTAATGATTGCACAATTGGCTCATCACTAGATAACAACCAATTTCTTGGCAATTTTTCAACTTTTGGTTTTACAGGATCTTCGGTAACCGTTTTTGAATTTGAATTATTTTTTGTTGCGGAACCTGTAGATTTAATAGTAGATTTATTTGTGTGATTTTTTGAAGACTGGCTTGTTTTAATTTTGTGATTATCAGTTTTTTTATTTTCAACTATTTCAAAATCAGATTTATCCTGAGATAAGTTGTCTTTATGTTTTGTTTCCAAAGAAAGATCAGGATGTGCTTCAGAATAATTTTGATTTATTACCCAATAAGCTACATTAGAAAATAATGCCAATAGGACTAATATGATAATTGATTTTTTGCGCATCAATCAAGCCTAATAAATTCCTTAAAATATCCTCTTGGATTATAAGAAAATTATCTGAATGTATGCCTAATGATTGCCGTTACAAATTACAGCGATCGAATACATCAAAATAAAAATATTTACTTGAATCCAGAGGTTTCATGAAATCGGAATCAACTGCGAATTTGCAGACTGCAAGGAATGCTGGCTGGAAAACAATAAAAGTAAGAAATCTGACAAACTTGTAATAAAAAAAATATGATGATCGTCAAACTCAAAAAATGAGACATACCAAAATAACCGGGATAAAGAGATGAAAATCAAAAGCATTTCAATAATAACAATCACTATATTAATAACTTTATTAGCATTATTTGCTGATGATTCAATTGATATATCAGACCCAAATAAAGCTTTTCAAAAAGCTAAGACACAAGAATCAAAAAGAAACTATAAAAACGCTTTACAAATTTATCAAAAACTTTTAAGAAAAACCAAATTTTCTAATGCCAACTTAGCCTTCGACAAAGCCATTTATTGCTATCAAAGATTAAACAAAATGAATGACACCGATAAATTTCGCGAAGAAATTTTAAAACTCAATTTAGATAACCCAAAAATGATGATGACCATTGCAAACTCTTATTCGAATGCGAGACATTATGGCTACATTGTTGCCAATAAGTTTTATAGAGGTTATCACAAAGGCGGTGGGCAGTACGTTGAAGTCTCTGAACGAGATCGCGTCAGAGCGCTACAAATAATGAATGACGCCTCAAAAATATTAAAAGACAACTCCTCTTTTAATGGCCAGTTCCACTTGTCTTATGTAAGAATTTTACAACAAAATAGATCTGGACAATATGGCTGGGTTTTCCAAACACTGACTGACTTAACAAAACTACCAGATTATCCAAAAACATATCGCTATAGAATGTTTCAGACTCAAAATGCGCCCGTTGATGAAGACAAGAATCCAATACTATTTCATATACCCACCTCTTTTGATACAGCTAAAAATGATGGAGAAAGATGGCGATTTCAACTTGAGCAAGCAAAAAAGCAAAACAATGTCTTAACCAATCAGGTCGACTACATGTTCGCAGAGTTTTTGCAATCACAATGGGGTGTTGGTACTTTAGGATATAACTGGACTATAAAATTTGATAAAAACAATGAAACAAGCCATTATGCTCTACACACGTTAAAAGAAGATGAAACATTATGCAAATTAGCCACGGGAGTCAAACGCTTAAAATTCCCAGAAGGCTTTAATTATGTAGCTGCATTAAGAAAAATTGCTGCTTCAAAAAACAACGGATGGCAGAATAATGCAATTCAAAAACTTGCCTTAATATTTGAAAATAGAAGACAATTTCCAAAAGCGGCCAAAGAATGGAAAACTTCCATAGAGCGATTTGGAAATACAGATTTTTCAAAAAATAGATTAAATCAAATTATTAAAAATTGGGGACGATTTGAATCAGTCAAAGCACAACTAGCAGATCAGCCAGCAATATTCCAATTTAGATTTAGAAATGCTGATGAGGTTACTTTTACAGCGCATAAAATCAATATGTCAATCTTGCTAAATGATTTGATCGCCAAATTTAAAGCAAACAAAAAAGTTGATTGGCAGGACAGAAACATAAATGACTTTGGTTACAATTTAGTCAATGGCAATAGAGATAAATACATTCAAGAGAAAGTTAGTTCATGGACAGAAAAATTAAATCCGACCACAGATCATAGCGATCAAATAGCAGAGCTAGAAACACCCTTTAAAAAAGCTGGTGCTTATTTCATTACAGCAAAAATTAAAAATGGTAATGAAGCAAGTCTCGTCATATTTTTGTCAGACACCGTTATCATAAATAAAAAAATAAATAAAAATCAGCTAACATTTATTGGTGATGCTAAAACCGGCAAACCTTTACAAAACATGAACGTTGAGTATTTTGGATATCGCAGTAATTACCACAATAAAAGATATCATTTTAAAACAATTCAATTTGCCGAAAAAAGTGATCAGAGCGGTATTGTCATACCCCATAAGAATGATCATAAAAACAACTACCAATGGCTGATCATTGCTAAAAATGATCAAGGCCGGTTTGCCTACCATGGATTCCAGTATTATTGGAATAGTAGTTATTACACTCAGCAATATAAACAAAATAAAACATTTATCATCACCGATCGGCCGGTCTACAAACCAGGACAAAAAGTATATTACAAAGTTTGGGATCGCTTGGCTAAATATGAAGAGGAAGATGATGTTAATCTAAAGGGAAAAAGTCTTCACTTAAAAATTCAAACACCAAAATATGAAGAATTGTTCACCTTCACAAAGACAACCGATAATTTTGGTGGGGTCAATGGTGAATTCACGATACCAAATGACGCGACATTAGGAAGCTACCGAATCTTAGTCAATAATAGATATTTCATTACCTTTCGCGTTGAAGAGTACAAGAAACCAGAATTTGAAGTTAAAATAGAGACCCCCAAAACAACCATTAAATTAGGCGATACCGTAAAAGTAAAAATCAAAGCCAATTATTATTTTGGTGCACCAGTTACCGAGGCAAAGATAAAATATAAAGTCCTAAGACAAGATCACGATTTTTCTTGGTTCCCTATCAGACCTTGGGACTGGTTATACGGCTCAGGATATGGCTGGTTGTCTTATAATTATGAATGGTATCCCGGTTGGCATAAATGGGGTTGCAAAAGGCCTTTTTATTGGTGGTGGAATAGAGCTACTCCACGCCCAGAAGTAGTCATGCAAAATGAAGTTGAAATTGGGAGTGACGGCACTGTCGAAATAAAAATAGATACAAAACTCGCAAAAGAAATCTATGGTGACAAAAACCATAAATATACCATTATCGCAGAAGTTAAAGATGCCAGCAGAAGAACCATTGTTGGCCAAGGAAATGTAATTGTTACCAGTCGACCGTTTAAAATATTCACATGGCTGAACAAAGGTTATTATAAAACAAACGAAGTCGTAACGGTAAACTTCAAAGCCAATACAGCGAACAACAAACCTGTTCAAGGCAAAGGCAAAGTAACATTATATCAAATCAGATACGACAAAGAAATGAAACCTATTGAAAAGAAAATTGAGTCTTGGAAAGTAAATACAGATACTCAAGGAAAAGCATTACTAAAAATCAAAACCCCAAAAGCAGGACAATTCAGAATTGCCTTCGAATTAAAAAGCAAAAAAGGAGATAAAGAAGAAGGTGGTATTTTATTCAATGTTTATGGAGAAGACTTCAAAAGTAACGATTTTCGATTTAATGATTTAGAATTATTAGTTAAAAAGAATGAATATAAACCAGGCGATAAAATAAAATTGCGCATCAACACAAATGCCAAAGACAGTACAGTGCTTTTATTTTTAAGACCAGAAAGCGGCGTTTACAAAAGACCTAAAATAATTTCAATAAAAGGCAAATCAGCCCAAGAAGAAATATTAGTCATCAAAAAAGATATGCCAAATTTCTTTATTGAAGCTATTACAATAAGCAACTGTCAAATTCATAGCCTTACCAAAGAAATCATTGTGCCACCAGAAAAGAAAGTTTTGAATGTAGAAATATTACCAAACCAAAAAACATATAAACCAGGTCAAGAAGCCACTCTAGAAGTCAAAGTAACAGACATCAACAAAAATCCTTATAAAGGATCACTGGTTCTGAGTGTTTACGACAAAGCCCTAGAATACATTTCAGGTGGCAGTAATGTTAAGAAAATTAAAGAGTTCTTTTGGAAATGGCGAAAAAGACATTCTCAAAGCACCGCATCTAATCTAAACCGAGTTTATCGAAATCATATTAAAAGAAAAACCACAGCCATGTCTAATGTGGGTCGCTTTGGACATATCATTGCTCCTCAAGAATTTAAAACACTAACTAAAAGCCTAAAAGGACAACGATCACGAAGTCCGGCAAAATTTGCCAAGGCTAAAAATAAAAAAGATTCCAAAATGGAAATGGATGAGGAAACAGCAGAACTGAGTGCTTCTGATGATGGGATTCGTGGCGATAGAAATGAATCACGCCAAAAAGGCAAAGAGAATTTAATCGTTCCCGTCGTCCGAACAAAATTTGCCGACTTAGCCTATTGGAATGCCAATACAAACACCGATAAAAATGGGATTGCAAAAATTAAATTTAAAATGCCTGAAAATCTGAGCACTTGGAAAATCAACACTTGGGCAATGGGTAATAAAGTAGAAGTTGGCTTTGGAACTTCTGAAATCATTACGACCAAAGATATTTTAATTCGTCTACAAGCACCAAGATTTTTTGTTGAAAAAGATGAAATAGTTTTATCCGCTATTGTTCATAACTACTTAAAAAAAGAACAAAAAATAAAAGTAATTTTTCAACAATTTGGTGATTGCATTTCTGATCCTGAAAAAGCCACCGTCTGGGTAACCGTTCCTTCTAAAGGGGAGAAAAGGGTCAACTGGAGAGTTAATGTGACACATCCTGGTCAAGCAACCATCCGCATGACAGCCATGAATGATAAAGAATCAGATGCCATGGAAATGAAATTTCCTGTTCTTGTACACGGTATGATGAAAATGGATTCTTACTCGGGTGTTATTAGACCTGATAAAAGCACAGGTGTAATCAATATAAATATCCCCAAAGAAAGAAAGCCAGAAGATAGTGAACTAATTGTTCAATACTCGCCTTCTTTGGCTGGTGCTATGGTAGATGCGCTACCCTATTTAGTTGAGTATCCATATGGCTGCACTGAACAGACATTAAATAGATTTCTTCCCACAGTGATAACTCATAAAATTTTAAAAGATATGAATTTAAATTTAAAAGATATTCAACAAAAACAATCAAATTTAAATGCCATGGAATTAGGCAATAAAAATGAAAGAGCCAAAGGATGGAAGCGCTGGAAGATCAATCCTGTTTTTGATGAAAAAGAAGTTTTAAGGATGACTAAAGCAGGACTTAAAAAATTATATTCTATGCAAAACAGTGATGGTGGTTGGGGTTGGTTTTATCATCAAAGTTATGGCTATTCTTATACACATACAACAACTACTGTTGTACATGGGCTACTTATAGCTAAGAAGAACGATGTGGCTGTCGTTTCAAACTCTTTACAAAGAGGAATTCAATGGCTTAAAACTCAACAGGCAAAAAGAATTACATTCATAAATGCCAAAAAACACCGCAGAGCAAGTAATTCAGATGCGTTAGTCTACAAGGTGCTTGCAGAGGCAAGTTACAACAATTCAGCAATGAAAAAGTTATTGTTCCGAGATAAATCACATATTTCAGTTTACGGCCTTACATTATTTGGCATGGGGTTAGCCTTGAATCAACAAAATGCGGAACTAAAAGAAGTTCTTGAAAACATTGATCAATATTTGGAACAAGATAATGAAAATCAGTCTGCCTGGTTAAATCTCAAAGCCGGAGGCTACTGGTGGTATTGGTATGGAAATGATATTGAAGCAAATGCGTATTATCTAAAATTATTATCCATGACGGCACCAAAATCAAAAAAAGCATCCGGTCTAGTAAAATATTTGCTTAACAATCGTAAACACGCTACTTACTGGGCTTCTACTAGAGATACTGCTCTATGCATTGAAGCGATTGCCGCCTACTGGAAAGCAAGTGGCGAAATGGAACCTGATATGACCGTAGAAGTTTGGATGGACGGAAAAATGAAGAAATCAGTCAAAATAAATAAAGACAATATGTTCAACGCTGATTATCGTTTCATTTTAAAAGGAGAAGCTGTAACTTCAGGAAAACATAAAATWGAAATCAAGAGAAAAGGCAAAGGATCWTTATATTACAATGCTTATGCTAGTTATTTCACCAAAGAGGATTTTATCACAAAAGCTGGTTTAGAAATAAAAGTAAAAAGAAAATTTTATAAACTAGTCAAAGCCGATAATACGCATTTTAAACCAGGCAAAGAAGGCGCTGCCATAAAAGTCAAATCAGATGAATTGAAAAGAGTTCTATTAAAAAATTATGACACTGTAAAAAGTGGGGACTTAATTGAAGTTGAATTAGAAATTGATAGTAAAAATGATTATGAATACATTGCATTTGAAGATCCTAAAGCTTCGGGGTTTGAAACAGTTGATGTGAGAAGTGGCTACAGCAATAAATCCATGCACGCCTATATAGAATTTAAAAACACAAAAGTTGTCATGTTTGTTCGAAAATTAAACCGTGGCAAACATAGCATTTCTTACAAAGTCAGAGCTGAAATCCCTGGGAAATTTTCAGCCTTACCAACAATAGCCTATGCCATGTATGCACCAGAACTAAAAGGAAATTCTGATGAAAATAAAATTAATATTGAAGATTAAGCTCGGGACACCTAGCAATAAAAAAAATGAACCAAAATCATTTAATTACGTAAAGTAATGTTTAACAAACAAGGAAAATGAAACTAAACCAATAGACTTTTATTACTAAATTAATATCAAACTGCATTATAGACTAATCAATATGCGAAAGGCCAAATAAAAAATGAAAAACACTCTCTTAATACTTTTACTAATTTCATTTCTAACCCCGCTATTTACCCAAGAGCTTGGCTTCGAAGAAAAATTTGTTCTTTCAAAAGACAGAGCAAAAACATTAAAAGAACTAATTCCAGGAACCGAAACCTACTATTATTATCATGCCTTACATTATCAACATACTAAAAATAAAGTTAATCTTGCTCAGATAATGGCCTTATGGGAAAAAAGAAACAAATACTCCAAATTGCTAAAAGAAGTAAAAAACAGAGAAGCATTAATAAATTATGATAAAGAACCAGATAAGTCTCTAACCTATATTAAGCGAGAACTAAATCTTCATTTCAATCACCAGAAAATTAAATTAAATCCTAAAACAAATTTCCCAGTGAAGCTTAACCCCATCCTAATCAGTCAAGAACATCTTACAAAAAAGGCTATTAGCCATAGATACAATCTCACTCAATTTGAGAATAGTGCGAATGAATTTCTAATTAAAATGAAACTTAACAATGATCAAAGACGAGATTTACTTAAAAAATTACAAAGACCTGACCATGACAATCTCGTTAAATTAGTTATTGATGATTTGAATTATAAACATAGCTCAGGTTTTGGCTCAATTTCAATTCACAAAAAATTACTATTAGCGCAATTAGATGAATGTATTAAAAGAATGCCAAAATTATTAGACAACACAAATTACATTAATATTTATTTATCAAAAATTCATTTAAATGATGACATTAATGGTGACATGAATAATAAACAAAAAGAAATACACCTCAATATGCTTTGGAAATTTGTATCGCGACTATCACCTTCGCAAAACTCCTTAAAAGCAAATATTCTTTTTCACCAATTACGCTTAGAACAAAAGAGAGACCATTATGATAAGCAAAAATTCCTAACCTATATTAAGCTACCAAAAAACTCAAGTTATGTGAATCGAGATTACATTAAAAGAAGAGACTTTTATGGCAACAAAGCAAATTTAAATAAGAGCTATCAACGTTATACAACCTTCCCTCCAATTTATAAAGATTGGAAATTAATTAAAGAATATTTAGCTCATTTTTTTATCATAGAAAATTCTTATGACTCCTACACAAAATGGATACAACAAAGTTATTTAAAAGATATTTTTGCAGAAACAAAAATGATCTACGGTATTGGCGATATGGAGAAATGGTATTCAATGCTAACACCAACTTCTATAAGAAATATTCAAGAAAGGATTGATCTTAAATTACTACCGACAAATAAACCCATTTACAGATTAAACGATTTAGTAAAAATTGAAATTGGTATAAAAAATGTTAAAAAAATAATCGTCAAAATATTTAAAATAAATCTAGAAAACTATTACAAGACCAAAAGAAAGTCTTTTTCAACAAATATAGACTTAGACGGACTAATCCCCAACAGTGAAAAGCAAATCACATACGAACAAGTATCTATGAGATTTCATAAAGAAAGTTTTGAATTTCCTGAGATTAAGAACCCTGGTATTTATGTAATTGACTTTATAGGAAACGGCAAAAGCTGTCGATCTATTATCCAAAAAGGAGCTTATAGATATGCCGAAAGAACTGGCTCAGCCGGTCACGTATTCACTATCTTTAATGAAAGCCAAGAAAAAATAAATAACGCTAAAATCCTTCTGGCAGGGCACGAATATCTATCAGATAAAAAGGGCGAAATCGCCATACCTTTCACAACAAATCAAGGGAACCAAAGGATTATTATCTCAAACGGCAAATTCGCTACTTATGATAACTTTTATCATAAAGCAGAAAAATATTCGCTAAAATCTTACTTCTATTGTGATCGAGAGTCTTTAATTGCTGGAAAAGAATGTAAGTTATTAATAAGACCTACACTTAGTTTAAACTACAAACAAATCTCAATAAGCTTACTTGAAGACGTTACTCTAACAATTAAAACAACCGATCTTGATGGTATACCGTCAAAAAAAATAGTTCGAAATTTTAAATTAAATCAATTTAGCGAGTCATTCTATAAATTCAAAGTTCCAGACAAACTCATTAAAATTCAATTTTCACTGACCTGTAAAATAAAAAATATAAGTAGAAATAGATTTGATCATTTATCAGCTTATGATTCTATTACATTAAATAAAATAAATAATACTGAAAAGACATCTGATATATTTCTTAGACATGCTGATGGGAAATACATATTAGAACTTTTAGGGAAATCCGGCGAACCCATAACCAACAGCGCTATCAACCTCCAGTTTAAACATAAATACTATACAAGAAAAATTTACACAACCCTCCAGACAAACCAAAATGGTATTATTCAATTAGGCCCTCTTAAAGATATCACTTACTTTAAAGCAACTGCCAATAATAAAATATCTCATACTTGGTCTCCTGCAACCATGGAAAATAATTCTAAATCTTATAATGCTTTAGAAAATCAAATAATAAAAATCCCAACATCAGCAAGTATGAATACACCTATTAAGGAAATATTCTCTTTAATAGAATCCAAAAATGACAACCTCATTAGCAATATGATTAACAATGCTCAAATAAAGAATGGCTATATAACGATCAAAGGTTTAACGGCAGGAACATATAATTTTTATATAAAAGATATGCATACCTCGGGTGTCATCAATATCACAAAAGCTAAATCAAACGGTCGATACCTTGCATCTCAGAATCGTATACTAGAAAAGACACCCCTTCAATCACTACATATTTTATCGACTATTCAAAAAGGTAAAACGTTGGCTATTCAGCTTTCAAATTGGACACCCAATACTAGGGTGCACATTGTTGCAACAAGATTTTATCAGGAAGAAAATTTATATAATAAAATAAGGGCGCGCAATTACCCTTCCAATCAAATTACTTCTTTTAAGAAAAAAACCTCTCACTATTTATCAGAAAGAGCCATTGGCGATGAGTATCGATATATTTTAGAAAGAAAATTCACTAAAAAATATCCCGGCAATATGCTGAAACGTCCTGGCATACTTTTGAATCCATGGGATACGAAAAAAACACTTACCTTAGGGGGTGGCGGGGGTGGCGGGGGCGCCTTTGGTTCGCGCACTGGTGGTGGGAGAAAAAGAGCTTTGATGCGTGGTGGTGGATCTAGAAAAACAGAGTCCGACAGTTATAAGTCATTCACATCATTGGACTTTTTGCCATCAACTTCAATTATTCTAGAAAATTTAAAACCAAATAAAAATGGAGTCATCTCGATAAATATTATTGATTTTAAAAGTTGTCAACAAATTAAAATTCTAGCTACAAATAAAACTGACACGGTCTTTAAAGAAATCTCCTTACCTGTCATTAAAGAAAAATTTAAAGACCTACGCTTAAGAAACCCTTTAGACTCTCAAAAACACTTTGCCGAAAGAAAAAATAAGACCGTACTTAATAAAGGTGAAAAGCTTGTCATTAAAAACATCAGCACTTCGCAAATTGAGACATATGATTCTATAAAACGCATATTTGATTTATATGTAACATTAAATGCACATAAAAACATGAAAGAATTTTCATTCATAACTCGTTGGCCAGAATTAAAATTGGAAGAAAAAAAAATACTCTATTCAAAATATTCTTGCCATGAATTAAACTTTTTTATCTTCAAAAAGGACAAGCCCTTTTTTACAAGCATCATTGCACCCTATATTAAAAATAAAAAAGATAAAACATTTTTGGATGTTTGGCTATTAAAAGGTGATTTGAAGCCCTATTTAAAAAGTTGGGCCTACCAAAGATTAAATATTGTTGAAAGGATTCTTTTAGCACAAACGCTGAAAACATTTAAAGATTCTACGGGTAGACATATTAAAGATCTGTTTGATTTAATGCCACCAAATATAGATAAAGAAAATATATTATTTAAAACAGCTTTAAAAAGCGATTCTCTCTCAACAAATAATGAAACTATTAGATCTCTTCAAAAATTAGTTTCACTAGAAAAGAATAAAGAATCATTAAAAGAAAACAAAAAACGATATAACTATAAGACAGTCCGAAAATCATCACACTTTAAAGGACCAGCAATAGCGGGAAAACCTGCATCAGATAAAAGCAAAGGCAAATATTTAAAAGATGCGGCAAAATTTGACAAAAAAGCAGAATTATCCAGTGAAATGGAATTGATGGAAGAGGCCCGTGATGAAGAAGATGAAGTAAGAAGAATATCATCAAGAAGGTTTTTTAATAAATTAGAAAAGACAAAAGAATTTGCTGAAAATAATTACTATAGATTACCTATAAGCCGTCAATTAGCAGGGCTTGTTAAAGAAAATAGCTTCTGGAAAGAATATGCAATCCATGATAACTCAAAACCTTTTGTCTCAAGCCAATTTGCGGTAGCTACACAAAACTTTACAGAGATGATGTTTGCCCTCTCAGTTTTAGACCTACCTTTCAAAGCTGAAAAACATAAAAGTGAACTTAAAGATTCCCAAATAGTATTTACGCCAGCTAGCCCTGTGATTGTTTTTCATAAAACAATCAAAAGTGTAACGGTACCAAAAGAGATCCGTCCCATCCTATTAAGTCAAAATCATTTCGCATACGATGATCGATATACTTATGTAAATAATGAAAAATTTGAAAAACATGTCACGCAAGAATTTAAAACGCACCGTGTTTATGGAACTCAAATTGTGATAACAAATCCAACAGCCAATAGAAGAAAGATCGATATTTTATTACAAATACCCGATGGAGCCATTCCGGTTCTTAATGGTTTTTATTCCGATAATATTCACATGAATTTGAATGCTTACTCTACTACTACAAAGCAATATTATTATTATTTCCCGATAGCAGGCAAATTCACTCATTTTCCTGTACATGTAAATGAAAAGGAAACATATGCTGGCTCTCATAAACCATTTACATTTCTAGTTGTTGATCAACTATCCATTCACGATACAGAATCATGGAGCTATATCTCTCAACACGGTACTTCACAGGATGTCACTAAATATTTAAATGATCACAACATTAATCGTCTAGATTTATCTAAGATTGCCTTCAGAATGCGTGATAAAACCTTCTTCAATGAGGTTATTAAACTTTTAGACCTACGAAAGATTTACAATAAAACTCTTTGGTCTTATGGGCTATATAACAATGAAATTGATGTCATAAGAGAGTATTTACAACATTCAAATTCTTTTACCTCAAAATGCGGGACGTACATCAACACAAATTTACTAACCCTTGAGCCCGTAAAAAGACAAACATATCAGCACAAAGAATTTCTTCCCCTAGTCAATGCTCGTGTATGGCAATTAGGTAAAAAACGGAAAATTTTAAATAGTGGGTTTTATGTACAGTATTTAGAACTTATGGCATATCTAAGATATAAACCAGCACTCAATGATATAGACAAACTTGACCTCACCTATTACCTTTTATTGCAAGACAGAATTTCAGAAGGGTTAGATCTATTATCTCAAATAAAACATGAAAACTTGACAACAAAAATCCAATACGATTACTTTAAGGCCTACACAAACTTTTATTTGGAGAATCCAAATGAATCAAAAAAAATTGCCAGCAAGTATAAGGATTATCCGGTAGAAAAATGGAATAAACTTTTTGCAAATGTCATCTCACAAGTTGATGAAATCAATGGCAAAAAGGTTGCTGTTAAAGATGATAAAGATAGGAATCAAAATCAGACCAAACTCTCTGATACAGAACCAACCTTTTCATTTTTCTTAAAAGATGGCAATATAAATCTAAACTATCAAAACATAAACGATTGTGTGGTAAATTATTACCTAATGGATATCGAATTGTTATTTTCTAGAAATCCATTTGTAAAAGAGGTGTCGGGCCAGTTTTCAATCATTACGCCAAATGACACAGAAGCCATTACCTTAAATAAAGGCAAAGGTAAAAAAGAAATCGAAATAATTAAAAAGTATAAAACAAAAAACGTAATGGTAGAGATTGTTTCTTCCGGTCAAAGAAAGATGATCGGTTATTATCCAAATTCTTTAAATGTCCAATTGTTTGAAAATTATGGACAATTAAAAGTGAAGAGTTCTGATACGAATAAAATCTTGTCAAAAATTTACGTGAAAGTTTATGCCCGCATGAAAGATGGCCAAATTAAATTTTTCAAAGACGGCTATACAGACCTAAGAGGTCATTTTGACTACGTTTCGCTCAACACAAATGAATTAGACAATGTAGGGAAATTCTCAATTTTAATCATAAGCAAAAAATACGGAGCCCTAGTCAAAGAAACCTATCCTCCAAAACGTTAATCCCACGCTGAGCGTGCCTATAAGCTGGGCGCGCCGGCAGCTTGCCGGCTTTACGTACTCATGCATCTGTCTTCAAAGAATTAAACTATACTTCTCATATATACACTCTTAATTTAACTACAAAAAGATACTCTAAGCCGGCAAGCTGCCGGCGCTCCCAGGAAAAATCTTGATTTTAATCAAACTATTTATAATATTTTGATACAGTTGAGAATAAATAGATAGCATGTCAGAATCAAAAAAACAAAAGATAATAACCAAATTAAATAATTTTGATAATACACAAGCTGGTAACATCAACTCTGTCAACTACCGTGGTTATTTACCACATTTCGAAATATGTAGTCACTATCAAATGATTACATACCGATTAAACGATTCATTACCTGCTAAAACTCTCGAAAAACTAAATGATGCTAAGAATAATGACTCTGAATACAGAAAAGCTATTGAAACACAAATGGATGCAGGGCATGGTTCATCTATTCTAAAAGAACCTGCGATTGCAAACATGATAATAAATAATTGGAAATATTTTCATATAAAAAGATATGAACTAATTGCATATGTAGTAATGCCAAATCATGTTCATGTCTTAATCAAATTAAACGATAATGAAAAGTTATCAAAAATCGTGCATAGTTGGAAATCTTTCACATCAAAGCATTTTTCATCTATTCTTAAAAACTTAAATCTCTCTTCACGAGATGCGGAAGGTAATCCCATCAAATGGCAACGTGATTACTGGGATCGCTATATTAGAAATGTAGATCACTATCTAAGATCAATTGATTATATCCACAACAATCCTAGACATGCTGGCATTTGCTCATCGCCTGACCAATGGCCATTCTCAAGTTTTTCATCATTTAAGTCCAAGCCTGGGAGCGCCGGCAGCTTGCCGGCTTAATCTTTTCATCCATTTATTTTAAAAAATTGAAAATTTACTTTTCAATTACGAAATATTAAAATTTAAGAAATAAACTCATAAAAGTACATTCAAATATTTATTTTATTAATTGCTGCAATGAGGACTTTAAGCCGGCAAGCTGCCGGCGCTCCCAGAAATTATTGCTTCGCTTTAATTAATTTTCTTTTTTTTAATTTATTAAATAAATTATTTAGCACAATGTAAGAATAGGGCAGTACAAACAATGTTCCTAGTGTAGCGACTATCATGCCTCCGATAAATGTTTGCGCTAGAGGTTGCCAAACAAGAGATTTCCCCGTTAAACCTAATGCTGCTGGGGTCAATCCTGCTACTGTCGTAACAGTTGTCATTAAAATTGGTCGATATCTACGCGAGACTCCTTCCATAACAGCGCGAGGTAATGCTTTCCCTGCTGCTATAGCATTATTAAAAAAACTAATCAGCACAAGCGAATCATTTACTATAACACCTGATAATCCAATGATCCCAATAAAAATAAAAAGACTTAAAGGATTTCCACCAATAAACATCGAAATGGCAACCCCTATCAAACCTACCGGAATCATTACCATAATCAAAAAAGGTTGCGTAAATGAATTAAACTGAATTGCCAAAATTGAGTAAACAAGAAAAGTAGATAATAAAAAACACAAACCCAGCTCAACAAAAGATGCTTTTATATCGTCAGAAGCCCCAATAAACTGAGCGGTTGTACCATTAAATTTATTTTCAAGTTCAGGAAATATTTTTTCAACATTTTTACTGACCTCATTAAGAGAAGTAATACTAGAGTCAACAGATGCTTTTACATTGATACTTTTTTTCTGATTATAATGGCCTATCACACTAGGGCCTAAAGATTTTTCTAATTCAGCTATTTCATTTAATGAAATAAATTTTCCTGAAGGTGTTCTAATAGACATATTTTTTATTTGTGTCATATCTTCTTTAGCACTTTCGTCTATCAATAAAGTTATATCCCAATCATCACTCCCATCTAGCGGCACCATTTTCCCTACATTTTGGCCTTCCAATGCCCGATAAATATTTAGCCCCAAATTTTTATTTGTTAACCCGTGCAAAGCAGCACGTTTACGATCAACTATGACACGTATTTGCTGGTTCCCCATATAACGATCATCAAAAACATTAACGATACCCTTTTGGGTTTTATAAAAATCATGCAATGCCTTAGACATTTTTTGTAATGTCTCATAATCATCACCTCGCAAGACAATTTCTACCTCATTTTCTGGGACAGGAGCATTCTCAAGCTTAACAAACCAAGACATGGCAATACCAGGAATTTCAGCAATATCCTTTTTAGTTAAAATCATCAACTCTTCCATGCGAAGGTCTGCATCATCCTTTAATTCGATATATATTTGACCATAGTTCGAATCACGAAAGACCATAGTGCCAAAGGCATCGGCCTGAAAAATTCCCGCAAAATGTGCTATCGATGATATATTATTTTGATATTTCTTATAAATCAATTTAGAGAATTTGCCAACGATTTCCTCAGTTTTATGTATATCCGTTCCGTTAGGTGTTTTTATACCTACCCTGAAACCTCGCAAATCCTCATTTGAAAACAATTCTTTATTAATCATTAATAATGATCCAATAGCAATTGAAGTAATAACGATTATGCTTATCGAAATTTTTCCACCATGTCTTATTGAATACTTAGCGACTTTCATCACTAAAATTTTTAGCCCTTTAAATTTTTCTTCCGGTCTAGCATCAGCACCATCATCAGTGCCCTCAATCATGTGAGAAGGTAGCATAAAAAAACATTCTAACAATGAACCAATTAATGTAAGACAAACTACAACAGATATAAAAGAGATCAAGTTGCCGACTGGTCCAGTAGTTAAAAAAATTGGTGCAAAAGCTGCCATCGTAGTTAACGTTGCACTAACCACTGGTAACCAAATTTCTTTTAGTCCTTCTTTAACAGCATAATAGGGATATAAACCCTTTTCCAACTTACTATAAATATTCTCTATAATTACGATGGCATCATCTACAACAACACCTAACACCAATACAAATCCAAATAAAGTTATTTGATTTAATGAAGCATCCATAAAGTACAACAAACACATACAAAAACAAAATGCCACTGGAATTCCAATTGAAGCAAAAATGGCTTGTCTAAAACCAATAATTACCCACAAGACAAGGAAAACAAAAATTAATCCAAGAATACTACTACTTTCTAATACACTTAGTAATTTCATAATATCGATTGAAGCATCGGCATAATAACTAATCTCAATACCTGCTGGTAATTTCTCCTGTATCCCATCAAGCGTTGATCTAATTTCTTTAATTAGTTTAACGGTATCAACACCATCACCTTTTAGTATTCCAAGAATTACCCCTTGTTTTAAGTTAACCGAGACAAGCTCCCTAGGTTCTTCAAATACCTTTTTAATTTTTGCGATATTTTTTAATTGAATGACTCCTTGGTTAAAAGGTATTGTTAAATTTCTAATATCATCAATGTCAGTAAACCTACCTTTTAATCGCAAAGAAAACGTTTCATTACCTACTCTTAATGATCCGCCTGGTGAATCATAATTCCCACCATCAATGAACTGTGCTAGGAAGTCCATTGACAGCCCATATTCTTTTAATTTATAAGGATCAACTTCAATTTGAATTGTTTGGCTCGCTTTACCAAAAAAGTTAATTTTACTGATACCTTTAACACGGTTCAGCTGTGTTTCCAACTGCCTTGCTGCAGTAAGCAACCTTTCTTGAACTAGCTCATGATTGCCTTCGATTTTTGAGGTCAATCCAATTTTTAAAATTGGAACCGAAGAAGTAGAAACACTTTGAAACTTTGGCTTTTCAGCTCTTTTAGGCAAATCTACATTATTTACTCGACGCACAATTTCATTAAATACAGTATCAGGATCTTTAAGACCAAATTTTGCACGCAAATAAATTATACAGAATTGATCCGTAGTCACAGACATCGTCAAATCAACATTTTCAATTGAACCAATTTCTTTTTCAATGACATTTGTGATTTCTTCTTCTACTATTTCGGGTTGTGCGCCGGGATAAACAATTTGAATATTTGTCCAGGCATAATCAACATCTGGATATAATGACAGTCGAATATTTTGATAAGAATAAAATCCAAGTACAACAAGACCTACCATCATCAAATTCGCTAAAATTCGATTGGCAAATAAATTATTAAAGATATTGCTGGTTATGTTTTTCATTTAATATTATTAATTAAATTTCCATGAGATACATTTTTAGCACCAAAGACAACTACTTCATCTGAAAGTTCAAAGTCACCTTCAATAATAGTTTCTTCATCTAGCTGATGAATTATTTTGATAGAAATAAATTTTGCTCGATTTGCTTTAATAATGTATATACCTTTTTTAGAATTATAGTCTTGAACTGATTCATTTGGGACAGCTATGACTTGATTAAATTCATGAACTTTAAATTTAATCGAAGCGACCATTCCAGCAAATATTTTAGCATCTTTATTATCGACTAATACTTCCACATAAAATTGATGCGTACCTTTTTCTGCTTTGTTATTGATTATTCGAACAACTCCATTGAATTTTTTCTTTACTGCTGAAATATAAACATCGCACTCCTGATTTAATTTCAAAAAGGAAATATGATTTTCACTAACAAGCACTTTAAAAAGAACCTGACTATTATCTATGATTTCTACCAATGGAGAGTTTTTACGTACTAATTCTTTTTCTTCTACGTGTAATTCTGAAATGCTACCATCCATTGGACAAATAATTTTAACCCTACTCAAATATTCTAAGCTGAGTGTCATGGCAACTTTTGCTTTATTCACTCGAGCTTCTGCAATAGCGATGTCTTTAGGCGAACCATTCATCATCAGACTTAGCTTATTCTTAGCCATCTGCAATTGATTTAAAGTCGTTTTTGACCTTGCTTCTCTAGCATCCATTTCTCCTTTGCTATAAGCACCTTTTGTTTTACTGAGAACTCCTAAGGCTCTATTGTATGATTTATTGGCCACATCATATTCAGTCTTAGCGATGGAAACACTTGATTGCGCTTGAAATATTTCTTGTTTTCTAAAAGGCTTTTTTGTTTTATCTAACAGTTTAATCGCTTCTTCGTAGGAAGATTTACTAGCTTCATAATTAATTTGAAATTCTTTAGAATCAAGTTCAATTAATATCTGATCTTTTTTTACTTTGTCTCCCTTTTTAATATTTAACTTTTCTACCGGCGATGGTAAGCGTGAACTCAATAAAATTATCTTTTTAGGAACAGCACTCGATGAATATTCGGCTTCGACTACAAAATCTCTTAAAACTATTTTTTGAGATTCTACGGCAATTACTTTTTCTTTATTTTTTGCCTCATCTTTAGACCCACCACAACCAATGAGGAACAGACAGAATAGAATGACAACATGATAGTGTTTCAAAAACATCATTTTGCTCCCATGATCTTTTTAGGATCTAGCTCACCAGTTAGTAATTGTAATCTTATCACAGCCAATTCATGAAAATAAATAGCATTGATCAATTCTCTATTGGTTGTCGTTACTTGTTCTAAAGCATCTAATAATTGCAGCTGTGTGTTTTCTTTCAAACTATATCCTTTTGAAACCAGCTCATAATTTTCTTTGGCAACCTTTAAAATCTGCTGTTGCAACTTTACAATTTTATTCATTTTCTTTATTTGACTAGAAATTGTCAAGATATCTCTCTGGGCTTTAGATTTTACATCTTTCAACTCTGCATAATTTTGCAAACGTTCTTTATTAATCTGCGAAGCCCTAGATTTACGACGAAAACCATCAAAAAGATTAAATCTTAAAGCAATTTGTACATTCCAATAACTGTCACCAGTTTCTTCACCTCCTAATTCACCAAATTCTGGATTTTGATATCCGCCAGTAGCAGATGCAACTAACTGAGGCAGACGATAGGATGTTTCAATTTTTTCTTTGTATTTTAATGCTTCAATTCCAGAACGCATAGCTTTGAAATCCATTCTATTTCGATTAGCTGCTTCAATTTTTTTTGTGATATCAACATTTAGTTCAACAAACTTTAATGTGTCTGTTAACCTATACTTTTTAGAGTATCCTATAAAATAGGCTAATTCATTTTTACTTACTTCTAGACTTTGTTGAGCCTGAACAGAATCAGATAATGTTTGCAAATGTTTGGATTTTGCTCTCAATTTAAAATGTTTCGAGAAGTCTTTCAATTCGGTATCATCTAAATGTTTTTTGGCTAGTTGTTCGGATTCTTTTTTAGAAGACACAATATTTTGTTTTCTCAAAATATTAAAATAATGCCGATAAACTTGGAAAACGATATTTTGCTTAATATGTGTATGCTGCAATACAATTGCATTTTTTAAATATTTGGTCATATTTACACCGTGAGACACTCTACCGCCGGTATATAAAGGCTGGGAAATATTAATATATAATTTATAGAAGCTTTCTGGCGAAACTTCACTTTCTGAAGGACCTATTGTTAGACCTGGAGAAATTTCAACTGCAGGTGTTATAAAAGTAACAGCCTCATCATTCTGTCTAAAGACTCCCTCTATATCAACATTTGGATAATAACCTGACTTAGCTTCTTTTAGTTGTTCACGGGATTTAAGTATTTGTATTGATGACGATTTTAAAGCAATATTATTTTTCATTGCTAAATTAATGCAATCTTTAAGGCTTAATTCTTTTTCTTGGCTTACAACACAAATATTCATTGCGAACATTAAGGTTAAAATTTTAGCTAATTTAAATTTTATCATAACACGATCAACCCTTCACTTTCTTCCATGGAAAAAATATATTTACAAACTGTCGCAAATCACGAACAGTATCTTCTTCATCCCTAAAAATAGAATACTTCATAATTAGGCCTTCATAAAATATAACACAAGCATTTTCATATTTCATTGATGATTCATATTTTTCAAAAATTCCTAATCCAACTAATTGATTAAAAACT
Source organism: Planctomycetota bacterium (assembly GCA_002746535.1). Taxonomy (GTDB): domain Bacteria; phylum Planctomycetota. The sequence continues at coordinate 159,605 of NVWA01000013.1, forward strand.
AATTGCACCGTCTTGACCCAATTAGTGTGATTTGATTTCAAAGTTTCTTTTACTCGATCAGAGTTTTGCAATTCAGCATGTAAATCAACCATCAACCCAATCATCAATTCATCGTTGATAATGGTTCTATAAAGTTGCACTAAAACTTCTATGCATTCTTCTTTATTTTGCGGAATAGCTTGAAACTGTTTTTGAATCATCACTTGGTTTTTTTGGCAAAAATAATCACAAATTGATATATAGAGTTCTTCTTTACTCTTAAAATACCAATATAGCCCCCCTTTGCTGATACCCAAAAATTCAACTATTTCAGATACGGTAACTGCCTGATAACCTTTCTGAGCGAACAAAACAGCTGATTTTTCAATCAATTCTATTTTTTTCTCTTCTGTTTTAATAGCAGACATCGCTTAATTCCAATTTTTGACCGAACGGTTGGTCGATAATATACCGAACGGTTGGTCTATTTCAACTCAAATAAGAAAATAAACCTAAAATTGCCTGAATTAAGGGGACATATCAATGATTATGAAAAGGAATTAGCCACACAGAGGCACGGCGGAGGCACAGAGGGGAAAATAAATTAGAATACAAACTTTATCTAGTTAGGTTGGTCTAGTGGCCAAGTAATTTATTAAGTTTAGAAAAACTAAGTGCCTCCGTGTGGATTATTGTTTTAAGTAAATTTAAAAGAGATCTTCATCTATGATTAAAAAATCAATAAGTGAATATGAAAAAATATTTCCACACAGAGACACAGAGGGATAAATAAATCAGAGAGTTAAATTTAATTCATTGAATAGAAAGAAACAAAATATTCGATGGATCTTGGATATCGTTTTTTAGCTTTTAGTCTGGTGATCCGAACACAATAGGTAGCACCATCTTCATATTTAAGGTCTTTTGGTAAAAATATTAAACAGGAACTATTCATGCCAACATATTCATTATTAACCGTATAACTTTTCATTTGAATTGGCTTCTCAGCAATATTATATTCATCATCAACTTCATAAATATTAACTTTAGTGTTTGTTGCACTTGTTTTATAATATTTTTTAGGATTCAAACTTAAAGTCCAGGCATATTTTTTTCCAAATGAACTTAGAGGCATATATCCTTTGGCAGGCCAAGCAATATAATCAAAATCAAGTTTCTTCGAACCTCTTAAATCGACTGCATACATAGCAGAAAACTTTTTCGTGGTAGAGAATCCGGTACTGCCCATAGTGGGGTTTAAACACCATCTTCGATGTCCCATAATATGAAGGTTTCTGGCATCTGTATCAAACATAAAATTTTGTACAGCAAAGGTGGTCGACATGCGCCAATCAGAAGCAAATAAATTGCTTTTCGAAGTTCCCTCGCGACAAAAATTAAACTCCTTTTTTGGTAAACCAGGATTAGTTGGATTATGGGTAATCCCACCAATCTTCTGACAAATATCTGTGGCTGCAACTGTCTTAGCAATATAATTTCTGTTAACTGCCAATTCTTTATATGGCACACCAGCTAGGTACCGATAATACCTCAAAGCAGTCAAGCCTTCCTTATTAGCTTTTTTTACACTCTCCGTAAACCGTGCTTCAGGTAAAGAAGTCTTCGGCCACTGACCAATAAATTTTACTGGCAACTTTTTGATTTCTTCAAAAGTTTTTTTAATGGCATTTTTTGATTTAGGGAAAGCAGAAATCCCGTTTATCCATAATTCTTTTTTAACAATTTTATGATCAATGTATTCTATGACCTCACCATTGATTTTTCCATCAACATAATTCTTAAGAGATATTAACTCGCCTTTGTTATTAAACCTTTCAAACTTGCCATGAAGATGTCCCTTTTTATAATTTGATTTAATTTCATGTTTACCATTAATATAAAATTTCTCATAGGATCCTTCTCGTTTCCCTTTTACAACATTATAAACAAGGCGGATTTCACCCGTTTTATATTTCTTTTTAATTGTTCTAGCTATTAACAATACTGAATGAAGATATAACATGAGGATCAAACAAATACACTTCATTACTATTTACTCAAATTAAGTGTTTAAAGGAGACGTTATATATAACGTTATGAACAATGTAATTATTTCCATAAATATGGTGATTTTATAAAAAAACAATTAAAAAGAATTAATTTTAAAACTACAATTTCATCCTCAAAATTAACTTATAATACTATAAACAACTATTGAGGTATATCTATATGTCATGTCTAATAAAAACAATGGCTAGCTTAATTGTTTCGACTATTTTCTTTTCACAAATCATACAGTCTGCTGATAAACCACTACCCTTATACAAAGGTAAAAAGTTAGAAATATATATTTTAATTGGACAATCGAATATGGCTGGTCGAGCAAAAATCACAACCAAAGAAAATCAACCAATTAAAAACGCTTTTCTTTTAAATGACAAAGGGAAATTTGAACAAGCCGTCAATCCTTTGAATCGTTATTCAACAATTCACAAAGGGTTATCAATGCAAAAGCTAAACCCAGGTTATGGCTTTGCAAAATTCATGACAAAAAGATCTAAAAGAAGAATTGGATTAATAGTAAATGCGAGAGGTGCTAGCAGTATAAATGCCTGAAAAAAAGGAACACCCTACTATAAAGAACTTCTAACTCGAATTAAATTGGGCTCTAAGTATGGTCGTATAAAAGGCATACTTTGGCATCAGGGGGAACAAGATAATAAAGACGAAAAGTATTTAGAAAAGTTAATTCCCTTCATTCAAAATTTACGAAAAGATTTAAAGAATCCGAAACTTCCTTTTATTGCTGGTGAAATAAATAAAAAAACTGAATTTAATAAACGATTAAATGCTCTAACTAAGAAATTAGGATATACCGCCGTAGTAAGCTCAAAAGGTTTAACCGCAACGGACATGTAGCATTTTGATACAAAAAGTCAAATTCTATTAGGTGAACGGTATGCGCAGGCTATGAAGAAAATTAAAAAATAAACATTTGGATTATCGAGCATTTTCACCAAGTTCTCGCGCATTTTGATACACCCAAGATAAATGCGCTTTATTGACAGATAAATCTGCTATCAACAAATTCATTTCGCCAAAGTAATAATTTGGCAACCAGTCCTCGGAAAAATATCTTTCGATACGATATCTGCCCTTAGTGTAAGAAGTTTCATAGTTCTCCCAATTTTCACCAGGATAACTCTTGGCAAGTAGCATGCCATGCTTACCTTCCGACCGATCAAGGTTTGCTACAGCTGCTGAATTTTTAAACAATCTATTATATCGAAAAACGCTAGCAGTAGAAAACGAACCTCTTGCAGAATGCCAAAACTCTTTTGTATTAGAATGCATAAAGGAAAAAGCTACATTTCGTGGGGGCCTAGCAGGATCTTGAGCACTACTACGCCATCCATCCAAACCATTAATGGAACCACCATAAACAGCTAAAGTCGAAAATGTTTTTTTCCAAGAAGTAGTGGACATACCTATTATATTTTGTGTCCCTTGACCACATCCTTCTAATAATAAGAAATTACTTTTTGTGACATCTTCATATCTTTGAGAATTCCAAGCATACCGTCCAAACAATTCTCCATTACATAAATAAGAAGAAGGCAAGCCATACAGTGTTCGCCCACTAGAGGTAGGGATTATCGCTGAAATTCTTGGAATAGTTCTATCTGTTGTTAGAAATACAGAATTGAAAGTCATGGGAGCTTCCGGGCATATCATCATTTTCAAATCACCATGTCCACCTTCATAAAACATATTATGCAAAAGTTGCCAATTTCCATAATCTCCATCTAGTATTGCTTCAACAGGTTTGTAAATATCACCCGTCTCTTCAGCAAATGTCGATCCACTTCGGCTAGCTCTATCGTGATAAAAAGCACCTCGAGCCCAAGTTTTAAGCTTTATATCAAAATAAGGAATTAGATGTCCGGCCCAAGACCCATATAATGGTCCTTGGATTCAAATAGTAAGTGCAACACCTTTTAAAAAGTGGATGATCTGCAATAATTCATGCTTCAATGTCTTTGGCGAGATAAAGGAGCTAAAATGAG
>NVWA01000091.1 GCA_002746535.1 Planctomycetota bacterium
ATTTCAACCGCGTGGGCTTTGGGATGCACAAAATTATTTGATTCATATTTGGAAGGCTAAAGAGGAGTTTTTATTTGAACAAAATCAGAATTAACATAACCAGAACCTTATCGGACAAAATTTAATATTCAAGAAATAAGGAGCAAATCAGAAAAGACATGGCAAAAGAGCAGGAATATTATTGGAGAATTGGCCATTGGCAGGGCGTCTTACTTGCTAAGGATATTAAGGACGCCACCCAACAAGCGCTGTCTATATTTATTGATAATGAAACAGTGAAGACGACGTTTAATGGATATGTGCCAGAGATATTTGTCGGTGCTGATGGAGTATTAAAAATACCTCCGTTACGCTCCGTGGTTTCAAGAAAATGGGATCAACCAGATCGATCAGAGATAAAGTTAGCATATAGCCACGCATATATGACGCAACAATCTTTTGATAAATTGGCTGATTATTCTGTTTCAATCCCCTCTGGTGTCTGTCAGGGCAAAATATGGAAGAAAAACATAGGTGCTTGGTCTATGCATCGGAAATCCTCGCCATTGAATGATAGGGATTTAGCAAAAATAGACTCAGTACCTTTTTGGATACTTTGTTGGTATGGTCGGCCGTCTAAGACCGGGACGCACTTAATTGAGTCTCGAATAATAAAAATCAACCCCAAACCAGCTTAACATAAGCCGAGTCTTATTGGACAGAAAATACCATATAAAATGAAGACAGAAGAAAAGATAATATGTGATTTAGTTCACGATTTCGTAAAAGAGAATTGGGACAAAATTGACCGGGAAAAATGTGAGCTAACCAAAAACAAGAAAGACTTTTTGGAAGAAGTAAAGACAGACGTCCAGGCCGCAATTTGGGTAGTAATGGAAGTTGCAGATTGGGCTATGGACAAGAAATATTTCAAAAACCTTAAGCAAGAAGTTGCAGATGATGTTGAATTCACTGTCTGGAAAATTAAGGACAAATACTTAAGACTTGACGTGATCGGCCCTTCCTTTGAATGGAAAATAGCTTTTACTGAACCCAAAGAAAAGACTGTAATATATTTCGATTAACATAACTCAAACCCTTATCGGGCAATAATAATTAAAACAGCAAATACAAATGAGCAATCCAAGAACAATAGAAGAGTACCGCGCTGAATATCAAAGGCTCGAAAACTTGTGCATAGAACGGAACAAAGAAAACCGACAGCTTAAGGATCGGATCGCGGAGATCTCCGAACACATAACTGACGGCGGAGATAAGCTTCGTAAAATATTAGATATTCGAGAGTTAATTACTGGCGACACAGCAGTAACGGATTCTGAAATTATCAAGTCCAATTTCATGGTCGCGACCGAAGACCAGAGAGAGAAGGCGTGTACTCTCCTTGCAAAACAGTTAATTGAGGATGAACACAGGCTTCTTGGCACAGCAGTCGCCGACAATGAAATAATTGACGATTACAAGTCGTGGAAGGAGTGGCAATTCTTCATCAATGACATAGGGGACGAATTAGTGGATGTTATGGTTGTAGGTAACAATTTACTTACAACAAAAAGCGACGGCCAAACATCGGCCTATTACGTGTTTGTATTCAGGGCCACCAAAGGGTTATCTGAATATATAGAGGATATTTCAATCTCGTAGACATGTCACAAGAAGACGCAATAATTTACGACAGGTGGAACTACAACGGCGAGTTCAATTTATTGGCATCTGAGAGAGATTTAATGATCAAGGCCTTGAATAAAAGAAAAACACTTAAGGCAGCATCGGTCGCATTAGGTATTTCGGAGAGAAACCTGTATCTACGCAAGATCAGGCACAGGATCACCAAAGCCTGGGGTATTTATTTATCGGCAAATATATGGCCAGAAGAAAATTTTAAAAAAAGAGCATAAACCCCAACAATAAAACGCATGCAAATAGTAAAAGACATCATTTTCTGTATCTCTCACATTAAGATTGTAAGAGTTTTGGCGGAGCTGCAACGCTCAGATCCACGTGGTTTCTTGGAAAAAGCCAGCCAGTTCAAAGACAACTATCACTATATCCTGTCAACCATTATGCCAGCGGGCTATGATGTGTTTCAGGTTATGGTTGTAAATTCCACCACTGATCGCCATGTGGTCAGCCTTTTCAATAAATCTAAAAACCACAAAGGCATTTATGTTTCCTACGATAAGCCCGCGGAATCCAAGTATCTGGCCGGTGGATTCTTTATAGAGAGCATGAAGGTGACAGCCACAACTGCTTCTCAGCTTCACAATATCCTATGTCATTATTCTGGCGTGAAGAAGTCGAATATTTTACCAGGCATATATTTTACTCCATATCAAACCGAGCCGCGGATCGTTGACTGTCCTGGTATTAATGTTAATATAGAGCCGGAAGACGATATTGAGGTTTCTGTCGAGGCGGCGGCCAGCGTGGTATATATTTTCATTATTAATGATCATTATGAATAAAGAGGACAAAAAAGCATCTAAGGAACTGCTGATGCGCAGGGTGTGGAATGAGATTCGCCAGTGCAAAAAGCGCGGTATCAACAACGCGAAGACGATGGAAAGGGTGAAGAGTATTGGCCTGGCTCAGTCGGAAACAAACGTCATCGCAACCGTGATGGCTGACAAATACCCGGAAAAGCGTACCGGCGAAGATTTAAAGGATGCCTTTTGGCACATTAAAAACAAGGAAGGTCGTCGGCTTTTCCAAGCGCTTAAGAAGTACTTGGACGCCTTGAATTTGCCTGAGCCCCTTATGCGCAAGATCAAGGGTCACCACTTAGAATACCCATTTGAACTATTTGGATATCACCCAGTGCTGGCCTCACACATGCTTAATTTCAATAAGGCCCAGTTAGCCAAAAACAAGAACGCCAATACGATCAAGAACACGTATAGCATAAATCCAAAAAAATGATTATAAAATTCGCAGGAAAGGTTGGAAGTGATACTATCTTCCACATTGAGTCAAACAATAATGTAAAGGTAACGGGATTAAATTCACATCACCCGGTAATCTACAAAGAAGAGATACTGGCATTGACCGTAATAATTAAAGACAGAGAACAAACCAATCTAAATCATGGCAAGCAAAAACCCCAATTACAATCAAACCAAAGGCCGCCGGAGCATGGGGCTTAAGGTTACAAGGTATATCGACGGCGTGGCCACGCGCTTAAAACAGAATAACGACCAGTTGGACGTTAAGTCACCGTTTCGGTATGTCGCGTTAGGCGACGAGATATTCCCAATCAAAAGAGAGCTGGTGAATGAGTTTTACGACTCCAGTCGCGGCTATAAGAGGCGGCTTAAAAAGGAGTGGGAAAAGTCTGAAAAGAAGCGACTTAAAAGAGAGGCGAATACTGTTGTTTCGGTCTACCTGGAATTAACTGCAGACATACACCCTAACAAGAATTCTGGCGCTACATTTCCGTTGGATATAATTAAAAAAGGAGAGACGATTCTAGCTGAACGTCACCCCCATAATCATTACCGGTACCGCATCGGAGATATAGATTGCTTCCTTCCTTCTGAGTTTGTAAAAGAAGTTTCAAAACCCAAAGAAAATGTCAAGAAAAAAGAACAAAAATCGAAAACTAAAAAAGTCAAACTTACCAAGCCCGCCATCAAGGCCAAAGCCAAACCTGAAAAGTCAAATCCCAAAGCCGCAAAAGGTGCCAAGTAAATGGGTTCGATATGCGTGGTTGGCGTCCACAATTCCATGGTTAACAATCATGCTTCCATGGATCATACGAGGCTGGATATACGAGCTGTTAACCGGCAAGTTCAAGACCCCGGACATAGATGCGTTCAAGTCTCATTGGTACAGTAGGTGGCTGGTTATATGGGCGAAGAAGCTTGACAAGCACGTCTAACAATGATGGCCACACGCTAATTAAAAGATGGCAACCCTAAAAAAGACAATATGCTACAACCAGTAAAGATTAACGAGTTCCATTATCGTGAGGGCACCTATGCCGCGGGCGGCAAGAAATATATGACCGCCGACATTATAGAGGCAGCCGAAGATATTGAAGAATTTGACCTGCCTTTATGTGGTATTGATATTGGTTATGATCCATGGGGCATGACGTCTATGGCTGACTTTATATACCATTGCAAGAGGGTGAGGGCCGCCGACTTTGACCATCCCATTATATTAGATATAGAGGGGAGTATATGTGACGGGATGCACAGGATCGCAAAAGCCATACTGGCAGGCGAAACGACGATAAAAGCCAAAAGGCTCAGGGTCATGCCAGCCTGCGTTGATACCGATTCAAAATAATGGAAGAAAAACCCGAGGCCATAATTATCACTATCCCTATGCGGATATTCGACGAAAAGCAGGGCGGCGAGCCCGCGCAAGCTATATGGCGACCGGCTAAAAAAATGAAAATAGTACTATTTTAATAATCAACAATTAACAACCCAAGCATTATGAGTAAAACAAAAGGTGAATTAAGAGTGAGAACTGACTTTAATGTTGTCGAGGACGACGCAAAAAAGCGGTTGGTAAATGACATTAAAAACAAATCTGCAGAGTTGATCAACCTTGTGGAAGGTCTAAGGCAAGGCGAAACATCCCCTGAAGTACATCGAATTATTTCAATAGCCCAGACTGAATTTGAAACTGGTTGCATGTATGGCATAAAAGCCGCCACGGCCAACCTTTAACTTTATGCAAAGAGGCAATACCAGAAACGTTCCAGCCGGGGTTCGATAGATGTTTTCATAATTCCCCTCGTTAGTATTACTGGTAGGGTTTATAAGGGGCTGGAAACAAAAAGCCCTGCCTCTTTGCATTGTTTAACCTGTGGAGTAAATACTTGTAATTACTTGACAAAATGATCTGAAAACAATGGATATATTTGAGCATCAACATGAGCTCCTTGGCGATTACGTCAGCATTATTTCTATGTGTAATGTGCTTAGCGAAAAGGGATGGGAATTAGTTTCTATAAGCGACGCCCACTGTGTTTTTCGACGGTTAAAGCGACGTGATTATTCTTGCAGCATACAGCAGGGTGGGGTGAACCCGATACACATCTGGACGGACGGCAACTTGGATTTATTGGTTAAGATTCAGATATGGATGAGGCATAGAAAAGAGCCCTTTAGGTTTGTTTTTTGCCCACCCAATACAGGGAATAGATTTAGATGGGATGCATTCATATTTACTGATATCAGTTACACCAAGAAGGGGCATTTGGTTGACAATATAAAACAAAAGTTCTTAAGAGAATCCCCGTAAACCCAGAATTATGAAAACAAGAAAGAAAGCAAGATTACTGCAGCCGGAGACACTAAGTCACCATACCGGAGAGATAAAAGTAGACGGAAGAACAGCCTTGAACTTTCTTCACAAGAAAGGTAGCACTTATTGGTTTTCCGAAAAATTACATGGAACAGGGAGTAGTGGACTAGGGCTAAAAAGGAACGAGTTTAAATGGGTCGATTAACACTCACTAACACAGAAGAATGCCCCCCAACCGAACAATTCATTAAAAGAGAAATGAAAACAAAACCAACAGAAAAGGCCATAGCGGCTCTCAAAAGACTATGGATTAACCTGAAGGGAGATCTGCCGACATACTTAAGCTTCCAGCCAATAAAAGACAGGGTGTTTGTTTATATAAATATCTACTACGGATGCCCCCGTGTAGGATTTATGATTTTAAGATCCAAACCATGGATAGAACTAGAATTAGGACTGGTTTTCGTTGAATTTATCATAAAACATCGCGACAGAAAAGCTACAAAAGACGCCAAGGCAGCTGAAGAAGCATGGAGGATAAACAAAGAGAGAACAGAAAAAGCCACACGCCAGATATACGAGCAATACATCAAAAACCAAGCAGTCAGAACACCAGACTGTGGAATGCACGACAAGCCAGGCATTTTCCGATGGGAATCGAAAACAAAAAAATTCCATGTTGAAATACTGGAGAGCATAGAACTAAGAGTGCGCGATATTGGAACCGACAAAATAACATCTAAAACGATTTGGTTTCCCATGGAGCCCGGCCCGGAACTAAAGAAGATATTTCATAAGACTTTTTAAACACTAAACCATGGCTGGTTTGGAGCCAATAGAATAATTCATATAGGTAACGATATACTTATTCACCCCAAAATGTTGCCAACTCCTTTAATCTTCCAATGCCTCCACGATTTCGGTTAGGAGTTGAATGGCTAATGCTTGTTGGGTTTCGGTCATTATTTTGTCGTTAGTTTTCAGAACTATTAAAATTATTGATTAGTTTTGTATGAGATATATTTTCTATTATGATAAATACAATGCAATGACAGCAATATTGATTATTGCTACTGCTGGTTTAGTACAATATGTTCGATTTTAAAGCTGCATATCAGAAGTTGAGAACGCCTTGCAGAGTGGAGGCGGAGTTGGTTGTGGCGAACGGTTTGAATATGATGCCAAAAATGACATTACAAGCATGGAGGTAAAAAAATTCCCCTTTAAAGCAACCGTATACAGAGATAATGAAACCAGAGTTATAACTGTAGAATAATTCATATATTTGCATCATATTCAACAACAAATGATTCAACAACTCTTACATAGCCGCTATTCACTGCCACCGGACAGGCCGGGAGGAATAACTATGTAAGGCGCACACGTTCTTCATAAAAAACCCTTCGGACTCAACCACCGGAGGGTTTTTTATGCAGTAATATCTGGGTGTGGCACAGTTGGTAGCGCGGGTGCTTTGGGAGCACCAGGTCGTAGGTTCGAGCCCTACCACCCAGACAAGACGGAGGTTTGGCAGAGCGGCTTATCGCGGCGGTCTTGAAAATCGTTGTACCACAAGGTACCGGGGGTTTAAATCCCTCAGCCTCCGCAAGACATTAATTGGAGAGATGGCCGAGTGGCCGAAAGCACCTGTTTGCTAAACAGGAGTACTCGCAAGGGTACCACAGGTTCGAATCCTGTTCTCTCCGCTGGAAATGGGAATATACGCCAAGTGGCCAACGCGGGCGGTCTGTAAAACCGCTGTCGATAGACTTCGGAGGTTTGAATCCTTCTATTCCCACTTTTAAGTGATTATTATTAGAATAGTCCGGAATAGTACATGCGGGTGTGGTGGAATTGGTAGACACGCTTGATTTAGGATCAAGTGTCGAAAGGCATGGGGGTTCGAAACCCTCCACCCGTACAAGCGCCGGTGTGGTGGAATTGGTAGACACGTAGGACTTAAAATTCTATGGCCATCGCGGTCGTGCAGGTTCGACGCCTGCCACCGGCACAAAATAAATGCCTCCGTAGTTCAACTGGATAGAATGTCTGACTTCGGATCAGAGGGTTGTGGGTTCGAATCCTACCGGGGGTACTAAATGGTGATCGTAGCTCAGTTGGCCAGAGCGCCTGATTGTGGTTCAGGAGGTCGTGGGTTCGAGCCCCACCTTTCACCCAAACGCCCTTTACGGCGTCAATGAATTACTATACCAAAAGGGATAGGTGTGCAATCTTATCGCTTGATTATTTTGGAGGTGTGAGCCCCTTGGCCAAAATTAATTTCTATGCTATATACCCCAGGATTAAGATGGCGCAAGTCTAGCGGACCTTCACTGTGGAGTGCTTGGTTCAATACGACTTGCCCAACCATATCAAACACCCTGACCATCGTTTTACCCACTGTCCCACTTATCATGAATTGGCCATCGCTCGGATTAGGAGAAACACTAACTAGGCTCTTCCTGTTTTCATTGACACTGGCCGTAAGAGTACCTGAAACCTTGAAATTATCAATGCCCCATGCGTCATCATCGTTCCCGTAGTATTCAAAATCAACTGACATTACTGAAGATTTATACTGCGTGATATCAATGGTCTTGTGTCCGGAGTTAGCTAACTCGTACTTGGCCACCACATTGAAGTTGTTTCCGTCATAGAGCCTTACTACTCCTGAGTCGCTGGGCGACCAATCTGCAAATACGTGGTCAAATTCCAGCGTGAGAGTGGAAAACGAGCTGCCATCAAAAAAATCTGATTCCAACACCGCATCTGCCACGCAACCAGCAACGGTTACCGTGTCGTAGCTTAACGCGAACGCGCAAGGCGTACCGTCAATGTCGAAATAGTTCCCTGGGGTCCATCCGTCTACGCAGGAGCCATAGTTTGTGGTGCCCCAGCCGGAAGGAATGCCCGAATTAAAATTTTCTGATATGATTGTTGTTTGGCCTTTTCCTTCTAAGCCAACTAATCCCATAGAGAGGGCAAAAAATAAAACATGCTTTTTCATGGTGTGTTTAAGTATTGGGTGGTACCACCAGTTCCAAACGGTACGTTATAAACAAGAAAGACGCGGACTGTAACACTTTATTCTTTGTTTGATTTTAAACTGGCAGTTTTAAAAAGCAAGGACAAAAGCTAACGCCTTATATTATATATGAAAAGAACGATGCTCAAAGGTAGGCTATTTTCCTATATAGCCATAAACGCTTAAGCTAAAAACGCCTATACCATAGACTGGCCTCTGGTCATGCAAAGCCATAAAACCCCCATTTTTATTTCCTAGAGAAAGATCTGTGTATTTTAGAACGCAACCTTTTGTTTGGAATTACGTCTAAATGTTGTAGTATTGCATACGATTTACACGAACAATTAGAAATCGCAGAATGTTTAAGTATCCAAATATTGGAAGAGTGGGCACCATGACGGCGAATGCCGATCAAGCGGGGTCTATACCTGTTTTTGTGTAATAAACATCTGAAACCATATAGACCCCGAAGGAAACCAAACCTTCGGGGTTTTTTAATGCCCTTTTAGCTCAGTTGGCCAGAGCGGCTCATTTGTAACGAGCGGGTCGGGAGTTCGAATCTCTCAAGGGGCTCAGTAATATATTGCGGGATGGAGCAGTTGGTAGCTCGTTGGGCTCATAACCCAAAGGTCGTCGGTTCGAGTCCGATTCCCGCTACTAGTTCTTTGGCATATGGCAGGAATGTGGGTTGAGAAGTAAAGCGGACCCCGCCCGAAATAGCTGGTTTCCAGCGTCGGTAGCGTCGCGGTACATGTTAGCTAGTTTTCATTGAAACCTTCCTGTCTAGCCGAAGAACATTTATTGAAATAGGCACGTAGCTCAGATGGTTAGAGCGCCACACTGATAATGTGGAGGTCGTTGGTTCAAGTCCAGCTTTGCCTACAGTGAAAAGTATAAGCGTGAATAGCTCAGACAGGACAGAGCACCTGCCTTCCAAGCAGGGGGTCGAGGGTTCGAATCCCTCTTTGCGCTCAATAGGGGTCTTTAGCTCAGTTGGTTAGAGTACCGCACTCATAATGCGGTGGCCAGTGGTTCAAGTCCATTAAGGCCCACAATCATGGCTGCATTTTAAGCCGGGACCAAGCTGCATGTGTGGTATACACAGGCAAACGTGCGGCGAGAACGGGGTTTTTAGAGAAACCTCAACGGTTCAGCACTCAGGTTTGCCGCTGAGTGTCGTAGGAGAATAGCCTACCGGTGGTAGCTGTGAGAATATTATATGGGGGTGCATGTTCCAAGGCAGGCGACATTGGTTTGCAACCAACGTGTGACGAGTTCGATTCTCGTAATCTCCACAATATGCTCGCATAGCTCAGTTGGGCAGAGCACTTGGCTTACATCCAAGGTGTCGGTGGTTCGAATCCATCTGCGGGTACAAGTTGATGATTCGAAAGAGGAAATATAAACGGTTCGCCAGGCTTTTTAGATAAGGCTTGGCTCCGTTATATTCCCTCTTAGCTCAGCTTGGTTAGAGCACCCGCCTTTTAAGCGGGGGGTCGTCGGTTCGAGGCCGACAGGGGGAACTGCAATATGCTCCTGTAGCTCAACTGGATAGAGCACCCGACTTCTAATCGGACGGTTGCGAGTTCGAATCTCGCTGGGAGTACAAAGATTAGCGGATCTTATGCCTGGAATTCGTATTTTTACAATCCACCAACAAAACAAGCACGATGAGAACAGACAGGGAGATTATAATAAAGACAGTAGAATATCTTAAAAGTACAGCAGAAATCCTCGCGGGCAAAGACAGCCATGTTGATATTTTGGCGCTCTGGAATCGGATGGACGTGCCAGTAGGAAACCGACAAAGGTTAAGGGTGATTCTTTTAGAGAGCGAACTGATTAACATGGGTGGCAGCTGGAGTTTTGAACTGACAGCTAAAGGGCTTATATCTACGCCAAGCGATTTTGACAAGTCGGGGCGCTATTTAACCAAAGACAAGAACGCCAAACTCAAGAATTCGGCCATAATAGTATGTATCATTATTTCGACACATTACGTGATTCAGATTCTCGACCGACTGGCTCTTTATTTTCCTTAAATTAGTATATCATTGCCTAATATTTACAGAAAGGCTGCGGAATTCATGTTTAAAATCCGTAAACTTGCGACATGAAAAGTATCGGAAACGACATATCAATAGAGGCCGAAGAGCAACCATGCTCCGGTCGTCTAGCGGTTCAGGACGCCGCCCTTTCACGGCGGTAACGTGGGTTCAAATCCCATTCGGAGTACGACTTTAGAAAACATTATGAGATTATTTCAGCAAAATTGGTTCTGCTTTAACAACGATCAACCGTTGTCTGGGGAGCTTCATGCGCTGATTTAGAAGGTAAGATATCAGTTTGGCGAAAAAGCTCTCAGGAAACTGGGGGCTTTTTTTGTGCTCAAAATTTGGTGGCGTAGCTCAGTTGGCTAGAGTGCCTGCCTGTCACGCAGGAGGTCGCGGGTTCGAGCCCCGCCGTCACCGCTAGAAGTAAATGGCCAGGTGTCCGAGTGGCGTTAGGTAGCGGTCTGCAAAACCGCGCACAAGGGTTCGAATCCCTTTCTGGCCTCGACAGTATTGGTGCGGTAACTCAGTGGAGCATTATGCGTAGAGTAGCGGTTTGAAAAGCCGCCGGTCGCTGGTTCGATCCCAGCTCGTACCACAAATAGACATAGGGGCATAGCTCAGTTGGCCAGAGCGGTCGGTTCCAACCCGGCGCGTCGGGGGTTCGAATCCCGCCAGCGCAGCAAACAGCCCGATGGTGTAACTGGCAACACGCCGCGTTTTGACCGCGGAGAGTCTAGGTTCGAGCCCTAGTCGGGCTATTTTGTTATCTTTGAGTTAAAATCAACACAACATGCCAGAGAACGCCACAAATCAGAAGTATATTATTCAACTATTAGGAAGAGAGAAGGTGTGGGGGTATCCACGGGTAGGTGATCGCCTTTGGCTTGTTATGGATGAGGTTGGTTATTTTCCATGCCAAGACTTGGGGTCTGCAAAGAAATTCGCCGCAACAGAAGAGGCCGAAGAGTACGCAGGCTGGTTTAATAAAAAGAACGGCTTTGCGGGCGGGCATAAACTCAGGCTTGTCGAGCCGTTTCCGCATCCACAATATAAAGGCATGACTGCCTGGAAGCTTTATGACGAAATCGACTATAGCACAGAAGAGCTTAATTTAGAGCCCTAGTCGGGCTATTTTTGTACTTTTGGGTATAACCATCTAAAATAACGACCATGAATAAAGACAATATTTCATCCCTGCCAAATGGAATCCCATTTATCGTACACATTAAAAACTTAACCGACGAGAAACTTTTTAATGTGAAGCTTATCAACTACGATTATAAGGATCAGAACAAAATATCCTATGAACTAGGAGCAGGCGATGTTACTTACGGCGAATTTTTATCACTGCTGTCGAATAGGCCAGAAACGATAATGGACACGTACATCGTCGCTCATTGTGATTATGAGAAATTTCAGACGCGCCAGCTATGTTCCAGTTTTATGATCCATGAGAGAACGAGCGAAGGTGCTGAAACTGCGACGCCTCAGACGATAGTATTAGACCCCTTCCAGGTGCAGACTGACAGGGTGCTTATAAACAAGGAGTATAGGCTTTCCACGATGGACTATATAGAGTTCGCATACCTAATGCCCGAAACCGATATTAAGCTATTTCTTTATCCTGATCCTAAATCTGAGACAACGTTAGAGCCGGTCGAGATCAAGCCCGGTTCGTATGGGATAGAGAAAACAGACTGAAAGGCTTTCTAACCGGTTAGATAGGTCAAATTGAGCAAACGCTACTCTTAGGTGGGTGGCGTTTGTTGGTTGCGGCCACCTTGTCAATGTCACGGTTCAGTATTTAATTTTACTCATCGTCTTCAAGAAACTCATCCTGTTCTGCCTGCGAAGGCAAATCAACCTCGCTGAGGAACATTTTAAGGCCATAGGTGCCGCCGAACGAATAACCACGCACCCTGCCAACGTTGTCGGCCATTACAACCTGTGACCCGCTACGGCCAACCACGTTTTTATACTCAACAGAATAGTCGTAACCTAAGGAGTTGATCATCTTGCATGTGGTTTGTAATTGCTCGGGCGCCACATACATGCAATCAGTCTTAAACATGAATACTTTGCCGCCGCTGTACTTGTTCACAGCCTCAAACATTTCGTAGGCTTTAAACACCACTAAATCCCATACCCATGCGTGCGCATTATCTTGTGTATCTTCTGAATATCGTTTACCTTTTCGATATTCCACAACGGTTTTTCGCTTATTGAGGTTGCCGATGGCCATTAGCCTCAAAACCTTATCATCTTTGTATGTTTCGTACACCTTTTTGCTTATGACACCAGCTTTGTGTACGATGGTCCAGTAACAACGCTTCACATCTACCAGGCACACCTCGCGGCCACCCTTCATTATATATTCCGTGAAGAGGCCGCTGTTTTTATAGAAGGTAGTTCGCTTTTCTGACTCTATGGGTTTGTTGTCTTCCTCAAATTCCCTCACATCTTCAAGCACGGATCGACAGCAAGCGCCAATACGCCTGTCGCCACCTTGTGCGGTAACAAAGCGCAGGGTGTTTTTGCCGTGCAGCAACTCCTTGACGGATCCATAAGTAACAACCACGTAGTCTTGACGCAGTAATTCATACATCCGGGCATGAGTCAGAAAGGAAGGCATGCCTCCAGAGAATAGTTTTTTTCGCGGTTTGGGTTTATCTTTTTTCTTAGTCATGGTTTGGGTGGATTAAATATTCTTTAATATGTCTGCGATATCCTTTGGCGACATTCCGGACTTCTGTAGCTCTTTTAACAGAGCCGTTATTGCCTTGGTTTTTTTCTCGGTGGCAACGGCCTCTCGTTCGAGAAGTTCAACTTCTTTTTCCCTGCCTATCGCTGGCCGAGTTGGTAGTGGGGGCTTTAGCGTTGGCGCTTCATCGGTAACCCCTTCGTCCAGTTGCTCGATAGTGCCTTCGCGAACAATATCTTCCTCGCCAGTGGCCAGCCTGTCTAAATCAATATCTTCTTGATCCAGCCATTCGTCAAATGCGGCACTATCCATAGCCAGCCGCGGATCACCTTCAAGTAAAAGCAAGAAGTAATGTACCTCTTGACCATTAATTACCTTCTGGTAGTGTAGATAATGTAGGTATTCTTTACGCTCGAATTTATAGTTGATGTGGGCGGTAAATATTGAGGCGCTCCGCTCACGAAACATGGCGACGTCACCCTCAAAATAGTCGACCGTTAAAGCTTCATTATCAATTACAATCCTTGCGGTCGGCGGCAGATCACCAAGGGCGTCGTCCAGCAGCCACCACTCAAAGAACGGAAGCACGTCGCCCTCTCCAGCTAGAAGGTACTTGTCAATAAATATGTCGAGGTTACTGAGTCCTCTGCGAACAGTGCCGGCGTTCTTTATGTCGCTATACACATTGGAAGAGTGCGTATTCAGTTCGGCCAGCGTGTAGCCAACATCTTGCGCCATAAGCCGGGCCTTTAGTTCGGTTCGGGTTTGGTTCCAGGCTCGCAGTCCGGCACCCTTCTTCATCTTCCTGGGCTTGGTGGCTGCCGCACCCCTAGACTTAGAGCCGGCCTTCGCCGTTTTCTTGGTTTTTGAGCCGGGCTCGGCAGGTTTCCTTGCTTTTTTAGGCGCCACAGCGGCCTTGCGGCTCAATTTGTCGACCTTTTTAGCCCTGGATGGACTCTTGGGTACTTTAGGGCTGGACTTCTTTGGCTGAGCCGCTTCCTTTTTTTTAGGCTCGGGAGCCTTGCTGTTCTTCTTTTTTTTCTTGTTGGCCA
>NVWA01000092.1 GCA_002746535.1 Planctomycetota bacterium
AAGATAACTGAAGATAATGTGAGTATAGATATTAGCATAACAAGTTTTTCTTATTCATTACGAAGTCCTGCTTTTGGTTTTATTACAGGTAATGCTGCTAGTGGGAGTACTTTCGCTTATCCATTCGAGGATGGTGAATGCATAATTCTTTTATTCGATGAAGCAGGAAACCATTCTGAAAATAGTGTAGTTGTTGATACGACTTTAGAAAATGCCTATTGGGAAATCACAGGCACTACTGGTGTTGAAGATATTAATGATCCTGCATTCGATAGTGATCCTATTTTTGAAGCTCCTGGGGATTTTAAAGATGGAGCAATGGGCATATCTCCAGAGGTTGTAAGCACAATCGTGCCAATGTGTCCTTTAGGATATGATATATTGGGGGGATTTAGGGAGGACTATTATTACAAAGATATGTTTACAATTAGTGGCGCCCATATTACATCAGATAGTGATAGAGGTGGTATAGTTCAGTCTTATGTAGAAGATCCATCTGGCGAAATACCAGCTATGATTTCAATTGAAGATTGTCCAGAGGATGCTGGTGCTGTTACAATACCTGCGCCATATGATGGGTATTATAGTAAGTTAAATAACGATCTGAAAGCGGGTGGTTTATCCGACAAATTAGTTGCCCAAATTGATATTGATGGGACCATTTACAGCTTAGATCCAGGTGAAGCAAATTTTGCTGAGCCAGAAGATTTTGCAGCCGGGGAAGAGTTTAAAGTTAGTGTTCCAACTGCTGCACCTTATGCAGTGGGTTGTCCTCCAATAGACGTTGAAGCTGAAACTGATTGCTATTTAGCAGAATATGAATTGTCAGCTTCTCTTAGTGATTGTGATTGTAATGTAACATTAAGTAATGTTAAAATTCCAGCTCAAATGGGAATAGAAGTATTACATCTTAGTGTAAGCATTAATGCTGGAGGTGTATTTAAAAAGACTGATGAGATGACGGATTATTCTGGTAGCTCGTTTACTATTGTTGGTTGGGAAAAAGATCGTGGTGGTCATTGTGCCGGTGGCTGTAGTTTTGAATTTGAAGTAGCTCCTGATGAAAGCCAGAATCCAGTGCTTTCAGTGTCGGTTATAGATGCACCAAATACGAAAGCGGATACAAAATCATCTGTATCTGAGCCTTTGTGTGCTTGTGATTCTGAAGATAGTGAAGAGGGAAATCCTGCGTCACCATTGGTCAATCCTAATCAAGCCCCTCCAGCCTCTAATACTCTTCCAGCACCATTTGGAATAACTGATAATAGTACAACAGGTGGGGGTGTAGATGTTTCTAGTGAAAAGCAATTCCTATCAAAAATATTTGATGCATCTGGTCGTATTACAAAAGTTATCTACGACGATACCACAGGTAATGGGACTACTGAGAAACCAGAAGCAACATTTGTCTATGATGATGTCAATAAAACAATTACATCGAAAGATAGAACGTCACCTGAAGTAATATTCTATTATGATAATGATTTCAAATTAATGACTAAAAAAGAGATTCCAAGTAAAGATGTTGCTTATCATTATACCTATACTGCAAGTAACACTCTTGATACGATTACGTTGAAAGATATGAATGACGTTGTAATTAAAGTAACTAAATATAATTATGACGGCCTCGGTGTGTTTACAGGTACAACTCAAGACTTTGGTGGACCAAATGAGCAATCAAATGCTAGGTCATCAACAGCTTATTCTCAATCTATTACTGGTTATGGTGGACTGACAACAGTATTTAATTATCGTGATGAAACTGCTGACGCATATGGCTTGAATCCTGAAGTTGTAAAAGTTAAAGATGGCGTGGTTAATCCTGATGGCACTTCTACTAAAATTAATTATGCAAGTTTATATAAAAATTCTGAGAATTTTGATGCAACAACGAATGTTCAAATTCGTGTGAAAACAACAGATCCTCTTGTTAACTTTCTAGATGGTTATTATGATTTAGTCAATGGGTTGTTTGTAAAAACTTCAGCAACTCACGTATGCTATTATACGTTGACAAGAGATGTTAACTTACAACCAATTAATCGTTTGAGTGCATATGAGAATGGAGTGTTGGTCTATGATGAAACTCAGGTGGCACATCAAGACTTATATCAAAGTGAGACTTCAGTTTTTGTAAATAACACACGAGCATACATTGTTACAGTATTTATTGCGTTCTCACAAAAAAGTATTGAGTTTTATGATTCTAATCCAGGTGGTGCTGAATTGCAAAAAATTGAGTTGCTGGAATATGACAATGAAGGTGAAGTGATTATTAGAAGAGTGCGAGAAACTCTGAATGGGCCGGATCTTTCATATAGTAAGGTGGTAAGTTCTACTAACGGTAACGGTGATGGTATTATTACAACTTCAAAAATGTTTGAAGGTCAAGAAGTCAGCATGATAGAGGAATATGATACCTTCGGGAATATGGTAAAAATGACTGAGTATAATGGAGCTGTCACTTTATATGAATATTTGACTTCTGATCCTGAATTAGAATCTGATGGTTTGGTTACTAAAGTAACAGATGATTCAGGGGATTCTATTTTTTATAAATATGATACATTTGGACGTGTTGTTTTAACTTGGGGATCAACAACTACTCCTGGATTAACAACTTATAATGCGAATGGTTTAATAGAAACATTTGAACGAAAAAAGTATATACCACAACCCGGTGATGAAAATTTAACTATAGAGCAGTATCAATATGGTCCAATTTTATCAGTTCATAGATACGTTTATGATGGACAAAATCTGGTAACAAGTTCCGTAGAAGATGAATTATCTACGATAGTTTATAGTGAATCGTGGACATATAATAGTATGGGTCAAACGGAAACTTATACTAATTTTGCAGGTACAGTGACAAAATATTTCTATGATAGCCTAGATAGGCAATTTAAGATCGTGGAAGATTTTGGCGGAATGGATATTACTGAAACTACTACGTATAATGCCAATGGGTTTGCGTATCGGGTAGACAAAGAAGGTGCTATTATGCAAACTGAATACGATGCTTTTATTCGTTTAAGTGTTGTCACTCAGGATCCTGATGGGTTTGCATTAGCGAGTACCAATTCTTATGATTTTAATGGCAACTTATCCGTAGTAACTGACTCTGAAGGTAATCAGATTATATTTGAATATGATGGTCTTAATCGGGATATTAAAACGACTGATGAAAGAGGAGTTATCTCTACAAAAGAATATGATATCAATGGTAATTTAATTAAAGAAATTGAAGACGAAGGCTTTGGTCGTCGTAATATAACTGTTGAGTACGAATACAATAATATGGATGAAAGAATTAAGGAGATAAAAGATCCAAATGAGACATTTGAAATAATTAACACATTTAATTATAATTTAATTGGTCAAATTGTGCTTCATATTGGTAATCTAGGAGTAAGCCAAATCAAATCAGTATATGAATATGATGAATATGGAAATCAAACAAAATTAACGGTTGATTCTGATGGTGTCCAAAAAATTATTGAGTTTTTGTATGATGAGTTTGGTCGCAATATTTCGGAAAAAAATATAAATGGGGTTGAAACCATTCATACTTATGATGTATTTGATCGAAACATCTCAACTGTCATAGATCCTAATGGTTTAGCTCTTTCACAACTTAAATTCTATAATACTTTAGGATTAGCTAATAAGACAGTTGATCTACGTGGATTTGAAACAATCTATACTTACGATGCACTTAATCGCATATTAGTTGAGAGATTTGACCCAACTGGTACTGATTTAATTTCTACTAAGGTATACAATAGAAGAGGACTTATTGAAAGGTCTATTCTACCAACAGGAGTGATTACTGATGCAGAGTATAATACATTAGGTCTTACTACAAAGATAACTAAAGATGTTGGAGGTGGTGATTTTGAAACATCTTTGGGTTACAATGTAAGTGGAGAGATTTCTGCTATTACAGATCCTGCAGGCAACACCACAGCATACGCTTACAATAATTTTGGAGATATTATATCGAAAACAGATGCTAATAATAATGTTACAACAATGGAATATGATGACTATGGAGTTCAAGTAAAGGTGATTGATGATAGTGGTAGTGAATATATCAGTGTTTATAATGATCGTGGATTTTTAATTTCAGAAATTGAAGATAATACCAACTTACAATTAACTACTAGCTTTGCATATGACAAGCATGGCAGAGTTATTGAAGAAGTTGACCCAGAAGGTAAAAAAATAATTATAACCTATAACCGGTTTGATCAAAAATTATCTGTTACAGATGATTCTGATCTACAGGCCAATGTGACATTGTTTGAATATGATGATGCTACGAATCTATTAATATCTCAGACTGATGCAAATAATTCAAAGACTGAGTATGAATATGATATTTATGATAGGTTAGTAAAAGAAATATACGCAGATACAAAAGAAGTGTCGCACGATTATAATAAATATAGTCAACGAACTCAAACGATAGATCAAAATAATAATACTGTGGATGTTATTTATAATAGCTTAGGTCTTTTAGAGCAGATAGATTTCACATCACTTCCTGGGGTGAATGGGGTGACAAAATTAACATATACTTATGATAATTTTAATAGACTTAAAACGGCTTCTAGCATTGGTGGGATTCCTAGCACAATTACTAGAAATTATGATTTAATGGGTCGAGTTATAAGTGAAGTTCAAAATATTGATGGTGTGTTAAATACAGTTTTAAAAGGTTATGACACAGCTAGTCGATTTGATACATTGACTTACCCAAGCGGTACGATAGTAGGTTACACTTATGATGCCTTAAATAACGTTGAAAAAATATACAATAAGACCACCTTGTTTGAATATGTAAACTATGGCTTTAATAATTTAAATCAATTGTCATCTAAAACATTGGGTAATAGTTTAAAGTTGAATATGGCATATGATGGAGCTGAAAGAACTACTTCTCAAGAGTGGCAAAATGTAGGCTTGGTTACTATGGCAGGCTTTGATTACAAATATGACAATGTGGGCAACAGAAAAGTTGAGATTGGCTTGCATAATGCCAATAAATCAGCCGTCTATGATTATGACACTACATACAAAGTTACTGGCTATAAGCAAGGTTTGCTTAATGTAGCTGAAGATGATGTGCCTACTGTAGATTTCTATCAAGATTGGGTTCAAGATGCTTTGGGTAACTGGAGTAGTTTTGACAATAATGGCACAGTTGATAATAGAAGCCATGATAGTATGAATCAGATTACTAGTACTGGCTTTACTCATGATGACAACGGGAATATGACTTCTGATGGTACTAATGACTATGAGTATGATGCTATGAACAGGTTAATTAAGGCTACTGTTGGATCAACCGTTACGGAGTATAGTTATGATGCGCTGAATAGAAGGGTTCAAAAAGAAGTTGGGGGAGTGAAAACTAATTATATTTATAATAATATTTTCGTTATTGAAGAACAAGACGATATTGGGGTTTTGGAAAAAAGTTTTATACATGGTGAGCAGTATATCGATGAAATAATAATGCTTACGACTGGTGGAAATGATTATTATTATTTGGAGGATTATCGTAATAGTATCATTGGCTTATCAGACACTAGTGGCAATATCTTGGAGAGGTATGAGTATACTGTATTTGGTGAACGAACAGTTTTAAATGATGATTATACAATTAAATCTTCAAATTTAATTGACAATGATTATGGATTCACAGGTCGTAGACATGATGCCGAAACTGGAATCATGTATTTTAGAGGACGATATTATAGTGCCCAATTAGGTAGGTTTTTATCACGTGACCCACTAGGTTATGTCGATGGAATGTCCTTGTATAGAGGATATTTTGGTGTAAATGGGCTTGATCCGCTTGGTCAGGAAAAGAAGAAGAAGAAGACATCAAAAAATGATAAAGATGATGAGAAAAATTTAATTAATTTAGTTAAACAACTTAAGAATTTGGAAAAAGCAGTTAATGAAACATTTGATAAAGCAATAGAAGATAAAAAGAAAAAAAGAGATAAGTCAATTCGTTTAGCATATCTTCGTTTGCTAGATAAAATACAAGCATGTTCAATAGACGACATTTGTGGCAAGCGAAATTTTGACTTTAAAGGTGCGGCCAAAATATTAACGGAATTCTTATATGGTAAGGGCAGTGTAGATTCAAAACAGGTTATAGAGGCTTTTGACAAAGCATTAAATGATAAAGATGGTGAGAGTTTAAGAAATAAAATTGCCAAAAAATTAAAGGATAAATTCTCTCGTTTTAGTGCAAAGAAATTTAAAAAACTTAACAAAAATGTTAAAAAAATACTAGAAAGACTTATTCAAGCTGGTGATATTATTACAAAATTACAACAGGGAGCTGATCTAGACCCACGGGAACAATTAGGCACTATATCAAATATGGTTGATCTTGCCGCAGACCTCCTCAAAGATGCAAAGGCTTTAAAGTTGGTATATGAACTTGTTGAATTGTTGAATAAATCGCTAAAAGTTGTATCATCATTAACCAGTGATATATTCGTATCCGTTGAGTTAGATTTTATAAATACTGTAATAAAAGTAACTTGTGAAGATTGGAAAGGTATTGACGTTATTGATATTACAGGAAAAAGGAAAACGGGAGGAACAAATCCACCGAAATTGTTCTTGAAAGTATTAGAGAAGTTATTTAAAGAAAAATATAACAAAATTAAAATTAAAAAAAGAAAAGTTAAAAGGGGGATCACTAATAATTGGGGTGATTTAGGTACTTCTATTAAAAGATTTTTTACTGGTGAATGGTGGGAAGATGGATTCTATTGATTATAAATATAGGATTGTCTAGGAATATTAGGTATTTTTGATTTTTGGGATATCTTGAATTAGGGCTTTATATTAGGAGTTTAAAAAATAATGTTGCTGCAAATCAGGTGTTTTATGAAATACATTTTAATTTTTATACTTTGCATAATCTCTCTATTTCTTTTAGCAAATGACCTACAGGTTGAATTGAATGATTTAATTGAGAAGGACGTATTTGTATACAAAAAGAATTCAACTGAAAAATTTACAGGAATTGCGGTTGAATATGACGAAGATACGAAAACAAAAATAGAAATGGTAATTTATTTAAATGGCATGAAACATGGTGAAAGAAATAGATGGTATCCCAGTGGGGTTAAGAAGAGTGAAGGTAATTATATAAAAGGTAAAGAAGCAGGCGTGCATAAATATTGGTACGAGAGTGGGCAAGTATTATATATTTATAATTATTTATTGGGGGTTGAGCACGGTAAACATGAAATTTGGTTCCCCAATGGTATTAAAGAAGCAGAGTTTAA
Source organism: Planctomycetota bacterium (assembly GCA_002746535.1). Taxonomy (GTDB): domain Bacteria; phylum Planctomycetota. The sequence continues at coordinate 7,329 of NVWA01000092.1, forward strand.
TTATGTCTATGGGAAAAAAGATGGGACTCAATCGTATTGGCATGAGAATGGGAAAAGGAGAGCAATAGTAAATGACATAAACGGCAAGGCTCATGGAAGTCAAAAGTTTTGGTATGTTACGGGGCAAAAACAATTCGATTATATTTGTTCTGATGGAGAAAAAAATGGCATCTATATGTGGTGGAGTAAGAACGATAAAAGTAAAACGATTCAAAATTATCAAAACGATAAGAAGAATGGACTAATGTATTATTGGGACGAAAAAGGAATAAAAGTTTATGATAAATATTGGCTAAAAGGTGACCTGAAAACTGCGATATATTGGAATAAAAAGGGTTCTTTTAAGAGACGTGAGTATTATGATGAAAATAAAGAAAGATTACCGCAAGATGGTCTTCTGTTTATTAAGAGTGAAAATAAAAAAGAAATTTATTTAGAAGAAAAAATCGATGGTACATACATTAAAAACTCAAACACAAAATTTACTGGAGTAGCTGTAAATATTAATAAGAGAACAAAACAAATAGCTAAAGAAATTCATTTTAAAAATGGACTGAAAAATGGAAAATATACTCTGTGGGACAACGCCGGTAATAAAATAAAAGTATCAATGTTTAAAGATAATATTTTACATGGGAAAACAATTTATTTCTATTCTAACGGAAAAATTCAAGATGAGCGTTATTATTCGGTAGGTGAATTGGAAGGTGAATTCAAGCGATGGTATGAGAGCGGTACTTTAAAATTAAGGTGGAACTATGTAAATAGTAAAAAGGATGGTAAAGCTGAAGGTTGGTATTCAGATGGTAAGAAACAATACAAGAATAGTTGGTCAAGTGGTGACTTAGATGGTATATTTGAAAGTTGGCATAAAAATGGCAATAAATCGAATATATATAATTATAAATATGATAAAAAATCTGGTGAATATTTTCATTGGTATGAGAGTGGCCAATTAGCTATTATTTCAAATTATAAAGATGACGTGTTGCATGGCTCCTCAACGAGTTGGTTTGAAAATGGACATAGAGAGTACGAGAAAACATTTGATAGCGATACTCTAATGTCTTTAATAGAATGGAATGAAGATTCTACAATGAAGAAAAAAGAATATTATGATGAGTATGGTGATCTCTTAAAAAGGGAGTACTATAAAAAGAATAAACTCCACCAAATTGAAACGGTAGAAGAGCTCGATGAGGGCTTATTAAAAATTTTCCGATTACCTAAAGGTTCATTGATTAAAAAAGTATACTTTGATGATGATGATGAATTCATCAAAAGAGAACTCTTCAAAAACAACAAACTAACCAAAACAGAAACCACAAAATAAATCTCCAAACTCCCCCGTAAGGCCAATTTATTAGTCTGCCATTGATATTCCGTGAAATCAGTAATACTCTAAGTAGTTTTGCCAAGTTACTCATTTGAATTTGGATAAATTCCATCGGGCCAATCAAGGTTTTAATCGAGTTTTAGTGCAAAACCATAAATTTAGACGCAACACTCCTGTATTGATCACTCACTGATGCTATGAGCAATTCATAGTAACAACAGGTGCAGACAACAACATCATAGAAAAAATCTATTACAACTCCACAGGCATCATGAAAGTGTTTGATGGAGTAGGTCTTGAGAAACTTAATGCCACAACAAATGCCAATCTAGGCCGTAAGGTAAAAATATTAATCCAATCAAAATTTGCCGAGAAATAATCGATTCAAGACAATGAAATTATGAGTTAGACCTTGAATTAAGATGTGTTTCCATACAAGATACTTGCCAAAATACTAATCTTAGAGCAAAACCATAATTTTTGATACAACATTCCTATATTGATTTCTATAGATTATTAAATCAGGCTACATTTTTGCGATAGTAATATTTTAGAAGACCACCAACACGTTCTTTGCAAAGAATTTCTCCTCTGCCTTTTTTCGAGTGTTGCAAGGTTTCATTTTCTGATTCTATGATCTGATTACCAATGCCTTGATGGTTACGTTCATAGTGATAATGCTCAGTATACTCTTTCATTATTCTTCTGAGATTATTTTCACCAATAATTATAAGATGATCAAGACACTCTTCTTTGATGGATCGGATGACACGTTCAGCAAATGGATTTAGATTTGGACTTCTAGGTGGGATTTTTTTAGTTCTTATACCAGATTTTTTCAAATAACGTTTGAATTGCTTTGTATATAATTTATCAGCGTCATGTATAAGGTATTTGCAATCAACAAGCATTGGTTCAAAGACATCCGTGATGTTTCTTGCCATTTGAGCCATCCATTCACCATCTGGGTTTTCTTCCATGCCAATGATTTTTACTTTTCTTGTACTATATTGAATAAAAACAAATACTTTAAATATTTTGATTCCAGATGAGGTAAGAATTGCTTTATGAAAGAAGTCGCAAGCCCATATTTGATCCCAGTGAGCTTTTAAAAAAGTCGCCCATGAAATACTCATCTTAGTTTTTGGTCCAGTAGGTATTCCGTTCTTTTTCAAAATATTTAAAACCGATTGGTCAGATACTTTGTACCCAAGATTATTCATTTGACCTGCAATGCGATCAGCACCCCAAGTTTTATTTTCTATGGCAATTTTAATTATTAAATTTATTTGATCATCTGAAATAGGGGGTCTGCCAACTCTTTTAGATTTAGAGCTATCATACTTTCGATTGGCAAAACGCTCAAACCATCTGATTAATGTCTCTGGTTTGAAAATGGTTTCAATTGTTCCTAGTCTTAATAGTCTTCGTAAATCGTAGGCAAGCTTTCCAATAGCTCTTCGTTCTTCAGGTTTCATCTTGCGCTTTTCTTTATGGATTGCCTTTTGTACTCGTAGTTGTAGATTCAATAACTCAATTGTTTTTACAAATTGGATTTCTTTGTCGCTTAGTAAGAATGCAATAATTCGGAAAATATTCATGGTGTCCTCCTAAAAAAAATCGGGGGATTGTAGGGAGGTGCGTGATAATTATTAAGAGAATTGCGCAGTTTAAATTATTATTGATAAAAATTAGAATATTTTTAAATTTAATGTCAGAATCTAGTCACCTTATACCTTACATATTAGTTTGTGTTTAAATTTAATTCATCTCTTTTGGCTTTGCTATTAGAAATTATGAATATTATTTTAAATTAAGTGACTGAGTTATGCCTGTGAATTCTCTATATTGTGACTGTTATTTTTCTTGTGATAGGTCTCGACAGAAGGTATAAGTCAACCAATCAGGAAATAAAAGTATTTCTGGTATATTAAAGCGCAATTGGGTGAAAGAAGTTTTGTAAGTTAAAATTTATTCTGGAGATTTAGAAATGAAATATGTTATTTGTTCAATTATTTTTTGTTTAATTATTACGTCGTGTTCTATGAACAAGAAACGGAATAATTTCAATCAAAAAACATTTGAAGAACTATTTAATAAAATTACAAAAGGAATGAAAAAAGAACCAACTTTACGTTTAACAGGTAAACCCTATAAGAAGCTAACTGGTGTTAAAGATCAAGGTCGACTAATAGATATTTATGATTTTGAACTGAATAAAACTTATTTTAGAATAATCTTTTATAAGAATAAAGTGACAAAGGTAATCAGGTATAGCGGTGTTGTTACAATGAATGGTTCTCTTGATACAAGTGAGTCTGCTAAAGCATTGTATGATTCTCTTGGTACTAGTGAGTCTGCTAAAGCATTGTATGATTCTCTTGATACAAGTGAGTCCGCTAAAGCATTGTATGATTATTTAAGCCGTTAGATATGTTGTGTGAGCTCTACTCATTATTTGGAATTAGATAGTATCAAGCACAGGTGCTATCTTTTCATTCAACAATTCAATCTTTTAAAACCACCGAATAACCCAATAACAATTCCCCTTACCCCAAATCCAAACCTTGGTATAATGGTTTCTTTGTTTTTAGAGAGTTGGCTTGGTTAAGAAATTGTTAAATCCGTTAGTTGTGTCTGCTTTTATTCTTGTATTACTCCTTGGCTCTCTTGCTCATTTGATGTATGGCTCATGTCAAACAACTAAATATCACTACATGTGTCAGGCTTATTGGATGCCTGATAATCTGCCTGAGTGGATGTTGAATGTTAGTATTGATAAAGGTTTACTGGCACAAAAGTATGATCCAATAAAAACGAGTAAAGGATTTACAGGTACGTGGGTGGTTTGGGATAGAAAAGGATTTTTAAAACTTAAAAATTACTACAATGAAAAAGGGGATTTCATTAGCTATGATCTATTTAAGAAAGGTCGTTTTGTTAAAAGAGTAGCTATTGAACCAATAGGTGCCTACTGATTTCCATTGTCATTTTTATAATTGTAAAAGTTGTTTCTAATTTTAAGATCATAAAAGTTCTATAATTGTCATCCAACGAATTGACATCCGATGGTAATCTAGGACACTCAAACATTAAAATATTAAACTCCCACCAGCCCAAAAGACCAATCTACTATTGACCTTACATTAAACCAATCCTTGGTATAATGGTTTTCTTTAATTTTTAAAGTGTTGTGTTAGTAGCAATATAAGGTGTCAACTGGTATGAGTATTGGTGATGAGGAAGAATTGAGAAGATTATCTAAATTTGAAGATTTATTGGGTGGGAAGATTGAAGACTTCATTCCAGTGAATGAAGAGGATAAAGTAGAGTTGGAGAATCTCCTTAATATGGATGAGATTGAGAGGGTCGATTTGTTAATTCACTCAGCACAAGGTATTATTGATAATGGTGGCCTTTATTATTTTTTTGAATCTGATTTCCCTGGCAGACCACCATATCAACTATTTATTAATACATATAAAGAAATTGGGGATTTTAAATCTGCTGAATGCTTAGAAAATGCTGTGAATGCTTTTCCCTTTAATGAACCGCATCTTCATGTTGATAAGCGTTTGGAGTACTTATCTTTGACACATGATCAAGGTACATTTGAAGAAATATTTTCAGATACAATCTGTGGGAATGAAGCTGTATGGGATAAACTTAATGAGTATATAGAAAATGTAGATATAGGTTTAATAAATATTATTTTAAAAAACAAAATATTTCGTTGGGGCAAAACATGGTGTGAAGATAGTTTTACGAAAACAGGTTATTTTTTCTTAAGGATACATAATCTCTTTAAATTAAAAATAGATGATTCAATTGATGAAATACCAAGTGCAAAAGTAGAATATTCATCTCTACAAGAAGATAAAGACACTTATTTTTTGAAAGAGTCTGGTTTAAAATTTAATGGCATGGCTTTCATATATTATGGAGATAAAACACCAAAACTTAAAAGTATTATGTTGAATGGTAAAAAAGAAGGCATTGAAACGACTTGGCACAATAATGGCACAAAGGCTTCAGAAACTACTTATGTGAATGGTGAAAAAATTGGTTTCGATCAATCCTGGTATGAAGATGGTTCGCCAGAATACAAAACGGTTATGACTTTTATGCTAAATAACAAATATACTTTATTTTCCAGGTGGTTTAAAAATGGTAAAAAACAATCTGAGTTTAGGCTAAAAAATAATCAACGAGAAGGTGCATGGATCTTTTGGCACGATAATGGTAAGAAAGAGCGTCACGAGATTTGGAAAAAAGGCAATTGCATTTCATCAAAAGAGTGGAATAGTGATGGGTCGGTCAAAGAAAATTAGTTAATATAAATTAATACTCTTCATATAAAAGAGAGAGCTCTTTGAAAAGGGGAAGTTGGTTAAGACTGAGACTGAAGAATGATATTTGGAATTACTGGAAATGAATAAGTAAAAATCTTATTGGAGATATTGGTATGAAGTTTAAGTGCACGTTATTATTTCTTTCATTGATATTAGTGTCTTGTTCCCAGAAAGAAAGATTTGATAAACAAATTACAAAGGACTCAGAATTCATAAACCCAAAGGCTAGAGAAATTATAAATAATATTAATACCAAAGAACGAAATATGAATATTGCTAAAGTCAAATACCGAGCGTTAAAAGAATCTCTTAAGCTTGATATCGAAACAGTAAAGATGCTAATTAAATATGAAAAATTAGCATCTCGTAAAGCAAATCAGTCTGATGGGAAGATTAAACCTTGGTAGATACATATCTTTTAGAGAGTAGCCTTGGTTAAGAAATTATTAAATCCTATTGTTGTGTCAGCTTTTATTCTTGTCTTGGTGCTTGGCTCTCTATCTCATCTTTGCTACGGATCTTGCCAGACATCTAAATATCTTTACGTTGTTCAATACTATTGGATGGATTCTTATTTGCCAGAATGGGCACAATCTAGCCATTCTTCTGATTTTGGTGATTTCTTGGCACCTTATGGTAGTGGTGTTCGTGAATGGAAAACTTGGTCTCGAAGTGGGAATGTGCAATCATTTACATCGGATATTAATGATGAGAGTGGTCACACTCATAAATTTTGGTACGAGAATGGTGCGCCAAGCAAAGCTTGGTGCTTCTTGTTGGGTGTGAGTCCCGACCTGGAAATTCTTCCCAGTAGTGAAGAACTTATAAGAGCTAGCCACTCA
>NVWA01000093.1 GCA_002746535.1 Planctomycetota bacterium
AAATCTGATTTTACGTTTAGGGAAATATGGCAATATCGATGATAAAGGAATTGCCCTTGCATATGCTCCTTATCTAGCAACCCACTCAGATAAAAGATTGTTCATTGCTGACACTGGCAATTCACAAATTATTTCAGTCAAATTAAATCATCACACTGAAGTCATTTTGAAAATAAAATAAGTAATCCATTCAGCTTTGTGAGCGCAGAAAGAAGCGTTTAAAATCGTCTTTAGTATTTGATGATCCTTTTAATGGTGGGCTAATGCGAATATAGTTAATGCATATAAGGAGAAGAAGAAGCCAGAGCTTGGATCTACTTTTTAATGTTGTAAAAATCGGCATGGTAGCTTTAAGGTTAATATAGAAATGATGTCTGAGATCTGGTCGGCTTATAATCTAATCGAGTATTAGAGCATTCAAGCCTTGGCTTTAATCTTGCCTATTAAAGTGTAGGGGAGAGTGGAGTTAAGTTAGAGGCTAATCTCTATTTAAGTTTTATTTATTGGTTTTTGGTATTTTCTTTACCTTCTATAATAGTTTGTGTTATATACTTGCCTCGATGAGATTGCGCGAGAACATTTTGTTTTATTTTAGTCGATGATGTTATTGGATTATAACGAACTTGTATAATCTTTTTCCCCTCTGATTTCAAGTAAGATTCAACCTCAACATTGTGTGGTTTATCGCCCCAATCTTCTCCAATTACAAAAATATCCACGTTTAATTCCTTGCAAGCAGATACGTATTCAAGTTCATGATAAGGGCGTACAATATTCACACAGCGTAATGCTCTTAACATGTCCTCTCGTTGTTTAAGGGGAATAACAGGTGGATTTGGTTTGTAAGATGCTACGACACTATCGGAAGCAACTCCAACCGCAACAACATCGCCTAATGTGCTACAGTACTCTAATAGTGCAAGATGACCTACATGCAGCAAATCAAATGTACCTACGGTGTATACAATCAACGCATTACTCCTAATATAAAAAAATGTTAATATACATGATTAATTTCGTAACCTACTAGTAAAGTTTCCACCCAAAGATGCCCGTTATTGCAAGAGTATAAGCAGCAAGTATAAAAACATTAATGGGGTTTCCTGACAGTTTTGGGGTTTTTATATTCGACACATTCAATGCAGCAAGGCCAACAGCGCAAATATAGAAAATAATAGTAAATGAGCTTTCACTAAAAGCACCTTCAAAAATAAAAATAAAAACGAGGATAATACTATTATTATCAAGAGCCAACCCAGTGTATTTCGTTCCGCCAGCAAGTCCAAAGGTGCTAAAATAACTCAAGCGAATAGCGCTGGCGGCAAGTATCAGAAAAGCTCCAATTAAAAATAGAGGGTGGAATTTCCCATAGCTTAGTAGAAGAATAGCAGGCGTAACGCCATAACTGACAATATCAATTAATACATCAAGTTGCCCGCCAAAAGCTCGGTCGCTACCTGTCCGTCCTTTCATTCTTCGTGCGATTAACCCATCTGCCCAGTCAAACGCAACAGCCCAAATCATGAAAATCATTGTTGCATCGTATATGCCTATAATACTAAAGTAAATAGCTAAAACTGTGCATGCTAAACCTGATAAAGAACATAAGTTTGGTAGGTCTTTTAAAAATGAAAGAATGCTAGGCTGTAATGTCTGGGGTTCTATTTTATCGGTAGTCATGTTTCTCTATCTTCTTGGTTGATTCTTTTGTCCTCAATGCCTTTGTTCACTACGTTAAAAAATATAACGGTGTAACATGGGTTGTAAGGAAAAAGAATAATGATGAACTTTTAAATAATTGACGTCCTGGCGTAAGTAGTTTGCAGAACATAAGGCAAGCACGCCTGTAGTGTTGGGAATAAGTTTCGTCGATTTATTGGTTGCTTTTTTACAATATTTTCTTGAATTCACATTATGGATTAATTTTATAGTTAATAAGGTCAGTACTTATTATTATTAATAATATGATAATAATTTTTATAGTATAGTCTACAACCTTTTCCACTTTGAATGGTGTACTCTATTCAAATGCTGTTTTGAGCTGAGCGATACCTTGGCGAATCGATTCTTGCTTATAATAAGCGAAGCTTAATCGAATATAACCTTGCATACCGTCGTTATTTGAAAAAAGAGCACCTGGATGGAATCCCACTTGCAAAGCACTCGCACGTTCCTGTAATGCTTTCATGTCGACATGCTTAATCAGCTTTAACCAGAAAAAGTAGCCACCTTCAGGCTTGGTCCAGCTGACATGATCAGACAACTGCTCCCTTAATGTCGCATCCATCGTATTAACCCGTTCGCTGTAGATAGTACGAAGTTCCACTAGGTGCTTTTGCGCAAGCCCGGAATCAAGGGCTTGCTTCACAATCATAGAAGTGAACTGGTTCATATTACCGCCGCTATTCACCAAGCCAGCTTCAGTCAACTGTCGGACCCGCTTATTGCTAGTCTGTATCCAACCCAGTCGCAGCCCAGGGGCCAGTATTTTCGAGAATGAGCCGACAGACAAGACTGTGTCCCCAGTGAGCATTGTGCCGAATGCCGCTGGGGGCGTACCATTATAGGAAAGTAGTTGATAAACCTCATCTGCCACAATTAAAAAATCATGTTCCTGACTTAAGGCGATCAATCGTTTGCGCCGCACCGCACTCATACTACATCCGCTGGGATTTTGATAGATTGGAATCGTATAAACCAATGCCGGCTTTACTCTAGACAAGAGAGCTTCAAGAGCATCAATATCCATGCCATCTCGATCCAGTGGTACAGTAATAATATTCAGTCCATGATCCTTGAAAATTTGAAAAGCCAAAAAGTAGCATGGCTCCTCCACAATAATACTGTCCCCCGGACGAGAAAACTGTGTGCAAATATAATCAAGCGCTTGAGAAGCCCCTCCAGATAGAAAAAGCGAGTCAGCTCGAATCTGCTGACCATAATTTTTCTCAAGGAAAGCCGCCAACGATTCTGTAAAGCGCGCATCGCCTTCTTTTCTGCCATAAGTAATATCATGCGGCTCAGCCACACGAAAAAATTCCTCGCTCGCCTGCCGCAATAAATCAAGTGGTAAAAGATCCGCCGACGGGCGACCGATGCCGAAGTTAATCATCTCGCTCGCTATCATGTTTAAGAACGGCTTCAGGGGTGCTTTTTTCTGAGGTTACCAGACCTGTTTTATTTATTTTACTAGAGTCATTTTGGTTTATTGTTCTGACAGGCTCTTTCTTTGGACCACAAAAAAATAAGAATAGAGTGATGATTAATAGGGTGTAGCGCATTTAATTTCTCTGAGGGTGTCTTTTTGCTACCATTATACAGTAGGCTTTGGATTGTAAAGTATTGCTGCTAATATTGGTTGTGTAATTAGAATCGGCATGAATTCCAACCTATCCATGAAAGAGATAGCAATGAAATCCAAATTTCTGATTATCACATTATTGCTTTCTTCATTCGTCATTTCATCAGATGCAGGTGACTACAAAAAGATGATCCTAACATTTTTATGTATGATCATTTTTATCTTTTAAGTATCTTTTCTTTTGTAATTTAAGGGGAGGGCAATGTCCTAAAATGAATTTTTGGCAGATAAAAATTAAATCTAACGGTCTTTTTTTTGACCTAACTACTTGTTGAAATACATGTTAGGTATGTCAGACCCTTTCATTGCCATGGGCAAGGGTGATCTGCTATGCCGAGTTGTCCTTTTTCTGTGTATTCCGTGGTTAAATCGTTTTATTTTAGATTGACTAGATTGATGTTTTGTCGTGAGTCTGGGGGATTGAGAGAGAATACACAAGAGAGGACTTGAACCTCCACAGGACGAATCCCATTAGCCCCTCAAGCTAACGCGTCTACCAATTCCGCCACTTGTGCATGTATAGGGGATTAGGAGTATACAATATCATATTTTAAATCCACTTTAAAGTGTGATATTGATAAATTGATAATACTAAAATTTAAAACTATTTATGAATTAAGCCCAAGTTCTTGAATCGGGTACAGTTAACCATGCACCATCTTTACTAATTGATTCTTGGCTGACAAGACCGGGTAATGTCATGTCCATGGCTTCATGAATTCCGATAGGGCATTTTATTTTTCCACGAATGGAATCAATCCAATCAAGGACTTCGAAATAATCTCCGCCTCCGTGTCCAGCTTTTAAGGCAGCTTTTGGTGGGGATGTCCAGATCTCGGGTAGATACTTTTTAGCTAAACTGTCTAGTGTTGTTAGTTCATCAACATTATGCCAGGCAACTTTTGAACTTAATTCTCTAAACCAGATTTTTCCGTCATTGACAAGTCCATTTCTATTTGATTCATAACATCCATCTTTGCCTTGTAGCTGATAGTTTGTCATGGCATGCGGACGATCTGAGATCATATCTAAACGAATTTTAATTAATGCGCCTTTGACCGTTTTGCATAACATTACGCTGGTATCTTGTGCGTAGTTCTCATCTCTAGGATCTTTATAGTGATTGCCACTGCCAACACAACAAACCGATTGAACTCGATCGCCTTCCATCCATTGAAGAATTGGGCCTAAGCTATGGGTGCCATAGGTAATACCATCGATACCGTTTTGCCATTTTCTACGCCATGGCGTTTTTTCATTTAATTCTTTTAGCTCATGTAGGTATTCACCTTCAGCATAAAATAATTCTCCAAAATACCCTTTTCTTGCAAGTTCTTTTATTAAAACATTGTGCTTGGTGTATGTGTAGTTTTCCGCCATCATGTAAATAGCTTCTGATTGATTACATGCATTAACGAGTTGTTTGCATTCTTCCATTGATACTGCCGCCGTAACCTCGCACATGACGTGAATATTTTTTTGTAACGCTTTGATTGATTGTTCAACATGAAGCTGCATGGGGGTGCCAATAACAACCGCTTGTATATCTGATTTTTCGAGCATCTCATCATAATCTAGATATTTTTCAGTTGCACCTAATCGGTCAGCAGCATCACTTAATCCCTCTTCGTTAATGTCACATACAGCATGTATGGTTACACCTTCGAGTGCATCACAGGCGGATTTAAAACTGGCTCCTCGGCCGCAGGCTCCGACAATGCCAATGTTTATTATCTCTGTATTGCTCATGTTTTTATCCTTATTTTTGGGCGATCAAAAACTTATGTATACATTCAATTATGGGTTTTGCTAGTAGGAAACCAGTATAAATATAACATTGTGCATTATATCATATATTGCAAATGTTTAAATTAAATCGGTGAAATAGAAGCCATCGCGTTCAATGGTTTCGCCAATATTAATTTTCATTGGATTTTGAAACATTGGACCATCATAAACAAAGCTATGAAACTCTCCATTTTCACCACAAGGGTCAATGCTATCAGGAAGATCTTTGAGGAAATCTAAATCATACTTTCTACCACAAAAACTAGGATCTAATTGTTTAGGATCAACACATGTGATGATGGCTTTTAAGCCTTCTTCTATCATTTGATTTGCTAATAGTTTTGTATTCTTTTTCCATATTGGAAATATAGGTTCTATATCAGTTGATTGCATTTGTTTGATTCTATAGTCTTTTATATCTTCTAGATAAAGGTCTCCAAAGGCAATTTGTTGAATGTTATTGTTTAGACATTCTTCTAGAAAGGATTCCATAATTTTCCCGTATTCTTCATTGTTGCAAGGGTAGGGTAACTCAATTATTGTTATAGGAAGATTAAGGCATTGAGCTTGTTTTTTAAGTAATTCTACTCTGACGGCATGCATGGCAACACGATTGAACTTTTTATTTATAGTCGTAAATAAACCTTTTATCCCATGTTTTTTTTGTAACTCATAAAGTGTCCAGGCGCTATCTTTGCCGCTGCTCCAGGATAATAAAATATTTTCATTCATGTGTTTCTTTCAGTTTAAAGGGCGAACACAAGGTTCGCGCCCTACGATCAGTTATGTATAAAAAATTAGGCCATATTGCCCATGAACTTTACACCTTTTTATTTCAATACAGTGATTGAAGATAAAGGCAATAATGTTGATATTGATTTCAATACGCTTCCATCAGTTGAATCAATTACTTGTATTGAGGGTGAAGTCGTATCTCTTTCAATTTGATAAACTTGACCATTATCGTCAATGGTTACATCACCAAAGGCACTTGAGTTGTTTGATAATAAAGATGTTGGACTAACAGTGTTGTCTGTGAGTGTTAATTCTTTTAGGTTAGTGGAAAAATCAAATGCTCCAAAGACAATATAGGCTTTTGATTGATTTGATGTTGCGATTATTTTTTTTACACTAAAACTATCAGAGGTTCCACTTATTGTCATTCCTGATACGATCATACCGAGACTTGAATTTAATGTTGTATCAACGGCTTCAATGCCAGCGGTGCCTGCTTCGGTACTTTCAATGGATGAAAAATCACTTGCATATGAAATGAGCCCTGAATGAGAAATATATAATTGTTTCTTGCTTGTTATGTAGATCATGTGGTTAGGGTTTTTTCCTGTTAAAACAATTCCATCAATATCAGTAGTCGAAGTATCGAGATCGACAAATGAATTCTTTGTAATGTCATAAATAACCATTACTGGTTTTAAAGCAGTGAAGCTAGCATCTTGTCGTTGGGCTAAAATATATAGGTAATCACCAATTAATTCGACATCGACAATATTTGGAGCAGATGCATCAGATGTTCCGGCAGTGGTCATGTCATTAATGAAAGAAACATCAATTTTAGCTTTTCGTTCACCTGTAAGAGGATTGATTTTTAAAATTGAAGTGCTATTGTAAAAACACACATATGCTTCAGCTTCACTTTTAAATGCTATGTCATAAGTATTTGGTCCATTAAATCCACCATCAATATTAAAATTGCCATCGGGATCAGTTTCCGCGAGGGAATAATTAGCTATGGGCGTTTGATCCCCCGTTGAGCCATCAAGTACGATAACAGCTGCATTTGAATCGCGATCAAATATGTAAAATTTATTATTGTAGCTTTTTATAATAGAGTCTTGATAGGGTGTGATGTTGTTACTGGAGCTATCCGTTACGATTGTTTCTTTATTGTCAGAGTCAATTCCATAGATGAGTCCTAGTGAAACAGCAAAGTCTCCCCCTGCTGCCATGACTTTTGCCTTTGCAGAAGAGACAGTTGTAGTGTTACTGTCAGAGCTTCCGCAACCTAAAATAAATAAAGATGAAACTATTGTTAAAAATGAAATAAACTTAGTCATGTTTTCCTCCTAGAAATTAATGGCTAATCCAAACCAGTATGACCTGCCTGGTAGTGGATAATTGATGAAATCTTCATATTGTTTGTCAGCTATATTTTTTACTTCCATTTCGAATGTCATGTTTTTATAAGTAATTATTAGTAGTAGATCATGTAGTACTCTACTATTTTTCTCAATCAAATTTAATTCGTCTAGATACTCTTTAGTTAGTAATTGAGTTGTGTAGGTGAGGGACAAATTTTTAAACTTAATTGATATATTAGCATTTATATGATGTTGTGGTATGCCAGGAATAAATTTTTCATTAACAAAGCCCAAGCTTGAATCGTTGATGGCATATGTGTATGCATAATTTATATTACCTTCAATTAAATCCTTCCAAGATAGTTGGAGTTGAGTTTCACCACCAAAAATTTGACTTTCATCAATATTTTTTGGGCGACTTAATCCGGCACTAATTTGTTGAAACGTAATGAGATTGTCTATAAGTTTAAAGTAACCTGAGGAGTTGTTGGAAATGGACCAGTTGTTTCTTTTGGTTTGCCATTGAAAATAAATCTCACCATACCAAGAGGATTCGGTGGTTAAATTTTTGTTGCCAACCGTAAGACCTTTGTCTCCAAATAGTTCGAATAGATTTGGAGCTCGTGTGTTTTTTCCTACATTTAGCTTTAACAATGATTTTTCATTGGGCATATACAGGAAGGAGATGTGCGTATCAAACGAATTGAGTTCATTGTTTTCTCTATTTATTAAATAGGCCTTATCATTTAAGTATTGCCATTGAGCTTTTAATTTTATTTGAGTATTATTATAACTGAATGAAGATTCTAAGTTGGAATTTAACAGATCTCTTTTCCAGTAGCTATTCTCCAATTGAATGGAGTCCTTTTTTTTGCTATTTAATTTTGAATAATAAGTTGAGCTTGAAGCGAAAAAAGAATCCGAAAAATTGTATTTGATAAAGAATTGTAAATCAGCTTTATTAGTTTCATTGTTAATGTGATTTTTGGAAAAACCGACTTCAGCTAATGGATCTGAGAAAATATTTTTGTGATGGCTAAGATGAATTATTGCAAGCCAGTCTAAAGAAGTTTTATTTTTATTATTTTTCGCAGAATAATTAAAGTCGATCTCATTAAAATTATTTTTTGCTTCTGTAATAATGGTATTTTGTGGGCCACCTATCTTTTGTTCACCAATATTATTTTTTAGTGAAAATGATTGTGTGTATTTTTTATTTTTTAAAGACAGGTTTCCTGACAAATGAAAATTGCTAAAGCCGTTATTAGACTTTTTATCAATGCTATCATCATTTGCATTGAAGGGTGTGCCGCGATCATTATGGAATTTGAAATTATTTTTAGCGGAAACAAATTCAGTGCTGAGCGAAAAGTTATGGTTTTTCGTATTTTTTAATAGTTCACCTGTTTGTTTAAAAGTACTAAATGACCCCAATTGGGTTTTACTATAAATATATGTTTTATTCTGGCCTGTTTTGTTTGTAATAATATTGATTGCTGCTCCGAGGTTACCCGATTGCAATTGAGATGGAACATAGCTACGGTAGATTTCTATTTTTTCTATCCCAGCTAATGATATTTTTCCAATATTCACATTATTTGAAATTCCGGTGGTGATAGGTATTCCATCTATGAAAAATTGGATATGTTGACTTTTGGAACCTCTAACTAGAACAATCGCATTTTGCCCATATCCGCCACTGTTATTTATACGAATACCAGCTACATGCGATAGTAAATGGGTTAAATTTTTAAATCCAGATTGAATTTGATTTTTACTGATGATTTGAACAATTTCGGGTTTAATTTGTGCAATGTTTATTTTGGTTTGATTAATTTTTACTTTTGGAAGTTCCGTATCTTCAGCAATTAAGCTTATAGAAAAAATAAGGGAAAAAATAAATGTAAAACTCACTTGAGTTTTGTTGAAACAAAACAAATGGATTCCTCTTTCGCGAAGGATAACATTGATTAAATTTTCAGGTCGGTATTCTGACTTCAGATCGATTTACTAAGA
Source organism: Planctomycetota bacterium (assembly GCA_002746535.1). GTDB lineage: Bacteria > Planctomycetota. Next base: position 9,265 of record NVWA01000093.1, read on the forward strand.
GGCCTTCCCTGCTCAATGAGCAAGTGACGATTCTCTTTTCATCCCTGTTTACAGCGGCGCGTCCGTAGTGGAATTTAACCACACTTCCCGTTGCCTGAATTGACAGGGAGGATCTTACAAATTGATGTTGATCTGTCAAATAGTTTGGGTTGAATCAATGCAAGCAATTGTTTAGTGCATTGAATTGTATACCTAGATGTATCCTTGACTAAGCCAATTAGAATTTTCTAGAAATCATGTAATTATATATAGAAAGAATAACTTTACCCATACGATCAAAATCAAGTCGGTCGATAGTATCATTTTCTTTGTGGTATTCTTTATTTCTGTAAAAGGCTGTGTCGGTGATCATGATGGCATTGTAATCATGTTTCCAGTAGCTACGGTGGTCTGAAAAATCAATACCAGGTATTATAGTAGGCGCGCTGATTGAATAGACAGGCAAGTCGGTACTGCCTTGCATACCGATTTTTACTTCTTTAGTAAAACCTGTTTGACTGGTATTGCCAACTACAGTAATGAAATTTCCGGTGGTTGGATACATCAAATAGAGTAGTGGCATTGGATAACTTTGTGACCAGCTTTCATCGGAGAAATAGCCAATCATTTCTAATACAATGACGCCATCAATTTTTTCCCCTTTGGCCTTTATATCGTTTGCATGAAAGACGCTACCCATTCTGTCAGTTGCAAAAAAGGGAGGTTCTTCCAGGGAATAAGCGACTATTTCTATTTCGTATGATAATTTGGCTTTTGATAATAGTCGAGCTAATTCAATTAATCCAGCGACACCGCTAGCATTATCATCAGCTCCTGGAGTGCCTCTATGGCTATCATAGTGGGCACCAATAATAATTTTATGACCTTTGCCAGGATTAATTTTACCAATGACATTAAAATAATCTCGGCTACCAGTACGATGTTTTTGCATTGATGTCTCACAGCCAAATTTGATAAAATGCTCTTGAATATATTTGGCAACTTTATTTAGGTTTTTGGTTTTTGTGTAATGGCGTGGAAATGAATCTACTGAGATGAATTTCACATGTTTTTTTAATATTTCAGTCTCTAATGTTAGGTTGATTGGCTTATTGCTACTAAAGCTTGGTTGGGCTATCCATAGCCAAATAATGAAAATGATTCCAAAAATCACGGCAAGGGTTCTTAGTATTTTTTTACGAATGTTTTTTGGTTTGCTGAAAAAGTTTAACATTTAAATGACCTTAAGTGAGGTGATTAGTTTTCATTAAAAGATGTTTTTCTTTTATATAAAAGATGTGAGTGTCTTTGTTGGAAAGCTTTTGGGCTTTCGCCAATATATTTTTTGAATAAGCGACTGAATTGAGCAGGACTTTCGATGCCGAGTGTGTTTGCTGTCTCATTGACATTAAATCCCATTTTTAATTTTTGCATGGCTCGTTGTAACTTTCGTTCATTGATTTCATCGACAATGGTATGGCTGAAATGTTGATGGAATAATCGTCTAAGATTTCTTTCAGAGCAATGAGAGAAATCGGCTATGTCTTTGACCTTTATTTTTTGTTCAAGATGACGTTGGATAAATTCAATGGCTCTGGATATGGTGCTGTTATGTTTAATTTGATTCTCTGGAATATCTTCTTTGTTTAGAATACAGATCATCTCAAAAAAGAAAGCTTCAAAAATTTTATGTTGCCTTATTTCAATTTGAAAGTTATTTAAATTTGTTTCACCAAGTAGTCGAAGGTATTTTTCTAATTGTGTATTGTTTGATTGCAATTTATGATGTGATGCTAAAAAGCTTTTTAATATTTTTGATTCTAAACATAGATTTTTATTTTTACTGCCGGACTGAATATTAAATGTAAAAAAAACTAATTCTAAATCTTTCGTTGCAAAGGATGAGATTTCATGAACTATTTTTGGGTCAGCAATGAATATATCATGATGTTTTAATTCATATATTTCATTGTCATGAAAGTATTTTCCTTGGCCTGCGATTACATAGCAAATTTCGTAGTAACTATGTGAATGCCTTGTGTTTGTTAGCGCCTTATCAAAACTGACGACAGATATTTTTGTTAGCTGTACGGAGAATTTATTGTAGCTTAACTCTAGGTCTTTGGTTTGGAAATAGTTCATTTGGCCGAATTAGTCAATTAAATGTCCACTTTTGCTATTTAAAAGCTTTAAGATTGACATATAAATTATCACAATGGCTAAATAAATCAAGTTTATAAGGCAGGAAAAGATGAGTGCAATTAAAGATGAGTTTGAAGAAAATGGTTATTACGTGGCTAAAGGCTTGTTTAATGCTAGTGAGATTAATTATTTAGTAGAGGATTTCGATCGTATTGTTGATCAATTGATGGAGTCTGATGAAGACATAAATGCTCGTTGGAAAGGTGATGAGCAGAAAATTATGGGGACGCAAGATACGGTTATTTATCACACTCATAATGTTCAACGGTATTCTAGTAGGTGGCGAAAAGCTATTATGTGTGAAAAGTTTTTAGATATCGTCGAAGAAATTATTGGTGAAGATATTATTTTGCATCATTCGAAACTATTTCAAAAGCCAGCTGGCAATGGTTCTCCTTTTCCCTTTCATCAAGATTATTCTTATTTTCCAACGATAGCAGATTCGATGATGGCAGGAATAATTCATGTTACGGATGCAACCGATGAGATGGGTTGCTTAAGGGTTATGCCGGGTTCGCATAAACTGGGGCCGTTAGAAAATTCTAATGGCCAAAGTAATGTTGAGTTTTTAGAAAAGTATCCATTAGAAGAAGGAACTATATTAGAAGCAGAAGCAGGTGATGTTGTCTTTTTTCATTATTTCACTTTACATGGTTCAATGCCAAATGTTTCCAGTAAAGTGAGAAAAACGGTTTTAACTCAAATGTATTCTGGCAAAGATGCTATAGTTGATTCAAATTCACATTTTGATGAAAAGCTAGTTTTGAGAGGTTGGAATTATAATACGACCCGAAGTATGGCAGGAGTATAATTTCGTAGAGTTAGAATGAGAAGGCCCACCCAGCATTCAAACAGAATGGCACTATAATGAGCACCAGTTGAGTTAACAAAACAAAAAGTTTTTACGAATTGA
>NVWA01000094.1 GCA_002746535.1 Planctomycetota bacterium
AAACTAAACACAAGGCCGAGAGAAAGATACGGCTATATTACACCGGAGACTCTTTATGAAATCAATCAATAAGTGTTGCACTTCAAGCTTGAAGTTAGGGTCCATAAGAACGCTGGTCTTTGAATGAGTAACTGTACTTAGAGTAATATTCATTATTATTGGTGTAGGGTAAGTAGCCATCATTATCGAGCGAATAATTTGCCATTAATGTACCAAGTTGATTTAATTGGCTGGCACAAATAACGGCTCTTGATTTCATCTTTAACTTATTAAGAGAAGGGATCGCTAGAGTCATTAAAATCAATATGACTACAATGACAGCCAACAATTCAATCAATGAAAATAATTTTTTATTCATGATTGTCACCCAAACAATTACTATATAAAAATGAATCCAGTCTTAGGTTAATCTTAAAATAATATGATTCAAGCATTCATATACTAGTCTCAATATATTCCTGCAATAAATGATAAAGTTGCAAACTTAAAAACAATACATGAATGGTCATAATATATATTATTAAAGACCATATTAATTCAAGTAAATGAAAACCATGGAGAATAAACTCCTCCATGAAATAAACATTATTTTCGAATCAATGGAATTTTTGTCATCCAGCCATTGGTGCTTTCCGTAAATTGGCGAACGCTAAAACACCAAATCACCAATCTTTTACCGCCTAAATTATCTTTGCGTCGAGCAAGATCAATTCTAGGAACAGTAACTCCCGAACCTCTCACACCAACAACATCAATTCCATTTTTAAATTGATAAGCAAGGTGATCAGCTAATCCTGCATTTCGCGTATGCATATCACCGCCAACGCTAAACACCAGCGTGTGACTATCACCAATTAAAAGAACAGGACTCTTCCTATTTTGCTTGACGGGCTTTTCACCTTCATAAACCCAATTTAGACTTAATTCTTCTTTTTCCTTAGATGATTCTTTTAATAAATCCCCTTTAATTTTTAAGGTGCCTTTTTTTAAAGTCATTTTTTTCTTGGATGATTTTAGTTGCCAATATTTTTTACTATATTTATCATAAATAAGTTTAGCTACGGAAGCACAAGCTTCCGGCGACCAATGTGTATCTGTTTTGCAATAACTACCATCCTTTGATAATAATTCATAAAGATCAAGAACGGCGACACCTTTTTCTTGCAATAACTTATAAAATGATTGATGATGTTTATCCAATCTTATTAATTTTATTTTTGTATTAGTTGATATTTTATCAGCTTTAATCATAGATTTTGCTGGAACAGGAACTAACAATAATTCAACTCCTACAGAATCTAACTGCTTCTTAAATTCTAAAATAGCTGGCAATGGATCAGCATATTTCTTACGTGATGCTTTTGAAACTTTCTCCGCTTCTTTCCCCCAAAATTTTCCAACACTTAAATGTCTAAGCTCACCACTAAAGAAAAGCCAACCATCTTTACCAACAATTACTCGCTCTTTTTTATTATTGGCTTCAGCTGATAATTCACCTGCTTTTTTCAAAAAGTCATCTGAGTCATCAGCAGATAAACTAAACATAGTAACTAATATAAATAAAACTAATTTATATTTTAAATGCATTTTCACTCCTTGATTAAATTTAATTTTTCCGCCCAAAATACTTCAAGCATCATCAACATGGGGTCATCAACTTCTCTTCTATTATAAGCTCCATATTTCTTTTGTACTTTTGACCATGGTATCAGCTCAACTTTAATTTTCTGCCCTTTTTTAAATTTCGCAACGGGCATTAATTTATTCTCTCTCATAACCCAAGAGTAAATCAATATTTCTTGATCTTTCAAATCACCCGTAACGACTTTAATAGTATTTAAAGAAAAAGAATTTAAGGCATCTTTGTAAGGCACTTGACCAGGCACCGGCGCTTTGGTTATTTCCCCTATTACTGCTTCTATAATCAAATTTCCAGTAGCTTTTGGGGTATTAAGCTTTCTCTTTTCGTATGCTTTCAAATTTAAGATCATTTCGATAAGTTTCCAATTACCAATCGAAAGCTCTCTTTCAGCGAATTCCCAAATGACTATTTTTTTGCCTTTAAGACGATCATAACCGCGCATTAATTCTTGAGCTAATAATCCACGAGAAGCATTAGCACCATTATCATTGATCGATAATTTATCAACTGGGCGATTTAATTCATAACTTAACTGTTCCACAAAACCAGCGGCTTTGCCCCAGTTCATACCTTCCAATGAAAAAATATTACTAAAGCTATCACCTAAAAATAGAATTTCAGACTGGTCATCACTTTCCCATGGGCGACCATCTGAAAAAGAAACAGATTTCACTTTAATTTCTTGATTAGAATAAATATTTTGATCCTCAGATAATTTTAACATCGTTGCAATGTCCCCTAAATTAGAAACAGATACTTCCTTGCGACTTAATTTTTCCTGAAACTTTTTATCTAGATTGACTCCCAGTTTTTTAATATAATTAGATAACTCCAATGCTATTTTTTCCATTGTATTTGAATTCCAATGCGTATCAGTTTCTAAATACAGAGGCGCTATCTGACTTTTCTTTATAGCTTCCATTGCTGATGCCGTATCAAAAACCTTAACACCGTCCCTTTTCAATAAATTCAGAAACTTTTCAAAAGAAGGATTCCTTAATATTTTTGTTTTACCCTCAAATCTGGAAGAAAACTTTTCTGGATGAACAGAAGGTTTGATAGGTACTGGCATTAATATCAATTCTATGCCTCTTTTACTTAATTGATTTTTAAAATGTAGTATTGCTTTAACAGGATCCGGTTGAATAGTTTCTTCCCATTCTCCGCCTGATTTAGCTCTGGACTTCATCACCTTTGGATCAAGAAAACCTTTCTGAGTTAAATGATCAATGCCTGGCCGATAAAACAACCAGCCATTTTTTCCACAATAAGCTTTTTCATTACCCGCTTTTAAAACGCCACTCAAGAATTCTTGAGCCGGGGCTAAAAGAGTCTTCTGCAAGATTGAATTGTTTTCCAAATCTTCTTCAAAAGAATTTATTTCTCTAAGAATACGATTATTCACAGTGCTCCCAGAGGCAAAACCTTTAATGGAAGAAATTTCTTTGGACGTTGGTAATAATTTTTTAATTTCAAATACCTGAGGGCTTTGATCAGGGTTTTTAATATCTAATATTAATTGCAATAATGGCACCGAAAAAATTATAACTAGAAAAAGAACTATCATTGTCCATGCCGTTTTAGGATCTATCTCCGTAACCCCAACCTCAATGGCAGCGATTTCTTCGCGACTTAATTTTTTATTAGATTCCTGACTCATATAATTCTCAAAAAATAAAATAAATAAAAGGGTTAAAAGATTGTGTCGTTAATAATAATAATGAAAAGACAAACATAACAATGCACCAACCAGCACGCACCGGTGTAATTTTTCTAGTAAAATCCCACGTCTGGGGAGAAAACCAAATCACCACTGCTGATAACATAAAAGACAGTAAATAATAAGGCTGATAGATCAAACCACCTATCAAACCTGTCGCGTCATCACTTCCCCCTAATCCAATCATGGACAAAATGTAATTAAAGGAAGTTTGTAAATCGGGAGCTCTAAAGAAAACCCAAGCAAACAAGACTATGATAAACGTTATAGCAATTCGACAAACGGCTGGTAGCTTTTTATAAAAGCTATCTTTGCCTTGTAATCGTTCAAAGGCTAACATGCCTCCGTGGATAGCACCCCAAATAATAAAATTCCAAGAGGATCCATGCCAAAGGCCACCCAACAGCATCACCAACCCTAGATTTATATACGTCCGAACGTTACCTTTTTTGTTACCACCTAATGGAATATATAAATAATCTCTTAACCAATTTGATAAAGACAAATGCCAGCGACGCCAAAATTCAGTGATAGATTTTGAACGATAAGGTGAATCAAAATTCTTCGGAAATACAAAACCAAAGAATAATCCTAAACCAATAGCCATATCAGAGTAAGCACTAAAATCAAAATATATCTGAAAGGAATAAGCACTTACGCCATACCAAGCATCCATAAACATGATACTGCCAGAATCAAAAACACTATCGGCTATCTTCCCACAAGGATTTGCCAAAATCACTTTCTTCGTTAATCCTAAGGCAATAAAAGCTATCCCTCTAGCAAATTTTTCAGCCGAATGAGTTCTTTCACGAAGTTGTTCTGAAACTTCTTGAAATCTGACAATAGGCCCCGCAACCAATTGAGGAAACATCGCCACATAACAAGAAAAGTCCGTAAAGTTTTTGATAGGGCGAGCATCACCACGGTAAATATCAATGGAATAACTCATTGACTGAAAAGTATAAAAACTAATGCCCAGTGGAAGTGTAATTCGCCAGAAAGTATCCCAGCCTTCAACACCCATCATCGACATTAAATAGTTATAATTCTCTACTCCAAAATTAAAGTATTTGAAAAATCCCAATAAAGATAAATTAGAAACAATTGAAATAATCATAGCCCATTTTTGAGCTTTTGACCTTTTGCCACCTTTTTCTAGCAATTCAAAATCATTGATATCTTTTTTGCCATACTGCTGACTAATTACCAAACCACAAATATAGTCAATGATGGTAGAGCCCATCATTAAAAACACAAAATATGGATTTGCCCAGCCATAGAAAATGTAACTCAGAAGAGTTAACAGTAAATGTTTTCCACGTTGTGGGCAACTGTAATAAAGTAGCAACACCAGAGGTAAAAAATAAAAGATAAAAAGATGTGAACTAAAAACCATACTTTACCTTAATGATTAATCCAACCACAGTGTTCTCTGCCTGTCCGCCTAAAGTCGGATGAACTCGGTGGTTAGATATGTTTATTAATATTTCTTACTTCGAATGGATATACGGCTTACCTAATAAAGACTGTTTAATCCCTGGGCCTGACCAATAAAGCTTGGCCACTACCGCGTGACTTTTTTTATTATCTATCACTCTCACCTTGATGGAATGCATCCCCTTCTTCAACAAAATAGGATCACTCGCCTTTGGCTTTGACCAGCGTCCAGGGAGATTGCTTCCCTTCAATTTATTGGATATTTTCACTTCACCATTTATATAGACCTCGTACCCCCCTCTATCATTGCCTTCCCCTTGCAAAAAGTAAAATGTATATTCGCCACCTGTTTGCACATTAAGCTTGCCTGTCCATTGAACGGCCCATGCTGCTCTACCATTAATTGCCTTATCAGGTGATTGTCTACCAGTCCATCTAAAATCGATAATAGGGTCTTTACGAACTAAAACCTTTTTCGTAAACGTTGCATCACCAAACAATTCAGCTTTAAAACCATCGCCTGTCAATTCAGGAAGTATTGTAACTTGAAATGAGGCACTCTTCCCTTTGTATTCAGCGGTAATTTTAACTTTTTTAGCTTTACTAACCCCCTTATAGGTGGATCCATTTAAGATTAATTTTGATGTATCCACTTTCCATGTAATACCATCTTTTAACTCAGGAGTATACGTACCTCCCTTACCGGTAAAGTGACCAACAACTTTAAGATGCTTAGTAAGCCCTACGTTGGTAGTAGTATGACCTATAACATTATTTAACGGACCAAGTGAACAAATAGAAATTTTTTTTAATGTTGCGTCTACTGGTAATACATTCGATTCATCAAAATAATCATATATGCAATATTTTCCAAATTCAGAAATTTGAATATGCTCATTTGTTCGCCAATAACATATAAAACTTGTAGGGCTAACCTTTTTTGGATGTTCTATCGTATAACAAACCCAATCGTCAGATCTTCCAAAAAAAAAGCCATTAAAAGCAAAATTACTTGGTGCTGTGACAGTTGCAAATGGCTTTTCTGAAGGTCCATTTTTACCCATAGTAAATATCCCCATTATCTTATGAGAAGTCGTTAGGTTACTTGTAAGCAGTTTACCACTAGGTGATACGGCTCCTCCGCATCCACCCATATACCGATACGTTTTTCCACCAATAACGGAACAAACTGGAGGTATAACCCACGCCGCAACTTTACCATCTAAAGACATCGTACTGCGACCTTTGTTTCCTTTATGTATCATTTTCTTTTTTTTTGTTTTAATGTTAATACGAAATATTTGCCTTTTGTCTGGTCCATCAGACCAATAAATTTTATTGCCTAATCCCCAATTAAAATAAGTATGAGTTGCTTCAAACGAGCCAATATCTCTAGAAATCTTCGTTTTTAAATTAAAAATTTTTATCTTCTTATTCAAACCGTATACAATTTCCTTTCCATCGGGAGAAAAACGAGCATCGACAACACTTCCTTTAACTAAAATTTCTATTTTCTTCTTTTTCCCATTTATCGTACACAGCAGCAAATCACCTGATTTACCACGGCCTGGTGCATCTAGTAACAATACTTTACCTCGAACATCTGAATACAAGTTAACACAACTAATGATTAAAATTGAAACAAGTAAAATAGTTTTCTTCATTATTTATTCTCCTTTTTGGGTGGTTTAGGATATTCATTCTTAGGTAAGGCAACTAATGGGCTCAAATCATAATAAGTAACAGCGTCAATATCTAACTCTAAAGTATCGGCTCTTTCTAAAGTAGCTAATTGAGGATTATCATTAAAATCTTCTACCATTAAGGTTTGAACGCTACCAATCTTTTTACGAATGTTTTTCAAAAAAATTCGATCTACATAAGCCCATTCTGCTACGCGTATTTTCTTCTTTTTAAAATTACCTTTAATCACTTTATTAATCATATACTCACAAACGGTTAATACCTCACGATAGGTAAAACCTTCTTTCCAAGGCATTGGATATTTAGATCTTTCTAATAAAGTGCCTTCAAATGTAATCGTAGGAGATGTGCCAATTTCTTTAATTTCTTTAAGTGAGGCATTTGCTACTTTGACGACTTCATCCGAAATTAAAGCTTTGTTGAACAGACTAAATCTTTCAAGTCGACCGTTCCATGGATAAGTACCCGCAGCATTATTGCCAAAAAAAAGTTGACCATTTTCCCATTTAGAAAAATCACTTTTAATACCTGGTTGACTTCCTACCTTCTTGCTATTTTGGTAAATGATTACCTTTTGGGAACTAACCGTAAATACCAAATGAAAAGGTTTATCATCTTTCAGTTTTAATAGTTGAATATTCTTTGAAGACTTATTTGACGTAAAAACAAGGGCATCTTTTTCCTGCATTAATGAAAAATAAAAATCACCCTTCGATGGGCCATAACCGACGATACAACCTTTACCTTTTTGATTCATTTTTGCTGGGTTAATATAAATAGATATTGTCAATTCACCGGAAGAATTCTTGAGGCACCCTCCTAAATATTCTTCAGCACCTGCACTGAAAAATCGACCACCATCTAAACGCAATGAATAATCTTTACCAACAAGCACAAGTCCTTTTTTATCAAATGCATAATAAGGATCTAGAACTGGTTTTCCCAAAGCATTCCAAACCTTGACAGGAACGGTGTCATCGCCCGTCATTTCAAGAATTTTACCGCGATAGGAAGTGGCTTTTTTTGAGTTTTTATCATCAGCATTAATAACCACATTTGACAAACAACCCGCGACTAACGCTATCATGATAAATGTGTTAAACAGCAATCTATTCACCATTATGAATCTCCAAAATATAAACCCCTTTTGATACCTATACATAATATTCCATTTCCTGGGCTAAAAGTAATTAATTGTTAATTTGCCTGAAAAAGATTATTGAAAGGCAAATAGAGGATAGATTTGATCTTTGAGTTAAACACAACCCCTATGATGAGGTATTCAATTGGTATCTTATTGTTTTATTTTGATTGTCAAGCTATTTTAAATAAACAGTTAAATTAATTAAAATAATTGGTCTTTATAGCATCTAAAAAGCACTTATTCTGCATAATAGCCTTTTGTCTGATTTATAAATAGAAAAGACAGATTGGTCGAAATTCATAAAAATGTTCTATTGACAATTAAATCAAAGAAACTATTATACCAATTAATAACCAATAGTAATGTATTTAGAGATCAGCATATGATGACTGAAGAAGGTCCTGGCGGAGCATTAGTAGCCGATATAGCCAACAAAATTCAACACGACTTTTTCTCTGGCCTCAATCCACAACAGGCATTTCTACCACCTGAACGAAAACTTACGGCTGAGTACGCCGTCTCGCGAACTACCATGCGCGGCGCACTGGCACTTTTGACACAACTAGGATATGTTCGAGCAGAACATGGAAGAGGATATCGAATTCTTAAAAAAACAGAAAAAGATTTCAAAACCCCTCGAATTGCTGTATTACAAGCCTCCGCAACTTCTACCATTTATCAAGGTCGCACAAGCCAAGTTCTTATTGATGCCATGCAACGAGAAAGTTTAAAAAGAAAATGGCAGGTTTTAAATATTGACGTTGAGGATTTATCTCCCAATCAAGTCATATCAGAACTCATCGATGCAAATGTTCAAGCTGTCGGCATGGTCTTTGCCAATAAAGAAATTGTCGACGCATTATTAAAGGCTCAAATCCCCTGCATCTGTTTAGAGAATTCAGCCAATGAACTAAAACTTGATTACATCTGTCAAGATAATATCGGAGGTGCACGCAAAGCAGCAAATTATTTATTATCAAAAGGTCACCAAAGAATCGCATGGGTTGGACCCATTAAAGATAGCTTTACTAGTTATATGCGTTGGTCAGGAGCTAATAGCGTTTTAATAGAAAAAGACCTTAGCATCTTAAAAGAAAACGTCATTGCTGACCATAATAATATTCAGGAGCTGGTCTATAAGATGTTGTCAAAAAAAGACGGACCAACTGGCATTTTATCTTTATGGTCAAGGCAAACAATAGAGACGATAAAAGCGGTGAAAGAATTAAATTTAAAAGTGGGTAAAGATCTTGATGTAGTAGGCTGGTGCAACCAAAATAGATACAAAACCCTAATCACCGAAGAGTTACCCAGAAATATGGTGCCGCCAATGATCGTCTGGAGTCCTGATAAAATGGCAGAAGTTGCTATCAACCGTTTATTACTTCATACACAACAGTCATCTATGGATCCTCTCAATATTGCGGTACCGACAAGACTTGTGCATCCAAAATAATATTTTTCAAAAGGCCGGCTGGAAGTCGGCGCCCCAGCCATTAATTACATTTGGAACAGGATTCTTTTGAGCCACCATGTTTATGCAAGTCGACAATATTTCCTCGTCGATCGTATTCCAACTGACAACATTCTTTGATACTATTCATCAATTTTTCCCTAGCGCGTTGGACTCTGGATTTAGCTCCAGGAATTGATAAGCCAGTAGCTTTCGCATAATCAACTTGGGATTTGCCTTTCAACCCTGTTTCTTGTAACGCTTCTTTATCATTTTCAGGAAGCATCTCAATCATTTTAGTCAGACAATGAGACAATTCTCTTTCTTCAATTTCAGCATTTGAAAAAACAGGCTCAAATATTTCATCGCCTATCGTTGGAATTCTTTTTTTCTTGTAAAAGTCATAGATCGTATTCTTGGTAATTTTATATAACCAAGCTTTATAATTTTCTATTTTTTCTTCAGGCAAGCTCTTATGGATTTTTAAAAAAACGTCTTGAAGAATATCTTCTGCATCTTCTAACTGATTTACTTTTTTTCGAATAAACGCAAATAATTGTCCTTGAAAATCCTGCCATGCATCTAATGTAGTTGTCATTATATTTTTCCTGAAATAATGCGGAAAAGGTCAAATTGACCTTTTCCATATTTTATTAACAACAGTTTGATTCACAATTGCAATTGATCTCAATCACACAATTTGTATTATCACATTTAACCGTTTCAACTTGAGAGCAGTCATTCTTCTCAGCATTGTTATTTTCTGATTGACAATTACATTTGATAAAGAGCTTGCCCTTTAGATCATTGCAATTAAATTCAAATTCTTTAGTAAATTTCATAGTATTTCCTTTCGTAGAAATGTTAGTTTATAAGAGAAGACGACTCTGCTAAAAAAGGGATGCACCATATTAAATCTATTTTTATTATTTATAGTAAATATTTCTGCAAAATAGAAACCTCAGTATTGCATAATTTAGTCATGTGTTAAAAGGAGGTTTTTAAGAAAGTAATTTGGACTAAATATTAGTTGTTTTTTCTAAACAGACCGTTAAAAACACCCCTTCAATTTTAACTCCTTGTAAATGTTGGAAATAAAAATGGATTATGGAAACGATGAAAAAAGTGCGGTACAGGCTAGAGCTGATGCTCAGAAAATAGCTTTCGGACCTATCATGTTTCAAGCGGCACAGTCACTTAGAAGTTTGGGCATTTTAGAAAATATTCAAGATAATGAAAATGGCATAACTTTAGAAGAAATAGCAAATAATCTCCATCTCTCTGTCTACGGTATTAAAGTTTTAATAGAAGCAGGGCTAAGTATGGAATTAGTTTATGAAAAAGAAGATTCCTTTTTCCTTACCAAAACAGGTTGGTTTCTATTGAATGACGAACTAACTTCAGTCAACATGAATTTCACACATGATGTTAATTATTTAGGCATGTTTTCTTTAGAAGAATCTGTCAAATCCGGAAAGCCTGAAGGCTTAAAAGTCTTTGGTAAATGGGACACCATTTATGAAGCTTTAGCAGAATTACCACCAACCATACGCAAGAGCTGGTTTGATTTTGATCACTTTTACTCAGATGTTGCCTTTCCCGAAATCCTTCCAATTATTTTTAAATTTAATCCAAAAAACATACTTGATGTTGGTGGCAATACTGGGAAATTTTCTTTAAAATGCCTTGAAACAAACTCAACAGTCAATATGACCGTACTTGATTTACCGGGTCAGTTAAATGAAGCTATCCAAAATATTCAAGCTGCAGGATACACCAATAGATTCACTGGCCACCCTCTTAATCTTTTGGATCATTCAATTCCTTTTCCAGAAGGATATGATATTGTTTGGATGAGTCAGTTTCTTGATTGCTTCTCAAAAGCAGACGTTGTAGAATTACTCAAACGAGGGAAAAAAGCACTAAATCAAAATGGCACATTAAATATTTTAGAAACTTATTGGGATAAACAAAAATTTGATGGCTCAACCTATAGCCTACATGCTACTTCACTGTATTTTACGGCTTTAGCTAACGGTTGTAGTCAAATGTATCACTATAATGATATGTTAGAAATGATTGACCAAGCCGGCCTGATGGTTGTTGAAGTACATGAGAATATTGGCATTAGTCATACCCTAATAAGCTGTCAGAATAAACATCCTTAATAGTTTATACTCAGTTAACGGTAGCATATCACATTAATCGCGCCTATTTTTTGATGAAAATCATTTTACTTTTACTTTAACAGGCACATTAATTCTAATAGCGGGCTGATGTTTATTATCATGTAAACTCAGAATTCGCTGTATGGCGAACATTGCCATGTCTGAAGCTTTCCAAACCATCGATGGCGGCGTTGGGCAATCATGAAATATTTCTTTATGCTCATCCCTATAATATTATAGAGGTAGGAACATCCGTTACCAGATGTCCCCCTCACAGATCCCTGCGTGCGGTTTTCTCGCACAAGGCTCTTCAGATCGACTCCCATTGCACAGAG
>NVWA01000095.1 GCA_002746535.1 Planctomycetota bacterium
TGATGGCACAGTTGATAATAGAAGCCATGATAGTATGAATCAAATTACTAGTACTGGCTTTACTCATGATGATACGGGGAACATGACTAGTGATGGCTCTAATGATTATGAGTTTGATGCTATGAATAGGTTGATTAAGGCTACTGTTGGGAGTGTTGTTACTGAGTATAGTTATGATGCTCTTAATCGTAGGGTGCAGAAGGATGTTGGTGCTGGGTCAACTGTTGTGAATTTTGTTTATATAGGGAGAAGAGTAGTTGAGGAGCAAGATAGTCTTGGTGTCATGATTAAGGATTATGTTTATGGTGAAATGTTTGTCGATGAAGTTGTGATGCTTAATGATGGAGCTAATGACTATTATCACTTGAGTGATTATAGGTTTAGTGTGATTGCTTTGAGTGACTCAAGTGGAAATATTGTTGAGCGATACGAGTACACCCCTTATGGTGAACGTACTGTGATGAATAGTGCTTATACCATTATAAGTGCTAGTGTTTTTAGTGTTGATTATGGATTTACAGGAAGGCGACATGATGCTGAGTCTGGAGTTATGTACTTCCGTGCTCGTTATTATTCTGGAAAATTAGGTAGGTTCTTGAGCAGAGATCCTCTTGGTTATGTTGATGGCATGGGGCTTCATCGGGGTTATTTTGGGGTTAATGGCTTGGACCCAAGTGGGTTGATTGATGGTACGAATAATAAATATTTATATCCTAAACAGCATGCTAGATTGAAAAAACTTAATCAGCTGACTTGTGGTGGTATCGAAATAAACCTGAAAGCCGTAATTGTATATGTGGTTAAAGAAATAACAAATGCAGAACTTCTGCTTGGTGGTGCAACTTTAATGAATAATAGTGATTCATTGGCTGATACTGGTTATTATATTGTAGGAGTTGCAATAATAGTTGTAGGGGTAGGAGATGTTGCTTTAAATATTATTTCTGGAGGTGGAAAGAAAGTTGCTCAAGAGAGTCTAGAAATTGCCGTAAAAACTGGATTAAAAGAACTTACATCGAATAAAAAAGTTATCGAAAATATTAGCAAGCAAGTATTGGTACAGTCATCTAAACGCTCTAAACAATTGAAAAAAAATAAGAAGATTGGGAAAGAATGGGAGATAAAAGTTGATGCTAAACCCGCGCCTGGACATAATACCGCTAATCAAGTTACATTAAAAGTTGATACCGGTAGCGGTTCTGTTAGAATTAGGGTTGACCAATTAATACAAAATAAAAAAACGGGTAAATATTCAATAGTTGAGGCAAAAGGATCTGCTGTTGCACCTTTAACAAAGAACCAATCAAAAGGTTTGCCTGCAGCAGCAAAAGGAGCAAAAGCAGAAGTGAGAGGAAAGAAAGCAGAAAAAGCATTAGGGCTCAAATCTGGTGATAAAATAGAAATTGAAAATGTTTATATAGTAAGGCCGACAGGAGTAGAAGTGCTGAAATGAATATAAGTATTAAAGATTTGCAGGCAAAAATTAATGATGGATTTTCAAATCATATTTTAGAGTTTAAATATAAAAAGACGGAATTTGAATATTCAAAAAAAATTAATGATATAGTTCAGTTTTTTTGTATTGAATTAACTAAAAAAACAGATTGGTATATTATTGAGCCGAGTGTAAGTTTTGGTGCTCCTGAAGTAAATAAAATATTCAATATCGCCAATAATCGAGAAAATGCTGTTGGCGGTTTTACAGTAGGCTTTACGCTAAGAAATAAATATCAGAACAAAAGAGGGCATTATGTCTTAGATGATGGACATAAACTAAATGAAATAATAAAAAAATTGATCAAAGATTATGAGGATATTGCTTCTGAGTTTTATTTAAATATTCAAACTCTGGATCAGCTTGAATTTTTTATGAATCAAGATCAAAACGGGTTTAAAAGGCTTGCTAGTGTGTCAGATGGTTGTAGTAAACTTATTGCGTCTAAGCTATGTAAAAGAGATTATTTTAATGAATTGTTCGATTTCATATATAAAGATAGTTTGGCGTTTTTTGGCGAAGAATTATCTGAGCCAATTTTAAATACACATAAATATCTGATTGAAATGAATTGATTTATCAAGATTGTATTGCTCAAATAAAAGTTGCCACAAGTTTAGATGAAAATGTACTTCAATTGCCAGTTAAAGATCAGCCAGTAGTCTATGATTATGGAAATGGAATATTGGCATCATTCTTAATAGACAATATGGAGAATTATAGCTATTTGCAAAATAGCGACATAGTTGAGATTGGGGTTGATAAGATATTTGAATTCGGTGTGTATAATTTAGCGAATAAATTAAATACCGAGTTAGAACTACAACAGACCGAAGATGTATATGTTGTATCTTTAGATGGTGTTTTTGAAGCAAGTTTAATTTTAATTGATCAATTTTGGGATGTGAACCTATCGCATTTAGTTGAAAATACTTTTATTGCTTGCATTCCATCTAGAGATGTGCTTGTTTTCTGTGATGTTGATTCTGTTGATGGAATAAAGAAACTTAGAGAAATTGTTGAAAAGGTTTGGCCAGATGGTGACCACTTATTAAGCAAAAACTTATACAAAAGAATAAATTCAAAATGGGTTATTTTTGGTGACTAACTTTTCCAAAACCCAAACCCCCAATAACCCATATTGTACCCACGGGTTTAGTTGGTAGAATGATTTGATTTTAGTGGGGTTGGGTGGTTAAGAGTGTATGAAATTTTCATCTTCAAATGATATCTCGTTAATATTGTTGATTGTAGTAACTTTTACAATGTTGCTTTTTATATATTATAGTTATAAGCCACTTCCATTGACCTCAAAAAAACTAGCGTGTTTTATTAAATTGAAACAAATTAAAATGGCAATGGAATCATATTCTTCTTCAGATATTCGATTTAGAAGAATGCCATATCCGATTCCAAAAGGATCTGTTGATAAATTACCTAATTGGGGTGAATCTCGTGATTGCTGGTCACCTGAAATTATAAAATTGCTTTTTAAGACTGGTTATCTTTTAAAAGGTGAGGAAGAAAACTTGGTGAGTGGTTTTAAATATGGATGGAATGGTAAGCCCATGCTATTATCTGAAGATATAGAGGCAAAAGGAAACGTAGGCAAAATGAGGTGGAAAACAAATTCGGAATTACATTTTCATATTTATTGTGCACCTAATTTAACGGATGCTGTAAGTGGCAATATGATTATTGGAATTACATACGATCAGCCAAATATTAATGATTGTTTATTTGATGGCGAAGGTTGGTCTATTATAAGGCTTGATGGATCTGGTGGCTTTAAAAAAAGAAAATTCTATGGACAATATGATTTTAATAATAAAGGAAATAGTCTTCTTGATACAATTGCAAAAACAAAAGGTTTAAAGGAAATGCAATCACTTGATCCAAAAGCAACACTCAGGAAAGTCTTTGGTGTAAATGGTAATGGAGGGTCTACTGAAATTATAGGTCGCAGAAGTTCATCTGCTATATACAATTCTTTTGTTGAAGAAGACTAACCAAAATAGAAACCACAGAATAACCCAGTAACATCTCCAAACTCCCCACACCAACCATAAAACTAATCTCATATAAACAAAACAACTTTCAATCTCAAAACAAGTGCTAAATCGCTTTGGTGTGGTAGGATTGTTTTATTTGGTTATAGAGAGTTGGCTTGGTTAAGAAATTATTGAATACTTCTGTATAGTAATTTCCCTTATAATAATTAGAATTTCAGACTTGTGAAAATAGGATAATATAAATGAATAACCAAACAATAAACTGCCCAGGCTGTCAAGCCACCTATAAAATCACAGAGAAAATTCTTGGCAAGAAAGTAAAATGCAAGTGTGGTGAATCTTTCCAAGTTAAGGTTGAAGAAGAATCCATAGAAGAAGATGATAAAGCAACTCAGATAAGAGAAGCTGCAAAGCCAGTTGAACGAAAGAGAAGATCAAGAGATAGGGATACTGAGAGAAAACCAAGAAGAAGAGCGCCACCTCCAAAGAAAAAATCAAAGGTTAGATTAATAATTGGATTGGTTTTTCTTGCTATGCTTGGTGCTGGTGGGATTTGGGTTGCTATTAAAGTAAATCAGTTTAATCATTTTAAATCGAGAATGAGGAGCACAATTCAATTAAGAAATCTACTGGATTTTTCTCATGATTATAAAAATCAAACAGGTAAAGTTGTAGGCTCCTTAGAAGAATTACAAAAAGCATTTCCTGAAATAAAAACTATTATTTCAAGTGAAACCAATAAAAAATTCATATTCTTTCCAGAGCAGTATTTAAAAGGGTATTACGTTGATGCGTGGTATAAAAGTGATGAGAAAACTATTTGGGGATATGAGGCAGTGCCATCAAGTGATGGGTTTAGAACGGTTGCATATCTTCATGGAACATTTAATAGTATACCAGAAGCAGAATTTCAAAAGAAGTTGTCAGATGAAATTCAGAAGTTTAAAAACGTACCTGACCCCAGAATAAGGGCGGATGAAATCAGAAGAGTTAATGAATCTATTCGTGAGGTTCAAAGGATGAATAATTTTGGTAAAAAAGTGAAAACTAAAAACCGGTCTCGGCCATAATAACCATTAACATTCCCCTTACCCCAAAACCAAACCGTGGTATAATGCTCACCAATCCTTTTAGAGAGTTGGCTTGGATGTATGTTTATTAGGTCAAATTAATGGATTGTATTAAATATTATTTGGAGCTATTTACACATGAGAGCTAAACCTATTCTGTATAATGCGATAATGATCTTAATTTTATTTTGCCTTAATTCGTCATGCAAATTGCGAACTGTTAGTGCAGATAAGATAAGTATAATAAATAATATAGCTTACTATAAAAACACTAAAAGAAAGTTTACCGGTAGAGTCACATTTATTGACCCAATAACAAATGTGAAATTTCGGGAAGCATATTTTAGAAAAGGTTTAAAACATGGTAAACTTTTCAAATGGGATAAAAAAGGAAATAAAATTTTTGAAGGGGATTACAATAAAAATAAATTGATATCAAAAATAATATGGTTTTGGAATTTAAAAATGAATTTATCTCATAAAAAACAAGATAAATTCGATCAAAACGGTGAGCTAATACATGTGCAACGTGTGGTTGTACATTATTTTTTAAATGATATTTTATATAAGGTTGATTATATTGAAGATGGGGCATTGGTAAATACTGATAAAATTGATCCTCCTCAGAAAGCTATTATTAAATATATTGATTTAAGAAATAATAAATGACAGACCTTAATATCGCTAATCAACCTACCAATAACAATTCCCCTTACCCCAAAACCAAACCTTGGTATAATGCTCACTAATCCTTTTAGAGAGTTGGCTTGGTTATTCAATGAAATTTAGAGTTTTTGTTAAACCTATTTCAATTTTAACGGTAATTTTATTATTTTTTGCACTATATTTTATATGTAAAACGTCATTTGGCATAATCGATTATTTTAAACTTTTAGCACAAGATGATTTAATTGCTCTGGTAAAAACTAATGATCTAGAGATTGCTCACAAGCGCATATTAGTTCAAAATTATATTAATGAACTATTGGGAGTAGAAGTTTTTATTATTGAAAACATCAGCAACTTAATATATGTGTTTTTAGTTATGTGTTTTTTAAATATTGTATTTTCGTTAATGGTGTTGAAAAATTATATTAATGGAAGTGGTTCTGGCATTATAAGTATTTTTTCACGAAATAGAATAAATCCGTTTACTTTTATTGTAGCTGTTGGGAATGGGTTTGTAATTGGCGGTTTGTATATTTTATATGAAATAAAATTCAATACTGGGGATGATTTCAATGAATCAGCAATATTATTACACTCTGATAAAATAAAAATTAAATTGCAAAATGCTGATTTTTTTGGCGAATCAATTGTAAAAATAAGTGATTTAATTAGAGATTCTAAAGTTTTAATAGATGGTAAAATGTTATTTTTATTAATTGTATTTTTCCTTTTGAGTTCCATAATTACTATTAATATTTTTCTTTTTTATACATACTTTAAGACTAAAGTGCATGATGCAGAGCCTATTTCGCTAAAGAATATATTACATCCACTTGTTGTATGCGGTTTTATTCTAGTGTTGCTGCTTGGCTCCTTTGCTCATCTAATGTATGGGAGTTGTCAGACAAGTAGATATCATTATATGTGCCAAATGTATTGGATGGAAAAAAATTTGCCTGAATGGATGAAATCTGATAAAAACTTATTTTATAGGATAAAAAAAGTACCTCAAGCAATATTGCGATATGATGATTATAGTGGGATTTGGAGAACTTGGCACCGGAATTGGAATATAAAAAGTCGTTTTGGATATCTAAGAGGAAATAGACATGGGTGGAATGACTCATTTTGGGATAATGGAATTAAACGTGTTTCTTGTTTTTACGTAGAAGGCAAAATGCAAGGAATGAAAAAACATTGGTATCCCAATGAAAAAAAAATGTATGTTGGCAATTATCTGAATAGCTTCCCGGAGGGTAAGCATGAAGAGTGGTATGATAATGGTGAGAGAAGGTCAGTAGAAGAGTATCATCAACGCAAATTATTATCAAAAGTAAACTGGAACCCAGACGGCACACTTAGATCAAAAGAATACTACGACTCAAAAGGCAACTTCCAAAAGAGAGAGCTGTTTGAAAAGGGGAAGTTGGTTAAGACTGAGGTGGAAGAATAATCATATCCAGCTCACCCTCCTTAACAACCTCTTTAGTTGGTGGGGGTTGTTGGTATACTGATAAGGTGAAGTTAGAGTGGTCTAGATAAATCCTGATATTTATTAAGTAAGCCTTCTAGGGCACAGATATGATTTTAAACCCTAGCAATTCCACTTGGTCTTCATTGGTTACATTCATAATAATTTGAAGAAATGATGGAATATCTGTATCAGGTATAAAAATTGAATAATAGATTAAATATAAATTTTTGGCTTTAGGTTTTTTAATTATTTTATAATGAGAATAATTATCCAAATGTATTTTTTGGTAAACAGTTTTCATTTGTGAAAATATTTTTAAAAATGTATTTTTTGGAATTTCTGTTTTGCCAGTTTTCCCTAAAAGGTTGAATAGCTTTTCTCCGTTATCATGATTATATAAATGGATAATTTTATTTGCTAGAGTATCTGCAGATGTTTGGTCAATAGGCAACTTATTGTCAAGATGATCATTTACTTTTGAATCTTTGGATTGTTTATTTTCTTCCTTTGGAATTATGGTGGAAGATGAGTTGATGATCTTCAATCTTAAACCAATATCAATTAATGCTAATAAAATTAGAAATATAATTAAGTATTTCATTGTTCCTTTATTTATAATAACATTATTGTTCACATGCATTGTATGGTATTGAATTCTAAGGTCAAAAGAAGAAATGAGAACTAGCTATAGATGACTTGTTTTAAATTCCCCGCATTACCAATAATTAATTCCCCTAACCCCAAATCCAAACCTTGGTATAATGCTCACTAATACTTTTAGAGAGTTGGCTTGGTTAAGAATTTATTAAATCCACTATATGTTTGTGCTTTTATTGCCTTGTTGGTACTTGGCTCAATTCTTCATCTGATGTATGCCTCTTGCCAAACAAGTAAGTACCACCACATTGTGCAAAGATACTATCTACCTTCGTGGGCAGTTTTCGAGTGCTCACCCATTGATTATACAGGAGTATGGAAAGGCTGGCATCGAAATGGAGTATTATCTTATAAGGGGAATTTTATAAATGGTAAAGAAGAGGGCAATTCTTTATTTTTTCATGATGATGGAAAAATTGACTTATCATTTAATTTTAAAAACGGTATTAAAATAGGTACTCAAACCACTTATTACCATAATGGTAATAAACACATGGAACATATTTATGATGATAGTGGACATTTGCTCCATTACACAAATTGGTGGAATAATGGAAACAAAAGTTTAGTTCAGGACTTCTCCAGCAAAGGTGAGGTGTTAAAAACATGGTATCATAATGGAGATATTAGGGAGATTAACAACTTTGTAAAAGGGAAATACTTTATGATAAAATGGAACCAAGACGGCACCTTAAATAAAAAAACATACTACGACACTAAAGGCAAATTCCTTAAGAGAGAGCTCTTTGAAAAGGGGAAGTTGGTTAAGACTGAGGTGGATGAATGAGAAATTTAATAATCCCTACAGTGTGTTCAGTTTTAGGTTTAATATTAAGTTTGGTCTTATGGCTATATTTTGGTTCAGATCAGACATCAAAATATCATTTTATTGCTCAATGGCATTATAATCCAACTAAAAAGAAAAGTGAGATTGCCTTACGTCCTAAAAACTTTAAAGGTATATGGAAAACATATTATAAAAATGGTATTCTGACAACTGAAGAAACTGTTGTGCCTGGAAAGAGTCTTAAAATAATTGGCTATGACCAAGAAGGTGTTTTGAATATTAAAAGTGTATTCCTAAGTTCTGGCAAGTCAATAATTGAGCGCTATTATAAAACAGGTTCTATAATGCATCAAATGATTAATGAAAATGACATCTTTAAATACAGAAAAGATTTTTATGAAAGCGGGGAATTAAAGACGAAAACAGAAAGGGTAAATGCGTATGAACGAACCTTTACCGAATATTTGAAAAATGGAGAAATAAAAATAAAATCATTGAGGACATATTATAAAAATAAAGGAAAGAGTTTAAATACACTTCACATCTACGATGTAAGTATTCTGGATTACAGTAAATACTCAATCGAGTATTTCGATTCTAATGAAATTCTCCAAAAAACAGAATTCTTTGAAAAGGGGAAGTTGGTTAAGACTGAAACCGAGCAGTACCCTAAATGAAGAAACTCCTTAACCCCCTAATCATATCAGCCTTCATTCTAACCATGCTCCTTGGCTCTCTTGCTCATCTTATGTATGGGAGTTGCCAGACAAGTAATTCGAACCCCAGCCCTAATATAAGCTGTTTTTAAATTCTTATATTTAATAGATGCTTTTTGTTTATACAGCTTCCAAATTTTAAATTCTTCTTTTCCATTGTTTCGATTAACAAAAGCCTTTTTAAAGTTTTTAAGAAACTCGTCTTCATTTATATACTCTCTTTTAATATTAGCTTTTTTATATGCTTCCTTCATGGTGCCAAATCTATCAATGGCATATTTACATTGAACCCGCCAATGTGTTGGGTCTTCTGATTTATTCTCATAGGCTTTTTTAAATTCTATTAATATCTCGGCATCTGTAGAAGAGGATTTCTTTAATTTTAATTCAGATTTTATTAAATTCCAATTCCCATAATATTTCAAGGCAAGTTTGAATAATTCTGGATCAATCATCGCTATTGTTAATGACTTTGGATATGCTTTTTTTGATAGCATTGTGAAATGTTTATCGAACTTTTCCTTTGTTGTGATTCCTTTATAAGGCTCTACTATATAGCCGTATTTCTTTTTATATGTAGTAAGTAATAATTTGTGGATATGCTTAATATGTGGTTTGATATCTTTAAATTCTTTATTACAGACTTTGCATTTTATAGGTGTGGGCATTTAATTAGATCCAGAATAAAAATGGTGGATTTTAATTTGTAATCAGTATTGAGCTATAAAAATATATTAGTAACGTATAATTATCATTTTTTGGTGCATAAGGAGTTAACATTGAGTAAAACTATTCTTATAGTTGATGATAGCAGTCCTTTAAGAAGGCTATTAGCTGATTTCATTAAAACTAAATTTAATTTCAAAACCTATGAAGCTGAAAATGGTCAAGAAGCATTAGATGCAATTGACGGTTTAGATGGGAAAATTGATCTGATCTTTCTGGACATAGATATGCCAATAATGGATGGCATAACATTTATCAAAAAATTTAAATCTGATAAGTTTACTAAATCAATTCCGATTATTTGTTTAACGGCTAAAAATGATAAGGCTACCGTGGCAGCTTGTATTAAATATGGTGTAAATGAATACATTGCAAAGCCGTATGATTTATTTGACGTTGCTAAGAAAGTAAATAAGGCGCTTGGTATTAAAGCATGAAGTTTGTTTTGTTAAAGAAACTATTACATCCACTTTTAGTCTCCGCATTCATATCATTAATGCTCCTATTCATCCTAGCTCACTTCATATTTGGTTCTTGTCAAACTTCTAAGTACCATTATATGATTCAGAATCATTGGTTGCCAACTTCCTGGTCTCAAACTCAAACAATTGGAGTTGGTAAATACAAAAACTATACTGGTGTTTGGCATTCTTATTTTGAAAGCGGGAATATAGTATATAGAGGTGAGTATGTGAATGGTAAGCAAGTAGGCAAGCATGTGTTCTGGTGGGAAAATGGTGTTAAGATGTCAGAGAAAGTTTATAGGGATGGTGTTGTGGTTTCTAGGTTGGATTGGGATGTTAGTGGGGGAGTTAGGCGATT
>NVWA01000096.1 GCA_002746535.1 Planctomycetota bacterium
AAACTAAACACAAGGCCGAGAGAAAGATACGGCTATATTACACCGGAGACTCTTTATGAAATCAATCAATAAGTGTTGCACTTCAAGCTTGAAGTTAGGTTGATTAACAGCAAAGGCTAGTTTATGCTTATTGTCTAAAAGGGCAAAAGTGATTTTATCGTTTTCTATATTGAGTTCTGATAAACAATAAATTTTTAACATGGGCATCGAAACCGATAAACCGTTCACATGTTGATAAAAATCATAAACTTGACCTGGAAAGTTTACACTAAGCTTCTTTTCAATATCTTTTAACTCATCACTTGAAGATGAGTCACCCATACAGTAAGGCGTGTTTAATTTTTTAATATTTAATTCTATATCTTTGAAGAACATTTCAATTTACATATATCGTTAGAAATAACCGGCACTTTACGACAACCATTGTTGCGTAGTGGGGTTATTGATTAGTTTTGTTTATTGCGTAAAGTTGATGACTTAAAAGTGTAAGTTGCATTGACTTGTTAAACATTTTCGAATTTTGTTAAAATTATAATACCTGCAGCATATGGAGGAATAATAGCTGTTATTAATGTAAAGATAATACCAAACCAATTGCCGATGTTGTTTTGTAAATCGGTTAAGCTATCATCATTGTTTTCCACACCCCAATCATAATTTATTTTCAAATATATCAATTCGCTTAAAAGACCAATTACAAATAAAGAAATCAACACAGCAAACGGTAGAATATTTGGAAGTAAATTAAAATAAACAATTACAAAATAAAGCGCAATAATGGCCTCAACTATAGACCAAAACCCCGCCTTAAGATGATTGTCTTTAAAGTCATCTATTAAAGCTATAATACTAAAAGAGATTAAAAAGAAGATATAAAGCCATTGCCACCAGCTCATTCATTAACCTAGGTAAGTTTTAATATTTGACATTATGGATGTACAAGACAATGTTTAACGTTAGAGATAAATAAACAAAGTCAAAGCAGAAATTGCTAGACCAAGTACTACAAAAACAATATTAGATTTATATTTCATGAGTGAGGCTCTTGCTTAAGCATAATGATAGAGATAACCGGCACTTTGCGACAACCTTTGTTTCGAAGTGGGGGTTACTGTTTAGCTTGTTTATTGCGTAAATCGGGTGCTAAAAAAGTGTCCGAGTTCATCGACCGTATAGCTTCCTTCATTTTAATAATTAATGCTAAAGGAGCTATTCTTTGTTAACCTTCATCTAGTGCTGAGAGATTAAGATTATTTTGTTACTTACTTTACCCGATTAAGATTTGAATGCATTAGACCATGTGTCATTAGGATTAAAATCGTGATCTTTACTATGCAGTTCAATGTCCTGTTCAATGTTAGAGAGTTTTACGAGCTCAGACTCGCTTAAAATTTCTTTTTCATGCAAGAGTCTAATTAAAGCAGAGACAGTATATTTTAATTCTATATTTTCTCGTACTAGTTCTTCAATTTCTTCGTCTTGCTGACGATCTTTACCGTCCTTTTTTCTTAAACGGTTCTGGACTTTCTCAGTTTGTCTTTTGTTGTCTTCATTATCTAAGTAATTACCGAGATCACCTAGCAATAATGTACGAAATAAACCCATATAATTTCCTTTTAGAATTGGTTAAATTGATCGATCTAACGTTAGAGATAACCAACACTTTGCGACAACCTTTGTTGCGTAGTGGGGGGTTACTGTTGGTTTTGTTTATTGCGTAAATCGGAGGTTTAAAAGTGTCCGTGTTCATCGACTAGTTGGGCAGTTCACCTCAATTGCCATTCCTTTAGGGTTTCATTGAACCTTTTTGGTTCATCAGTGGCAAACCATCGAATGCCTATGTCAAGAAGTGCATGCAATGAGTCCTTATCGAATTCGAATGGGAACACTTCCAGATCAATGTTTGCATCACGACATATCTGGAGAGTCTTCTTCAGAAAGATTGGATCAAGTTGATATCGGAATGAACTATTTTCTTCTCTATCCTTTAAATGCAGTTGAACCTGATCCACACCGGCAAATCTAGATGAAACAACTTTGGCAAACTTGCTTCTGATTTCACCTGATGACCCACCGATCCAGATCATTGCCCGTAGGCTTTTTCCGATCTCCTTCAATGTCGCGCATTCAGATTGATGCGAACTGGCAATAAGAACTTGTTTCTCTACAGCAAATTTTTTGATTGTTTGTCCCAGTACCTCCAAATCAACATCCTTGATATCAAGGTAAACCTGCCGTTCTGGATCATCTTTCATCTTACCAAACATTTCCTCCAAAGAGGGGATTCTTTCACCCTTGAATTCTTCCTTAAATTTGACGCCGACATCCCTCTTGTGAATATCTTCGAAGGTGAGAGTATCTACTCCTGCCTCCAGAATGTCCTTTGGGGCGATGGCCGTTCGCTCCAATGTAGGGTCGTGGAGACAGATGATGGTTCCATCTTTTGTCGTTCGTATGTCAGCTTCAGGAATCCCACCAAGATTCCAAGTGTACAGGAAGGCTGCCATTGTGTTATCCGGTGCATCTTTTGAGCCACCCCCTCGGTGAGCCTGCCAAAATACCCGATCAACATTATCTTTGGCGAGGGCACAAACAGATTGTGAAGACGAACAATGAAGATCCGAAGATTGAGTTTCTTTTTTCATGTCGCGAACCTTGCAATGGCCTAATGATAGAGATAACCGGCACTTTGCGACAACCGTTGTTGCGTAGTGAAGGCTACTGTTAATATTTAATTTATTCTGAGTATCAGATTTTAAAAAGTGTTCGAGTTTATCGACTAGTTAGCTTTCAATGATTTGGCCTAATGAATTGAACTTAGGCTGAATTTCTAAAGAGTCATTATTTCCGAAGCGATCTATTAAAAGAATTGATTTTAATATGTTGTCACAGGATGCTGCATTAATATAGCTAAAAATGGCAGAACCAAGAGGAAATGCAATATAGATTGGTTCTAAGAATATAAAAGAGATCGCAAGGGCAAGAGATACATATGTTAATATCATAGATTTTTTTCTTTGAAGTAGAAGAGAGAAAATATATTCTTCAGGGGTGCTTAGGTCATTTAGATATTTTTTGAACCGTATATCTTGTTTACTTAAATTCATAATATGCCTCCATAGTTTATTAAATAATTAGTTTTTAATATACTTTTTCTTGAAAGGTAACGTTAGAGATAACCAGCACTTTGCGACAACCATTGTTGCGTAGTGAGGTTATGATGATTAATGTTTATTGCGTAAATCGGATGTTTAAAAAGTGTCCGCGTTCATCGACTAGTAAACTATTTAAATCGATTAAAATTTTTATCATTGAGATCAGTATACTGGAATTTCTGAAACGCACCTAAAGGATAATAACCATAACCAATTATTTCACCAGTATAGCTATGCTTTTCAGAGTTTTCTTTTATGACTCTAAAGTATAGGCCAACCTTTTTGTTTTTTGTAGCATTGTTAATGAATTTTATAAACGTATTGATTTGATTTTGGGAAAGCTGATTTGTAGTTTTAATACCTGCAACATAAGGTAGCTCTTTATCTGCCCAAAAATTAGATACTGGATAGAGGAGAAGCATGTTTCTTTCTTTAATTTTATCTTTCTCTATATTGCCCATTAAAATTTTACTTTTTTCAATTAACTTTGGACTTTGGCTACAAGACGAAATAGTAAATATAATAAAGATGAAGTATAAGTTTCTCATGCTTTTTCTTGAATAGTTAACTACTATGTATCCATTAAATGTGATGATAAAGACTGAATGTCTTAAATTTTAACAGACTCCGTCCTCGTCAATATTAATTTCGTTCAATCAGCTTTTAATAAAATAATATTCTACTAAATTAGCAAAATCATGGAAGAGTAATATGGGTATTTATAACCTAGTAGATGATGAAATGCAGTAGTTTCCAGAAAAGGGGATTTAGTGAAAAGTACTTAATGGAATCGAGTTGTGGTTTCTCGGTTGGGTTGGGATATTAGTGGGGGTGTTATGTGATTAATCTAAACTTAAGCTCCATCTATAAACACCTTTTTTAAATGGTGTATAGGTCATTCTTTTCCTTTTAGATTTACCAATTGGTTTAGCTTCTTCAAACACTGGATTGTCCCCAATTTCATATATTATCAACTTTAGAGAGGTTCTCCTTTATACTTAGTAAAAACTTATAACATTGAGTCAAAAATATTTTAATAAAAAGTATATTTTTTCTGTTCGGTTTATTCAATTAATGCCATATTCTAAATAAAAACAGTTTTAAAGGATTTTTAATGGATTCAAAGAGCGAGATTATTTCTGATTACCAGGGATTGATTTACTCGACCTGCAAACGCAGGCTAGATAGTCTAAATTATATTGAAGACGCTGTTCAATCAGTGTTTTTATTATATTTCGAGTCAAAAGATTTGAACAAACAGAGTGACCTATCTTCTTGGTTTTATTGGGCCTCTGTAAACACCTGTAAATATATCAATAAAAATGAGAGAAAATTAATTTCAACAAAAAATGAGTTTCTCAAGAAGCAGGACAATAATAAAACAACTGAAGAGAAAAAACTAGAATCGGAAATGTTTTTGGCAATCGAAAATGAACTTAATACCCTTTCAAAAGGAAAATTTCAGCTAATCTTATGGTATTACTTTGACAAAAAGACTCATAAAGAAATTGCAAAAATCGTAAATAGTACAGAAGATGCTATTCGTATGAAACTAAAGAGACTAACAAATCAAATTTCAAACACAATTCAATCAAAGTACAAATATTTCGCATTAGCAATGCTCGCCACATTTTTTGATTTTACAAAAACACAAGCGGCCATTAATACTAGCAGTATAGTCGTTACCGCATCCAGTAATATTAAATTAATTTCCTTAGGAGTTAAGCAAATGGTTATTTTATCAAAGATCAAAGCAACTTTTTTACTTGTTGCCTTTATAACAACAATCCCTGTCACAGGTTATTTGATAGGAAGCGAATTAATTTCATCAAAAAACAATGAAAATAATACGGTTTTAATGAAAACAGAAAAAAATGAAAAAAGCTCTAGCACAAAAGAATTTAAAAAGAAATCAAAAATACCACCATTTCTCTTAAAAAAAATATACGCCGACTTTTCTAATACAGGACTAAATTTTGCATTAGAAGAACTTTCTGCATTAACAGGAATTAAAATTGTGATCAGTAAAAAAGTTCATGCTGATCTAGATGATAAGACAGGAATTAAGTTTAAGAAGGCAACCACTCTTCATGTAGCTCTTACGACTTTACTTAAACCTAAAAAATTAACTTATAAAATCATTAAAAAAAATGAGATCATGATTATCAATGCTAATAAAGGTAAGGAAATAAAATGAAAAAAAATATAACGATCCTTATAGTCCTAATAATGGGAAGTTCTCTGTATGCAGAAGATAAATTAAGAGTAAAACCAAAAGCTACTTGCAAAGAATTCTTAATCATTAATACTCGCAATGTGCATCAGAATAGATTATATTTTCTTAATAAAAAGGACTCTTTGCGTAAGATCCTTGATCGTCCCGTTTTCATAAATCTTAAAGACTACCCCTCAACTCAAATGAAAATAAAACAGGAGTTATCCAAAATCAATAGTAATAAACAAAATGCAGAAAATTATATTAAAATAATAATTCAAAAAACGACAACAATGACTTCGGTGGACATGGCACGTTTTAGAGATTCTCTGAAAGAAAAAATATCCGTACAACACTTTGTGAAAAATAAATTAATAAAAGAATCCCATCCAAAATCTATTGATGAGATTAAAAGCCAAGTTCTTTTAAAAAACGAAAATTTACACAAGATATCGCCTAAAGGTCCAGTTATCCTAAATCTTAGAGACTACCCCTCGATTCAAAAGAAAATAAATCAGGGAAATTCAGGTATTAAGAAAAAGAATAAAAAGAATAAAAAGAAAGAAAAGAAAGAAAATGCAGGAGGTTATATTAATGTCACGTATAGTAGTTCGAGAACAATAACATCTCCGGACAAAGAATTTTTTAAAAATTCTTTAAATAATAAAATAACCGTTCAATACTTTGTGAAAAATAAATTAATAAAAGAATTATATCCAAATTCTATTAATGAGATTAAAGGTCTGTTAGATTATGAAAGAGAATTTGTGAAAATATCTAAAGATAATTTTTTCGCAGTAAAAAAATAAAGGCAACTCTCAATATTTAGCGTATGGCAAGTTATAATGATAAAGCTGGTCATAACTAAATCCATTTACCCCACCAACAAACGTTGGTATAATGGATTCTTTACTTTTAGAGAGTTGGCTTGGTTAAGAAGCTTAACTTGCCAAAAAATCATCTTGATACTCACCAAATTAATTCCTGTAGTCTTAATCTAAATTGTTATAAGTAGGACACTCAAAAAATGTTCTAATTTTTAGGCAGTCTACCTTTTTGTAAATAAATACTATTTAACAACCAGGTAGTCGGCATATGCCCATTTTCATGATGACCATCTCTTGAATTTCATCGACCACACTTAGAACTTCTAATACTTTTGTTTTGGCTTTTTCTAAATCAAGTTTGGAATTGATTGTTGAGGCTAAAAAGTTTCGGCCCAATTGATGATGGTGAGCTTCATCGGTTTGAATTTTATTATAGAGTTCGATGGTCTTTAGATCTTTTAAATCTTTACAGTGTTCCAAAAATACTTGGTTGCGGGCTACAGCTAATGCTTCTCTTGCATATGGCCCTGTGACAGCTCTGTCAAAAGTAGTTTTTTGTTTCATTAAATAATGGAATAATGGTGAGCGCTTGTTCAATTCTTCGTTGTTTATTGTGCCATCTAATGATTGCAAGCGCTCTTCTATCAATGCGAAATGTTTTGCTTCATCACCTGCTAACCTCGCTAAGCTTATCCTGAAATCACAGTCGACTTCATCGATTACCCAATGGCTAGTCAAGAGTGTGGTTTCCCATTCATTTTTTAAAGCAGCCATTAATAAATTTTTCATAGCTGGAATTTTGACATCTTTGTTTGCATTGCCCTTCATTTGCTCAGATAATTCATTGATTCGATTCTCTAAAATAGAATCCAATTCTACAACAAAATCATTCGACATATATTTTCTCTTTTTTATGAGTAGTTTATGGTTTCAAGTCTAAAACTAAAGGGAAATAGGTGCAACTGAATCATTACACCAACGAAGAAAGACAAATGAAGAAAGGACAGTCCGTAAAATGTTCTATACTGAGTAAACGCTATAAAGTGTGATAGTGAAAAGGTCTAGTATTTTTTAGTAAGATAATAATTAGAGTGTCCTAGATTCTATATCACATCCCCTTTAGGTTAAAAAAATATCAAAGAAAAAACAATTGGTCAACCAAAGTAGAGTCGTGGGAGTGATGGTTGTGGGATGATTGGGGTTAAAATTTAAATCCAAAAATACTTATAGCTGAAAAATGTGTCAAGATACTTGCTAAAATAATTCCAGTAAACAAAATAGCATACCGACCAAATTTTATAAATTTTTCAAGCTCAGATCGTTGTAAGAATAAGTCTAGTGGGTAGGCAATACAAAAACATATATTAGCTAATATTGCTAAAAATATAATTCCTAAACAGGAATTGAAGTTTATTTCTTTATAAGTTTCTGGATAGTTTAAAAAGAAATGTAGCATGAAAATTGATAATAGAATGATGTTGTAGAGTATTCTAGCAGGTTCCCAATATTTCAGACTGCTTCTGATGTGTTGAGTTACTTTTCCATCAATATAGTTTTTAAATTCTTTTTTATAACTAAGTAAATATTCATTGAAGTATATCCCTATATATCACAATATCAAAATTCTTATTTATTTGGTGATTAGCTTGTTGGGTGGTAGAATATTTAATATACAGAAACAATTTTTAAAGTGATAACTATGTTACTGCACTCTTTGGGAAAATTTATTGGTGTTCTATTAGTTTTAGGTGGGGCTTTCCTTTTATTTGTTAATTTAAATACAGGTGCGCCAATTTTGATTAGAGGTTTAGAGCCCTCAAAAGTATTAATGATTATTGGTGGGTGTTTGAGTATTTTTGGTGTCATGGCCTATTGCGTGTGCGATAATAAATTATTGTCTATTATTGGGAGCAAAGATGATCATGAAGTTAAAAAAGATAATAAGGGGATTGTTTACTTCTCAACCTTCATTATGCTTATTTTTTTGTTTTATGAGTTTGTGATATCATAGAGCCTAACAATAGATTGAAATATAAGCTAATTGAAACGCCACGAAATAATATTTAACCCACCAGTAAACCTTGGTATAATGCTCCTAATCTCTTTAGAGAGTTACCTTGGATAAGAAATTGTTGAACTTAAATGAAGTAGGATGACTCATTTGCTTTGCCCTACTGTCTTGATAGAATTCCAGAATTTTCAGGAGAGTAATTGTGTTAAACAAAATGATTATTTCATTGTTATTAGTGGTCTTCCTCGTTTCATGTCAATCAATTGGCATTAAGGGGCACGGTTCTCTTAAAATGCAAATTTCAACTTTTGATGGGAAGAAAATATCTCCAACAATAATAATTGACGGTAATAAATCTGTTACTTCCACCTCAAAAGATGTATCAATATTCTTAACTACTGGAGAACATCAAATTAAAGTTCAAGCTATTGGCTACAAACCTTTTATTAAAACGGTTGATATTCAAAGTGGAAATAAAACACCATCTTTAAATGTAGTGCTAATGAATAAATAATTGCAAGCTTTCCAAAACTCAGATACGTGGGTGATTACGTGAATAGGCTATTTTAAAGCAAATGAAGACGACGAATAACCATTAAATAGAAACTTAATTATGCGAATTATTCTTTTATTATTCTTACTAATGTTATTCGGTTGTATAAAAAATTCATCCAGTACTACCTTTCCACTTAAAAATATTATTCCATATAAGCGCCTAAAGAATATAAACTATTCTAAGTTCAATGAACCATCTGGAATTTGCCATCATATTAGTCGTAAGAGTTTAATTGTTGTTGGTGATGAAGGTGACATTTGTGAAATGGATTACAATGGTAAAATACTACAGAAGAAGCACCTCTTTAACTCTGACTTTGAAGGTGTTACTCATAATCCTTCTACGGGTTTGATTTATATAGCAGTAGAAGGTGAAGAGAAAATCATTGAGATTAATCCAGCTGGATTAACTGTCACAAGAGAATTTATACTATCACGTCAGTTGAATGGAGAAACATTGTTAAAGGTCGGCGGCCAAGGTATCGAAGCCATAACCTTTGTGCCTAATTCATCACATCCCCATGGAGGAACATTTTTAGTAGCGAATCAAAGTCTTCAGCTGGATAGCAAAGATGATATTTCTGGTATTATTGAATATGAAATTCCTTTAAATAATAAGAAGGTCAAGAAAGGCTTTGGAAAAATTATTAGAGTGATTCAGCCATATATAATCGATCTGACAGGCCTATACTATGAAATGAGTACAAAATTAATTTATGTAATAAGTGAATCTACTAATACCTTGTCTTGCCTTTCACGTGCAGGTATTCTTTTAAATGTTCAGGCTCTTCCTGGTCAAAGACAAGAAGGTATCACATTTGATTCAAAAGGATATTTGTATATTGCCCAAGATTCTGGCCAGATTATTAAATATAAACCAATTAATCAAGTTAACTGAGTACGGCTCATTATTAAAAACAAATAGATATTGCACTCCCAACCCCAATAGCATTCCCCTTACCCCCGTAAGGTAAAAATATTAATCCAATCAAAAATTGCCGAGAAATAATCGATTCAAGACACAAAGGAGATAGCAAACACTATTTCCAAACTCCCCACACCAACAACATAACTAATCTCATATAAACAAAACAACTTTCAATCTCAAAACAAGTGCTAAATCGCTTTGGTGTGGTAGGATTGT
>NVWA01000097.1 GCA_002746535.1 Planctomycetota bacterium
CGGTTGGATCTACCTTACCCAGAAAGGCTTCGTTATAGTATTTAGCATTTCAAATTACTATTCCTTTACAATAATGAGCAGAGCTCAGTTAACTGACCTAACGGGATCGTAGGCCATGGCACCCCATGATATTGGTGGTCCACCCAAATATGATTTTCCATTAAGTATAATTTGTGATTATATTTTTTTCCATTTCTTTGATTTAGAATTATAAGTAGCGGTCATGCCTGCTTGTGAGTATATAATATTTTTTAATTTTGAATTGTAAGTGACCATATCAAATGAAGAAGCGGCGCGGGGTACTCACCTGCCATCGACCAATTCTTTCCAAACCTAACATCTCGTCCATTCTTTACGGCAGGATAATCATCTATCCAGGATAAACTAATAGGATCAAAATGTCTGACGCGCGCTTTTACATTATGACCTTTATCAGTTAGTGTATTCGTCCATTGCATTACTTTTCCAATAATTGGATCAAATACTATTGCCTGAAAGGCAGAACCATTATTATCTTCCTCAACCTCTATCCATTCATTTGGTGAAATATTTTTTAAATTGATTTTTTCTTGTGAATTTAAATTCATAAAAAAGAATGCGCCTAGAATGAGAACACTCATTTTAATTTTCATATTATTTTCCTCTAATTTATTAATTTGAAGTATAGAAGGAGCAATAAAGCTCCTTCCAAAGAATATTACTTTAACGAAACATATTCAGATTTATGATATTCTAATTTAACGCTAAGCACTCTTGAATTACCCAAATCACCAATAAAAAGTCGTCGATCACTTTGTACAGTCAAGAATTGGTTATGTACAATGGCAACTTCATCACCACCTATTGATATTGGATTTGGTGGACCACCATCTTTAATCATAGGCATGCCATCATCGACATTACCATATTTACCAATTCGCAATATTTTATTGCCATTCGTATCGATAACCAAAACACTATATCGATCGGTCTCTGGTAAAAAAGATCTGGCATATAAATCTAAGGCAGGTCTACTTTGACTAGCACAATGGCATTTATTTCTTTTACCATCAATTCCGACCCCTCCCAATGTCCATTCAGCACCTATAGCCCATAAGTCACCAGCATAATCCAATCCTTTAATATCTGGTTCTCGTTTAGGTCTCATCTCTGCTCCTAAATCTATTATTGCTTTAGTAGCTACAAATTTAGTACCGGGTTTTGTTTTAACATAGGTGCAAGAAACACCGCTGTAATAATATTTTCCATTTAATTTCCCTTGACCTGCTTGCATGATATATAGATTATCTTTTACATCCATTCTTACACCTACCGGGCGACCTAAACCTGCCACAGCATCTTTGTATATTATTTTACCATGCTCATCCCACACATGCAAATTCCAAGAGCTTGCTCTGCCAGGATACATATTAGGTCTGTAGGGTGCTAAGTTAATATTTTGAGCACCACCTTTAGTCCTCTCTTCTTTATTAGTTGGATTATACGCCGTAATTACGATGTGACCCTTAGGCGAAATAGCCATGCCACCCAATTGACTAGAAGATTCAAAAAAACCGTTGTAAGTAATGGCAGAAATCACATCTCTTTTTCTCACATGCCATGTTGTCATAGCTTTATACTCTGCACCATAATCAAAGGGGATTTCTTTCCAAGTCTTAGCATCAAAGCGAGCAATTCGATTTTGTGTTCTTAAATAGGCTAATCCGTTCAAATCAAAAGCCATATCTTCGGCATCAATTGGTAAAAAGATATGTTCAATCTTACCTGTCTCAGGATCAATTTTGGCAGAATCGGCCATTGAAGTACAATGGATGACTGCAGGACCCCAAATTTCGCTTACAAATAATTTTTCATTTTTATAATCAAAAAATAAACGTTGTTTACCATGCCTAGTTCCCCTAGCTAAGGCTACTTTTTTAATAGCATCATCATGAAAATCTCGAATCTTTACTAATTTACCTTTTTTCTCAACATACATTTTAATATTTGCTAATTTTTCTCTGCTTGCACGAAATGACGCATGAGTTCCAGTATCAGCAATCCAAATCACCGGCTCTTTTCCCCAAAAATCAACCGTACATCTACCACCAGGGTCATCTAATGTTGTCATATTCATCTTGATTTTCATAGATGCTAAAACTTTTGGATTATCATACGATCCCAGTCTTGTAAAAATTGGAACTTTCATACCTTTATCATGCATAACAAAAGGCACCTTATAGGAAAATACATATATCTCGCCATTGTTTGGATTAATAGAAATATGGGCTGGTTTTTTAACGGGAATATTTTTTAAATGTTTTTTATTTTCATCAAATACCTGAATACGATCATTGCCATAATCACCTACATACACTCTTCCTTTTGAATCGACAGCCACACATGTAGCAACATCAAAAACGCCATTTTTATTTCCTGGTCGTTTCTTACTTGTGTATTGCTTGAGACTACCAACAAATAGTTCTGGTTTAGATCCATGTTTTGTAGAGAGTCGTGCAACACCATTCAAACCTCCTTGATGC
Source organism: Planctomycetota bacterium (assembly GCA_002746535.1). Lineage (GTDB taxonomy): Bacteria > Planctomycetota. The sequence continues at coordinate 2,523 of NVWA01000097.1, forward strand.
CAACTCCTAACGTAGAAATAACCCGTTAAATAGATCCACTTGCCATCTTCACTAGGCGCTACACTGCTCACAGCCATCTTTACTGTTCCCCCAGGAAAATTATGCATTCTACCTAATCGTACAGATTTCCAGACTTCTGGGCCAGATAACTCTCGGCCACCAGATGATCCATCAGTAGATAAGAAATTTATTCTTGTACCAGTTAAATAAATTTTATTACCTAAGACAGCAAGTCCTTTAACACCTCCACTACTTCTAATATTTATTTTACTTGTATCGCCTAAATTATTTGTTGTCAAAAATTCGTTAAAGTATTTCCCTCCCTTCATAGGTAAATTATGTCCATCTTGAGGAAACTTCTTCCATACCAATCCTTTAATAGCTTTAATTTTATTGGCTGGAGCCGGAAATACCGTTTTTTCATAATCGCCTTTATGATTAAATTTAGTAATGTGGTCACCTGTTTTTCCATCATACACATAAACACCCTCTGGTGTTGCATACATTATTGGTGCAAACATACGATACTTTGCAGATTTTGTTCTTTTATGTGGTGACCAATATAAGGTTCTTTCAAACTTTGCTTTCAGACCCAATGAGACACGTACACTCAAAGAAGAATAATCGTCCAATAAACGACCATAATCATTCTTACCATCCCATAATATTTTTTGACTAAGAGAATTTTTGGCAAATGGCTCAGGGGAATTCTTACCCAACAACCCACTCGCAATATGACGAATAGCTTTCTTATTACTATCAACAATGGCAATGGTCACATCACAAGCTTCTTTGACGGCAAAAGAAATTGAAAAGCTGTTACCTTCTCTTTTTATAGTTGGCTTTTTTGAAAATTCATAAACACTTATTTTTTTGATGTCACTTTCAGCATTCAAATTGAAACATAATATGAACAATAAAATTACGTATCTAAAAATTAATTTAATAGGCATCAAAAATATCCTCAAAAAAAATTAAATTATTGTAAAGGCTTTAAAACTATTCTTAACCATAAATATACGGTATAAAAAACCCATATAGAAGAAAGAATTATTAAGTTTTGATGAATAGAGTCAATTCATCAGGAAGGTGTCTCTTTCGATAAATGATCTTAGAAATTTAGAATCATATGTCAAGTGGTCCTATACCGGATTGCTATATTTGTTTTAATATTTTATAAATGAAACTTAGCGAACATCTCAAAATTGGTTTAAAAGAAATAATTACCGCCCAAAAAGCAGAATGCTCCATTTAAATGAATGGAGCATTCTTTGAATTCTCAAATAATGCTCCATTAAAAATAAAACGCAAATACTTACAAATCAGTCATATATGGCTATTTTATATTGAAAAAACGATTCACTGGTATCTTTCATTATGAATTTGAAAAGAAAAAGAAGCTAATTTGATAATTATTAATAATGAATCTACAAAAGAATAGACAAAAAATATTATCTGATTAAAAATAGAACCACAAAGATACCAGTTGTAAAATTTGATCCAAAAATCAGGAGGTTTAAATGAAATCAAAAGGATTTTCCCTTATTGAAATACTAACCGTCATTATCGTGATTTTAGTTTTAATAACACTTTTCGTACCCTCATTCCATCGCATAAGAACAAAAGCTAATACAGCTATTTGCGCCAATCAAATGAAACAGATTGGAACGTTATTAAGCATTTACTCCCTTGATAATAACGGGTATCTACCTTTTAGTGGTGGTTACCGACAATATTTTGCTGGGGGAAGCTATAAAGACATTTGGTCCTATCGAGATATTCCCCAAAAAATCAGCGGATGGGATAATCGCAATCTATTATATCACAGTTGGCCAGGCCATCTCCTTCCATATTTTGATTTAAATCTAGAAACTTATTCCAGAGCAGGGATATCCTATAATGAATCAACAGGCAAATTAAGAAAACCAACTAAAGTTAATGATGATCCCATGTACCACAATTTTATTCTTGTTGAAGAAATGCTTTACGAAGGTGGTCACGGACCTCTAAAGGTGTTCGTATGTCCCGAAGCTGTCTCCACTCCAGATGCGCGAGCTTTAACTCAAGGTTTTGATAGACCTAGAGTTAGTTCAAGTTCAATGGATAAATACTCATCCACTAATGAAGTAGGACTACCTTCATCTTACCTAGGCCATAAAGATATATTTGGTAGTAATAGTAAAAACTCAATGAAACTCGAAGACATAAGCACTGAAAGCCTACTCATTGCGGAAGGCTCTAATTACGGAACCATCTATGGTCCAAACCAAACATTCCATACTGGCCCTGGAAGTAATGCATATAGTGCTGCAGGAACTTTTGCCATGCGAGGTGCATACGGAAGCTCTAATTATATCGGTGGCACAACGGTTTTATTCTCATACATGCACGACAACACAAAAGAAATCTGGGTCTCCGATTTTGTGGGAGGCTACTCAAGTGCGTTTGTAAACAGATTCAACAAAGCATACAACCCTATGGCAGCGGCGGCTAAAGACTGGGGTGCCCCTGAACATGGAAAAGGGCTTCTAGCTTCTTCTCAATATCCGAGGGAAGATTGGTCACTTTATAAATCAATATTACAAGGTAGAAATTATAAAATTGATAAGTTTCATTCAGAAGATTCAGGAAAGAATTATTTTTTCGGCAATATGAATATTCTCAGAGGGGATCTATCTATCAGCAAAAAACACATTGGTTGGATTTATGAAAACAAAATTAATCTATCAAGATGAATGAATAACTCGCGAAGAGATAATTCACTATATCAATAAAACAATTAAAAATAAAGGTAGACAAAAACTAATCTTCAAGTTATTATAGGACCAACAGAATACCTGTATTAAAAATACTATAAAGGTTCGCCTCATGTCGAATAAAATGCTCTTATCAGAAAAAATATACCGAGAACTATGCAACAGAATCAAGTCTGATGAATTCTCAGAAGGTGAGTTTTTGCCTTCAGAAAGAGACTTGATGAAATCATATAAAGTCTCGAGAGTAACCATCCGAAAAGCACTTTCTAATCTAGAAAGCGATGGACTTGTTCAAAGAAGACCAGGAGTTGGCTATCGAATACAAGATCTAGAAAAAGGCAGAAATCAGCAAAGGACATCAAGCATTGGTCTCATTCTGAATGAAGAGTCTGACACTCAAACAAAAGGGATTCAAATTCTTCAACGAAAGATTTCTGATTTGGGCTACTCTATTTTTTACGGGGTAAACAATTATGATCTCCTAAAGGAAAATAAATGTATTGAACGATTTCGCGCATCAGGAGTTGATGGCATCATCGTCATCCCTGCTGTACACGGCTCAGGCTCATCATCCCTAGCAAAAATAATCGACGAGGACTTTCCAGTAGTTGGAGTTGGTGAACCAAGATCATGGTGCGTTGGTTATCGTTATATAAATAAAATGAGTATCGTAGGCCTAGATAATGTATCCGTAATGAATTTAATGATGGAACAACTTTTAGACTACGGACACAAACGAATTGTTTATATTAATGATATTGCCATAAAAGATATCGATACCATCAGAAAAAAAGTTTTTACAGAGTTTTTGATTCAAAATAAATTACCTTCCAATCGCAATACATTTCTATATTTAAATCCATTAGTTTTAAATTCTGGGAAAGAAGATCTCAAAGCGATTTTAAAAATTAAAAAAGAAAAACCGAGCGTAATCATTTGCCAATCAGTATCAATAGCCACAAGTGTCGTTCAAATGCTTGATAACTTAGGTATCAATGTTCCTAAAGATTTATCCATTGCTGTCTTTGGTTTAAAAGAACAGGAACAAGAATTCTTTTCATCTGTTGATTATTCAGGTGAAAATTATGCACAAGAAATAATAGATTCACTTTTACTCCAAATTAATGGCAATGGAGCCCCAAAAAAAATCCAAGTTATGAGTGAATTTGTAGAACGAAAATCATCACGAAATATCAATCCTGCATCAGTAATGGCAAAATAATTAGAATAAATGAAAACCTATAATATACCTGAGCTACCGTTACCATTTAATAATACTAAACTTCAAAAATTGATATTGAATGATAAATGTTACTATATTTGTTCTGCCTATTCAAACCATCAACCCGCCCTTCTAGTTTTTGATGAAAACAATCAATACAAATCAATCAAACTCCCCTATATATCAAGTTACCTCGAGGTCTACAATGATAAAGTAATTTGTGGAAACGAATGCTTACTTTCAGTAGATATCATTAGCGGTGACTATGAAGTCATTTCCAAGCCATTAGGAATTTCAGATGGACCTTGGGGTGGTATGATACATGATAATTTTGCCATTCTTGGTTGTAGTGAAATTAATCAAGATATCGTTATTTTTGATTTAGATAAAAGAATCATCGTCAAAAGAATCCCTGCTCCAAAAGATTCATATTATATTTATCAGGCAACTTTAACTCATGACAATCAAATTTTGATATCTGGAAGTGTTCCAAAAGTTTCCTTTATATTGGTTAACCCGACAGATTGGTCTCACAAAGTTTTTTATCCAAATATTCCTGAAGAGCATACATTCAACTACAACAATATTTTTATAGACAAAAATACCTTATTCTTCAACACAAATATATCTTCCTTCACGCTGACCTATCCAAATTTTGAAATAATTCATGAAGCTAAATGGCCTGATGACAAAATCATAGGCGTTAATCAAAGACAAACCACAACTTTTAAAGGTCTACCAATAATGTGGGATGGAGAAGGCTCTAACTTTTATTATTTTGATCCTATAAATAAAGACTTTACGAAATTAAATAAAGAGCCAATTGATTTCAAACAAGCTGATAATGGTATAGCCGGATTTTTAGAAACAGAAAACCATCATATTATTGGGCTAAAGACAAATGGAACTTGCTTTGAAGTATCAGAAAATGGAGATGTGACCATTCGCGAAAATATGCAAGCCTATAGTACTGTCAAAGGCTGGGGAATGTTTTTAATCGAATCTAAAAATCAAAAAAAACTTTTAGGGTGTAGTCATTGTATTCAACACTTGTGGGAAATTGATCTAAAAGAAAATAGCTCTAGTCATGTTGGGAAGAGTGGACCGGGTGGTGGACAAATAAATGCTATGGATTGGGATCAAGAAAATGAAATTTTATATTTGGCTAGTTATTCAACATGTACCTTAATGAACTTTAAACCAGGAATAGATGAAATACCACAAAAAATAATCAAATTAGAAAAAAACCAAGTAAGACCTTTAGCAATGAAATTTTACAAAAATGAATTATGGACTATTACATTAGCGAAATTAGGTTCAGATGGTGGTGCTTTAACGTGTTATAATATTGATACAAAAGAGCTAAATTATTTTATGGATATTCTTGAAGAGCAATCCCCACAAAGCTTATTAATTGACCATAACAACGAAGTTTTATATTTATCTTTAAGTATTTACCCCGAAGGTGCACCGCCAAAAAGGTCCGTCGCAGGATTAATACATTTTGATTTAAAAGACAAAAGTGTTGCTCATTATTCAGAACCAATATCAAATGCCGAGACTATTCACTTTTTTACATTTCTACCCAATGGTAATCTCCTGATTCAAGATCAAAAGTACCTTTCAAAAACAGCTACATTGTTTGAGTACGACCCTTCACAAATGAAACTCACCAAATTAGGAGAGAGTCCAGAAAATTTGAGAGAAATAATCTTAGATAATCGAACTGGTCAACTTTATGGCGTTTGCAAAAAAGGTGTTTTTAATTTAACCATAAACAATCAACAATTGGATTTCAAATATATCGCCGAAACACAAGAACTAACACCTAATAAAAACTCCATGCCTAAATATATTAACATCAGTCAAGATGGCGAAATCTATGTCGTTCTTGATGATAAAGTAATCTCATTGGTTAAAAACCCATGAATGCGAGCTGATCTCGTTTTTTACGTAATATATAAGGTGATTTTTATTTGGACATCTATTGTGATATTGGTCGTTCAATTGAGATTGGTGAAGAAAAGACGAGCTAGCAGCTCGCTCTCCCGGAGCATCTTTTAAATAATGTGATATTATTATTTTTACATCTATTCTTTTTTAAAAATTGCAATTGGGATTCATTATTAGAATCCGGGAGAGCGAGCTGCTAGCTCGTCTTTAACGTAATATCATAAGTGACTTTTTCTTTCGATATCTTCTGCTTTTTTGACTATTCAATTGAGATTGGTCAAGAAAAGACGAGCTGGCAGCTCGCTCTCCCAGACTGTCTTTTAATTAATGTGATATTATTATTTTTACATCTATTCTTTTTTAAAAATCAAATGGGAATCACTATTAGAATCCGGAAGAGCTCGCTCTCCCGGAATTAAAATATCAAATTAATTTGTGAATTTACTTGAATATGGCCAATCTTCATCCTTGGTACACAAACCCACTTTTGTTGGGTTAGAATGAATATAATTAATCGCACTTACTAAATGATCTTCATCTCTAATATACCGATCCCAATAATCTTTTTGCCAATGGGGTATTATTGGTATTTGCACATCTGTTTGATTCAAACATATTTTAAATTGATTTGATGTGTATGACTTCCAACTATGAACAATACTTTTTAATGAAATATTTTTATAAACTTTAATTAAAATGTGGACATGATTGGGCATGACGACATAGGCAACCAAATCATACGTTTGATTATCAAAATGTTGCCAATTTCCTATTACCATATTAGCGATAATAGGGATTTTTAAGATACAGGATCCATGATTATTATCTAAATGTGTTTCAATGGCGGATCTAATTTTTAAATTTGATTCGTTTTTTGAAAAAAATCGATTTAGAGTTTCTTTCGGAAGTGCATCATCAAGCCTGTAAGTGATCATTTGAAGAAGACCTTCGTAATCAAAATGAGGAAGATTTCTCCATTGGTAATAACCTTTTACACGATCCATCTAG